>CAZBPD010000059.1:0-22755 GCA_964493705.1 uncultured Occallatibacter sp.
CTCGAACTATCTAACGGCTTCAGGATATGTAAACACTTAAATGAAAAACGCTCTAGCCGTGCCGTAAGTGCCACAAAATCAACGAGGGCTTTAGCCCCTGAGGGACGTACTGATTGCTTTCGAACCATCCCACAGGGGCTGAAGCCCAAGAGTTTTTTGTTGGTTTGCGGCGCACTTCGGCTACGCTCAGGGCAGGCTTTAAAGCCGTGCCTTTTCAAAACATCTCAAGAAATCCAAATGCGATTGCCCGTGCGCTGGCTACTTCTTCCCGTTGTCCTTGAAGTTCAGGGCAATGTAGTAGGTCGTGTATGAGTGGTTGGTGGTCACATTGGTCAGGAACTGGCCGCCGCCGAAGTAGCCAATGCCGCCGCCCAGGTTGAAGTGCTTGTTCAGTTCGTACCAGGAGTAGCCATCGATCTCCGCGCCCACATGGCGGCCGTGGTTGGTCTTGTTTGACACGATCGCGCCTCCCGATGTGTTGTAGATCGAGTCCAGCGCATCGGCCGCCCAAATGTCCAGCCCCTGCGCCGTCAAGGTGAGACGCCGGTGGGGCTCGACCGTGGCTCCCGCGCGCACCGACTCGATGTTCTGCCAGCCGAAGAGGTCGGTAATGCCAAAGCGATCGTGCGCGGTCGGGTAAATCGTGTCGAAGGTGGTGTGTGATCCGTTCTGAGCCGGATTGCTGTTGCCGGTGGCGTAGTCGTACTGCGTAAAGACGCGCGGCTTGGACGCGGCATCGAGGAACTGGTAGGCCGCGCCTGCCTGAACTGCCGAGGCGCGAAGCGGCTGCGATCCCACCTTGCCGGTTTCGAGAATCACCTCGCCCCCGTAATCGAGCGCCGTGTGGGCTTGCGCCTTGAAACGCAGACCAAAGGCCTTCTCATTCTCCTTGCCGGCGGTTTTGGCCGTGGCCGGTTCCACCACCTCTGCCGGCTGAACGCGCCACAGGAAGAACGGCTCGAAGTTGGAATGCGGCACAAGAAAATCGTCGATGCGGCCATAGGCTCCGTAGATGTTGTTGCCTTCCTGATGCGGGCTCACACCAAAAGCCTGCGAGACAATAGCCGAGGCGGCAATGATGCCCAGGTGCTCGCGCTTTGCATTCAGGTTCAGCACCGCCGCATCGAAGGAGCGGGCCTGGTTGCGCCACTCGGAGTTGGCCATGATGGTGTTGTTGTAGTTGATAAGCTGCCGGCCGACGCGCAGGCTGAACCAGTGTTTCTCCGGGTCGCCGATCTCTGCGTAAGCCAGCTTCAGATCCCAGCGGACCGTGTTCGGCGGCCCGATCGGCGGGTTCTGAAAGCCGGAACGAGAATCCTGGACCTGCGCTGTCACCCGCAGCCAACTGGCCGTATGCAGATCCATCTGGAACCGGAAGCGATTCAAAATGTACGAATCGTCGACATTCGCTTTGAAACTATTATTGTCGTACGCCTCATACCGGAACCGCTCCTCACCCTGCAAATCAATCCAATGGGGCAGCTTTTTGTCGAGGTCGGTGAACGGAGCAAAATCGTGAAAGTCGTAGGGCGCCGGGTTGCCGGTGGTACGCCAGGCCGAGCCGTTCAGGAAGCTCAAGGGGTTTGAGGCCGGGCCGGTGATGAAGGCGCCGTTGGCCCCGGAGGTCGCGTTTCGCGTTGTGATGTCGTCTTGCGCAAACAGTGGCAGACCCGCCGCCATGGCAAGCAGGAAGACGACGACAGAGATCGCCGCGGGCAAAAGGCGCAGAAAAACAGGCATAGCAAGAGCTCTTGGCACTTGGGGTTCTCCTTATGAGTTTTGGGGAAGTTGGATGGGTTGGGACCATAGGCCCCTGGCCCGCACGGGGCGTCAGAACTTTATCGACAGGTAGATAGACAACAAGTCATAGGGTTACTCTTGGTCAGCGTACTATTCGATCCTAAAAAAGTCAAATTCTTTCCTCGTATGAGCGGCGTTTCTCGTATTGCTCCTTGCCTGCCACCTGGGATGATCTTCTCCTCCGCCGGGCAACGTCGTCTTCGATCGACGATTGCTTACGATGTTCAGGGAGTTATCCGGTTCGAGCAGATTCCTTGAAATAGGTATAAGTAAAGTGCGCTCGTAACTGAAGGGGCAGCCCGTACCGCGGCTGCCCCTCTGTGTGCTCGAACCCGAAAGTTCGTGGTTTACGGGAGGTAATAACGGAAGCTGGTGAAAATCATGTTGTCGATGCCCTTGGCGCCGTAAAGAACTCCGGTGCCCGATGAGCTGCCCGACCAGCCTTCACGAACGGCATAGCCGTACTGGATGCCCTGGCGGAAACGGCCGCGATCGCCCTTGTAGAGGTCGTACCAGTAACCGCCGGTAACTTCCTGCACATTGCGGGTCTGCGCGCCGCAGCCGCCGCCCGCCGCGAAACCCGTGGACGCGCCGGTGTTGATTCCGGGTGCGCTGATGGTGCCGCAGCCCGAGTTGTTGGTGTAGCGTGAGCCGTAGCCCAAAGCTACAGGCGTCGAGTTAGCAGTGTAGTGCGCGCCCCACTTACCGCTGGCGGTAGAGGTAGGAGTCGCAGAGCAGGTCGAGGCAGTTCCAGGAGTGGTGCAAAAGAAGGGGGTGCTGGAGATGCTGTAGGTGGTGTCAGCCGCGCCGGGAGCAAGAGCGTAGTCTTCACGGCCGGCATAATCGCCACCGTAATAGGCATAGAGATTCAAGCGAGGAGTGGGATTGGCTTCCACCGTCAACAGGCCGGAAAGGTTGTGGATGGGAGCAAGTCCGCCCCAACCGTTGGTCGTCGCATCGGAGAGGGTGGAGTCGCCGAAGTGGCCCACGCCGGGTCCGTAGAGGCCCTTAGCGCCGAGGATGAATTTGCCGCCCATGATCGGGATGCGCGCGCTGCCGCCAAAACCGCCGAAGACTACGCTGTTGGAAACCGCGCCCGCCGTGGTGAGTGCGGCAACCGGAACAGTGTTGGTTTCGATGTCGGTCTGGCCGCCAAAAAGCTGGGCGTTGGTGGTTTCGCCAGGATAGACGGTTTCATGGAAGAAGCGGCCGACGCCGAAGACTTCGTAGTGACCCAGGCTAACCTTGCCATTCATCGGATCGAAGGCGGCCTTGAAGACCATATCCGGGGCTTGGTTGAAGGAGATGTTGGCCAGGTTGGCGCAGGCTGTGACCGTCTTGTACTGCGGAATCGCGGTCTGCGATGTGCCGTCGACCTGGCTCTGGTAGTTGTAGAGCTGGGTCGTGGCGGTGCAGGCGCTGACAGCTTGGTTGAGCAGACCGCCGTTGACACCGGCGCTACCGATAACGGCATACGGCGTGTTGCCGGCCAGCGTAGCAGTGTACAGGAGCTGCGGATTCTCGGCCGAAAAAGCGAACGAGGCATTCTTGAAGCTCTTGGTCAGACGAACGCTGCCCGAACGAGCCCAAACAAGGCCCGTGACGTAGTTCGGGTCAATCTGGTTGGGAAGGGCGATGTTGGAAGCCGCAGTGCTGATACCCTTGCGGTTTTCCGCAACCAGCGACCAGCCCTGGCCCGCCGAAACTGTCCAGCCCTTGCTCTCCACTTCGGCCAAGGCAATGCGCTGGCGGAAGATGTAGCTGGTGGACTGGTTGTCGTTGGAGGTGGTGCCGGTGCCCAGGAAGTCGCCTTCGACAATGGCCCGCATCGTTCCCCATGCGGTCTTGCCCTCAACCGTCAGACCGAGACGGGACTGGCGGCCCGAGATAAACATTTCACTCATTTTGTATTGGTCCGCGCCTTCATACTGAAGCGAGCTGAATGGGGTCGGCATTTCGCCGCCGGTGGCTTTGCTGCGGTAAACCGACTCACCGTTGAGGAAGCCATAGGGCGTCATGGTGATGCCCTTGTAGTGCAGCGTCGCGGGATTGGCGATGGACTTCTTGATGGCCGTCGTCTCGTCGCTGACGGTGGTGGCCAGCGAGAGTTGGTTGCCCTTCAGATCGTTGACCGTGCTCTGCAGGGTAGTGACCGCGGCGGCGTTCTGCGTGGCCGCCTGTTCCTGCGCGGTGATCGATTCTTGCGCCTTGGCAGCGGCTGCCTGGGCTTCGGCCGCGGTCTGCTGGGCCTGCTTCAGTTGCGCGTCCTTCTCCGCCAGACTGCTCTTCAAGCCGTTGATCTGGCTCTCCAGTTCCGTGCGCAGCTTCTCGATCTGCTCTTCCACCGTGGGGGGCGGCGGCGTCTTGGCCTTCTTGGCCGTTACCGGCTTCTTGGCTGGCGGCGTCGCGTCTTGCGCAATACCGTACGAGGCTATGAGACTGACTGCCATCAATCCAGCAGTGGCAGCTTTGATCTTGAAATTCATCGGGCCTATCCTCTCAAATCCGGTTGAGTCGTGTTTGCGTCCGTTCGCTTGGGGAACGCTTCATTCGCCCGCATTCCAATTCATCGAACAGATCGCAATGCTCTGTTCGAAAAAAAACGCGGGAGATATGGAAAGCCGGGCAAAGGAAACCAACGGCAGCGCAGCTTTCCCCGGCTGCTTCCGACCTTCAGACTCGCAGAATATGATGAATATTTAAATAATTCACGCAATTTTCACGAATAGTGCGCAGGTGGGTCTCGATTTGGAACCAACTGGAAACTGGCTTGGAATTCCGGTGCGCAGTTTTTTGGGCAGAATCTGCCGGCTTCGATGCCCCGGCACTTTCCACGAAATCCGGGCCAAACCGCGCACTCCTCAAGCGCGTTTTGAGCCTCCGCCTTCCTCCTTGAACAAGTTCAAACCATTTAAAGGACTCGATGTACTGGCTTGCCATGGACCGGTGCGCTCCACGCGGAGGCTTGACCAGACCCAGCGCAGACATCTTTGGATTGCATACGGCCCTGGCGCGCCACTTGGCAATGGGCGCGCGCGGCAGTGTTCTAATCATTCCATGGCGAGCCTTGAGAACTTCCGCATCGTAGTCTTCCGGGCCGTGGCGGAACAGCTCAGCTTCCGCAAGGCCGGGGAAGAACTTTACCTGACGCAACCCGCGGTGAGCCTGCAGATCAAGGCGCTCGAAGAGGACCTCGGCGTGCAACTCTTCGACCGCAGCGGAGCGCACATCGCGTTGACCGGTGCCGGCCGGGTTCTGCTCGAACACGCAAAACAGGTCCATGCGCTGGTGGTCGAAGCCGAAGAGCAGATCGCATCCCTGAGCGGAGAACATGCCGGCCAACTGGCGCTGGGCGCCTCCACAACGATTGCTCAGTATGTATTGCCCCGCCTGCTCGGCGAGTTCTGCAAAGAGCATCCCCGCGTTCACCCCACTCTCATCGGCGGCAATACGGAGCAGATTGTGGAAGCCCTGGAGAAACAAAAGATCGCACTGGCATTCATCGAGGGGCCGGCGCGAAGCCGCGACGTAAAGACCATACCGTTTCTTCAGGACGAACTGGTGTTGATCGTTTCCACTGCGCACGAGTGGGCCGAGCGCGCCACCGCCTCCTGCGCGGATCTATGCGCTGCTCCGCTGCTCATGCGCGAACGCGGATCGGGCACACGCCATGTAATCGAGCTGGCGCTGGCGCGGCAAGGCATCAAGCAGAGTTCGTTGCACATTGTGATGGAACTGGATTCAACCGAAGCCATCAAATCCGCCGTGGAAGCGGGGCTGGGCGTCGGATTCGTTTCGCGCTGGGCGATCGCCAAGGACCTGAGACTCGACAGGAGTTTCAAGATTGTCAATATTGAAGGACTGAATATCAAACGCGATTTTCTTGTGGCATTCCTTGCTGGCCCCGAGCCCGCGGGCGCGGTCTTGGAATTCCGCAGGTTTCTCTTCTCGCGCACCGGCGCGCAAAGAATTCCGTCCGACAGCGGGAGGACGCAACCAGCCATAGCTCATAAGATCCGCAAATAGGGCATGAGTACTTCTGCTTGGACAGGGGCAAGCTGCTCGGCAACACTTGAAGCATGTCCAAGAACGTGTTCTTCATCGGCATGATCGTTGCCGCCAGCGGTCTTATATCGCCCCCATTGGCGCTGGCCTTTGGCCTTATCTACGGATTCTCTTTCGCGCATCCCTTTCATCTCGAAGCAAAGATGCTGTCTAAACTCCTCCTCCAGGCATCCGTTGTCGGGCTGGGATTCGGTATGGATTTGCAGCAGGTGATGCAAGCGGGCCGCTCCGGGTTCATCTATACCGCGGGCAGCATCAGCTTTGCCTTGCTCCTGGGTTGGGGGTTGGGAAGAATCTTGCAGGTCAAGAAGAGAATCTCTTATCTCATCTCGGCTGGCACCGCCATCTGCGGCGGCAGCGCCATTGCCGCCATCGCCCCCATCACCAATGCCAGCCAGGAGGAGATAGCCGTTTCGCTGGGTACTGTTTTTGTGTTGAACTCGGTTGCTCTGCTGACCTTCCCGGCCATCGGTGCGGCGCTGCACATGACGCAGTCGCAGTTTGGCCTCTGGTCGGCGCTCGCCATTCATGACATAAGCTCGGTTGTCGGCGCGACAGCAAAGTATGGAGCCGTGGCGCTTACCGTTGGCACAACCGTCAAACTGGCCCGTGCTCTATGGATCGTGCCGCTCTCTGTAGGAACCGCCTTGGCGAACAAGAGCAAGGCGCGCATCCAATGGCCATGGTTCATCCTGTTCTTTTGTCTGGCGGCAGTGGCCAACACCTATCTGCACGTCTTTCAGTCGGCTTACCTGGTGCTCAAGCATCTTGGGGGCATCGGTCTGACCGTCACTCTCTTTCTGATTGGCTCGGGGCTCTCGATGAAGACCCTTCGCGAGGTCGGCGTCCGGCCATTCCTGCAGGGAATTCTTCTGTGGATCTTCGTTGCGCTGGGATCGCTGGCGTTGATTCGCGGTGGCTGGATTCATTTGTAGGCGCCGAGGACCGTTGAGAATGGTGCCAAAAAGGCGGATTCTCCGTCCAAACCGTGTATGGTAGGCTGATCCTATGGCAGGAGTTCCCACATCCCGGAACTTCAGGCGCACGGCGCTTGCCCTGGGCTTGTGCCTGCTGGCGTTTGGCTTTGCCATGGAAGCCAAGCTGGTCTGGTACAGTCCGGCGGGCAGCTCGGGCAGCGATATTGCAGCCGCGAAAGCACGCCCCGCCGACCTGCCGGTGGTTGTATCGCATGGGCTTCCCGCGCCTGGCCCTGCTCGTGTGCAAATGGTCTTTGTCCAACTGGCGGCTTTGACGGCCTCATCCATGTGCAAGGCCGATACTTTGCTCGGGGGCAAACTTGCCTGCACCCAGCTTTCTGTTTCTTCCGCGGCCTTTTTCACCTCTTCTCTCTTTTTTCGCCCCCCTCCTGTGCGCTAGCTCTTTTCAAGTCCATTTCGAATTGCGCCTGTAGATGTTTTGCAGGCGAGCCCTCCTGCTTATAGCCATGGTTTTCAGCGAGGTTGTCTGTCATGTCTCTGCCGTCCCCGGTCAGGTGGATGCCGTTTGCCTTCTTGCTTCTTATGGGAGCACTCGACACAGGCTGCCACCGATCTCCATCGTCTGTACAGAATGCTCCGCCCACTGCGCCGGTGATGCGTGTAGGGCGCACGCCGCTCTCCAATCGCCTGCAAGTGGCGGGTGAGTTTCTACCCTTTCAGGAAGTCGAAATTCACGCCAAGGTCGCCGGTTATATCCGCAAGATCTACGTCGATATCGGCGACCGGGTGCATACTGGGCAACTGCTGGCCGAGCTTGAGGTCCCGGAGATGACCGCGCAGGTGGAAGGGGCGCAGGCCGTGGTGCAAAGAAACCAGGAGGATATCCTGAGCGCCACCAGCGCGCTGGCGCGAGCCACAGCGGATTACGCGGCTCTGCACGCTGCGTTTGTGCGTCTCAAGCAGGCGTCGGAGGCCCGGCCAGGGCTGATCGCGCAGCAGGAGCTGGACAACGCCGAATCCAGGGACCTCTCCGCCAAAGCCCAGGTAGAAGCTGCCCGTTCCGAGTTGGCGTCGCGCAAGCAGGGGCTCGGCGCCGCGCAGGCCGACCATCGCCGTTATGCCTCACTCGCCGATTACTCCCACATTACTGCGCCCTTCGACGGCATCGTGACCTGGCGTTACGCCGATACAGGATCGTTGCTGCAGGCGGGCACCTCGAATTCAGGATCGATGCCGGCCATCAAGCTGGCGCAGGTCAAAATCCTTCGTCTTCGTCTCCCCGTCCCCGAAGCGCTGGCGGGATTTGTGCACGCCGGCGACACAGCAGCGATTCACGTTCAGGCCACCGGAGAACAACTGACCGGTAAGGTCGTCCGCACCACCGGCGAATTGGATCTCGCCACGCGTTCTCTGCAGGTTGAAATCGATCTCGACAACAAGGATGGAAAGCTGACTCCAGGCATGTATGCCGATGTCACGCTCGACATTCAGCGCAGCGGCAACGGCTTGACGATTCCCGTCGAGGCCGTGGACCGCAGCCAGTCCGCCCCCTTTGCATACGTGGTGAACCGAGAGGGCCATATCGAAAAGAGGATGCTGCATCTGGGAATGGAGACGCCCCGGTTGATCGAGGTGATCGATGGGTTGCAGGAAGGGGAATACGTGGTTGTGGCCAACCTCTCCAGCTTCCAGCCGGGCGAAGCCGTGCAAGGCAAAGAAGTGGCCGCGCCGAAGATCGACAACGAAGCCGCCGGCGGGGAGAAATAATCATGTCAAAATTCGCCCTGCGCTATCCATTTTTCATCATCATGCTGTGCATGATCGTTGCCGTGGTTGGTTCGGTGACCGTGGCCCGCATGCCTGTGGACCTCTTTCCCGAGATCAAGATTCCGGTCGTCGTAGTTGCGACCTTCTACAACGGAATGCCGCCGGAACAAATTGAAGCCAACATCACCAATCCCTTCGAGCGGTTCTTCACGCTGGGCAGCGGCATCGATCATATCGAGTCGCGATCGCTGACCGGCGTGAGCCTGATTCGCGTCTATTTTCAGCCCGGCACCGATGCCGACGCCGCCGTGACAACAATCTCCAATCTGGCTATGGCGCAACTGCGCCGTCTGCCGCCGGGCACCTTGCCGCCGGTCGTGTTGAGGTTCGATGCCTCCAGCCTGCCCGTCTGCCTGATTACGCTGAAGGGCGAGGGACTGAACGAGACGCAGTTGCACGATCAGGGGCAGTTCAACGTGCGCAATCAGATTGCCGGCGTTCCGGGAGCTTCGGTCCCGCAGCCTTTTGGCGGCAAGTACCGGCAGATTCAGATCTACGTGGACCCGGTGAAGCTCGAGGCGCACCAGCTTAGCCCCATGGATGTGGTGCGCTCGGTGAACCAGGCCAACGCCATCCTCCCAGCCGGCGATGTGCGCATCGGGCCGCGGGATTTCAACATCTATACCAACTCTCAATTTCCAACGATGGCGGAGATCGACCGCCTGCCGCTACGCTCCGTGGGCAATGGACAACTGCTGGTCTCCGATATCGGCGCGGCCAAGGACGACGCCGCCATTCAGACCAACATCGTGCGCGTCGACGGTCAAAAGTCCGTCTATCTGGCCATTCTTAAACAGGGCGGCGGAAGCAACACCATTGCCGTGGTTGATGGCATCCGCCAGGCCCTCAAGCATCTGCTCGACGTACCCAAAACGCTGGTCACCAAGGTGGTCTTCGACCAGTCGGTCTTTGTCAAGACCGCCATATCGAACCTGGGCAGCGAGGGCGGCATCGGCCTGGTGCTCACGGCGCTGATGATTCTCATCTTTCTCGGCAGCGGGCGGGCTACCGTAGCCGTGATGCTTTCGATTCCGCTCTCCGCACTGGCGGCGTTTCTCATCCTCAACATCATGGGACAGACGATCAACTCCATGGTGCTGGGCGGCCTGGCGCTGGCCTTCTCGCGGCTCATCGACAACTCGGTTGTGGTTCTGGAAAACATCTTTCGCCATCTGGAGATGGGCGAGTCTCCCGAAGAGGCGGCAGAGAAGGGCGGACGCGAGGTGGCTCTTCCGGTTCTGGCCGCCACCTTCACCACCGCCATCGTCTTCTTTCCGGTTGTCTTTCTCTACGGCGTAAGCCGCTTTCTGTTTACCGCGCTGGCGCTCTCTGTGGTGCTCTCGCTCTTCGCTTCCTATGCGGTGGCTCTTACCGTGGTTCCTCTGTTTTGCGCGCGCTTTCTCCGCGGCGGTCACATTCAGGATGTTCATCACACCGGCGGCAACTGGTTCACCAACTTTGTACGCGGGTTTAACCGCCGCTATGACCGCGCTCTCATGCACTACGACATCGCGGTTCGAAAGAGTCTGCTCAGACCGGTTGCCACCGTATCCGGCATCCTGGGAATCTTCCTGTTGAGCCTCTGCCTCTTTCCGCTGATGGGACTTTCCTTCTTCCCCAGAACGGACCCTGGGCAGTTTGTCATCAACGTGAAGGCGCCCAGCGGCACGCGGCTGGAAGTGACGGACCAATACATCGCCAAGGTCGAGGAGGATATTCGCTCTGTCATTCCGCCCAGCGACCTGGGCATGATCGTCTCCAACATCGGCATCACGCCGGACTTCTCGGCAATCTATACCAGCAACTCCGGCCAGCACACGGCCTTTGTGCAAGTAAGTCTGAAGAAGGGCCATAGCAAAAGCAGCTTTGCCACCATGGACCTGGTACGCGCAAAACTGCACGACGATCTGCCCCAACTTACCACCTATTTTCAGACCGGCGGCCTTGTCGATGCAGTCGTGAATCTCGGCCTGCCTGCTCCCATCGACATTCAGGTGGAAGGAAACAATCTGCACGAGGCCTACGCCACGGCCAGCAAACTCGCGGCGCAAATACGCAGTCTCAAAGGCGTCAGCGATGTTCTGATCCCACAGGATCTGGACTACCCAGGCCTGGAACTCGATGTGAATCGCGAGATGGCCGGGCGGTTGGGCCTGGATTCGAGCGAGATCGTCGATAACGTCATTACCGCCTTGACCTCCAACGGCATGATCGCACCCAGCTACTATGTGGACCCGAAGAATGGGAACAACTACCTGCTGACTGTCCAATTTCCCACGGCAGACATCAAGTCTCTTACCGACTTCGAGCAGATTCCCATACGCGCTCGCAACGGTACGGTGGCCACCAACCTCGGCGCCGTAACCAGCATCCGCCAAATTCAAACCCCCACCGAAGTAGACCATTATCAGATCGAGCGGGTGATCGACGTCTACGTTGCGCCTTCTGGAGAAGACCTGGGCGGCCTTGCCAGGCGCGTGGATGGCGTCATCGCCGGCACACAGATTCCTGAGAATCAGCGCGTCACGTTGCGCGGCTCGGTGGAAGGCATGCGCAGATCGTTTTCCAGCTTCGGCATCGGATTGATCCTGTCGGTGATTCTGGTCTACCTGATTCTGATGGCGCAATTCGCCTCGTTTAAAGACCCTTTCATTATTCTGCTGGCCATTCCTCCCGGCATCATGGGGGTGATCCTCTTGCTGCTGGTTACGCACACCACCCTCAATGTCATGTCGCTGATGGGCGTGGTCATGATGACGGGAATTGTGGTTTCAAACTCGATTCTGATTGTCGAGTTCACGCGCAAACTTCGCGAGGAAGGCATGCCGATTGAAGAGGCTGTTGCCATGGCCTGTCGCGTCCGGCTGCGCCCGGTCCTGATGACTTCGCTGGCCACCATTCTCGGCATGGTGCCCATGGCGCTGGCGCTGGAAGAGGGCAGCGAACTCTACGCTCCATTGGCGCGCGCTGTGATCGGAGGGCTCTCTGTATCGGTGATCCTGACGGTCTTCGTTGTTCCGGCAGCCTATCTCATCGTGCATCGCAATCGTGTCCAGCACCAGACCGGGCAGCAGCAAGGAGAAGAGGCATGAAGCAGTTCTTACAAATCTGCGCGACAGGCATAGCTTTGACGGCGGGCTGCACAATCGTGCGAGCGCAGCAGCCAGTGCCGGTCACAGCGCCGGCGGCATCTACACTGACGCTTGCAGAGGCCGAGCACCTTGCCATCGAACGCAATCCCCGCATCAATATCGCCCGCCTGCTCCAGCTTGCTCAAGCGCAAGTTACACGAGAGGTGCGTTCCAGCGAACTGCCCACCGCCGCGGCCAACCTGACCGCCGTCGACGCTCACAAGGGGAGCCTGATTACAGCGGGCTATCTGAGCAACTCATCGATTTATGATCGAGCAGCGGGCGGCATCACCATCAGCCAACTCATCACCGACTTTGGCCGCACCCACAATCTGGTCTTGAGCGCCCAGTCGCAGGCCCGGGCGCAAGTGGATGCGCAGCGCGCAACTACCGCGGATATTGTGCTGGCCGTGGATCAGGCTTTCTATAACGCTCTGGCCAGTCAGGCAGTGCTCAAGGTGGCCGAGCAAACCGTCGCTGCGCGTCAGGCCACCGCCGATCAGATTGGCGCTCTCACCGCATCCAAGCTGAAGTCCTCTCTGGATTTGAGTTTTGCCGATGTCGAGCTTTCCCAAGCTAAGCTGCTTTTGCTCGATGCGCAGAATGCGGAGCAGGACAGCAGGTCGAATCTCAATGCAATTCTGGGCTCCGAACGGGACGATCGATACACCCTGATTGACGGAACGCCCAGTCCTGCACAGCCGGCTCCGGACGATGTTGAACCGCTGGTGCAGATGGCATTCAACGCACGTCCCGATCTGGCCGCGCTCAACGAAAGCTACAAGGCAGCCCACCAATTCAGCCGCGCCGAAGGCGCCCTGAGCCGTCCAACGGTCTCCGCGCTGGGCAGCGCAGGTGGAACCCCCGTCAGGCAAGACCAGATCGCATCGTCGTGGTACGGAGCCGTTGGCGCCAACATCAGTATTCCCATCTTCAACGGCTTTCTTTACTCTGCCCGTGCCCGCGAGGCAGATCTGCGCGCCAGCGCCGCCCAGGAAGAGGTAAGAAACCTTCGCGAGTTGATCGCTCGCGACGTTCGCACATCCGCACTCTCCGCACAGTCCGCATTTCACCGCATGGATGTGACCAGGCAACTGCTCGATCAATCCAACCTTGCCTTGGATCTTGCCCAGACCCGTTACAAATTGGGATTGAGCGGCATCGTCGAGCTGAGTCAGGCGCAATTGGCGCAAACTCAGGCCGAGATCGCTTATGCCACCGCGCGCTATGCTTACCAAACGGCCTTGGCCGTCCTGCACTACCAGACCGGGCAGTAGAGCTTCTGGGTCTTTGACCGCATAGTTTTGTACCACTGAGGGTGCCCCCGGTCTCGATTTTGAAACCGGGGAAAGGATGAATTGAAATAAATCTTCATGCGGTCGCAGTCCTGGCAAGAATCACCAAACCTGCTGGGGGAAATGGCTTTTTTCGTTCCCAGTTTGGTGATCAATAGCCAACAGATATGAGCCGAGCCGGCTGCAATAGCCCTGATTCTCAGCCGCGCTGCGTCAATGGGCAATGCATATCGGCGGGTTCAGTTTGCGCAAAAAAAACAGGCCGTACGGTGACTGAGACAGATACGTGTTAGAAATAAATGGCGCACCCGGTGTAACATGAACTCCAATAAATGTTCGCGCCATTGCTGCACTGAATCCACAATCGACGATCACCCAGGAGGATACATGATGCGCGCCCACTCCCGGCTTGCTCTGCTTGCGCTGTCTGCGTTGCTTCCCGTTTTTCTCTCCGCACAAGGCATTTCTGACAGCGCCGCGCCGCCGCTGCTGTTGCAGTGCCCCTCGCTCAGTCAGGAGAAGATCGCCTTTCTCTATGCCGACGACATTTGGACGGTCAGCCGCAACGGCGGCGAGGCCGAGCGCCTGACCGCGGATGAAAAGGTGATCGATGGTCCGTACTACTCACCGGACGGTGCGCAGATTGCCTACAGCGCACACCTGAATGACAACGACGATGTGTATGTCGTTCCCTCCAGCGGAGGCATTCCCCGCCGCCTCACATGGCACCCGGCCGGCAGCTATGTTGTGGGTTGGTCGCCGGACAGCAAAGACGTTTTGATCGCGAGTATAGCTTCCAGTCCGCGCCATTACCTCAAACTCTTCCGCGTTCACGCCGACGGCTCCGGCATCCCTGTGCCGCTGCCGCTGCCCTCAGGTATGGAGGGTTCCTTCTCGCCCGATGGCCAATCGCTGGCCTATCAGCCCTTCACCAGGTGGCAGGATGCCTGGAAGCGTTACGCCGGCGGCCAGACCACCCCCATCTGGATCGTCAACCTCAAGACCCTCAACCTGACCAAGGTGCCGCGGGAGAACTCCAACGACTCCAATCCGGTGTGGGTCGGCGATCTGGTCTATTTCCTCTCCGACCGCGACAGCACAGGCAAGAATAGCGGACCGGTCACGCTCTATCGCTACGACACCAGGAGCCGTCAGGTGGCGCGGGTGATGGCCAACAACGGATTGGATATGAAGTCCTTCCAAGCCGGGCCGGCAGCCGGTGGGGATGGATCGCAGCGGACGGCGCTAGTGGTCGAGCAGTTCGGGCGCATCTTGCTGGTAGACCCGGCGACGGGCACGAGTGCGCCGGTTCCGATCCGGATTCACGGCGAGCTGGCCAGTCTGGCGGCGCATCGCGTCAATCTCACTCCCGACCAGATTCAAAGCGCAAACATTTCGCCCAGCGGCGCACGTGCGGTCTTCGAGGCGCATGGCGAGATCTTTACCGTCCCGGCTGAGAAAGGCGACACGCGCAACTTGACCCAGACGCCGGGCGTGGCCGAACGCGACCCAGCCTGGTCGCCCGACGGTAAGACCATCGCTTACTTCTCCGACGCCAGCGGCGAATATCAGCTCTATCTGCGCGACCAGACCGGCTTCAAGCCGCCCACTGTCATCGACCTCGGCCCCGATCCCAGCTATTTCTATAGCCCCACCTGGTCGCCCGACTCCAAGTTCATCGCATACGCCGACAAGCACATGCGCTTATGGTGCGTGGACGTGGCGGGGGGCAAGCCGGTGCTGGTCGACAAGAAGATATTCTTCGGCAATGCGGGGCCCATTTTCAGCCCCGTCTGGTCGCCCGACTCGAAGTGGATCGCCTACCAACGCGACCTCGATAACCAATTGAACGCGATCTTCCTCTATTCGCTGGAGACGCACAAATCAACCCAGGTGACCGACGGCATGAGCGATGCCTTCAGTCCGGCCTTCGATCTGAACGGCAAATATCTTTACTTCCTGGCCTCGACCGACGACGGACCCTCCCACGCCGGCTCCGATCTGTCTACGCTCGATCGGGCGGAGACCAGCGGCGCGTATGTCGTGGTGCTGTCAAAATACGGAGCGTCGCCTATTCCTCCGCAAAGCGACGACGAGAAGATCAAGGACGAAGCCAAGAAAAGCAACGCAAGCCTGGTAAAAATTGATGCCGAGAGCAAGGACGCAGATCAACAAGAACCGGACAAAAACGCCTCCGGCAAGAAAGAAGACACCACCAGGGATGCCGGTCAGGACAAGAAGGACGATGCCGCCAAAGACGCCGACAAGCCCGTCGAGATCAAGGTGGATCTGGAAAAGATCGGCGACCGCATTCTGGCATTGCCCATCCCGGTCAAGAACTACAGTGCAATTGCGACAGGTAAAACCGGCGTTCTCTTCCTGCTGGAGAGTGCGCCGGTGGGCCGCTCCTCCAGCCAGGATGGTTCGCCGGCCATTCACGCCGTCTGGCGGTACACCACCGATAAACGCGATCCAGAGCAACTGTTCTGGAATGTCGATACCTTTCTGACCTCTCCAGATGGCTCCAAGGCGCTGATTGGTCGGCGGGGAAGCTGGTCGATCGCCTCCACCGACGAGTTGAAGCCCGGCGACAGTTCTCCCGGCAGGCAACTGAACCTGAGCGGAATGGAGACCATCGTCGATCCCCGCGCCGAGTGGCGGCAGATGTTTCATGAGACCTGGCGCATCGAGCGCGATTTTCTTTACGATCCAAAGACCCACGGCCTGAGCATTTCCAAGATCGAAGCCAGGTACAAGCCCTATCTTGACGGCCTTGCCTCGCGCTCCGAGTTCTCCGATCTCTCCACCGAGATGCTCGGGGAGATCACCATCGGCCACATGTTCATCGACGGGCCGCACCCGTCCGACAATGCCCCCAAGACCGGCCTGCTCGGCGCCGACTACAAAATTCAAAACGGCCGCTATCGCATCGCCAAGATTCTCGGCGGCCAGAACTGGACCCCCGGTCTCGCCTCGCCGCTCACCCTGCCCGGTGTCTACATCCGCGAGGGCGCATATCTATTGGCCGTCAATGGCCGTGAACTGCACGCCAGCGACAATCTCTACGAGTTCTTTGACGCCACGGCGGGCAAGCAGACGGTGCTCCACATTGCCTATAACCCAGAGGGCAAGGATGCGCGCGACGTGACCGTAGTGCCCCTCGCCGACGAAGACGGCCTGCGCAATCTCGATTGGATTGAAGCCAACCGGCGCAAGGTGGACGAACTCTCCGGCGGCAAGGTCGCCTACGTCTATATGCCCAACACCGGCGGCGCCGGCTACACCAACTTCAATCGCTACTTTTATGCCCAGCTCGACAAGCAGGGGCTGGTGCTCGACGAGCGCTACAACGAGGGCGGCATGATGGCCGACTACGTTGTGGACGTGCTCCGCCGTATGCCCCTTTCCAATGGCAAGGAGCGCGACGGCAAGGTAACTCATCTCCCGGTGGGCGCCATCTTTGGCCCCAAGACAATGCTCATCAACCAGAACTGCGGCTCGGGCGGCGACGCCATGCCCTGGTACTTCAAAGAAGCCGGCCTGGGCAAGCTGGTGGGGACGCGCACCTGGGGCGGCCTGGTAGGCATCGGCGGCTATCCGCAACTGCTCGACGGCGGTTCGGTGACGGCGCCGCGCTACGCCTGGTTCGGACTTACCGGCCAGTGGGAGGTGGAGAATCACGGCGTTGCCCCCGACGTGGTTGTCGAGGAGACGCCCAAGGATGTGGCCGCCGGTCACGACCGCCAGTTGGAAACCGGCGTCCAGATCGTTCTCGATGAGCTGAAGGCCCATCCTGTCGCCGAGCCGCAGATTCCGCCCTATCCGAACTATCACCTAAACGATGGCCTGGGGGATAACTAGAGCGATTCCAGAAGGGCTATAGCCTGCAACCTTTGTGCCAGGCCGTCGCTCGCTGAGGTGCGCCGACTTGAATACATGGTTTCTAGTAGTCTGGCCGGCAGCCGCGTGCAACATCGGCGCGTCAGGATGCGCGGTTAGCCATGTTGAAGAAGGTCTTGATCGCTGGGCCTGCTGCACGCTGTTCTTGTCCGATGCTTTCAGCCAGCGCCAATCGGCTCCCATCCGGTGGCTGTCGATCGCAAAATGCGATTTTGAGGTTGACGATCATATCGAGTTGCAGAATCTCTTCGACGGCGAGTGTGCAAACTCGCGTTTGTCTCAAAAGGGAGTTTACTCCAGGGGGTCAGGCCAGGGGATTATGCCCAAAATCGGCTCAACAGGTCTTCGCAGGGCGCGCAGGATGATGCAGGTTTTACAATATGTAAAGGGCTAAATCGCTGAAAACACATGAAAATGGTGAGCCCGCTGGGACTCGAACCCAGGACCCACGCCTTAAAAGGGCGTTGCTCTACCAACTGAGCTACGAGCTCTCACCTGATGTCAGCTTATCATTTCAGGAGATAAACGCCAATTGCAGCCGGCAGGAGCTGCGTCGGGATGCAGAAGCCAGAGAAGAAACCGGCGCGATGCAAGGCCACGGAGGGCACTCAGGCGCTTCCAGAGGCATAGAAATGACCAAACGCAGGGAAGAGACGCTGCGCCCTCACGGATGCGCCTGCGCCGCACCTCGGCGCTGCCAGCCACCATCGGTGCAGATGCGTTCGTGTGGGTGTCCTCGGACTCAAGGCATTAACCTATAAGCCAGCCCGGCGTCCAGACGAAGGTTAGCCGCAGCGGGTTCCTGACACAGAGGGTATTTGCCAGGAAGTTTCAGTTATGTTCTGCCGTGCTCGTAACGGTGAGGATGGAATTCATCGGCATATTGGCCGAGACCCGGTTGAGGCGCTCGTAATGGAGCTGCTTTGCCGCATACATCTTCTTGTCGGCGTCGCCCAGGAGCTGTTCGGCGTCGCGTCCATCCTGGGGATAGAAGGCCGCTCCCAGGCTCAAGGACAAGAGGTCTCTGCCGCAGATTTCGCGCCCCGCCTGCTGCGCCAGAGTGCTCAGCAGGACGGTTTTGGCGTTGACGGAATAGGGGGGCATCTTGGGGGCCACGATCACAAATTCATCGCCGCCCATGCGCGCCGCAAAATCGTATTCGCGACATGCGCCGCGCAGTAATTCGGAAAACAATTTGAGTACCTTGTCGCCCGCCAGATGGCCAAAGCGATCGTTAATCTCCTTGAACCCGTTCAAATCGCAGACCATCACAGCCATGGTCGAGTCTTCCCGCTCGCAGCGTGCGATCTCCTTGTCCAGATGGATGGAGAGAGCCCGCGCGTTGGGCAACCCGGTGAGGAAGTCGTTGGTGGCGAAGTCCTCGGCGCGGCGATAATTCAAGGCGTTCTCGATGAACAGCGCGACCTTGGCGGTAATCACCTGCAGCACCCGCAGGTGATCGTTGGTGAAAGCATCCATCTCGGTTTGATAGAGCGCCAACACGCCCACCAGTCCGTGCGCGCCCATCAACGGCAAGGCCAGGGCAGAGCGGAATTGCGTGGTCATTCTCGCATCCTGCGTGAAGCCATCCTCGACAGCGGGGTTGCCATTGATGATGGGAATGGCATTCTGTGCGACCCAGCCGCACAGGCCCGTACCGATGCGAATCTCCAGCGAGGAGAGCATGCGGAAGTTGTCGCCGCTGACGAATTCGGGAAGCAGCAGATCGCCCTTTTTGACGAAGGCTACGATCGAATCGTAGGGCACCAGCTTGCGCAGCCGCATCGCCACCAGGGAGAGCGTTTCGTCCAGGCTCAGGGAGTTTCCCAGGTCCTGGCTCAGTTCAAACAGGGTATGTGCCTCATGCCGTGCGGAGGCGATCGAGGTAAGAAAATCCGCCTGGTTTTCGTGGCGATGGCTGCCGTTCACTTCGAATCCGGTAGCCGGCATCTCGCCGTTCCGCACCTTGAATTCGAAGTTGAACGCTTCCTTCTTCGCATCCTCCAGACTAAGGGCGGCAAGGGCTTCAATCTCCCGGTAGCGGCCCTGCAGCATCGCCACAATTCTGGGATCGTAGGAAATTCCGGCCTCGGCGGCGACCACCCGTATGGCCTCGTCCAAGGTAAGAGCTTTGCGATATTGGCGGTCCGAGGCCAGCGCGTCCAGGCAATCGACCACCGACAGAATCCGCGCGCCGATGGGGATCTCTTCACCTTTCAGACCATCCGGGTAGCCGCTGCCATTCCACTTCTCGTGATGCGCGCGCACTATGGGCGCCACGGGATAAGGGAAAGCGACGCGTTCCAGAATGTCTGCGCCGACGACGGGATGGATCTTCATCTTCTCGAACTCTTCCGGTGTCAGGCGGCCGGGCTTGTTGATGATGTGATCGGGCACCGCCAATTTTCCGATGTCGTGCAGCAGCGCCGCGGCCTTCAACGCATCTGTCTGCGACTCGTCCAAGTTCAGGTCCTTGGCCAGCTCGCTGGCATAGGTGCGCACGCGATTGAGGTGTTCGTGGGTGGTATGATCCTTGGCGTCGATGGCCAGGGCAAGGCCCTCGATGGTGCGCATGTGCAGTGCGCAAACCTCTTCCACATGGCGCTTTTCGGTGGCCACTTGGTGCTCTTCGATCTCTACCCGCCTCTTCTGATCTTCCAAACGATCCAGATAAAGATGGAAAGAGCGGTAGATACCATACATGATGGGGACGATCAGCAGAGAGTTCTGCCAGCCAATATAGTGGTTGGCATAACTGATGACGCCTACCACGGCAGCTCCCGCCATGTAGTAGGGCAGGGTCCAGAAGTAGGTCTCCGACCAGATGCCGCGCAGCGAACGCTCTTCTACCAGTGCAATTACGATGGCGATAGGCAGGGAATTGCAGAGAAAAAACACCAGCGCCGCAATACAAAGCAGCAAGGGAGTGCTATTGGCAAGAAACCTCGCGGAGAGATGATAGGCAAAATAGGTCAGGAATATGGCGTTGGCCTGGTTGCTGAAAACATTGAAAACAACCTTGACAGCTTCCGGCCGGTGCTTCACGCCCCAGAAACTCTGGACAATTACGGTGGTGCAGCCGATCAATAAAGTCTCTGCCAGAGAGAGTTCGATCACACCGAGAAGTACGAATAAGAAATGCACCGACATGGTGCTATCGATGCCCGGCAGCTTCACTTTCATCGTAGAAGCGAAGACCGCGATCAGAAAGTAACACCCAAATTTCAGCAGGTCGTTGGAATGCCAGTGCAGGCAGGAAAGCGCCAGCACCGAAACCCCCGAGGTTGCCGTGATGAAGATGAAAATCTTCGCTCGTATGGGCATGAAACTATCCTCTTGAAACCCCGTGGTTCACGCAGTTCAAGCGTTTCTAAGCGGGTCTGGAGCATTGCCCGCTCTGGGAGCCTGGCCCATCTTATATTCGTACATTACAACAAAACGGGTCCGGTTTTCTCGAACGGCATCTGTCCACCTGAATTCAAGGCGGACAAATGCCGTTCGAAGCATTGTGCTTGCTGCCGACTGCTATTTGTCGCGAATGGCTGCCGGATTACTGGAACCCCAAATGATGACGTCTTCCATGGGCGTTCCGGAACCCCAGATGATGACATCGCTGACCGGTGCGCTGGAACCCCAGATGATCACGTCGCTTCCTGGTGCGCTGGAACCCCAGATGATCACATCGTTGGTTAAGGCGCTCGATCCCCAGATGATGACATCGCTAGCCGGTGCACTGGAACCCCAAATGATGACATCGCTGCTTGGCGCACTGGAGCCCCAAATGATTACGCCGGAGCCGGGATCGCTGATGCCGACGCTTTGGCCCCAGATAACCGACGAACCCCAGATAATCACGTTGCTGTCGCTGCCCAGAATCGAGGAGCCGGTGAGCAACACCACGTTCCCATCGCTGTTGACGGTGGCAGTCGGCGAAACCGCGCTGCCATTCGTTGCCGGGGCCAGGTCGGTGTTGGCCAGAGCGGCCTGGATGTCCAGTTCGCCGGCGCCAACCGTGAAAATGTCGGCCTGTTCGTTGTAGGTTGCGCCGGTGATTGCATCCACCGCCGTGCTGGTTTGCGGCATGCCCTTGAAGGCAGTCTTCATCAGCCTCGCCTTGACCTGATCGGGGGTCAGTGCGGGGTTCTGTTGCAGCATGAGTGTAGCTGCGCCGCTCACCATGGGCGCGGCCATACTCGTGCCGCTCAGAACAAAATAGCTGCCGGAAGAAGCTGCGGCGCCATTGGTCTGAAATGCAGAGAAGGGAACTTCGCCGCCGGGGACTTCTTGATCCAGCGTGTCGCCGGGGGTGTAGAGGGAAATGATCGAATTCCCCGGAGCCACCAGGTCGGGCTTGACCACTTGATCGAAGATCGAGGGACCCTTCGAGCTGTAGCTGGCCGGAACGTCGTCGGCGGGGCTTGCGGTGCCCTGGGTGTTTGTTGCGCCCACGGTAATCACATAGGGATCGTTGCCGGGAGCAGTGATGGTGCCGTAGCCGTTGGTGCCGGCGAGGTTGTCGCGGCCATAGTTGCCGGCTGCGGTAACCACCACGATGCCAGCCTGCCATGCCTGTTCTACTGCCTGACAAAGCGGGTCGAGTGTATAGCTTTCGTACACCGGCCGGCCCACGGAAAGGTTGATGACGCGGATGTTGTAGGTGTCCTTCAGTTGGATGGCCGTCTGAATGGCCGCGATCACCTGGCTGTCGGTGCCCGCGCCGTTCTGATCCAGTACCCGCAGGTTGATCAGGTTGGCGTTGCCGGCGATCCCCTTGAAGGTGTAGAAGTCGCTGGAGAGGCTGGAACTCGCGCCCGTTCCGGCGATAATGCCGCTGACGTGGGTGCCGTGGCCGTACTGATCGACGGTACTGCCCAGGCCGGTGAAGTCCTGACTGTAGACCAGGTTGGTGGTGTTCAAGTCGGCAACTGGAGCGATGCCGCTATCGATCACCGCTACGCCGATGCCGGTGCCATCCAGACCTTGCGACCAGCCGGCGGGAGCGTTGATGGTTTCGGCATGATAATCCAGGCCGATGGTGGGGCCGTTGCTGGCGCCGTGGAGCGGACGATCTGGAGAAATAAAGACGACTTCAGGGTCATTTGCCAGATCGGCGATTGCTGAAGCAGGTATGCTGTACGCTCCGCCACGGAAGTGGCCGAGTGCACGGTTGAGTTTGCCACCGCGAGAGGAGATCTTCTTGTGGTGCCTTGCCGTTGGAACATTGTTGAACTGAACGATAACGTTGACTTGGTCAGATCCGGATTTCTTTGCCAGATCCTTTGAAATCTTGGCGCTAGAACCGTACGCGAGACCGGCGCAGAGCATCAAGACTACGAATGTGAGAACTTTGCGTCCCCACGTAGCGCTCTTGGTATTTCTGCTTTTCATATGTCTTTCTCCTCATGCGCCCCTTCCAGAGGACTGGGCTTGCTCGTGCGGGATGGTGCTGGCGCAGGACGCATTGATTCCTTATTCGGCAGTGTGGAAAACAATCTAATCCCCTGAAAGTGTTAGGCAGAGGAGGGTAAATCGAATTTGTTGGTGCGGTTTACTTGAAATCTGGGAAAGATAGAAAAAGTTTTCTTGAGGAGGAAAAAAGCTGTCTAAAAAATGGGCGATACTCTGCGGAATCGGGTGGAAATAATTAGCAGAAACCCATGAACTGTATGAATTTGAGAGATTACCTGTACAAGATTTGTGCAGCTTCAAGGGCGAGATCGCGCGCTTGACACAAAATTCCCTGATTTTTAGAGTCCCCGATAGGGGATCCGTAAACCCCTCGCCTTTAGGCGACGGAAG
>CAZBPD010000060.1:0-22280 GCA_964493705.1 uncultured Occallatibacter sp.
CCGGCTTCCAGCCGTAACCCGAAGCCACCGGCTATTAGCCGGTGGTCGTTCACAGGCAGGGAACAAGGGAACGAGGGAACAAGGGAACGAGGAGACAGGGACCAGGGGTCAGTGGACCGTAAACTCGTCGGGAGTGCCCCACCCTCGCCGCTGTCATTCTGAGCGAAGCGCAGCGAAGTCGAAGAATCTGCTTTTTGTAACTTTTTTGCGGCTAGAGTGGGAGACGCCGGTTGAACATCGCATTCGGCGCTATCATGATCTCAGAGGAAGAGCGCAAGGCCCATGTATTTTGTGCCCGATAGTTGGGGCACGGATAGTGAGTTGCAAACGCCACTGCAATCGCCGATTTCCCTTCAACGCTTCTGAAGTTGTATGGGAACAACCAACTCCAAATCGCGGTCGAGGATCGTTGACGTTTCCGGATCGGACTCCTTGAAGCGAATCTGCACCTTCTTGTCTTTGATCTGGCGAACGAACTCATCCGCGTCTTCTTCGTCTCTGAAGCGGCGCAGGTAGAACCCGGAACGGTATTCGCCGACGTAATAGCTATAGGTAATCTCGGCCCAGGAGCGGCGCGGCCCTTCCCGCTCCACCTTGCCCCAGAGGATGGTGGCTTGGGTGGTCGGCCAACCCGCAATGGCGCGCTGCTGACGCCATTTCTGAAAGACCCCTCGCAACCAGTAAGCCGCCATGGCTCCAGGAATCAGGCCGAAGGTCTTCAGCAATTTTAAAATCACCAGAGATATAAGTCGCCAGTGAATAACGTAATCGTGCATAGCTCACAGTATGCCACACTTAATAGGACGAGACATTTGAAGAAATCCAGTGAATTCTTAGCCTGAAATCCCGCTCACCTTTGTGAAGAATAGGACGATTGATGCAAGTTCAGCCTACGAATCTCCGCACCGCCCTCATCACCGGCTCCTCCAGCGGCTTCGGCCTGCTAACGACAATAACACTCGCCAAGCGCGGCTGGAGGGTGCTGGCCACCATGCGAGATCTGGAACGGCGTGAGCCGCTCGAAGCCGCCGCTCGCGCCGTCGGCGTTCTCGACCGCATCGAGATTCTGCCGCTGGACGTAACCGACAACGTGCAGATCGCCGCCTTAGCCGCCGAGATTGCCCAGCGTCCTGCACCGCTTGATGCAATCGTCAACAATGCGGGCTTCGCCATGGCTGGATTCAGCGACGATGTCTCCGACGCCGAGTTGCGCAGTCAGTTCGACACCAACTTCTTTGCCCACGCCGCCGTTACTCGCGCCTTTCTGCCGCAGTTGCGGCGGCAGGGGTTTGGCCACATCGTGATGCTTTCGTCGATCAGCGGGCGGGTGGGATTCCCTGGGGTTGGCAGCTATGTCGCCTCGAAACACGCGCTGGAAGGCTGGGCGGAGACGCTGCGCCTGGAGATGCTGCCGCTGGGCATTCAGGTGGCGCTGGTCGAGCCCGGCTCCTTCGAAACTGCTATCTGGAGCCGCGGAACCACGCTCTCGCAACGTACGCTGAACGCGGAGTCTCAGGACGGGCAGTCCTCCCCCAACCAGGCGCGCATGGCCAAGCTGCTCACCGGTATGCGCAACAGGAAGAAGCTGCCCGACCCGCAGATCGTCGCCGACCGCATCGTGCGCATTCTGGAGACGCCCCGGCCGCGTCTGCGCCATGTGGTGGGGCGCGACGCCCGCCTGGTCCTGGTGCTGCGCGCCCTGCTGCCCAGCCGGCTCTACGAATGGATACTTATCAAGACCAGCGGCATCACCGAGTGATGGGAAGGATCGTCGAAACCGTCCGCCAGCCGAAGAGTAAAACTGCAAGTGAGTTCGTTTCGCGGTATGATGCTCAGCAAGGAGACCCTCCCATGGCCACGCAAATCGTTCGGGTCGGAGACACCCTGACGGTCGAGATCCCGGAGGAATTGCTGACCCAAGCCGCGCTGCCTGTCGGCGAGCCGCTGGAGTGGGTTGCAAACGGGAACGGGAGCATCGCGCTGGTCAAGAAGCCCGAGACTACTCCAACAAGCAAACGAAAGCGCAAGACTTTAGACGAACTCCTCGAAGGCATTCCAGAAGGCGCTCGCATGGAAGAGATCGACTGGGGTCCTCCCCGTGGAGCGGAGGTTTGGTAAGTCCATACGTCCCTGACGAGGGCGACCTGGCTTGGTTCGATTTCCATCCTCAAGCCGGTCGCGAACAGGCTGGCCGTAGACCGGCGCTGGTGCTTTCCGCTCGCCGATTCAATCTACGCGCATCTTTGGCATTCGTTTGCCCGATCACCAGCAAGATCAAAGGTTATGCATCCGAGGTGTTACTGCCTTCAGGATCACCGGTGCATGGCGCCGTGCTTTGTTCGCATATGCGCAGTTTGGATTGGCAGGCGCGCAGCCCAGCATGGATCGGAAAAGCCCCCGACGAGGTTCTGCTTGAGGTTCGTGAGATCATTGCCTCGATCGCCGGCATCGAGCCTTAAGAGAGGGTTCCCGGCAAGCCCCACTCCCGGAACATTTAGAATAGAAGTCGTCCTGATACCAACATGCGCCGGGAAGCCGGCGGGAAAGTCCCTATGCATCGCTGGTCCAAGCTCTTTGTCCCGACTCTCCGCGAGGCCCCGGCAGACGCCGAAGTGGCCAGTCACCGCTTTCTTATCCGCTCCGGCTACATCCGCCAGTTGGGCGCGGGCCTCTACAACTACCTCTTTTTGGGCCAGCGGGCGATCAACAAGATCATCGCCATCGTCCGCGAAGAGATGGACCAGGTGGGCCAGGAGTTCTTTTTGCCCGCTCTGCTGCCCCGCGAGCCCTGGGAGCAATCCGGCCGCTGGACGGGCATGGGCGACAACATGTTCCGCCTCAAGGACCGCAAGGGCGCCGACCTCTGCCTGGGCATGACCCACGAAGAGATCATGACCGTGATCGCCCGCAACGAGCTGCGCAGCTACAAGCAGTTGCCGCAGATCTGGTACCAGATTCAGACCAAGTTCCGCGACGAGCCCCGGCCCAAGTCCGGCCTGCTGCGGGTGCGCCAGTTCACCATGAAGGATTCCTATTCCTTCGATCTGAACAAGGAAGGCCTGGATAAGAGCTTCAACCTGCACGACGCCGTCTATCGCAAGATCTTCTCGCGCTGTGGGCTGAAGTTTGTCGCTGTGGAAGCCGATTCCGGCTCCATGGGCGGCTCGCAGTCGCAGGAGTTCATGGTCTACACCGACGCCGGCGAGGATCTGATCGCCAGTTGCCCGGTTTGCGGCTACGCGGCCAACACCGAGAAGGCTACCTCCCTGCTCGCCCCGGTTGCCGAGCTGGAACCGACCGGCGACGGCCAGCCGGAGCTGATCCACACCCCCGGCATGGGCGCCATCGCCGACATCGCCGCCTTCCTCAAGATGAGCGAAGCCAACGACATCAAGTGCGTGGCCTACATGGCTCTCAAACGCGGCAAGGACGGCAAGCCTGACACATGGCACGCCGTGGCGGCCTTCCTGCGCGGCGATCACCAGGTGAATGAAACAAAACTCTTCGGCGCGGTGGGAGCGGCGGAGCTGCGCACCATGCAGGCCGAGGAACTGACCCAGTTCTTCAACGGCCCTGCGGGCTATTTGGGACCCGTCGGGCTGAAGGCGGAAGCAAAGCCGCTGGGCGAAGGCTTGGCGGTTGTTTTGGACAAGGCTCTCGAAGGCCGCGCCAACATGGTCTGCGGCGCCAACAAGCTCGACTACCACCTGCGCAACGTCACGCCGGGTCGCGACTTCCAGTGGACCCTTCTGGCCGACATCCGCACCGTGAACGAGGGCGAAGGCTGCCCCAAGCCCGCCTGCAACGGCCAGTTGCTGGTCGGCAAGGCGGTCGAGATCGGCCACATCTTCAAGCTGGGCTACAAGTATTCCGAGGCGATGGGCGCACGGGTGCTCGATGAGAACGGCAAGGAAGTGACGCCGATCATGGGCAGTTACGGCATCGGCATCGAGCGTATTCTCACCTCGGCCATCGAGCAAAACAACGACAAAAATGGCTTCTGGCTGACGGCTGCCATCGCGCCCTTTACCGTAGTGATAACGGTGACCAATATGGGCGACGCGGCGCTGGCTCAGGCCGGCGAGGCGCTGGCCGCGGAGTTGGACGCTGCCGGTATCGACGTATTGCTGGATGACCGCGAGGAGCGCGCCGGCGTCAAATTCAAGGACGCGGATCTGATCGGCATTCCCTACCGTATCAACGTGGGCAAGAAGGTTGCGGAGGGCAAGGTCGAACTGGTGACGCGCGCCACCGCCAGCAGCGAGGATGTGGCGTTGAATGAAGTCCTGGACCTGCTCAAGACGCGCATTGCAGAAGAGGCGCTGGTGCAGCTTTCAGCTTCTAGCTTCTAGCTGTTAGCCCGTTCCTGTTGAACAATGGGCGTTGATGGGGCTGAAGCCGATTCCTCGGAAGAGAAAGCTAGAGGCTAGCAGCTAGAAGCTGGCATTTTAAAGGAGCAGCAATGGCATTGAAGATCAGGATTCCAGGTTCGGCCCGCAAACAACCGTGGAGGTTGCTCCTGTTGCGTGCGGCGCTCATCACCGCGGCCGCCCTGGCCCTGATCTTCGTCTGCGTCACCGGATTTTTCTTCGTCAAGTACCAGCACATCGTGGACGAGCGGCTGAAGCAGCCCATCTTCGCCAACACCGCCAAGATCTATGCCGCGCCGCGCGAGGTTCGCCCCGGCCAGAAGCTCTCCGTGCATCTGATCGCCAACGAGTTGCGCGAAGCCGGCTACACCCCTGATGGCTCTTCGGAGCTTTCGCAACTGGGCACCTTCAGCGAAGGCGTGCAGGTGATTACGGTGCGCCCCGGCCCGCAGTCCTTTCATGAGCAGGGCAGCGCCACCATCCGCATCGGCGCCGGGGTGGTCGAGGCCATCGCCGACGAAAAGGGTCAGGCGCTCTCCAGCTACGAACTCGAACCGCTGCTCATCACCGGCCTGAGCGACGACGCCAACCGCACCAAGCGCCGCCTGCTCACCTACGAAGAGATTCCGCAGAATCTGGTTCATGCTGTGGTGGCCATCGAAGACCGCCGCTTCTTCGAGCACAGCGGCATCGATGTGGTGCGCATTCTGGGCGCGCTGCGCAACGACGTCTTCCGCCGCCACCGCTACACCGAAGGCGCTTCGACGCTGACCCAGCAACTGGCGCGCGGCTTCTTCCTTACCCCCGAGCGGACGGTCTCGCGCAAGCTGCGCGAGGCGGTCATCAGCATCATTCTCGAACATCGCTTCAGCAAACAGCAGATCTTCGAGATGTACGCCAATCAGGTCCCCCTGGGGCAGCGCGGCAGCTTCTCGATTAACGGCTTCGGCGAGGCCGCGCAGGCCTATTTCGGCAAGGATGTCGATCACCTCGATCTGGCCGAAACCGCCATGCTGGCCGGCATCATTCAGAGCCCCAGCCGGCTGAATCCCTTTCGCCACGCCGACCGCGCCATCGAGCGCCGCAATTTGGTGCTGGACTCGATGGTCGAGACCGGCGCCATCACTAAAGATATGGCCGAGCGCGCCAAGGATGAGCCGCTGCACATCGTTCCCGGCAGCGTCGACGCCAGCGAAGCGCCCTTCTTTGTCGATCTGGTCCATGAGCAGATTCAGCAGAAGCTGGGCGACCGCGATTTCAACATCGAGGGGCTGCGCATCTACACCTCGCTCGATCCCGACTTGCAGCGCACCGCCACCGAGGCCGTCGACGCCACGGTGCACGCCATCGACGTGCGCGTAGACCGCCTGCATGCCCACCGCAAGCCGGGCGAGACTTACAGCTATCCGCAGGTGGCGCTGGTGGCGCTCAATCCCCACACCGGCCAGGTGCTGGCGCTGGTGGGCGGACGCAGCTACGGCAACTCGCAGTTGAATCACGCCGTGGCCAAGCGCCCCACTGGGTCGATTTTCAAGCCGTTTGTTTACGCCACGGCCTTCGCCACCGCCGCCGAGGGAACCATCCTGCCCGGCCAGAGCAAGGTCTTCAGCCCCCTCACCATGCTCAGCGACGAGCAGACCACCTACGACGTGGGCGGCCAGGAGTACACCCCGCGCAACTTCGAAGGCGAATATCACGAGCAGATTCCGGCCAGCTTCGCCTTGCAGCGCTCGCTGAACAACGCCACCATCGGACTGGCCGCCATGGTGGGCTTCGACCGCGTGGCCGCGCTGGCCCGCGAGGCCGGCATCAAGAACGCCCGCGGCACGCCTTCGGTAGCCATCGGCTCCTACGACGCCACGCCTCTCGACATGGCCGGCGCCTACACCATCTTCGCCAACAACGGCCTGCACATCGATCCATGGATGCTGGCCAGCGTGCGCTCGATCAACGGCGACGTCATCGCCGACTACTCGCCCACCAGCAAACAGGTGCTCGACCCGCGCGTCGCCTTTCTCACCACCGCCATGATGGAGAACGTGCTGCGCGGCGTGGGAACCGGCGCCGGTGTGCGCAATATGGGCTTTATCTCGCCCGCCGCGGGCAAAACCGGCACCAGCCACGACGCCTGGTTCGCCGGCTTCACCAGCAACCTGCTGTGCATCGTCTGGGTGGGTAACGACGACTATACCGACGTCAAGATCCAGGGTGCGGACGCCGCCGCTCCCATCTGGGCCGCCTTCATGAAGAAGGCCGTCCAACTGCCGCAGTACTCCGATACGAACGAGTTCGTTCCGCCCGAAGGCGTCGAAGTTGTCGCCATCGACAAGGTCAGCAACCTGCTCAGCGACGACTCCTGCCCCGACGCGCTGCCCGAGGCCTTCCTCGACGGCACCGCCCCCTTCGAGACCTGCGACCACCCCGCCGATCACAAAAACGTCCTGCAAAAGATCTTCGGCTTTGGGAAAAAATAGCGGACTACCCTCATTCCAACTGGGTGCCCCACCCTCGCCGCCTTCTTGTTTTTGCGGCTAGGGTGGGGTTTTATACTGCTACTTGGTATTACAGTTGTAAATCGTGGCGCGGAGGAGGCAGTGGCCTTCAGGCCACTAAAAAATGCGCCAAACGTAGGCGGCTTTAGGCGCGGTTCTTCTCCAGTTCTTCGCGATCCAGAGGATATAAAGATGTAGTATTAGGCGCAAGAGCACTCCTTGCGATTTAGACTTGTGCTATCATTGCGTACGCATTGGAGGCTCCACCATGCAAGCCGAGAGAGTTGGAATCCGGGAATTTCGCGAAAAACTCTCTGGCTTTCTGGAGTCGCCAAACCCCGTCGCTATCACCCGCCACGGACAAACGATCGGTTTCTATGTACCCACTCAGCGCCGCCCCAACGAGGCCGATCTGGAGGCCTTGCGCCGCGCCGGAGAGCGTATGGCACAGCTTTTGGCCATCTCGGGAGCCGGCGAAGAGGAACTGGCAGACGAGTTTGAATCCCTCCGAAAGAAGCGGCGGACGAGGAGTTGAATGATCGTTCTGGACGCCAACATCTTGATCCGTGGCGTTCTGGGGCGGCGGGTCATCCCGCTGCTTTTCCGTTACGGTTCGGAGATTCAGTTCTTTGCCCCCGATGCTGCGTTCGCCGAAGCCGAAGAACATCTCCCCACCATCCTCCTTCGCAGGGGGTTTTCCATTTCTGAGGCATACGATACTTTTGCAATTATGGGGCGAATCGTAGAGAAGGTGGATAAGGAAGCCTACACCCCATTCGAATCCGCGGCTAAACGCAGACTAATCGGACGCGATCTTGAAGATTGGCCAATTTTGGCTACGGTCCTCCTGCTGGGATCTCCCCTTTGGACGGAAGATACGGATTTTTTTGGCGTTGGCATAGCAACCTGGACAACGGATCGTGTTGAGATCTTTCTCCATGATTCGACCAATCGCTGAAATATTTCACCCATATAATTCGACATATACTTAAACCGATCCCAGAGTTTGGGCCTTTTCAATTACGATCTTCGTTTGATGGAATCTTAATGCGCGACCACCTGGCTACACTTCTCGACGACTTCCGCAACTACGGCAAGCAGATTGCCGTGGTGCGCCATCGCGGCTACCGGCGCAACGAATCCAGCTACGCCCAGATCGCGCAGCTTGCCGGGCGTTTTGCCGCCCTGCTGGAGCGGCGCGGCATCGGCCCCGGCGACCGCGTCCTGCTCTGGGCCGAAAACAGCGCCGAGTGGATCGCCGCCTTTTACGGCTGCATCCTGCGCGGCGTTCTGGGCGTCCCCCTCGATGCCTACGGAACCGCCGATTTCGCCGCCCGCGTGGCCGCCGATGTGCGTCCCAAGCTGATCGTGGGCGACGAGCTGCTTTTGGGGCAACTGCCCTCCGCGCTCGATTTCCCCCGTCTGACCTTCGAGCGGTGGAGCGAGGCTCTGCCCGCCGAAGAGGCCGGCCCCGTCGCCGGGCTTTCGCACGAAACTCCACTGCAGATTCTCTTTACCAGCGGAACCACGGGCGATCCCAAGGGCGTGGTGCTGACCCACGGCAATGTGCTCAGCAGCGTTGCTCCCATCGAGCAGGGAGCGCAGCCCTATCTGCGCTACGAGCGACCCTTCCATCCGCTGCGTTTTCTGCACACCCTGCCGCTGAGCCACGTTTTTGGCCAGACCATGGGGCTGTGGGTTCCGCCCATCTTTGCCGCCCAAGTCCACTTCGAAAGCCGCCTGGTAGCCTCGCGCCTGATCGATACCATCCACGACGAGCGCATTTCGGTGCTGGCCGCCGTGCCGCGGGTTCATGGGCTGCTGAAGAGCCACCTGGAGACGGTCTACCCCGATTTGGCGGCACGGCTTGCTGCTTCGAAAGGCCTCAAGGCCCACCAGCGCTGGTGGCGTTTCCGCCGCATTCACCGCGATTTCGGCCTGAAGTTCTGGGCGCTGATCTCCGGCGGCGGGGCGCTGACCGGCTCGCTTGAGGAGTTCTGGAACGCGCTGGGATTCGTCGTGGTTCAGGGCTACGGAATGACCGAAACAACCGCCCTGATTACTCTCAACCATCCTTTTCATGTGGCGCGCGGGGCTATCGGCAAGCCGCTGCCGGGGCGCGAGGTCAAGCTGGGGCAGGACGGCGAGGTGTTGGTGCGGGGACCGATGATCTCGGCTGCTACATGGTCGGAAGGGGCGATCCATCAAAGGCCAGACGCCTGGCTGGCCACCGGCGACCTGGCGCAGAAGCAGGATTCCGGCGATCTGCGCTTTCTCGGGCGCAAGAGCGAGGTCATCGTCACCGCCGCCGGCGTCAATCTGCATCCCGAAGACCTGGAGGCCGCACTCGAAGTCCAAACCGGCGTGGCCGCTTGCGCGGTGGTTCCCATGGAGACCGCCTCCGGACCTGAAGCCTGCGCCGTGCTGGCCATGCGCGGCCCCGCCGAGCAGGCTGCGGCGGCCGTCGAAGGGGCCAACGCCCAGGTGGCCGAGTTCCAGCGCCTGCGCCGGTGGGTGCTCTGGCCCGATCCCGACCTGCCCCGCACCTCCACCGGCAAGGTCCGCCGCAAGGCCGTGGCGGAGTGGCTGGCCGGTATGCAAGCCGCCGCCAAGATCACCGGAGCGCTTCCCCCCGCCGCCTCGACCGATTGGCTATTGACGCTGATCGCCCAGATCGCCGGCGAAACGCCGCCCGGCATCGGCGACGAATTGCGCCTCAGCGAAGATCTGTTTCTCGACAGCCTGGGCCGGGTGCAACTGGCCGCCGCTCTGGAGGAGCGTCTGGGTCTGGCTGCCGGCGTCGGCTTCCTCGACCGCATTCAGACGCTGGGAGAACTGCGCGCGCTGATCGCGGAGGCCAGCAGCCCGCGCCCGGCAGTGCACAGTGCGTCTCCGCCCAACTCCGCACTTCACCTGCACTTGCCCCAGAATTCAGAGGGAGACGCAGATTCTTCAACGGCTTTGGCCGGGAACCAACCCGATTTTGCGTCCACTTCCGCTCAGGGCGACAGATCCTTGCCTGAAACCACCCGCGTTGAAAAGGAAGAATCTGCCCATCTGTACCCGCGCTGGCCCTGGCTGCGGCCGGTGCGCTGGCTGCGGGTGGCCTTTATCGAGGCGGCGATGCGTCCGCTGGTCTGGCTGCTGGCCCATCCCCGCGTTGTCGCGCCGGATCTGCCGCCCAGTGGTGAGCCAATGCTGATCGTCGCCAACCACATCACTGCTTACGACGGACCGCTCATCGAGTACGCCTTGCCCCCCCACCTGCGCCGCAACCTGGCTGCGGCCATGAGCGGCGAGATGCTCGACGATTATCGCCACTTCCGCAACCCGGAGGGCGGACGGGGCCGTTTCATGCTGACCGGACCGCTGGTTTACCTGTTGCTGACGGCTCTCTTCAATGTTTTTCCTCTGCCCCGGCGGCGCGACTTCCAGCGCAGCTTTGTTCACGCCGGCCGGGCCATGGACCGCGGCATGAATGTGCTTGTCTTCCCCGAAGGCACCCGCTCGGCGGCCGGCGAACTGGCCCGTTTCCGCCCCGGAATCGGGCTGCTGGCCAGGCAATGCGGAGCAATGGTCCTGCCCGTGGCCCTGCGCGGCCTGGGCGAGTTGAAGTCCGGCCAGCGTCCCTGGTTCCGTTCGGGAAAGATCGAGGTTCGCGTCGGTTTGCCCATTCGCTTTGCCGCCGCGGAGAGCGAAGCGGCAATCACCGCCCGGCTGCATGAGGCGGTCGCGGCGCTGCTGGCCGGGGATTGATTCGTTTCAGCCTTTGCGACGGGCAAAAAAATGGCGGCCCATTTTCCTCTGGCCTTTCCGTGGGCCAAAGCAAAATCAGACCGCCAAAAATCTGTCCTTCATCCCCAACCCGCACTGCGGGGTGGAGTAAAGCTCGATCGGCCCAGCGGCTTTTGGCCGCCTTGCCGCCGTACCGGCCTTTCGTCTTGCCGGGCCGGCTACGGCAGCTTGGGCTTGAAGTAGCAGGTGCCGCCGGCCAGCACCGGGGTCCAGATGCTAGGGTCGGCGGGTTGTTCGCTCGAACCCAGAAAGAGAATGCCGTCCGGCGCCAGCACCTTTTGTATTCCCGCCAGCAGCACTTTACGTGTTTCCTGGGAGAAGTAAAGCATCACGTTGCGCAGGAAGATCACGTCGAAGCGATCATCGGCGCGGCTGAAGGGCAACGTCGGCAGGCACAAATTGGCCTGGCGGAAGTTGCACATCTGCTTGATTTCCTGTTTGATCGTCCAATCCTCACCCTGGTGGTCGAAGTAACGCACCACGAAGCGCGCCGGCAAGCCGCGGTTGATCTCGATGCGGTGGTAGACGCCGGCCTGGGCGCGCTGCACCACCTCGTTGCAGATGTCGGTGCCCTCGATGCGGATGTTCCAGCCGATGAGCATGGGGAAGTGCTCCTGCATCATCATCCCGATGCTGTAGCCCTCCTGGCCGGTGGAGCAGGCGGCACTCCAGAAGCGCAGCGAGCGCATGTTGCGGCGCGATTCGATCAGCTTGGGCAGCAATTCGGTGCGCAGCAGTTCGAAGGGACGGCCATCGCGGAAGAAACTGGTTTCGTTGATGGTCATCGCCTCGGCGATGGCCCGCTCGAGTTGCTGATTCTTGCGCATCTTGAGCAGTTGCACCAGTTCTTCCAGGTGGGTCAGCCCTTGGTTGCGCAGGAGTTTGGAGAGGCGCGTCTCAAAAAGATAGTCGCGCGAGGGGTCGAGCACGTTCTGCGAGAGGCCAAATACGAGCTGGCGAAGATACCCATAATCGACATTCGCGGTCGTCAACTGCATGGCTAGACCACCGATTCTCGAAGCTCACGGGCTTCGCTGTGGGAACGGCTGGCAAGCCGAAGAATTTCAGGTCCAAGTGCGGTGAGCGGCAACACCTTGTGCGCCAACCCGGCATTGGTGACGGCGCCCGGCATGCCCCACACCGCGCTGCTGGCCTGATCCTGGGCCAGAATCGTTCCGCCTTGCTCGCGGATGACACGGCTACCCAACATGCCGTCCGAGCCCATCCCGGTCATCACCACGCCCAACACGCCCGAGCCCCAGATGGCCGCGGCGGTGCGAAAGAGAACGTCCACGGCGGGACGGCAATGATTCTCCATGGGGCCTTGCGTCAGATGGAGCGTTGCCGGCATCCCGTGGCGCGCAGCGGCCAGAACTTCCATGTGCCAGTTTCCCTTGGCGATGTAGATCGTTCCGACGCGTACCGGATCGCCCTCCGCGGCCTCGCGCACATTGAGCGGGCAGCGGCCATTCAGGCGTTCGGCAAAAAGTTTGGTAAACAGTTCCGGCATATGCTGCACAATCATCACCGGCAGGGGAAAACTGGCCGGCAGCAGGGGGAGAAGAATATCCAGCGCCGCCGGACCGCCGGTGGAGACGCCAATCGTCAGTACCGTTGGAACTCCGGTGACAGGCTGCGCCTTGGGCGGCGGCGCCATGGGCAGAAGCACCGATGGACGCGGCATCGCTGGACCGCCGGAAAAGACGCTGGGCGGCGGAACCGGCTGCTGCTGGCTGGTGAGGGCCTTGATTTTGGGGATCAGATCCGCGATCAGCGCCTTCATGGCTGCCTCGCGTCCCGCTTGCCCGGTGGGCTTGGCCACGTAATCCGACGCCCCATTGGCCAGCGCCTCGATGGTCACCTTGGCGCCGCGCTGGGTGAGGGAACTGCACATGATGACGGGCATCTTGAAGCTGCGCTCGCGCATTTTGCGCAGCGTGACCACGCCGTCCATCACCGGCATTTCGACATCCAGCAGAACCAGATCGGGGCGCAGGGATTGCATGGCCCCGAGCGCCGACTCTCCGTCCCCGGCCGTGCCCACGACCTCCATCGTGGGATCCGAACACACCACCGACCTTACCAGGCTGCGCATCACAGCCGAGTCGTCCACTATCAAAATCCGGGTCCGGCGACCGGCTGTCATCGCTCAGACCTCCACCAGACCCAACATGGCCAGCTTCTCGGTCAGCGCCTCGTCGTCAAAGGGCTTCATCAGGTATTCGTCTGCTCCTGCATCCAGGGCACGCAGAATGAAGTCGTTTTCCGCCTCGGTGGTCACCATCATGACCTTGATGTCGTTATAGCCTTCTGCGCGCAGCGTCTTCAGCATGTCCAGGCCGTTCATCACCGGCATATTCCAATCCACCAGCGCCAGGTCGAAAGGCCCGTTGCCATGCAGTTGGTCGATTCCGGCCTGGCCGTCGGCCGCCTCTTCGCACTCGATCTCCTTCTCTTCGAGCAGGCCGCGTAAATAGCCCCTCACGAAGCGGGAATCGTCGACAATCAGTGCACGCATGGTAACCTCCAGCGGGTCTTCCGCTTAATTTCACGCTCTTTATGCAGCAAAATTCTGCCCTAATCGCATGGGATCGAGACGCTCCGGATCGAGCATCACCATCAAACTGCCCTTCAACTTATAGGCGCCGGCAAACAAGGCGCGACGCCGCTCATCGAGGATCGAGGGATTGGGCTCGTGGTCGGCCGAGGAGACGGTCATGACCTCTCCCACCGAATCCACCAGCAAACCGAAACAGCCGCCTTTGCTCTCCAGGACGAGAATGTCCTGGGTGCCCTCTTTGGGCGGCATGCCCAGCAACTGGCGCAGGCTCACGGTGGTGAGCACGTCGCCGCGGTAGTGCACCAGGCCGCCCACAAAGCTGGGCGCCAGCGGCACCGGCTGCGGACGCGCCCCGCCCACAATCTCCAGGATGTGGCTGATCGGCACCCCGAACAGAGTCTGGCCCAGGCGCACCGAACACATCTCAACCAAAGACGCCGTTGCTGCCGCCTTGTCTTTGCGCGGTACCACCGCGCCTGCCGCTGTAGTCGTCATGGCTGTACTCATGCCGTTGTCTCCGTCAACTGGTTCCAATCGTTAGGGGCGTTGGCCTCGGGGGGCAGCGGGGGCACGCCTCCCAGATCGACCACGCCGGTGACGCGATTCTTCAACAGGGTCACGCCGCTGGTGCGCAGGTTGGTGCCGGCCTCGAAGAGATCGCCGCCCGCCGCCACATCCAGCACATGCGAAACCGCAATGCCCACATGTCGATTGCCCTCGCGGCAGACCACCACGATGATCTGCGCCTCGGGATCGCCCTGCACCGCCGCCAGCACGCCGCCCGAATCCTCGATGGGCAGCAACTGCCCTTCGAAGTTGAGCACCGGCCGGTAGCCGATGTATTCGATGCGCTTGACCTTCAATTGCTCGATGCGCAGCACGTCGGCCAGGGGCACCGCCGCCTGCCGTTCGGCCGCCTCGACCAGCAGATATTCCATCGACTTGGCCACATCGGCCTCGGTCTCCGCACCGGCCTTGTGCGCCGCTTCTTCTTCTGCGGTCATATTGACGCCCGCCTTCTGGGCGATCGAGCCGGGGTCCAGAATCAGGGCCAGATCGGCGTTGCCCAGCACCGTTGCGCCGGAATAAAGGCCAATGTCTTTGAGCACGGCGCTGAGCGGCTTGACCACGATCTCTTCGGGATCGGCTAGTCCATCCACCACCAGGCCAAAGCGCCGTCCATCGGCGTCGAGCACGGCGATAAAGTTGTCCCGCTCGGTGGCGAACTTATGCTCCCCGCCGGGCATCAGCAGTTTGTCCAAAAAGACCAGCGGCAGCAGCTTGCCGCGCAGCCGGTAGAGCGGCGCGTCCTCGATCCATTCGATGGCCTCGGCCGCCTGGCTGGGCGGCACATGCACCAGTTCCGAGAGCGCTCCCTGGGGTAGGGCGAAGCTCTGCCCCACACTGCGTACGATCAGCGCGGGAATAATGGCCAGGGTCAACGGAATGCGCATACGCAGCGTGGTTCCCTTGCCGGTCCGCGAGTCGATTTCGACCTTGCCGCCGATCTTCTCGACGTTGGTGCGGACCACATCCATACCCACGCCGCGCCCGCTCACGTTGGTCACCGCGGCAGCCGTGGAGAAGCCGGGCAAGAAGATCAGTTGCAGCAACTCCCGTTCCGCCAGACTGGCGGCCCGGTCGGCGCTGATCAAGCCCCGCTCGACGGCTTTGGCGCGCACCTTCTCGACCGAGATGCCGGCGCCATCGTCGCTGACTTCGATCAGGACGTGGCTGCCCTCCTGGGCGGCGCGCAGTTTCAGCGTCCCCTCGGCGTCCTTGCCCGCTGCCAGACGCACATCGGGCGGCTCGATGCCATGATCGAGGGAATTGCGCACGGCGTGCGTCAATGGGTCCTTGATGGCCTCCAGCAGGCTCTTGTCCAGCTCTGTATCCTGGCCTTCCACCTGCAGCCGCACCTTGCGGCCCAGCGCCTGAGAAAGGTCGCGGACGATGCGCGGCATCTTGGAGAAGATATTCGAGACCGGCTGCATGCGGGCCTTCATCACCGACTCGCGCAGATCGGCCGTCACCATATCCAGGCGGCGCGACAACAGCGTCATATTGGGATCGGCGGCGGTAGCCTGCAAAACCTGATTGCGGGTCAGCACCAGTTCGCCCACCAGATTCATCATCCGGTTGAGCAGCGTCACATCGACGCGCAGGGTGCTCTCCGCGGCGGCGGTTGTGGCCACGCGAGGCTTGCCGGCATCGGTTTCGGCTTCGGCCGCAACCCTTTCGGCATCCGAGGCAACCCTGGCGGCCACCGGAGCCGGAGCAGCCACAGCCACCGTCTCCGCCACGGGAGCGGGCGCTACCGGCGCCGGCTGCTGAACCACCACGGCCGACGGCGCGCTCACCGGCGGCGCTTCAAACTTGGGTTCCGGCGTATCCGCTTTGGGCGGCGCGGGCGGCTTGACCTTGCCCGGCGTCTGCAGGGCTTCGAGTTGCGCGATCAACTCGCCATCCTCGCCTATTCCCTCGCTGTCCTCCGCCTCGATGGTCTTCAGAATCGAACGCAGGCCGTCGAGCAGTTGCAACAGTCCCGTCGTTGTGGGAGTGTCCGCGGTCAGCTTGCCCTCGCGCAACAATCCCAGCAGGTTTTCGCCGGCGTGCGCCAGCTTCTCCAGCCGCTTGAAGCCCAAAAATCCCGTGGTCCCCTTGATCGTGTGCACCGATCGGAAGATCTCAGCCAGCAGGCCCGTATCCTGAGGCCGCTCTTCCAGGTCGGTTAAGCACCGCTCCATGCGGTCCAGGCCCTCCTGGCTCTCGATCAGGAATTCCCTTGTCAGCTCATCCATCGCATCCAACCATCCACGCACCCGTAGTTTGTCACACTGCTCCGGCGGGCACTCTTCCCTATATCGGTAAGATGACTCCCAACTTGAGCCAATCCGCGATTACGAAAAGGCTTCCTTCCGCAAATGGTTTTGCCCAAGCAGAAACAACCCTGCCATCACCGCACCCGGTGTACATCAACAAGGCAAATGTTTTAGCCTCAAGGCTCATGCTGCCCACCGATGCCAAAACGGCCCCGCAAATCGAGCTGAGCCCGGACCCCGCGTCCTTCGCCTCTCTGGAGGCGCTTTCGCGTCAGGCCGGCCAGGCGGCGCTGCACGCCTATGCGCCCTATTCCGGCTTCCGCGTCGGCGCCGCTCTGCTGCTTACCGATGGCCAGGTGGTCACCGGAACCAATGTGGAAAACGTCAGCTACGGTCTCACCATCTGCGCCGAGCGCTCGGCGCTGGTCCGCGCTGTGTCCCAATTCGGACCAGACATCCGCATCGCCGCCGTCGCCGTCGCCAACCTCAACGACGCCCCCAGCCCTCCCTGCGGCGCCTGCCGCCAGATGCTGGCCGAGTTCATCCTGCCCGATGCTCCAGTGATCTTTCCCGCCGCCGACGGCCCGCGCACCCTGCCCTTCACCGCGCTGTTGCCCCTGGCCTTCGAGATGAAGCTGAAATAGGCCCCAGCGAGGAAAAGCCCACGCAATGCGTGGGCTCATCCGTTCCGATTCCTATAATGCGCTTTACGCCGCATGGGCCGCTTCCCGGCGCGGGATCGTTTGGCGGATCTTTTCACCCATCTTCTGCTCGGCCAACCTCAATTCGTAGAGTTTCTGTAGATTTAGCCACATCTCCGCCGAAGTGCCCAGCCACTGACTTAGGCGCAGGGCTGTATCCGCGGTCAGAGCCCGCTCCCCTTTGAGCAGTTGATAAATGCGGTTGGCCGGAACCTGCAGCACCTCCGCCACTTGGGGCACGCTCATGCCCAAAGCCTCCAGTTCATCGGCCAGGAATCTGCCGGGGTGGATCGGTTCGCGCGCCATCTTCGGTCTCCTTATACGTGGTAATCGACAATCTCGATGTGGAAAGGCCTGTCGCTCTCTTCAGGCCATTCGAAACATACCCGCCATTGCGCATTGATGCGGATGCTGTACTGCCCCTTGCGCTCCCCGCTCAAGGCTTCGAAGCGATTGCTGGGCAACACCATCAGGTCCCTCCTGCTCATCGCCGTCTCCAGAATATCCAGACGTCGCTCCGCCTGTTCCCGAAAGGCTTGGAACTCCCGCACCCATTCTCCAGCCGCAAAGCGCTCGGTGCGTTTGTCGCGGTATTTGGACGGAGCCGCTCTCTGCCCCAAACCAGTCATGCACCACTATGGCAAGATTGACGCGCCACGTCAATCGAGGATTCGGCCCGCGCTTATTCACCCTCCCCTTACCACCTCACCCTATCTTGGTTTAATCTGGACCATTGATTCCGAGGTCTCTTCGCATGTTCGTTCCCCCGCTCGCTCCCCTGCGCACCATCGACATCATCCACAGCAAACGCGAGGGTGGCACGTTGGACGAGCGCGAGATCGCCTTTCTGGTCGCCGGGGCGGCGGATGGATCGATCCCGCTGGAGCAGCTCTCCGCCTTTCTCATGGCCGCCTTTCTGCGCGGTCTCTCGCTGGACGAAACCCGCGCCCTGACCCTGGCCATGCGCGATTCTGGGGCGAAATTCGACCCCTCCCGCCTGGGCAAGAGCACGGTCGACAAGCATTCCACCGGCGGCGTTGGCGATAAGACCAGTTTTCTCGTCGCTCCCATCGCCGCCGCCTGCGGCCTGGCCGTGCCCATGATCAGCGGCCGCGCCCTGGGCCACACCGGCGGAACACTCGATAAATTGGAGTCCATCCCCGGCTACCGCACCCAGCTCTCGCTGGCAGAGTTTGAGTCGGTGCTGCTGCGCTGCGGCGCTTCGATCATCGGCCAGACCCCGGAGCTGGTTCCCGCCGACCGCATTCTTTATGCCCTGCGCGACCGCACCGGCACGGTCGAGCATCCCAGCCTGATCTGCTCCTCCATCTTGAGCAAAAAGCTGGCCGCCGGCCTCGATGCCCTGGTGCTGGATGTGAAGACCGGCTCCGGCGCTTTTCTGCGCCAGGGCGCGGACGGCGAATTCCTTGCCGCCCTCATGGTCGCCACCGCCGAGGCCGCCGGGACCCGCACCGTCGCCCTGCTCACCGATATGAACCAACCGCTGGGCCACGCCGCCGGCAACTGGATCGAGCTGATGGAATGCCTGGAGTTGCTGCGCGGCCAATGCCCTATTCAAAGTGAGGACCTGCGTCAGCTTTCTCTGATCTTAGCCGGATGGATGATCCACCTTGGCGGCCAGGCCGCAACGCCGGAGGCCGGATTCGTCCGCGCCGAGGCCGCGCTCGACGACGGTTCCGCCCTGCGCTGCTTCCTGGCTATGGTCGGGGCTCAGGGCGGCGACCTCAGCGTCTTTGAGCAACCAGCGGCGTTTCACCAGCCCGGCGCGACCCAGATCGTGACGGCCAGACGGAGCGGCTACATCGCCTCGATGAACACCACCACCCTGGGCTGGGCCGTGCAGCGCACCGGCGCGGGGCGCGAAAAGGCCGGAGAGCCCGTCGATCCCCATGCCGGCATCGACTTCCACGCCCGTCGCGGTTCTTTCGTTGAAGCAGGCCAGCCGCTGGCCACTGTCTACGCCACCCACCATGGCTTATTGGCAGAGCCCATCGAGATGCTGCAACGCGCCATCTTGTTTTCCCAAACGCCGCCGCACGCAGTGCCACTGGTCAGCCGCATCTTCACCCGCCAGAGCGCCGAAGCGCATCTGAAAAGCAGTGGCCAGTGATCGGTGGTCAGTGATCAGTACAACGAACTGTGGCGAGATTATGGCGGGCAATGAGAGAATGGCGAGTTTAGCGAACTGGATTTGAAGCTGTCTTTTCGATCATGTGCTGTGCGGTTTCAAGCACTATAGGAATCACGCGGAGCTTCTTTGAATTGTATCGCCGCGGTCATTGACCATCGTTAGCTGTCCGCTGTCCGCTGTCCAACGTCCGCTGTTTACTGACAACTGACCACTGATTTTAGGAGCACCTCTTGGACCGTTTCACCGGAGTTCTTGGCATTCTTGCCGTCCTGTTGGCGGCTTATCTGGGCTCGACCAACCGCAAGCAGATCCGCTGGCGCACCGTCTTCTGGGGACTGGGCCTGCAATTCACCTTTGCCTTTCTGGTGCTGCGCTTCAGCTTCGGCCAGCAGGCGATGAGCTTTGCCGGAGGCGTGGTCAACAGTATGCTCGGGTGCACGGCGGCGGGAACCAAGGTGCTCTTTGGCGCTCTTGGCACCCCCAACACATCCTTAGGGTCGATCTTTGCCTTTCAAGTCCTGCCCACCATCATCTTCATCTCTGCCTTTTTCGCCGTGCTCTATCACATCGGCTTGATGCAGATCCTGATCCGCGGCATGGCCTGGGTAATGCTCAAGACCATGCGCATCTCGGGCGCGGAGAGCATGAATGTGGCGGCTTCGATCTTTATGGGCCAGACCGAAGCCCCGCTGACCATCCGTCCCTTCCTTAAGGGCGCGACACGCAGCGAGTTGATGACCATCATGACCAGCGGCATGGCCCACGTCTCCGGCGGCATCATGGCGGCGTATATCGCTCAGGGCATCGAGGCCCGCCACTTGCTCTCGGCGGTGATCATGACCTCGCCGGGCACCATTCTGATGGCCAAGATGCTGGTTCCCGAGACCGAAACGCCCGCCACCGAGGGCCGCGTGGTCATCCCCAAGGACGAACAGCACAAGGAAGAGAACCTGATCGGGGCCATCGCCCGCGGCACCATCGACGGCGGCAAGCTGGCCATGAACGTGGGCATCATGCTGATCAGCTTCCTGGCCCTGGTGGCCCTGCTGGACAGCATGTTGGGCTGGACACACTCGCTGGCCTACATGCACTGGGTTCCCGGCTCGCTGGGACAGATTCTGGGCTTTGTCTTTGCTCCCGTGGCCTGGCTGATCGGAGTGCCGTGGCACGATTGCGGCGCCATCGGCAACCTGCTGGGCACGCGCATGGCGCTGAACGAGTTCATCGCCTACATCGCGCTGGGCGCGCAAAAGGCGGTTCTGGCTCCGCGGTCTTTTACCATCGCTACATTTGCTCTATGCGGATTCGCCAACCTCGGCTCCATCGGCATGCAGATCGGCGGGATCGGCGCATTGGTTCCCGAACGCCGCAACGATCTGGCCAAATTAGGCGTCCGCGCCATGCTCGCCGGCACCATGGCCAACCTGATCTCCGCCTCGATTGCCGGGATGTTTCTGGGATAAGATCCGCAGAACAGTGAAAAGGCCCCGGTGAGCAGCCGGGGCCTTTTTCATACTCTATTCGGCCTCAGATTGCCCGCAGCCTTTTCACACGGAAGAAGATGGTCAGTGCGGTGACCGCGCCGCAGGTCAGAAAGCTGGCGCCCATGCCCAGCACCATGGCCACATCGTGTTCGTAGAGGCCGTGAATCACGCTGACGATCTGCAACAGGCAGAAGCCGCCGAAGGTGACCAGCGAGACGCCCTGGTCGGTCTTCTTGCGCCACACCGCAGCGGCTTGCGGCACAAAGAGCAGTGCATTGCCCATCAATCCCAGGCCAAAGAGCCAGGTGGTCATCTCCCGCAAACTCATTCACATCTCCAGTTTCTTTACAGCCCTTTTCATAGCTGTTCCTTCGATTCGGTCACATGCTGATTCGCTCACTTGCTGACTTGCTATCGGGCTAACCCCGCTAACTCCGCCAACCCCGCTAACTCCGCCAACCCCGCTAACTCCGCCAACCCCGCTCGCACCGCTATCTCGCCAGCGCTTGAGCGATTCCCGCCTCGACCAGCGGAGTCATCACCGCGTAGCCGGCGGGCAGGGGGTGTACGCCGTCGTGGCTCAACGTGGCGGGCAGGCCGTCGCGGCCGTCTTTCATGGCGGTATGGAAGTCTACGAAGACGAAGCCCTTCTGCGCCGCGTAGTTCTTGATCCAGGCGTTGATCTGGAGAATCTTTGGCGCAGGATCGAGACCCGGCTTCCAGGGGAAGTCGAAGGCGGGCAGCACCGAGCAGAGCACCACGCGGATGTGGTGGGCGGCGGCCAGTTCGGCCATCGAGGCCAGGTTGTCTTCGGTCTGCTCCAGGGTCATGGGGCCGGTATTGCCGGCGATATCGTTGGTGCCGGCCAGGATCACCACCACCTTGGGCTGCAATGCGATCACGTCCTGGCGAAAGCGCACCAGCATCTGCGGCGAGGTCTGCCCGCTGATGCCGCGATTCACGTAGGGCTTGCCGTTGAACCATCCCTCCGCGCCGGTAAAATGCCAGCCCTCGGTGATCGAGTCGCCCATGAAGACCACGCGGTTTTCGCCCGCCGCCGGCGCTGCCAATGCCAAATCCGCCTCCTTGAACTTCGCCAGCCAGCCGAAATCGTGCAGCACCTGGTCGTCGTGCTTCTGCCAATAATCATTCTTAACCGGAGCGACGGGCGCGCAGGGCGGCGGCGCCGTGGGTGCTTTTACTTCCGGTGCATTCGCAGGAACAGCCGTCTGCGCCCGCAATCCCATCCCAGCGCCCAGGCCGCACACCGCAACCACCAGACAACACAGCAGATTCTTCAGGTCTCTTTTCACGCCGCTCCCCTTCAGGCTCGATCTTCCCGATGCAAAGGCCGAAAACTTCACCGCACCGCCTTCGATTGTAGGCAATCGCCCCGCAGGCTGGCCAACGCAGCAGACCGCGGATCGCTGGCAACTGATTACTAACCCCTAATCCCTAGCCCCTAACCCCTGCCTTCATGCGCTACTCTGGAAAGCGATGAGTGTTTGCACGATTTGCGATGGTGTAGGTCTGGTCCGGGTGATGAACGACGCGGGACTGTGGGTCTCGCGCCCCTGCGAGTGTCAGGAGTTGGCCCGCGAGGGACGGCGCGTGGCTGCCGCGCACATTCCCGACCGTTACCGCGACTGCTCGCTCGACGCCTACGAGATCTATCACGGCGCGCACCGCTCGCTGGGCGAAGGGCTCCTGACTGCCCGCAAATTCGTCGATTCCTACCCGGTAGACACGGGCGGCAAAGGTCTGCTCTTTACCGGATCGATTGGGGTGGGCAAAACCCATCTGGCGGTGGGGGTCTTGCAGCGGCTGGTGCGCGAGCGCGGCGTTCGCGGCCTCTTTTGCGACTACCGCGAGCTGCTCAAAAACATCCAGAACAGCTACAACCC
>CAZBPD010000061.1:0-22100 GCA_964493705.1 uncultured Occallatibacter sp.
TCACCATCAAGGTGATCGATTCGGACGAGATCAACGCCATGGCGCTGCCGGGCGGATTCTTCTACGTCAACTCCGGCCTGATTCTCAACGCCGACGAAGAGGCGGAGCTGGCCGGTGTGATGGCCCACGAAACGGCCCACGTCTGCGCCCACCACGCGGTGCGCGAGATGACCCGCGGGGATTACACGCAGATCGGCATGATCCCTGTGATGATCTTGGTGGGCGGCTGGACCGGCTACGGCATCTACGAGGGTTCGCAACTGTTCATCCCGATGGCTTTCTTGAAGTTCTCCCGCGACTTCGAGGCCCAGGCCGACTACCTGGGTGTGCAGTACATGTATCGCGCCGGCTACGATCCCCAGGCCTTCATCAGCTTCTTCGAGAAGATACAGGCGCTGGAGAAACGCAAGCCGGGGATGGTCAGCAAGGCCTTCAGCGACCACCCCCAGACCCCCGACCGCATCCTGCACTCGCAGGAGGAGATCGCCCGCATTCTGCCGGCCCGCGACGAGTACACCGTGACCACCTCAGAGTTTGACGACATCAAGGCGCGGCTGGCGCGCATCGAGAACAAGCGCCGCCTGACCGACTCCAAGGGCGGCCAGAAGCCCTCCCTGCGCCGCGCCAGCAATAACCCCGACGACAAGAGCGATTCCGATTCCAGCAGTACGAAAAGCACAGACAGCAGCGGCGACGACAAGCCCACCCTGCACCGCCGCGACGACCAGAATTGAGCCGCCTCTTCGCCCGGGAAATCGCATTTGGACTTCTTGATATGTTTTGAAAGGGCACGGCCTGAAAGGCCATGGTTTTGCGACCGCTCGCAACCCATGGGAATGAGGATAAAGATGCAAGAAACCGTACAAGAGACCCTGGAGCGCGTGGGACTGATCCCGGTGCTGCGCGCCAAAAATGAAAAGCAGGCGCTGACCATTGTCGAGGCCATGATTGCCGGCGGCGTCACCGTCGTCGAGGTCACCCTCACGGTGCCGGGCGCCGTCGGCGTCATCCAGGCGCTCAAAAAGGAATACGGAGAGAATCTCTTGCTCGGTTCCGGCACTGTGACCACCGCCGACGAGGCTGAGGCCACCATCGAGGCCGGCGCGGAGTTCGTCGTCAGCCCCAGCTTCCACCCCGACGTCGTCGAGCGCACCAAGCAGTTGGGCAAGCTCTCGATTCCCGGCTCTCTGACTCCAACCGAAGTCATTACCGCATGGCGCGCGGGAGCGGATTACGTCAAGATCTTTCCCTGCTCGGCGATGGGCGGAGCGCCGTACTTGAAGGCGCTGCTGGCGCCCTTCCCGCGCCTGAAGCTGATTCCCACCGGCGGCGTCACGGTGCAGACCGCGGAGAGCTTTTTGCAGGCCGGCGCGCGCGCCCTGGGCGTGGGCAGCGATCTGGTCAACCTGGCCGCCGTCGATGCCGGCCACCCCGAAACCATCACCGCCACCGCCAAAGCCTATTTGAAGATACTGGCCGACTTCCGCGCGGGAGGAAGGCAGTAAGACCACCCTAAGTCTACCTCTTTGAAAAAGAAATATTTTTGTACAGAGTGCTTGCAAATCGCGCTGGCTCGTGATAGCTTTCGTGCACTTGGAACATCGGTATCTATTAGAGTTCGTATCGATTGGAGGCAAGAGTAATGGAACGTGGGCAAGAGTGCGTTTCTGATTTGAAGATGCCATGGACGACTCCCTCTTTGAAGAAGATCGGAATTGAAGGACTGACCGCCTTTTTGGGGATGGACTCAGAAAACCCGAGCCCGGATAAGACTACCGGGAGCTGATCTGCTGGTTTGCAGGCCGGGAAAAGGTAAAGATTGACATCACTGCGGTAACTGACACCATCGATCGCCAACATCGCAGGATGGAGGTACGACGGTAGAATCCGGCGGGATTACCTCTTTGCCCGCGCGACAATCTCCGCGAAAACTCTGTTTTAGCCGTCTGCAACCGGAGTAGACTAGACTTGGTCAAGTCTGGAGGTCCCCATGCCGACCGTCAACATCTATGAAGCCAAGACGCAGCTCTCCAAACTCGTCGATCTGGCCTCTTCTGGAACAGACGTAGTAATCGCGCGCGCGGGAATCCCCATGGCACGTTTGACCAGTCTCAGAAAGAAAAAGCGCCTCACTGGACTTGGTGCACTCAAAGGAAAGGGCTGGATCGCGGAGGACTTCGATGCCCCGCTACCAGACGAGCTTCTGGCGCAGTTTGAGGGGCGGTAATGCGACTCCTGCTGGATACGCACATCTTCTGCTGGTGGTTTTATGAGCCAGAGCGGCTTTCCCACGAAGCTTTCAAAGTGCTACGCGGTGCTGAGGAGACTTTTGTCTCTTCAGCCTCCATTTGGGAAATCGCAATCAAGGTTCGACTGGGAAAAATGAATGCCAACCCGTTGGAGCTTTTCGATCAGATTGACGTTAACGGCTTCGAGGAATTACCCGTTTTGTCGAGACATGCGCTGCTTGTTGCCAATTTGCCGATGCACCATTCCGATCCCTTCGATCGCCTTTTGGTTGCCCAGGCCATCAGCGAACCGATGCATCTACTGACAGCCGATTCGCGGTTGCGACAATATAGTGAATTGGTCATTCAGGTATAGATCGATGAATGTGACCTGTTTCCCGAAGAAGGAACCGAATATGATGAGTCATTTACAAACGCTAAAACTCTTGCTTTTACTGGGTGTTGTTCTTCCTGATGCTCTAGCTGCTCAAAAGTTCAATGTCCTTGTGCTCGACGCATTGAATGGCAAGCCTCAGAAAGAAGTAACTGTAGGATTTTTTTGCGAAGGCCAAGGTCAGTCTACATCGGGCAAAGTGATCACCGACCGGACCGGTATTGCCGAAGTTCCGTTTCAATGCGGCAAAAATGGCAGAATTGAGATCGATGTTTCGGCTCATGACTGGGAACGAAACGCCTACGCCAAGACGGAGTGCGGTGAAATGGGGTCGATGACCTTACAAGAAATCTTGTCGATGGGCATCATTAGCAATCCAAGTGGTGACGGAAATATCTGGTGCCCTACAAAGGTGAGTCGCAAACTGAAACCAGTTCCGGGTCAGGTGACGATTTTTATCAAAAAGCCGACCTGGTGGCAGGTCCACGTCGCCGGTTAATGCAGTGGTCGCCGTTTCTACAGCACCCGTGCCAGCCACTTGCCGGTATGCGAGAGCAGATTGGCGGCAATCTCTTCCGGCGTTCCTTCGGCGACGATCTTGCCGCCGCCCTCGCCACCTTCAGGGCCTAAATCGATCACCCAGTCGGCGCTCTTGATCACATCCAGATTGTGCTCGATGACGATCAGCGACCCGCCGCCGTCGATCAGCTTGCGGAAGGCAGTCAGCAGCTTCGATACGTCGTCGAAGTGCAGGCCGGTGGTCGGCTCGTCGAGGATGTAGAGGACGCGGCTGGCCTGCGAAGGCTTGGCGTTGGCGTTGGCGGCGCGCACCTGGGCCAGATGCGCGGCCAGCTTGACGCGCTGCGCCTCGCCTCCGCTCAAGGTCGTCGCCGATTGGCCCAGCCTCAGGTAGCCGAGGCCGATCTCGTCCAGCACGGCCAGCTTTTCCAGCAGGCGCGTCTGACCAGAGAAGAAGCGCAGCGACTCTTTCACCGTCAACTGCAGCACCTCGTGGATGTTCTTGCCCTTGTAGGGCACGGCCAGCACCTTCGCCTGGTAACGCGTGCCGCCGCAGTCCTCGCAGGGCAGCTCGACATCGGCCAGGAACTGCATCTCCACCGTCACCGTTCCATCGCCCTCGCAGGTATTGCAGCGGCCGCCGGGAACGTTGAAGGAGAAATGCCCCGGCGTGAGCCCAGCCCGCTTGGCCTCGGGCTGCGAGGCAAAAAGGTCGCGGATCAGATCGAAGGCCTTGATGTAGGTGATGGGATTGGAGCGCGGGGTGCGGCCGATAGGCGTCTGGTCCACCAGCACCACATCGTTGAGGCGCTCGGCTCCCGTCAGCGAAGTGAAAACACTGGAAGGGTCTGCGCCGTCCGACTGCCCCAGCGCGCGGGCCACAGCGCGATAGAGCACCTGATGCACCAGCGTCGATTTGCCCGAGCCGGAGACGCCGGTGATGGCCACCAGCAGGCCCAGCGGAATCTCCACGTCCAAGCCGTGCAGGTTGTTGGCGCGGGCGCCCTTGAGCACCAGCTTCTCGCGCCCCGGAGCGCGCCGCCGCGTAGGCACGGGAATCACCACCTTGCCGCTGAGATAGCGTCCAGTGAGCGAGTTGGGATTGGCTTCAATCTCGGCCAGAACGCCCTGGGCCAGCAAGTGGCCTCCATGCTCGCCGGCGCCGGGGCCCAGGTCGAGCAGATGATCGGCGGCGCGCAGCACGTCGGCGTCGTGCTCGACGACCAGAATGGTGTTGCCCAGGTCGCGCAGCTCTTCCAGAATATGAATCAGGCGCGCCGTATCCCGGGTGTGCAGGCCGATGGAGGGCTCGTCCAGCACATAGAGCGCGCCCACCAGCCGCGAACCCAGCGAACTGGCCAATTGAATGCGCTGCGCCTCGCCGCCGCTCAGCGTCGAAGCCAGACGGTCAAGCGTCAGGTATTCGAGGCCGACGGCATCCAAAAAGCTCAGCCGCGCCCGCACCTCTTCCAGAATCGGACCGGCGATGGCCTCCTGCATGGCAGAGAGCTTCAGCGCGCCGAAGAACGCCATGGCCTGGGCGATGGTCAGCGCCGCCGCCTGGCAGATGTTTTTACCGTTGATGCGCACCGAGCGGGCCTCGGCGCGCAGGCGCTGGCCGCGGCAATCGGGGCACTCGGCGTAACCGCGATATTTGCTCAGCATCACCCGCACGTGCAGCTTGTACTTCTTCTTCTCCATCTGCGCGAAGAAGCCGAAGACGCCTTCGAATGCGCCGTTCCCGCTGCCTTTGCCGCGCAGCACCGTCTCCCGCGCCTCGTCGCTCAGATCGCGCCAGGGCACATCGAGCGGCACCGCCAGCGCCGCGGCCTGTTTGCGCAGGTCGGTGTAGTAGGGGCGGTACTTGGGACGGTTCCAGGGATCGATGGCCCCGTCGGCCAGCGACTTGTTCTTGTCGGGAATGATCAGATTGAGGTCGAAGTCCACGGTATTGCCGAAGCCCTGGCAGCGAGGACAGGCGCCGAAGGGATTGTTGAAGCTGAAGAGGCGCGGCTCCGGCTCCTTGCCCGCCTGGTGGCAGCTCTTGCACTCGTAGGCGGCCGAGAAGCGGTGGCGGCGGCGGTCAACCTCTTCAGGCCCATTCTCGGACCCATTCCCGGCGTTCTCTGGACGGGCCTCGCCGCGCGGAACCTCTTCGAAGATCACCTCGCCGGCCTCGCGGTAGGCGATCTCGGCGGCGTCGACAATGCGGGCGCGGTTGTCCGCGCTCACCACAATCCTGTCCAAAAGAATGAACACGGGCAGCGTAAAGTCCAGCGCCAGCAGCGATTCCGGCGTCGAGAATTCGCAGATCGCGCCTCGCTGGTAGAGGCGATTGAAGCCGGACTGGCGCAGTTCGACCAGCCGCGCCTTCATGGCTTCGGTCAGCGGCGACTCGGGAACTGGCTTCGCGGGCTTGGCGCCGGCCTTTGCTCCAGGCTTGGTAACGCGCTTGACGGGCTTGCCTTCGGCGGCTTCGACCGGCGGCGCGTGGCGGACGGGAAAGAGCGCTTGCAGGCGGGTTCCCTCGCCCAGCGCCAGCACAGCCTCGGCCACCTCGTCCATCGAGTCGCGCTTGACCAGGCCGTCGCAATGGACGCAGTACACCGTGCCGCAGCGCGCGTAGAGCAGGCGCATGTAGTCGTAGATCTCGGTGGCCGTGGCCACGGTCGAGCGGGGATTGCGCGTGGTGTTCTTCTGCTTGATGGCGATGGCCGGGGCCAGGCCGTCGATCAGGTCCACATCGGGCTTTTCGATGCGCTCCAGAAACTGCCGCGCGTAGGCCGAGAGCGACTCGACATAGCGCCGCTGCCCCTCGGCGTAGATGGTGTCGAAGGCCAGCGAGCTTTTGCCCGACCCGGAGACGCCGCTGACCACCGTCAGCTTCCCATGGGGAATCTCGCAGTCGATGTTCTTCAGATTGTGCGTCCGCGCACCGCGGATCAAAATGACGTCATTCAAGGGGAGGCACCGGGATGATCTTGCCGGCGCTGCCCCAGGCTTTTTCAGAGCCAAATGCGCAAATACCGGCAGTCTCCATTATAGGGCGGCCAGGCGAAGGGATCGAGAAGGGGGAAGACTGGACACTGGGCGATTTGCAGGGACTAATTTGAGGATTGGTCGGACTAAAACGCCGGTATCTACGCGCGGGGATGGTCAACTTCTCCTAATGCCACAAACTTGAGGAAACGCTCTCCGAACGGGGATAGCTGAAACGTACGCCGAGTCCCGTGCTCTGCAACTGAAGCGAGCTTCTGTTCGTTGGTGGTGTTTGGGTTGGGGCGTAGAAACTTCTCCATGACGAGGCCCTGGCTGGCAAGCCTGGACAGGCTTGCTAATACGTCAGGCCCGTATTCTATCCGTTTTGTCAGGGGCAGCCAGCCCTTTAAATTCTGATGATTGAGGGTTTCGAGATCGCTTGGGCTGACCGCACGCAACGTTCTGAGCATGAGTTCTTTATCGTCGTATCGAAACAGTTCGGTTCCACTATTGGCAAGCGCTGCCGCGAGCAACTTTAGCTTCTTCTTGTCGTGCGTTGTCCAGAGCTGCTCCTGCCCCAGCGCGAGCAGTGTTTGAAATTCCTCGGACCCGTAGAAGGCAGCATCAGGGATATGATCCCCCACCTCCTCGATTCTTTTTCGCATCTCAATGAAGAGCTCTAACCAGCGTCGTTCTACATTCGCCCGGGCTTTCCCATCGAGAAGGTTCTGGATAGCTGATCCAGCGACGGGGATTAGCGAAAGAATGCCGACCACAGTCATTGCCGAGAGATCGTCCGTGATCCCGAAGTCCAAATCCTTCTTTGCGAGTTCAAGATGTGCGTCAATCGGGTCGTTCGAACTCATATAAACTCGTCTAGCCTCCTAGAATTGTGCTTTCGCGTTCTACTTATTTAGCATAGACGGTATGGCAGCGAATCCTTCTAACCCTGCGGATCTGTACGCGGCACTGATAACAGCTGAATTGGCAGGTCTAAGCAGTGTCGAGTCTCTTAGAATCGTCGGAAGTCTAATCGACCTCTCGGATGACCTCGGAAAACCTGACGGCGCACGAAGAGCCTTGGAGTTGTCGGGCCTATTGGAAGCTACCAAACTCCCGGAAGAGCATGCAGCCCTTCTGGAGTATTTGCGGGCAAATGCTTGGTCCGTCCTTCAGCGGTGCGAAACCGCCAATGTATGGGATTGGGAACACCCGGCACTCGGCAAACAAATCTTCCATCTTCGGAAGTGCATCTGTCACGCCGGGTTTCCCAAACTGGAAGTTCTGCGCCGCTGCCAAGTATTCACCAACCTTGGTAACTGCATGGACACGGTTGGGCGCTTCATCGAAGCACAGGAATATTGGGGGCAAGCACTCATCCTAGAGCCCCAATTTGGCATGGCAATTGGCAACCGAGGAAGCGGGCTAGAGAACTATGCCAGGGCTCTTTACGACCCTGGTCACCAAATGCTGTTCGTCAAGTTCGCCCACACGGCTGTCAAGCGGGCACTTGGAAAGGATGTCCTGTACGACGGGGTTTATCCCCAGGCTCGGGTTCACTTTGAGTCCGTCAAGAACCGTATTGAAGGACTAGTACCTAATCTCGGGAAAATTAACCTTCACGATCATTCCATGGGCAGAAGCGAAGCCGAGCGAAGCTATAGAGCTTGGTGTCTAGAGAATCGGCTATTCTTGAATCCGCTCAACGACCTGGGACCTCATTCGATCGCCAATCGCGACGTATTGATGTTGCCTTCCTTCAAAACGAAGGTAAATGAACCCCCTACGCTGGTGGGCTTCTTCAACCAACTGAAGCAAGAGTATGTGTCGGCGCGTTGGCTTCTTCATGAGGGTACTCGGACAGACAAGATCCATTTCTCCGACCGCGAGGTCGTCCTGTACAACACACTTGATTACACTTGCCACGCTCTTTCAGTTGAGAAAACCAAAATCGCATTCCGAATGGCATATTCACTTTTCGACAAGCTGGCTTTCTTTTTGAACGAATACCTTCAGCTTGGGATAAACGACCGTGACGTTTACTTCAAGACTCTCTGGTATCAGCACCGGAGCGCAAAGCCTTTTCCTCTTAGATCGGCGTTCACTAACTTGGACAATTGGCCCCTCCGCGGCCTCTTTTGGCTAGCGAAAGACTTGTTCGACGACCAGTACAGCGATGTCATCGAGCCGGAAGCGCGAGACTTCTATTTGATTCGCAACCGCCTAGAACACAGTAGCCTCAGGGTCTACGAAGATTTCGCAGCGGGGCTGTCTTCCGATCTGGAGATATTCTCAAACCGTCTGGCCTACTCCATCACTCGTGGCGATCTAAACGCCAAAACTTTGAGGCTCTTCAAGCTGGTGCGTGCAGCCATAATTTACCTGCTTCTTGGAATGCATCGAGAAGAAGCCCGTAGGGCACACGACGAAAAGGCACTCGCGTTTCCCATGGAGATAACGACGCTTGAAGATGATTGGAAGCTTTAGCGCTTCCTTGAACTTCAAAGGTCTCACCTAGTGAGGGGAGGTACGGACTGGCGGGTGGCTTCGGTCCCTAACACTTGGTGATCGAGAGACCGCGGACCTCAATTGGCAGGAAGAAGCACATGGTCGGCAGGATCAGTCCCCGTAAACGCCGCAGTGTCCAGAAATCAAGCCGCTTTCTGGATCGGGGCGATCTTCACCTTGCGATTGCGGGAGGCGATCCACAGGTCGTGATTGACCTGCATCTTCAGCCACAGGTCCGGCGATGTGCCGAAGGCTTCGGAGAGCTGACATCTGCGCCGAGATGCCGCCCTTGCCGTTGACGATGCGGGAGAGATTGGCGCGGGTGATCTTGAGATGAGCCGCGAGTGCGGAGACGGTCAACCCCAATTCCTCCATGGACTCCCGAACGATCTCGCCGGGATGCGCGGGATTGAACATGCCTGTCATCTTGATCTCCTCCGCTTTAGTCTGCTCTCCCCGGTTTAAAGTGGGCAACAAAAAAGCACTGTCATCCTGAGCAAGTCCGGCTCTTAAGGAACAAGGTCGAAAATGCGGCTTTTCACCGCGCCCCTACAGGGCGCGAGGTTGATTTTTTGCCACTGTCCCAGGGTTCCGCTGCGCTCCACCCTGGGCTATTCTCGCGGCCTCCCTCCGGGAGGCGAATTGCATCGTTCATTTCAGTCGCCCACCGGAGTTACCGACCCATGGTGGATGAAACTGACGTTTTTCTATTTTCCTTTGTTTTTTTGAAGTTGCATTTTGTCTCTCTGTAGTTCCCCACTGGCGTTTCCGACCTGCAGGGCATGAAACTGTAGCGCTGGCCTCCCGGCCGGCTGGATCGTGGACCTCCCGGTCCACGATTGTTTCTTCCTAGCCGTAATTTGCTGAAGCGAGTCAAGATGCGCAGGATGACAGTGCGTTATGAATATCGGACTCAAGACACTCGCAGACCACCCGAAAAGCCAAAAACTTTTCATGGAATCCTGTACAAACTCACCTTGCGCGCGCTGCCGCTGAGGAACGACTTACCGTCCTGCGAAAAGGCCGACCAGGAGCGGGCGTCGGGCAGCGAGTCGGGGGTGACCGTAGCTACCGGGAGAAAGGTCGCGGCGTCGTAAATTGTGAATAACTCCGTGGCGTTGTAGGAGGGGTCGGTGACGGGGTAGTCGGAGGACTCGATGGCGAAGCGGGAGCCGTCGCGGGAGACGCCGGCGAATGCTCCGAAGGCCGCGCCCACGGGCAGTTCCTTGAGCACCCGCCCAGCCAGGTCGAGAATGGTGACCTTGGCGCAGGCGACGGTGAGAATCTTGTCGGCGCTCAAAAAGACCGGGTGGCCGGCGCAGGGTCCGCGATAGAGCAGGCGCGGCGAGCGGCCGTCGTAGAGCGCGATGAAGCCCAGATCCTTGGGAAACTGGTTGGACCAGACCGGCTCGGTGGAGAGCAGGCTGCTCTTGCCGGCCGCCGTGGACAGTGGGCTCCTGATGCGCGGGCCGATGGGCGCGAGAGTGTGGGCGTCGAGAAAGAGCGTGGTCGAATCCCAGGAATAGGCCAGCGCGGTTCCGTCGGGAGCGGGCAGGAAGGCGCGGCGGCCAGAGGTTTTGCCGGGGTCGCCGAACTTCTCCCCGCTCTCGGTCAGGTCGGGATTGAGGCGGGTGAGCGTGGCTTGCTGCAAGATCAGATGGGCATCGTCAGTGGCAAATAGAGCTGGCCGGGCCTGGCCGGGGAGATCCTGCTGGGCCAGCACCTTGCCGGTGGCCAGATCGACGGTGGCCAGGCGATAGGTGGTGAGGGGACGGCCTCCGCGCGAACTCTCGGGATGGGCTTCAAAGACGGCCACGGCGCGGTCGCCGGCGATAGCCGCACTGCGCATGCGGGCGGCCTCGGAGTCGGGCAGCAGGGGCGCGGGCGCATCCTTGTCGAGCACTGTGGACCACAGCAACTGCGCCGCAGGGATATTGGGAAAGGGCGGCAGCGGCGAGGGGATCGGCGGGGGCGGAGGCGGTTCCGGGGGCTGCTTCGCGGCGGGAGGTGCAACGGGCGCTTTCGCCGGTCCCGGCGCAGCCTGAGCGGGCGCGGCTGGCGTAGTCCCTGGCTTGGCGGCGGGGGTTTGCGGGACGGCTGAGGCCGGCGGCTTTGGTGCGGGCTGCGCCGTTTGCGCCAGTGCGAGGACAGAAAGCGCGGCCAGCAGCCCAATCATGGCGACACCGCGGCTATTGAGATTGAAAAATCGAGATCGCACGCAACCTCCCGCAAAGAAAGACTGTACATGATTCAGGCAGTGAACCCCAGCGAGTTTTTGCCGGGAGCCGATTTCCTTCCCTTTGCGGGCGCGTCGAATCAGAAGCCGGGCCGATTCGGAAAGAGCGTAGGACTCTGACAATCGCTCCAATGTAATCCCGATGATGAATTTGACGTTTTGCACCGCCCCTACGGGGCTAACTCGATCTTTCTGGCCCGTTTCCCCACGCTGAAGCGCGGGGCTAGCCACCATTGCGCCTACGGCGCGAATGGAATCGGAACCAGCCAGTTTTCAGATGTCGAGGCAGGGGCTGACCACTATTGCACCTACGGCGCGAAAGGAATCGGAACCAGCCAGTTTCCAGATGTTGAGGCAGGGGCTAGCCACCATTGCGCCTATGGCGCGAATGGAATCGGAACCAACCAGTTTCCAGATGTTGAGGCAGGGGCTGACCACTATTGCGCCTACGGCGCGAATGGAATCGGAACCAGCCAGTTTCCAGATGTTGAGGCAGGGGCTGACCACTATTGCACCCTCGGCGCGAAAGGAAGCGGAACCAGTTTCGTCAGCAGTCTGGATTCATGGGATAGCGCTGGTTGCAGATCGCGCCGCTGGGCGCGAACAAGCTCCCGCCCGGTACACTGGGGAGTGAGGTATTGCGTGTTTCGTTTCTTCTTTTTCGTTCTTCTCCTGGTCCCGGTGGCGGGATGGACGCAAAGCTCGACTGCCGATTCCGGGCAGCCGGGAGCACAGACTCCGGCTGCGCAAGCGCCGGTTGCCGCAGAACTGCCCTCGCCGCAGGTCATCGAGGCCGAGGCGGCAATCGTCAAATCCGATTGGCAGAGCGCGGCAACCCAGCTTGACGCCTGGCTGGCCGCTCATCCCAATGACGCCCGCGGCCTCTTCGACGCCGGCTATGTGGCCGATGCCCAGAATCGGACGGAGGCGGCAGCTGGGCTCTATCGCCGCGCCGTAACGGCCGATCCGCAGCGCTTCGAGGCCCGGCTTTCCCTAGGCCTGCTGCTGGCCCGCATGGGCAAGATGGACGAGGCGCGGCCTGAACTGGCGGCAGCCACGCAATTGGACCCCGGAGAGGCCGGTATGGCCCTCAAGGCGCGCGCCTGGCGAGCTCTGGCCCAGATCGACCGCGCCTCGGAACCTACCGCCGCCTCGGAAGAGCTGATGCAGGCGCTGAAACTCACCCCCGAGACCCCCGCCGACACGCTCTTGGCGGCCACGCTCGCCGAACGGACCGGCCAGGAGGACGCCGCCGAAGCCGCCTATCGCCGCATTCTGTCCAGAGATCCCCAATCGGCCGCTGCCGAAGCCGGATTGGCGCACCTGCTGATCGCCAAGAAGCAGTACCCGGAGGCCGAAACGCTGCTGCGGGCGGCTCTGGAGCACTCCCCGGAAGATACCGTGCTCACCGCGCAACTGGCCACCGTGCTGGCGGAGCAGGACAAGGCGGAGGCCCTGCCGCTGGTGGAAAAGCTGCATGAGAAGCATCCTAAAGACGAGGCCATCACCCGCATGTTGGCCGAGTTGCTTTCTCAGGCGGGCGACGCCGCCGGTTCCGACCAACTCTATATCGCGCTGCTTGCGGCTACTCCGAGCGACCCTGGCCTGCTGGTCAGTCATGGGCAGAACCTGGTGCGCCAGCTCAAATTCGCCGAGGCCCTCACGGTCTTTGATAAGGCTACCCAACTGGACCCCGCCAATGCGGACGGTTGGAGCGGGTTGGCCTTTGCCGCCTCGCGCACCGAGCAACCCGCGGTTACGCTGCACGCGCTGACCATGCGCTCGAAGTATCTCCCCGAAGTGGCTTCGACTTACTTTCTATGGGCCACATCCTACGACAAGCTGCACCAGAAGGGTCCCGCGGTGACCTACTATCACCACTTTCTGGATGCGGCGGCGGGCAAGTATCCGGACCAGGAGTGGCAGGCAAAGCAGCGCCTTCTGATTCTGGAGAAGAAGCCCTGAGCCCCAGAGGAAAGTCAGGAATCGCTTGCAGGGAACGTGCAACATTGCCACAACCTGATAAGAGCCGGTGCGGGAGCCTGGTCGAGAGGCATAACCTCTTTAAATCAAACGTTTGATTAAAATCGAATCGAGGCCATCAACCCCTCCATGGTACAATTGAGAACGATACCATTTACGAGGTTTCCGTGGCCGCCCCTTCCCCCCAGTCTGTCCTCGTCTTCGATGTGGGAGGCAGCCATGTCTCCGCCGCAGTTTGCGTGGAAGAGTCCTACCGGCTTGGCCCCATTGCTACGGCGTGCCACCCGGCCGAAACCGGCAGCGCGGCCTTTCTCGATTTTCTCTTCTCTCTCGGCGCGCAGGCCATGAACGGAACCAACGGCGTTCTGGGAGCGGAACTCGCCTTTCCCGGTCCCTTCGACTACGCCGCCGGCATCAGCCGCATGGAGCACAAACTGCCCAGCCTTTTGGGCGTGGATCTGCGCCACCCGCTGGCCGCACACTTTGGCTGGAAGCCCGAACAGGTGCGCTTTCTCAACGACGCCGATTCTTATCTGCTGGGCGAGGTGGGCGCGGGCGCGGCCAAGGGCGTCGAGCGCTGCGTCGGCATCACCCTGGGCACCGGCATCGGCTCGGCCTTCGCGGTGAATGGCCATATCGTTACCACAGGCGCTGGGGTTCCTCCCCGCGGCGAGATCTGGGATTTGCCCTTCAACGGCGGCATCGTGGAAGACACCCTTTCGACCCGTGCACTGCAAGCCGAGTACCAGCGCCGCACCGGTTCTTTGCTCGAATGCTGCGATATTGCCGCGCTGGCTGTGAACGATACCGCCGCTGCCGAGGTCTATGCTGCGTTCGGACGCCATCTGGGTGTTGCGCTACGCACCTTGATGAGCGTTTTTGCGCCCCAGGTGGTGGTGATCGGCGGCGGCATCGCCCGCTCCGCGCAGCTCTTTCTGCCGCAGGCGCAGCAGGAACTGGCGGGGACGAGCCTGGAACTGCGCATCGCCCAGCTCTTCGATCACGCGCCGCTGGTGGGCGCAGCGGTCGCATGGTTCGACCAGCAATGCTGAGCGCCGCCTCTTGAATCAGCGCGAAACGATTCGGCGTTGAATCCCACCCTGGCCGCAACAGAACGAATCGCAGATTCTTCGACTCGCTGCGCTCGCTCAGGATGACAGCGGCAAGGGTAAGGCACCTAGTTCTTTTTTTACAGGGCCGAATCGTAAGGATCCGGCCCCTTGTTTTTCTCCGCCTGGATTATCCTAAAATCGGCAGTCTCCCCCATGTACAGGATTTTCCTTTTCCAATAACATCCATCGTTCCAAGTACTTGTCATCCTGAGCGCAGCGAAGGATCTGTGTTTCCGGTGTCGCCCAATGGGAGAGCGTAAAACCGCAGATCCTTCGCTGCGCTCAGGATGACAACTGATTGATTACGAATTGCTTATTCTTCCAAATCGGGCCTCCGACGGCGAAGGAAGCGCCGGATGTAGGATTATTCGCTGGGCGGCGGATAGAAGGGCAGCTTGGCGTCTTTCTCTTCGCCCCGCTTCACGGTCACATCGTCGAAGAGCAAGGCGGGCGCGATCACCGTCGTGGGCACATCGCCAAACTCATTGCGCACGAAGGGCTGATCGCCGGCGGCCACAATTCCCTTGCGGAAGGTGCGCAGGTTGAAGTCGCCCAGTTTTGCGCCACGCACCACCTGGCGCTTTCCATCCGCCACATTGATGCGGTAGAGCGTACGCGGCGTGCTTCCACTCACCGTCTGGACAAGGTAGACAAAGCTCAGCGCCTCGTCCTTGCCCATGGCGATCAGCTTCTTCTCCAGCTCATCTTCACTGACGCCGCCCGCGGCCTCCACCTTCAGGACGCCGATGGTGGCCGAGGGCGCCTTGCCCGAATCCGCCCGCCCGTGGCCGTTGGACTCGGGGAAGTCCTTGATCGGCTCGCGGCCCAGCAGATAGCTGACCAGCTTTCCATCCTGAGCCACCACTACCTTCTGCGCCAGCACACCTTCGTCGTCCACACGGTATGCGCCGACCAGTTCCTTGCCGTTAAAGGTGGTCAGGGTAGGGTCGTCGATGACGGTGAGGAACTCCGGCAGCACTCGCGCCTGGTAGCTGGAGGCGAAGGCCCCGGTGGTGCGGGCCGTCGAGCCCATGGCTGGCTGGTGAGCCTCGATGGCGCGGGCAAAGAGATCGTCGAAGCTGCGCGCGGCAGCGTTGCTGGAGAAGAGCACCGGGCCGTGGTATTCGTCGTCTACCAAGGGCGCCTTGCACAGTTCGTCCAGGCCTTGAAGTGCGTGCAGCGTGCCACGCAGGAAGTGCTCCGCGTCGCCCAATCCGTCGGCCGCCGTCGCGCTGACCGGATAGGAGCGTTCCAGCTTCATGCCGTCGGGGGCCTGAGCGCTGAAGGCGATCTCCGCGTGGTAGTCGGAGTTGCTCTTGCGCACGATGGTCCCCTCGGAGTTGACCAGATAGGCGGTGCGCACGTGGCCCTTGACTTCGCCGGTGGACTCCTCGATCTCGGCGGCAAAGCCCTTGGCCGTGGGGTCGTTGAAGATCAGCCCCGCGCCGTCCTGGATGTTCTTCTTCCAGGCCTCGCGATCGAGCTTGAGGGTTCGTCCCTCTTCCAGCACAATCACCGGCTTCTGCTGGGAGAGGCTGTTGGCCTCGGGAGGCGTCTGCACGCTCTTCAACTCGGCCTGCTTCTTGGCCAGGTCGTCGAGGGCCAGCTTGTAGGCTGCGTCGGCGGCGGACCACAGGGCAAAGCGTAGCGCCACGGGGTCGTTGTCCACCACTTCGATGGCGATCATGCCGTCGCCGCCCAGGCCGAAGCTCTGCAGCATCATCATGAACTGGTTGTCGGACTTGACGCGGGAGTTGTCGAATTTGTAGTCGCCCACCCGCACCCGTACGCGCGCCATGCGGCTGTGCATCTCCTGCTCGCCGGTCAGGGTTCCCCAGGCAGCTCTGGCGCTGTATTCGACCGTATCGTCGATGCGGAATTCCAGAAAGTACGGCTTGGCCGAGTCCTTCAACTCCAGGCGCTTCTGATTGCGATCGAGCTCGGTCAGCATGGCCTTGAGGATGGGGTCTTTTTCGGCATCGGCGCGCGCGGCGGCAGAGGCTTCGGAAGTGGTTGCAGAAGGAGTCTGTTGGGCGCTGAGAGAGATCCCCGGCACAGTTGCCGCGGCCAAAAGGGCGGCTAGAGAAACAACGGTCAGTCGGCGCATCTATTTGACCTCCTTGGACACGACGGCCTCATCGGCCACCGGCGAGGGCAGGATGGGCGGGCGGGCATTGCCCTGCGACGCCTTCTGCGTCTCCATCTCGCTGAAGAGCAGCGACGGAGCGACGGCAGAGACCGGCACGCTGCCCGACTCCGCTCCGCACTCCCCGTTGAAGACCTCCGGCTTGTCGCCGGCGGCCACAATCTTCAGTAGCGAGGCCTGCGGCGTTCCCACAATGTTGACGCCGCGCACCAGCTCATCCGGCCGCCCATCGGCATAAACCCGGTAGACCAACTGGGGAATCACCTGGAAAGACTGCGGCGCAAAGCGCTGGGTCAGCGTGAAGCCCGAGGTGATGTCGGCGAAGTACAGACCGTAGGGCTTTTTCTGCTTCTTGATCTCTTCTATCAGCATCTCGCGCAGCTTCTTGTCGGGCTTGGTAGAGGCGGCGGTGACGATCAGATTGCCCTGCCTGCCGGTGGGCATCCTGCCCGCCTGAGCGCGCCCGTGGCCGTTGGAGGTGTCGAAGTGGGCAATCGGCATGCGCGCCATCAGGAACTGTTGCAGCACGCCCTTGTCGACCAGCTCGACCCGCTGCGCCGGCTGGCCCTCTTCGTCGAATTTGTAGAAGCCGTTCAGATGGACGCCGGCAGCGCTCTCCAGGGTGGGATCGTCGGCCACGGAGAGGAAGGCGGGCAGAATCGGCTTGCCCACATCCTTGGTGAAGGTCTCGCCCTCTTGCACGCCACGCTGGCGCTGCCCTTCCAGGCGGTGGCCCAGCACCTCGTGAAAGAAGACCGCGGCGGCGCGGCCGCTGAGCAGCACCGGCCCCTCGAAGGGCTCGGCGGGAGGAGCGGTGCGCAGCGTATCCAGTTGCGCGATCAGCTCGCCAATCTGCTTCTGCAACTGGGCCTGGGCCGGAAGATCCTGTTCGCTTCGGCCCTCGAAGGTGCGCACCAGCATCAGATCCATGCCGTCGTCGGCGCGGGTGGTGGCCAGCACCACGATGCGGAAGTTCTGCTTGGGAAAGGCCAGCCGCGACCCTTCCGACGAGACAAAGGTGTCGTACCCGGTGCTCACCGAGAGGCTCACCGAGTCGGACAGGACGTTGGGATGAGAGCGGAAGAGGCCGCTGAGCGCCCGCATCCGCGCCTCCCAGGCCGCCTTGTCCAGCACCGGCATGGGCAGCGCCGCGGTCGTGCCGCTGACCGGCTGCTGCACGGAGAAGTCCGCCGAGGTGTCTTCTTCCTTGGCGTGAACGGCCAGCTCCGACTTCACCTTGAGAAAGGCTTGCAGCGCGTTCGAGTAGCTCGCGTTGGTGCCGCGCCAGAGACTGCGCGCAATGGCCGTGCGGTCGTCGGCCAGGGGCAGCTCGATGGTGTGCAGCGCGCTGGTGCGATGGTTTCCGTGGGTGTTGTCGACCTTGGCGTCGCCCACGCGCAGGGTGATGTCGGCGCTGCGCCGGTGGCCGGAAGAAGAGCGCAGGATCGCGCCATGCTCGGCGACAATGTTCAGTTGTGCGGAGTCGTGCGCCAGATAGCTGATATAGTAGGGCGCCGGCTGGTTCTCTTGCGCGCCCTTCTGCAACGCGGCCAGGGCGCGGTTCATCTCAGCCGCCATGGTCTCCATGAGCGGCGATGCCGCGGCAGACGCCGCTTTGGTTGCGCCAGAATCGGCCGCGGGCGGCGCGGCGAACAAACTCGGCGAGATGAGAAGAGACAGCGCCAAGGATAAGAGCAGGGTTTTGCGACTGGTCATAAAGGGATTCCACTTCCGCCGCAATTATACGAGAGCAATCTTGGCGGCAGGTTGCGGAGCGTCTCAACCTTGCTCCGCGCCGCCCCCAGCACCTACCATCAAAAAATGATCACCATCGCCCCTGGCCAGACCCTGCTGATTGATGCCGACGACACTCTCTGGGAGAACAACATCTACTTCGAGCGGGCTATCGCCGCCTTCATCGGCTACCTCAACCACCAGGATTATTCCCCCGCCGAGGTGCGCCAGGCGCTCAACGCCGTCGAGCGCGAGACCATTCTGGCCCACGGCTACGGACTGACCAGCTTTACCCGCTCCCTGATCGACTGCTTCGCCCGCCTCAGCCCCGCTCCGCTCACCGCCGAGCACCGCGAGCGAATCACCAGCTTCGCCAACGCCATCGCCGAGCAGGAGATTGAGTTAATGCCCGGCGTCGCCGCCACGCTGGCCGAACTGGCCACACGCCACCGCCTCATCCTCATGACCAAGGGCAATCGGGCCGAACAGGCCGACAAAGTGAGCCGCTCCGGGCTGGCCTCTTATTTCTCCGCCGTCGAGATCGTCGCGGAAAAAGACCCGCCCACCTATCGCGCCGTGATCGAGCGCCACGAGTTGAAGCCGCATACCAGTTGGATGATCGGCAACTGTCCCAAGAGCGACATCAATCCCGCCCTGGCTGCCGGCCTGCACGCCGTCCACCTCTTCCATAAAGACACCTGGGTGCTGGAACACGCCGAACTCGACCCCGCGCCGGAAGGACAGCAACTGATCGAGCTGGAGGCCTTCGCCAGCCTGTGTGCTATCTTCTGAGTGACCTTATTTTGAAGAAGAGAACCGCATGAACCTACAGCCTGATTCATCCTCTCTCGGACTTTCACGGGAATACCCACCACCGCCAAACGTGCATTGGTTTGTTCTGTTACTGGTTGCTATTGTTTGGAACGCTCTGATCATGTGGCTGACGCCACATCGTTACCATGACTTATTGAATAGCCTGGTGGGCGACGCTTGGGCTTTCTATCTCTGCTTGTGGATGCGCCGTCTTGATGAGAATTCCCGCAGCGCCTTCTGGTGTGACGCCTTTGTCATCATTGAAATGGCGGCCGCCTCGATCTCCATCGCTCAACATCCTTCCGTGCATTTGCAACTCATCGGCGATATTCTTACGACTATTTCCACCATTCTTGGGCTAGTCACCATTTACATGGTTCGCAGCGACTTGTTGCGTCATTACAACGAGCGCGAGCCCATTGGTCTTCATCTTGGCCCGTGGATGACCTTTTTTTTCTCCTTTCTCTACTTTCAATCCCAGCTCTACGAGATTGCCCAATTCCGTAAACGCCAAGCGAAGGGACTGGTCACCGACTCCAGCCAAACACTGCATTGATAAAACGATTGCCTCTCTCTGGTTCGGAGTGGGCTTGCCATTTTTCCGCAATCGTCCCATAATCACGGCCAAGGGTCCTGCTGTCGCAGCGGAGGTTCCTCATGCGATCTCTCATCCCCCTCGCCGTCCCCGCCCTCCTGATCGCCCTCGCCCTGCCCGCCCGCGCCGCCGGACTCGACGACAAACCCTTCGATCAGTTGAGCATCGACGCCCTGCAGCTCCGGGCCAGCCAGGCGCAGCCGCGCGAGCAGTGCTTTCTCTATGCCGAACTGGTCCACGAGATGACCGAGTTCAGCCTGCGCCAATACGCCATGGGAAATTTCGACAAGGCCAACGAACTGCTCCGGCAAGTGCAGCAGCTTTCGCGCAAGATCCATCTCTCCCTGGCCGACGACAACAAGCGGCTCAAGAATGCCGAGATCCTGCTGCGCCACACGGCCTTCCGCCTGAACGAGATGCTGCACTCCTCCAGCAGCGAAGACCGGCCCCTTGTCGCCGAAACCCTGGCCCAGGTCAACCAGGTTCAAAATCAGGCCATGCTCGAGGTATTCAGAAAGTAGCAGGGAACAAGGAAACGAGGGAACAAGGGAACGCGGGAACGGTTCCCGATGCTTCTTTGCGCTTTGCGTGGGGCGGGGGTTGTGCTTCAATAGGAGCCGCGGAGGGAGCATGAAACTGGCTGCATTGCGCCGCTGGAGCGCCGTTGTTGCTTGCCTTCTATTTGCCCTACCCCTGCTGGCGCAAAAGAACCAGCGCGAGCCTCTGACCGAAGTCCAGATCGAAGAGATCCGCGAGGCCGGCACGAATCCCAGCGAGCGCATCCAACTCTATACGAAATACCTGAACCAGCACGCCGAAACCCTCAAGGCGCTCAACAAGCGTTTGAAATCCTCGGCCCGCGCCCAGCGCATTCACGAAGAACTGCTGGATTTCACCGCGCTGTTGGACGAACTGGCCTCCAATCTGGACCAGTACGGCGACCGCAAGGCCGACCTGCGCCCCGCCCTCAAGCCGCTCAGCGAGGCCCTGCCGCACTGGCTGGAAGCGCTGCACGCCTTCCCCCCCGAGCCCGCCTTCGAGCTGACCCAGAAGGATTCCATCGAAAGCGCCCAGGATCTGACCACGCAGGCAACTGCCCTGCTCAAGGAGCAGACCGAGTACTTCAAGACCCATAAAGACGAGAAGAACCAGGAACGGGAGGAGCCGAAGTAGGGGTTAGGGGTTAGGGATTAGGGGTTAGGGAACGCTAGTTTACAGACTCGCACCCTCACCGATAAGGCGGCTGAATGATTGTCTTTCCTAACCCCTAACCCCTTTCCCCTTGTCCCTCGTCTCACATTCCGTCCGCCGAAGGCCCGTAGGTTCCCGGCACCGGCGCATCGAGCAGGCGCAGGTAGACGCCCAATTGCGCGCGATGGTGGATCATGTGATCGAGAACCCAGTTGCGGAAGACGAGATATTTCGACTCGTCGATCCAGGCCTTGCCGCCGGCGACAAACTTCCAGTTATCGTCCCACTTCTCGACTGCGAAGCCGGCCAGCGCCGTCTTGACCTCGGCCACTTCCTTGTCGAACTGCTCCAGCAGCGCCGCTTTGTCGGCGGGAATATAGGGTTCGAATTTGTGATCGGCGGGGAATTCCATCTTGTCCAAATTAAGGGTGCTGCTGGCCCACAGGCCGGCGGTCTCTGCGGTATGCCCAGCCAAACGGCCCAGGCTCATCGATTTGGGATGGGGTTTGTAAGCAAGGTCTGCGTCGGCGGGGATGGCCTCGAAGACTCTGCGGGTTTTGGCAACTTCACGGTCGTATTCGGCAATGATTTCCTGGTGAATATCCATTTATGCAACCTCCTCGTTGCGCAGCCAGAATACAATATTTCCAGATGAAAAGGCGAAGAAAAAGCGATAAAGTTTTCCACATCCCCTTCCGCTTCCATCTCACCGCGCGAACGATGCGAAATTCCCAGCACCATGTCGTGCGGGAGAATATCCCCGGTCTCAAAAACGAGAGCGGGGGTACCCATTTCAATCGAATTCCCTTACTGCACCTCACGGTCGCGGAACTACGCGCCCTTCTTTGCGGTCTGCAAAGTGTTGACTGCGGTGGCCAATGCGTTGGTGATGTTTTTGGCGATGGGCGCCAGAGGCGTAGCCAGCAGGCCCACCAGAAACGCCAGCCAGACATCGATGCTGGTCCAGTAGGGCTTGTCACCGGCCAGCGTCCAGCCGCCGGTCACGGCCAGCGCAATGGCCAGGAGCGCCGCGAAAAAGCGAGTCCAATTGCGGTAGTCGTGATCGGAGGCCTGATACGCCTCACTGAGCAGCGCCGTGACCACCTGATCGAAGCGAGCGCTGACGCCCTGCTGCTGCTCGGTCAGATCGGTCCCGGCGGCCAGACTGGTAGCGATCCCGGCAAGTTGAGCGCCATCAACGCCGCACTCGGCCGCCACCGTAGCCGCATTCCCGGCGGTCAGATGCAGCCGGATCAGGGATTGGGCGGCATCCTTCTGGGCGCCCAGTTCCATGCCATTGATCCAGTTGGCGCGCAGCGTGTCGAGAATTTTGGCTTGCGTCAGCAGATTCTGCGGCTGGCCGGCGGCGGCAACGGGGTCGGGGGGAAGGAGCGGCTTGGCCGCCGCCTCGATGCGGCCATACCCGATGCCATTGATGAAGGGAAAGACCGGCTTGATCGCGTCCAGCAAACCAAAGGCCGCCGTGCCCAGTCCGCCAATGGCTGTAATCACCTGCGACAGTTGAAGATCTTGAATAGAGACGAGCATTCCAACCCCCTTCGAGCGTCGCAGACAATTTATCCCGAAGCGGAAAGGAAGTAAAGCAAAACTCTCTTCCAATACAAGATGAGCCTGAAGGGTGGCTTTGATTCCAATACAAGA
>CAZBPD010000062.1:0-20505 GCA_964493705.1 uncultured Occallatibacter sp.
GAGACCGAGACCGACCTCTTCGGCGAGCAGGCCGTGCTCTGCGGCGGCGTCAGCGCGCTGATCAAGGCGGGCTTCGAGACTCTGGTGGAAGCCGGCTATCAGCCGGAGAGCGCCTACTTCGAGTGCCTGCACGAACTGAAGCTGATCGTCGATCTGATCTATCGCGGCGGCCTGGCCTACATGCGCTATTCCATCAGCGACACCGCCGAGTGGGGCGATTACGTCTCTGGCCCGCGCGTCATCAACGACGAGAGCCGCAAGGCGATGAAGGCCATTCTGACCGAAATTCAGAACGGCGCCTTCGCCAAGCGCTTTTTGGCCGACCAGAACTCCGGCCGCAAGGAGTTCATGGCCTTCCGCGAAGCCGAAGCCAAGCACCCGGTGGAGATCGTCGGCAAAGAACTGCGCGCCGCCATGCCCTTCCTCGATCCGGTCACCGTGGAAGAAGTCGCGAAGAACCGCTAAGCAGAGAATCACAAAACCGGGTGCCCCACCCTCGCCGCGTTCTTGTATTTGCGGCTAGGGTGGGGTTCTCCTTCTTGTTTTGCAGATTGGTGCAGGAGTAGACTGCCGTTGCCATGAACTCCCGGCTCGAACGCTTTCAACAGACGGGAGACCTGCACTTTCTCACCTTCAGTTGCCACGGCAGGCTCCCCTTTCTCGACCCGTCCGCAGCGCGCGATCTCTTCGAGCACACGCTGGAAGAGATGCGCCGGCGCTACGTTTTCTTTGTTGTAGGCTATGTGGTGATGCCGGAACATGTGCATCTGCTCCTCACCGAGCCGCGACGAACGACTTTGGATCGCGCGATTCAAGCATTGAAGACCTCCGTTGCCAAGCAGTCGGATCGACGCCCATTCTGGCTGGCGCGTTACTACGATTTCAATGTCTTTACTTCCAAAAAACGAGTTGAAAAGCTCAAGTATATGCACCGTAACCCAGTGACCCGCGGTCTGGTGAACCGGCCTGAAGACTGGCGATGGTCAAGTTTCAGGCATTATCTGACCGGAGAGCGCGGAACGGTCTAAATTGAATCGCTGTGGACGGCGGGAAGACGCGAAGGGCTTAAACTGCCTGAGAAATCGGGCTCTGTGTTGAACGCGAACCCACCCTAGCCGCAAAAACAAGAACGCGGCGAGGGTGGGGCACCCATTTTCCGCGGAGGGCGAGCACCCAAATCCTTATCTTGTTCTGGAGCGGGATTCCTGCTGACGATTAAAAGTCCCGGTCTTCGCTGCGGAAGCGGAAGGAGCGGACCTCGTGGATGGCTTCGCCCTTGTTGGTGCGGAGTTTGGGCGGTGTGGGAGCGCCGTCGAGCAGGGGTTTGAGCAGATCGCTGGCGGTTTCTTCGCGCTCCAGAGCCAGCAGGGCGGCGTGGATCAGTTCCTCCAGGCTGCCGTAGGCGCCGGAACGAAGGCGGCTCTCGACGAAGGTCCGCAGGGGGCCCAGATTGACAATCGCGCTGTTTTCCGGCTCGTCCACACGGTTCTCCGTTGACCCGATTGTAGCGCGGTTGTTGCGGCGTTCGCCAAAGGAATCTATTGGATAGATCGTGGCTGACCAGATGCCGGGATGCGCATCGAGCCTGAAAGCGATCTCCGCTTGACGGAATTGAACTGCACTGGGATACCGTACCTTCTGATCGACAATGCTGGAAAGATGCGTCGAGGATCAAAACAAAGGCAGCAAGTCAGCCCCTGCCGCGCAGGGAGAGCAAGTCCGTGCGTCAGCGCGATGCGGGCGGAGGGAAACGGCAGAGCTCCGGGCGGGCCGGCAGCATCGCGGCGAAGACGGGATCACTGTTTGCCGGCAATGAATAAATCGGTTATGTAAAGGAGTTCTTTGGAGTCTGCGGAAGAGGCAGCGTATGATCGCTGCCCCCGCGCCGGCGCAGACTTGGCGGGGAGGCTGGAGAAGAGACGGCTGGGCCGGATAACTCTGTCTCCTCTTTGAGTTTGTTTGCCTCATGCCCTGTGACCACAGTCACAGCCGGGGGTGAATGGTATCACTGCTCCTTGATCGTTCGCGGGCGCAGACTCGAATTCCTGTAGGTAGAAATCCAGAGCCAGCCCGGAGATAGGAAGCTGCGGCGGTTCTGGGGCAACCTGCAGGGGCCAACGGTTGTCGTGGAGCGCAATGCCTGCTCACCCCCGTTGCCGGCTGGTGGGCCACAGAGTGCAGGGCGGAGATCGGTCGATGCGGAACAAGAGCCGGGGGGCTTGACGACCGCGGAAGCCGAACAAGGCCCGAGACGCTCCATTTTCTTTGATCGCAGGACTCTCATCCGAGCGATCCTTTTCTTGGTTTCATTCTCTGGATTTGCCGTGGGGAGGGCTGTGCATCTCCCGCGGACTTTTCGCAAATCCGCAGCATCCAACGCGCTCGAACGCAGCCGGCCGGCAGGGGTGCCTCGTAGTAGCTTCGCTGGACTGGAGTGGGACGGAAGTCAGGGAGATGCACCATGCAAGCAGAAGCAAGATCCTGGCGCAAGGAAGCCGTCGCAGCGCATCCGCTGGCAGATTTGCTGGCTTGCCCCGCGGCGACCGGGACTCTGCTGAACCGTGCGGCCCAGGGCATCGATTTCCTCGCCGGGGAGACGGTATTTCGCCAGATGGGAATCTGCCGGGGACTGTATGTGATTGTGGAGGGAAGGTTTTTACGCAAAGCGGAGCGTATGGAGACCCATCTGACGCTGGGTACGGCCCGCGCCGGCGACTTGGTGGAGTTGGCTGCCACGCTGGGCAACCGGCTGCATACCTATACGCTGAGTGCGCAGTCGGCCGGATCGGTGCTGTTGCTGCCGATGGAGGCGCTGGAACGGGCCTTTGAGAGCCATCCGCCGCTGCGCATGCAGTTGCTGGGAGAGTTGGCGCGGGAGGTCTCCCGGGCCTATGACGTCTGCTGTTTAGACCGGATTCTGCCCGCCCGGCGGCGCAGTTCGGGTGTGGCGCAGGCATAGGGAGTACGAATTCGGAGCAAGAATTTCCGCTTTCCGGCGACGCCACCGGAGGGCTGCGGAAATTGCCGGAAAATCCCTGCCTTGGGGCCGCTCAAGTGCGCTATACTTCAACTTGACTCGCGACACCCCTATGGCATCATTCCATTCCCATCGCCCCCCGGAAGATTGTCTGAACTGCGAGCATCGCCATTTGCGGATGTTCTGCAATCTCACGCCCGAGGCATTGCACGACTACGACGGCATCGGCATCATGATGAGCCATGCACGCGGAGCCAAGCTGTTTTCAGAAGGCGACCCGGCGCGCAACGTTTTTGTCATCTGCTATGGCCAGGTCAAGATCTCCTCAACCTCCCGCGACGGCAAAACCATGATCCTCAAAATTGCCGGTCCCGGCGATGTGATGGGTTTGAGCGCCGTTTTGGCCAACGTGCCCCACGAGGTCACCGCCGAAGCCATCGAGCCCTGTCAGGTGAAGACCGTGCGCAAGCAGGAGTTTGTCGATTTCCTGGGCCGCCACGGCATCGCCTCGATGCATGCGGCGCAATCGCTCAGCGGTGAATACCTTACCGTCTTCCACGACGCCAAGCGTCTGGCGCTCTCCGGCTCGGCGGCCGGCCGTCTGGCCCGGTTGCTGCTCGATTGGGGCCGCTCCAGCACCAACGGCAACGGCAATGGAAGCGCCGCGGCCAAGACCGAGATTCGCTTCACCATGGCCCTGACCCATGAAGAGATTGCCAACATGGCCGGCACCTCGCGCGAGACCGTCACCCGTCTGCTCAATCAATTCCGCCGCGACCAGTGGATCACCATCAAGGGCTCGAGCATGACCATTGTCAAGCCCGACCAACTGGAACGCCTTACCGCCTGAGGCCGGTTAACTGCTTCAGAGTTTTTCGGATAAACGCTTTATAGTATGCGAGATGCACCGCAATACCGGGATTCCGGGCGGAGTGCTGAATGCAAGAGATCGTCGATTTCATTCTGGAAGTGGACAAGCTCAAGGGCGTGACGCGCAAGACGCGTCCCCTGGGCTTGGATCGTTTTGAGAACTCCGCCGAGCACAGTTGGCAGATCGCCTTGTTGGCCGCATCGCTGGCCGGCTACGCCGAGAGTGCCCTCGACCTGCCCCGTGTCATCGTCATGTTGCTGATTCACGATCTGGGCGAGATCGACACCGGCGACACGATCTTCTACGCCGAAGGCGGCTGGGATGAACGCAAGGCCGCCGAACTGGCCGCCGTGCAGCGGATCTTCGGCTTGCTCCCCGCGGATCGGGAGGCGCAGTTTCTGGCGCTCTGGCAGGAGTTCGAAGCGGCGGTCACGCCGGAAGCCCGATTTGCGCAGGCCGTGGACCGGGTGATGCCGGTGCTGCTCAACCTGACCAACCGGGGACAAAGCTGGCGCGAAAACGGCATTCGCTACGAGCAGGTGATGCGCCGCGTCCGCCCGCCGATCGAGAATGGCAGCCCGCGGCTGTGGGCTTACATGGAAAAGCGTCTGCGCGAGGCGCAGGGCACGGGCATCTTCGCCGAAGAACCGGCGTAGGCCAACTTCTGTCGGCCAGCCTCCGCAATTCGCCGCAAAATCAGCTCAATTCTGCATGGCCACGCTGACGGCCAGGGTTTCTGCCGGAGTGACGATGGGCGCGTGCAGCGTCAAAACCGGGCAACGCGCATGGGCCAGTACGCGAAAAACCACCCGGTCGCGGGTAAGATTTTCAAAGGCCGAGCGGCTGCTGGTGCCCAAAACGATCAGGCCGGCATGTTGCTCCGCAGCTTGAGCGAGAATCTCGATGTGCGGATTGCCATGGACCACGATGGCCTCGACAGGTACGCGGCAGGAGGCGCCGGTCTGCTCGGCGAGCAGCCGCAACTCGTGCATCGCCGCCGAATCCAGGCCGGTTGGCAGTCCCTGGTGCTCCATCTCGTCGATGGGGGGAAGCACATGCAGCAACAGCAGGCGGGCGTTCTGGCTGGCGGCTACCTGGCAAGCAAGCACTGCGCTCGGGCGAGAGGTCTCTCCTAAAGTGGTGGCGTGCAGAACGACCGCCTGGCGATCGCTCCCATCGGCCTGGAGATGAGCCTCGGGTCCCACGGTCATGACCGGGAGGTTGACCGAGCGCAGCACTTGTTCGGCCACGGAGCCAAGCAACAACTTCCCCAGTCTGCTTCGGCCCCGGGTTCCAATGAGCAGGCGGTCGGCGTGAAACTGGCGAGCGACGACCGCAATCTGCTGGGCGGCGTTTCCCTCGCGCAGCAAAGCATCGCAAACCATGCCTCGCCGGCGCGCCTCTTCACAGTATGGATTCAATGCCTTGGTGGCAAACTCTACGGCCGCCGACGGGTCGTAATAGGGCATGCCGGCGCTGTCCATGGCCATACCCGCTCCCCCGCGCAGCACGTGGAGCAGAATCAGACGCGCCCTGGTTTGGGCAGCCTGCTCGAAAGCAAAGGGCATCAGTTGCTCCAGATCGCTCAACTCCGAGGCAACCAGAATCACGGCCGGATGCGTCCAGCGGTCGGTCAGCGTCCCTGCGAAGGAACCCAAAATGGAATCCTGCATGGCGACCCCTCTCGTACAGAACAGGTTGACGCCGATTCTATCCCCGAGATGTGCGCTCGCGCACCTCTCGAAGTGATCCAAATCACGCACCGCGTTCCAGCCAAAATGGCGAAGATGGGATTGTCTCTTAACGTTTCCCGATATTCACCCGATAAATAAAGGAGCAGCGAATAAGTTGGACGGGTTCCCGAAAGCGGAGGTTGGCGGATGCAGGCGCAGGTGGATGAACAAAGCATTATCAATGCCAACTCGCAGTTTTGGGAGCAGATGCTGGCCATGACGCTGGACTCCATGCCCGCTCCCGAGGAGTTCTGCGTCGATGCCGGACACCTGCTCGGCTTTGTGGCCCTGGGCGGCGCCTGGAAGGGCCGCATCGAGGTGCGCATGGCCGAAGGATTGGCCTACCAGGCCACCGCGGCCATGATGATGCAGCCGGTCGAATCGGTAGCCGAAGTCGACGCCCTGGATGCCGCCAAGGAGATCGCCAACATGATCGCCGGCACCATCAAGTCTTCGCTTCCCCGGCCTTGCTCGATGAGCGTGCCGGAGTCTGCCGTCGCTAGTGAGGGATTCTGCGGACAATCCCAGACCGCCGATTCATTGGTGGTCGGATTCCGCCACTCCAGCGGCGATCTGATGGTGCGCATCCTCGAAGAGGAATGCCACCTCTCCTAAACGTCTCAAATATCACCCTTATCTCATTCGATCCATTTATCGTGAAGCGAACTGCGCCGGTGCGGCGGGCGCAGCGCGCGTTTTTGCGGGTCCGATTGGGCGATCCACTTGGGCGACCTACCCGCGAGCATCGCTCCCCAAAGCCGGTTTTTTCTTGACAATCGCAGCCGTTCTGGCTCATTATATGACCACTGGTCATATATGTTGAATGGGTCGTATATGGACGATAGTCATTCCAAGCAACTCGGCGCGCTGTCGGCCCTGGATGCGAGCGCTGGGCGCCGTCAGCGACGCGCCGCCGAGACCCGCCTGCGCATCTTCCGCAGCGCCATTCAACTCTTCGCCGAGCGCGGCTTCTCCAATGTAACCGTGGGCGAGATCACCGAAGCGGCCGATGTGGGCAAGGGAACCTTCTTCAACTACTTCGAGAGCAAGGATCACGTGCTCGAAGTGATGGCCGAGATCCAGTTGGGCAAGATTCACGATGCCGCCCGCATCGCGGCCTCTGGCAAGCAGTCTATGCGTGCAGTGCTGCATCGCTTGGCGCTGCGCCTGGCCGAGGAGCCGGGCCGCAGTCCGCAACTGGCGCGCGCGGTGGTCTCTTCGTTTCTGGCCAGCGATGTGGTGCGCTCTCTGATCGAAATGCAGATGATTGACGGGCGCCGCATAATCGCGGAGATTGTGGCCCAAGGACAAAAGAACGGGGAGATCCGGCCGCGTTTGAAGCGGGATGCGGTGGCTTTGCAATTTCAGCAGGCGGTGATGGGAACCATTCTGCTCTGGTCGATGCATGGAGCGCCGCCGCTCAAGCGATGGATGGAAGAGAGTTTTGCGCACTTCTGGCGTGCAGTCGCCCGCCAGGACCGGGAGCGGAAACGATGAGAAAAGCATGTGTACGGTTGTTGGCTTTAGGCTTGTTGGCGGGCTTGCCGGGCTTGACAGGAGCTGCGGCGCAAACGCCTGTAACGCAGCGTCTCACCTTGCAGCAAGCCATCGCCGAGGCGCTAACTGCCAATCTCAACGGCCTGCTGGCCTCGGCACGTGTAGATGAGGCTCAGGGCGCGCGGCTGCGCAGTTATGCCGCGACGCTGTTGCCGCGCGTCAGTGCGCAAAGTTACGCCAATGTGCAGAATCGCGATCTGCGCGCCTTCGGTATCTCGCTGCCGGGAATGCCGGAGGTGGTGGGACCATTCTCGAATTACTACATCGGCTTCGCTGCCCAGCAGAACCTTGTCGATCGCTCCGGCCTGCATACGCTGCGCGCCGCAGAGCGTACAGTCGATGCGGGCAAACTCGATGAACGCGATGCGCGCGATCTGATCGTGCGCATCACCGCGGCGCTCTATCTGAATGCTGAGTCTGCTGCGGCGCGCGTCGAGACAGCGCAATCGCGGGTTACGGATGCGGATGCGCTCTTGAAACTGGCCAAGGATAAGCACGATGCCGGCACGGCAACCGGTGTGGATGTGCTTCGCGCCCAGGTGCAACTGGCTAACGACAAACAATCGCTGCTCATTGCGCGGAATCAGTATCGACAATCTTTGCTGGCCTTGCAGCGCGATCTGGGCGTGACGCCGGGCGCGCCGCTGGAGTTGGCCGAGACATTGCACTATCAGGCGCTGAACACGCAGCAGGTGGAGACCCTGGTGCAATCGGCGTTGACCGCGCGCGCCGATTTTCTCTCACTGGCCAGCCAGCGGCAAAGCCTTGTAGAACAGCAACTCGCCAATCATGCCCGCTTCTATCCCAAGCTCAGCATCAATGGGAACTTCGGCGGCATCGGTCGCAGCATTGGGGGCATGGAAGGCACAGGGTTGTTGCAAGGGCAAATCGATTTCACGCTCTTCGATCACGACCGCGAGGGCGAGGCGCGGCAATTGGCCAGTCGCCTGCACTCCATCGATGAACGCATCGCCGACCTGCGTCGCGGCATAGAAGAAGATGTGCGCGAGGCGCTGCTCAGCCTGGACTCCGCGGCAGAAGAGGTGGATGTAGCCGCGCAGGGCCAGCAGTTGGCGCATCGCGAGCTGGAGCTTTCACAAGATCGCTTTGCCCAGGGCACAGCCAACAACGTCGAAGTGATTACGGCACAGGATGAGTTGGCCCGCGCCGAGGAGAACTACATTCTTGCCGTGAGCAGTCATGTGGATGCGAAGTTCGCCCTGGCCCGCGCACTGGGCGATACGGAAAAGACGATAGCCGAGTTTGCAGCGAGCCGTTAGGCCCGATCGGAAACGTCAGGCCCGAGGGGATGAGGTGGAATGCGATGAAGCGAGCTATTCCTGTATTGATTCTGTTGGCCGCGGCCATCGCGGCGGGCATTTATTTCTATCCGCGCTTGAAGTCGAAGCCTACGGTGCGCAATGAAATAGCGCTCTCCGGAAACATCGAAGCGCATGAGAGCCTGGTTAGTTTCAAGGTGCCGGGGCGCATTGTTTCCTTGCCTGTCGAAGAAGGCCAGCAAGTGGCGGAGGGCGCAGTGTTGGCGCGGCTTGACGATGCGGATTATCGCCAGCATGTGGCCATCGACGAGGCTAACGTGCATGTGCGCGCGACCAGCCTCGATCTCACACTGGCCGGCACGCGTCCGCAGGAGTTGAAGGCCATCGAACAGAATATGATGGATGCGCAAGCCGATCTCGATGAGAAGAAGCTGGACAATGTTCGCGCTCAGAGCCTCTATGGAAAAGATGAGATCTCCGCGCAAGAGCGCGATCTGGCGGCCACGGCATTGAAGCGCGCAGAGGCCGTTTATCAAGCGGCGCGGCAGCGCAACAATGAAGCAATCGAAGGCAGCCGCAAAGAAGAAATCGCCGTCTCTCGCGCCAATCTCAACGCGGCCATTGCAAGTTTGGGGCTCTCGCGCGTCAACCTGGATTACACAGTATTACATGCGCCCTCTGCCGGCGTCATTACCGTGCGCGAGGCGGAGTTGGGCGAGGTCGCCGCTCCGGGAACCCCCGTTGAGACGTTGGCCGATCTCGATCACATTTGGCTGCGCGCGTATGTCGCCGAAACCGATCTGGGCCGCATTCATTGGGGGCAGGCAGTTGCTGTGACCACTGACACTTATCCCAACAAGCGCTACGCTGGGCGCATCTCATTCATCTCTTCCGAGGCCGAGTTCACGCCCAAGAGTGTGCAGACCACCAAGGAACGCGTCACTCTTGTCTACCGCATCAAGATCGACATCGACAATTCCAATCACGAATTGAAGCCGGGCATGCCCGCCGATGCGCACATCGATATTCATTGAAGGAGACGTGCCGATTTCATGAATGAAGCTCTCCAATCCGCGATTATCGCCGAGGTTCTCCGCAAGAGCTTTCCCGGCGTCTGTGCGGTCGATGCGCTGAGCTTCGATGTGCGCGCTGGCGAGATCTTCGGTTTGGTGGGTCCCGATGGCGCGGGCAAAACCACTACACTGCGCATGTTGGCCGGCATCCTGACGCCCGATGCGGGCCGGGCCACGATTGCCGGCATCGATGTGGTTCACGATCCAGAGAGCGCCAAGCATGCGCTCAGCTACATGCCGCAGCGCTTTGGCCTTTATGAAGACCTCACCGTCGATGAGAACATCGGCTTCTATGCCGATCTCTTCGGGGTCAAACGTGCGGAGCGCAATACGCGCTCCACTCAGTTGCTCGAAGCCGCGGGGATGAGCGAGTTCCGCAAGCGTCTGGCGGGCAAGCTCTCCGGCGGAATGAAGCAAAAGCTGGGGCTGGTTTGCGCTTTGATTCATCGGCCCAAAGTGATCCTGCTCGATGAGCCGACTACCGGTGTCGATCCCGTTTCGCGCCGCGACTTCTGGCGGATTCTCTACGAACTCACCGCCGAGGGCGTCGCCATCCTCACGTCTACGGCCTATCTCGATGAAGCTGAACGCTGCCACCGCGTGGCGTTGCTGCATCAGGGCAGGCTGCTCTTTTGCGACACGCCCGCGCATCTGAAGGCCAAGATGCACAAAGGAGTGCTCTCGATTTCCGCACCAGACCCGCGTGCGGTGCGCGCACAGTTGCAAGGCGCGGAGGGCATATCGAGTGTGCTGCTCACCGGCGACGGACTGCACGTTGTGGTCGACGATGCGGTCACGAGAAGCGCACAGTTCGCAACACTGTTGCAGCAGGCGCAGGTGGCCTTCGATGCAATCCAGGCCGTCACTCCGACGATAGAAGATCTCTTCATCGACGCGGTGACCAGTGGAGGGCCGGCGCATGGATAGGATGGATGCAGTTGCGGTTGCAAGCACGGCGATGAACGGAGAGAACTCCGTGATTGTAGAGAACCTCGTCAAACGCTTCGGGGATTTCATCGCCGTCAACCGCATCAACCTGGAGGTGAAGAAGGGCGAGGTCTTCGGCTTTCTTGGACCGAACGGAGCAGGCAAGTCGACCACCATTCGCATGTTGTGCGGACTGCTGCGGCCCACTTCAGGGCGGGCCATTGTCGCAGGCTACGATGTGGCCCGCAAGCCCGAGGCCGTGCGTCAAAACATCGGCTACATGTCGCAGAAGTTTTCTCTGTACAACGATCTAACTGTCATCGAAAACATACGGCTCTTTGCCGGGCTCTATAGCGTTGCCGCAAAAGATTTGCCGGAGCGCATCAACTGGGCGCTGGAGATGTCGAGCCTCAAGGGCAAAGAGAAGTTGATCACGGGAACCCTGCCGGGTGGCTGGAAGCAGCGATTGGCGCTGGGTTGCGCAGTGTTGCACAAACCGCCGATCGTCTTTCTTGATGAACCGACATCGGGCGTCGATCCCATCTCGCGGCGCCAGTTCTGGGAGTTGATTCACACCATGGCCGGTGAGGGTGTGACGGTATTTGTGACCACGCATTACATGGAAGAGGCGGAGTACTGCAATCGTCTGGCGCTGATCTTTCGCGGCAAGATGGTTGCACTGGGAACGCCTACGGAGTTGAAGCGCGATGCGATGAAGGGCGAACTGCTGCTGGTGGAGTGCGATCCTCTGGGCCAAGCTGTGGAGTTGCTGCAATCGGCAGACAAGGTCATCGATGCGGCGGTCTTTGGCAATGCACTGCATCTGGTGGTTGAAGACGCAACGGCAGCGGCGCCGGTGCTGCGCAGGCATCTGGAAGAGCAGGGAATCGTTGTCAGCCGCATGGAGCAGATCCGGCCCAGTCTGGAAGATGTTTTTGTTTCCATGACCACTGGCCGCGAAGCGGCAGAGGAGCGTGCGTCATGAGCCTTACGCGTCTGCTGGTGATGGCCAAGAAGGAAGTCATCCAGATTCTCCGCGACCCGCGCAGCCTGGCCATTGTCATCCTCATGCCGGTGGTGCTGGTGCTGCTTTTTGGCTATGGCGTCAACCTCGACCAGAAGGGTTTGCCGGTCTATGTCTACGATCAAGAGGGAAGCCAGCAGAGTCAGGATCTGCTCAAGCACTTTCAGGCCAGCGAATATTTTCATGTGGTCCGCGTGGTGAACAATCAACCGGCGCTGACCCGCGCACTCGACGACGGGAGCGCGCACATGGGCATTGTGATTCCATGGAATTTCTCCGAGCGCTTGCGTCAGGGCGGTGCGGTGCAGGTGCAGGGACTGGTCGACGCCACCGACGACAACACCGCCAATGTACTCATCGGTTACACCCAGGCCGTGGTGCAGGGCTACTCATCGCAGGTGCAGATGGACTGGCTGCGGCAGCGCGGCGTAGCACTGCAAGCTGCTTCTTTGAGCGTGGAGACGCGCACCTGGTACAACGAAGATTTGGAAAGCAGCGCCTTTATCATTCCCGGCGTGCTGGCGCTGGTGATGTCGGTGATCGGCGCGTTTCTCACCTCGCTGACCATCGCGCGGGAGTGGGAACGTGGCACCATGGAGCAGTTGATTTCTACGCCCGTGAGCGCCATGGAAATCATGCTGGGCAAGCTCACGCCCTATTTCGTATTGGGCATGGTGGATACGATCATCACCGCGCTGATCGCTATCTATTGGTTTCGCGTGCCCTTTCGCGGATCGTTTCTGACGTTGCTGTTTGCTTCCGCATTGTTTCTGATTGCGGTGCTGGCTCTGGGCTTCTTCATTTCGGTGCTTGCAAAGAGCCAATTTGCAGCAAGTCAGATCGCACTGCTCATCACCTTTCTTCCCGCGTTTCTGCTCTCGGGGTTTCTTTTTGCCATCGAGCAGATGCCGCCGGTGTTGCAGGCCATCACGCGCATTCTGCCGGCGCGGTATTACGTCTCGGTGCTGAAGAAGATCTTTCTCAAGGGAACGCCGGCGGGGCAACTCTATGGCGACCTGTTTCCCATGGCGGTGTTTGCCGTGCTGCTGGCGGTGCTGGCCACGCGCTCTTTCCACAAGCGGCTGTCGTAAAGGAGATGTAGCCATGCTGGGTCGCCTCAAGCAGATGCTCATCAAAGAGTTTATTCAAGTGTTGCGCGACAAGCGGACGCGCTTCATTCTCATCGGCCCGCCTATCATCCAGATGATGGTCTTCGGCTATGCGGCGACCTACGAGATTCGCCATGTGCCTACGGCGGTGGTCGATCGGGATCATAGCCAGGAGAGCCGCGAGCTGGTCTCGCGCTTTACATCGAGCCCTTACTTCGACGTACAAAGGCAATTGACGGATTCACAGCAACTGGGCGATCTCATCGAACAGGGCAAGGAGACCGTGGGCATCGAGATCGACGCCGGTTTTGCGCAGAAACTGCGCAAGGGCGAGACGGCCCCGGTGCAGGTGATCGTGGACGCCACCAATTCGAATACCGCATTGATCGCGGCCAGCTACATCGGGCAGATCGCGCAGGGCTTTGCCATCGAGTATCAGCAGGACCGCATCGGGCGCATCGCTCCGCAGATGGTTGCAGCGATGCCGCGCGTGGAGTTTGCGCCGCGGCCCTGGTACAACCCCAACTTGAGCAGCCGATGGTTCTTTGTGCCGGGCATCATCGGCAGCTTGACGCTGGTGTTGGTGATTACGTTGACGGCCTTTGCCGTGGTGCGCGAACGCGAGATCGGCACCCTGGAACAAATGATGGTCACACCCATTCGTCCAGTGGAATTCATATTGGGCAAGACGCTGCCCTTCTTTCTTATCGGCATCTTCGATGTATCGCTGATTGCCGTGGTGGGTTCGCTGTGGTTCCAGATTCCCTTTCGTGGGCATGTGAGCGTGCTGGCGCTGGGATCGGTGCTGTTTCTGTTGTGCATGTTGGGCGTGGGCCTGTTGATCTCCACCGTATCGTCGACGCAGCAGCAGGCGATGGTTACGGCGTTCTTTTTCATCATGCCGGCCATTACCTTCTCGGGCTTCGGGTTTCCCATCAGCACCATGCCGCATTGGTTGCAACTGCTGACCTATCTGAGCCCGTTGCGCTATTTCCTGGTGGTGCTGCGGGGCACGTATTTGAAGGGCGTGGGAATGGAGATACTGTGGCCGCAGATGGCGTCCATGGCCGCTTTTGGCGCGGGTTTGCTGACGTTGGCCATCCTTCGCTTTCACAAGGCGCTGGATTGAGGATCAGGGCAATTGCATGGAGGTAATTCCGATGACAAAATCGCCGTTTTGCGCCGTCCCTACGGGACTCCGAAGATTCTATTGGTTGCTTTCCCAGCGCTGAACCGCTGGGCTAACCACCCCTGCGCCTCCGGCGCGGTAAAAATCGGGCCAGGCTCTTGGATTCGGATTCATGCGATTGCCCTGGATTGAGAATCGCCCCGCGGCCATGGACTCTGGCGCATGATTTATGATGCTTCGGAGAGCAGACAGAGGAGAGAATTCGATGAGAGCGAAGCGGATTGCCTGGATGGTTTTTGTGGCGGCATCTACCTTGGTTTTGCATGCGCAGCAACCGGCCTGGCAGCCAGCGGCTGGACATATCACTTTGCCGGTGTGGCCGGCAGCCGCGCCCGGAGCAGCGGCCAACTTGCCTGCCGAAGCAAATATGACGACTCCCAAAGACAATCTCATAGCGGGTAAGCCGGTGCTGCGTCTGGGCAACGTTACCACGCCGACGCTGACCGTTTATTCACCCAAAGAAGGGAATACAGGCGCGGCGGTGGTGGTCTTTCCCGGTGGCGGCTATCGCATTTTGGCTATCGATCTGGAAGGCACCGAAGTTTGCGATTGGCTCAATCGCATCGGCGTCACCTGCGTACTGCTCAAGTACCGCGTTCCCGACACCGGCCCCTATCCCAAATCGGCTGCGGCCTTGCAGGATGCGCAACGTGCTCTCGGGTTGGTGCGCCAACACGCGGCCGAGTGGGGCATCGACCCCAAGCGTGTTGGCGTGCTGGGCTTTTCAGCGGGAGCTCATCTGGCCGCGGCGCTCAGCACACACTATGAGCAGCGGCTCTACGATCCCATCGATGCGGCCGACAAGTTGAGCTGCCGTCCCGATTTTGCGGTGGTGATCTATCCCGGCTACCTGGCCTGGGCGGAGAAGAACTTTGCCGCCAACGCCGATATTCAACCCACGGCGCAGACGCCGCCCACCTTCATCGTGCAGGCCGAGGACGATCCGGTGCATGTGGAGAACGCTACCGTGTATTTTCTGGCGCTGAAGAACGCCAAGGTTCCCGCGGAACTGCACATCTATGCGGAAGGCGGGCATGGATACGGGCTGCGGCGCAGCGAGATTCATCCTGGTTGGCTGCCAACCGTCGGGCCTCCAGTGACGATGTGGCCTTACTTGATGGAGACCTGGATGGAGACCATCAAAGTATTGCCACCTTCCGCCGAATAACGAACAGGAAGGTACAGCAAGTCAGCCCCCGCTTCGCGGGGGGAGCAGGTTAGCGAGTTAGAGCGGCGCTGGGAAAACGATTGCTGAGAAAATGAGAAGACGATCCTTCAGACGCTCTTCAGATTTCAGCCCAGCAAAGGTGAACCCGGTCGAAAGTACCGTATTTGTGCGATATGCAAGAAATAGAGAATGAACCAGTGGCCGGGAAACAGCGAGAAAGCGTACAATCTTTTCACTTGTGAACGAATCAGGAAGCAATCCTTTCAGCCGTCGCCGCGCTGCCTCGGTGAGTATCCGCGATGTGGCCTTGCGCGCGGGCGTCTCCATCGCCACGGTCTCGCGCGTGGTGAACCATGTTCCCACGGTCGATCCCGAACTGGCCAAACGTGTATGGAAGGCGATTGACGAGGTTGGCTACCTGCCCAATACCCAGGCGCGGGCGCTGGTTTCGGGACGCAGCCGCATGTTGGGGCTGATTGTCAGCGAGATTACCAATCCATTTTTTCCTGAGCTGGTGCAGGAGTTCCAGAATCTTGCCGTCGAGCAGGGCTACGAGGTTCTGATTGGTTCCACCAACTACGAGGCGGAGCGCACCGAGTCTCTCATCTGCCGCATGTTGCAGCGCAATGTGGACGGCGTGGCGGTGATGACCTTTGGCATCGAAGAAGAGCTGATACAAAAGCTGGTGGAGAGGGAGTTTCCTCTGGTCTTTGTGGATGCCGGTCCGCCCCTGCCCAACATTCGCGTTCTTAAAGTGGATTATGGGGAGGGCATACGGCAGGGGGTTCAGCATTTGGCTGCGCTGGGTCATCGGCGCATTGCCTTCATCAGCGGTCCGCTGCGTTTGCGCTCCGCTGTGGCCCGGCGGGACGCATTTATCAAGTCCATGGCGGAGATTGGTCTTGTCGTGCCTGCGAAGGAGATCGTCGAGGGCGATCACACCATGGAGGGAGGCCGCGCGGCGATGGAGCGGTTGCTAGAGCAGCGCGAATTGCCGACCGCCGTGATGTGCTCCAACGACCAGACGGCGATTGGCGTTTACCATGCGCTCTATCGCACCACCCATGGTGTGCCAGGGGAGATCTCGGTGGTGGGCTTCGACGACATTCATCTGGCGCAATTCATTCTGCCACCGCTGACAACGGTGCAGATGTCGTGCCGGGAACTGGCCAGCGCGGCTGTGGAAGCGCTGCGCGCCGGCATCGAGCCGGATCACCCGCAAAAAAACCAGACCGAGTGGAAGATTCCAACGCGATTGGTGGTGCGGCAGTCCACGGCGTTCCCCAGGGGAACATTGCCGGCGTTGCGGGCGGTTCCCGCGGAATGAAGACGGCTTTTTGAGCGGATACGCTTGCACGCGCATGAATCCCGCAAAGGAACCAATAAGGGATTTATGCCGCGTCTCTTACGCCAAGCTCGAGATCGTCGAAGCGACGCCACTTATAGATGACGATGGAAAGTATCCAACTCACTACAAAGAGCCCGACGATGCCGTAGCCCAGCAGACCGAAGTGGTCGTTGAGTTTGGCGACCAGGCTCCATAAGCCGCCGGTCAGGTGGAATTGGCCGGCCAGCAGCCCCAGCGCTTCGATCCCGCCCACCGCCAGGGCTACTACGACGGAGACAGCGGTAATGGTGATGTTGTAGTAGAGCTTGCGAATGGGCTTGACGAAGGCCCAGCCGTAAGCGCCCAGCATCAGGATATTGTCGGTGGTATCGACCAGCGACATGCCGGCGGCAAAGAGCACCGGGAAGACCAGAATCGAGGAGAGCGAGAGCCCCTTGGAGGCTTCGGCAGCGGAGATGCCGAGCAGCCCGATCTCGGTTGCGGTATCGAATCCCAGGCCGAAGAGAACGCCCAAGGGATACATGTGCCAACTGGATTGGATCAGGTTGAACATGGGGCGAAAGAGGCGGGAAAGAAATCCGCGGTTGCCCAGCAGCAGGTCGAAATCTTCATCGACATAGGGCTCTCCGCGCCGCACCCGAGCGAAACTGCGGCAGATCGAATAGAGCACGATGAGATTGACCAGGGCAATGGCAAAAAGAAACAACGCCGAGACCAGCGTGCCGATCACGCCGCCAATCTGCCGCACCGCATCGAGGCGATGCTGCAACGCCAGGGCGGTGGCGGCGATGGCCAGCGAGCCCACCACGACGATAGTGGAGTGGCCCAGCGAGAACATCAGTCCCACGGAGACCGGACGCTTGCCCTGCTGCATCAGCTTTCGTGTGACGTTGTCGATGGCGGCGATATGGTCCGCATCCACGGCGTGGCGCAGTCCAAAGCTGTAGGCGAGAAAGGCCGTGCCCAGGAGCACCGGAAAGCGGTGAAAGGCGGCAAAGGCCCAGACCCACGCGGCAACATTGAAGAATGTCAACAGCGCATACAGGGCCGCGACCCTGGCTTTGGTGCTGCCCGGCTTGTCGTTGACCAAACTCAACAGCAAGGTTCGCATCGGCTTCCTTCTGCATCGTGCAACGATTCAGGCCGGATCGCCTGTGACCGGTAGCACGTATATCAAATAAGTATCACGTTTTGCGCTGCTGCGCGGGTTACTTTGCTGCGCCAAACCGCCAGGAGATGGAGCCTCCCGCCCACGACACCATGCGGATGCCGACGCTCTGCTCGTTGGTTCCGCAGTCGAAGTCGTTGCCCGCGCCACTGGGGCCCGATCCCGGCGCGCAGTAGGGGACCGCGCCCAATTGCCAGCCGGGATTGAAGGTCTCGGTTGTCTGGCCGGTATAACCGCGCGCCAGCATTCCGTTTGCGCCCAACTCCAAGCGGCCGCTCAGGAAGGGCCGCACCACGGCCAGGCGCGTTTCACCCACGGGAATGGCCTCGTAGGCGCTGGGGTGCCGCGGGTTGGCCAGGTCCAACTGTTTGTGGCCCACATACTCATACTCACTGCGCCCGCGCAGGCCCATGGGCAGGCGGTCCAGCGTGGCCAGCAGGTCAAAGATGGTGCGCGGCGCCTCGGGCGTAATCTGCGCTGCGATTTGTTGGCCGTCGATGATGCCGCCCAGCAGGCGCGCATCGGCTTTGGAGAGGACCGCTTGCAGTGTGCCGAAGCCGCTGAAACGATGTTCCACGCTGGCGGTGAGAAAGTTGAGCGTTCCTGGTCCCAACGGCTGCTCGGAACCATTGTCGGGATCGATCTTGCCCAAGGTCTCGGTGGTTGTGGTTCGGCCCAGCGTCACGCGCAGATCGGTACTTGCGAACGCCTTCTCCAGCACCAGTTGCTCGGAGTGGGAACGCTCAAAGCCCTGCGGGGTGGCGGAGGATTCGACGGAGATGCGTGGGTCCTGGGTAAAGAACGCCTGGCCGATACTGAACGAGGCCGCGGGCAGCCAATGAATCGAGCCAGTCCCCGGAGTCCAGGCCAGCGTGGCTTTGGGGGCCAGGAACGTGCTCCATCGATCGAAGGAGTGGGCGGGGTTCATCGTGTCGATGTTCTTCAACTCGATGGTATCCGGGCGCAGACCGGCGTAGAAGCGCAGATGCTTGCCCAGCTCGCCGTGCAGTGCCGCAAAGGGAGTCAGATCGCGGATGGTTACGTCGCTGGAGAGGACTTTGAGAAACGCGCCATAGACATGAACATCGCTGGAGAGAAAGTGGTCCAGGTTGTCGCGGTGAATATCGTCCTGGTGATAGTCGAGGCCGATCATGCCCTCAAGCAGCGTTGTAAAGGTATGAGTCTCGCGCGCCTGCGCGCCCTCGACTGTGCGGAATTCGCTCTGCCGGATCAGTCCCTCGCCGAAGTTTGAATAGAGAGCGAGATTGTAGGTGCGAAAGAATCCGGAGAAGGCAAGTTCATCGCCGGCGGTGAGCTTCGAGCGGTCGTCTATGGCCAGCAGAGCGGTATGCGTCTGGTCTTTCTGGCGCGGATCGAGGGTGTCGTTCACCTGCGCAGCGAATCCGATAGGAACCAGATTACCCTCATGGGAGGCTCCAAAATATCCGATGCCGACGAGCGTGATCTCCTGCTTGCCGGGATGGTAGACGCGCTGGCCATTCCACTTGAATTGACGGCGATGTTCCAGGTCCTTGAGCAATCCGTTGCCGTAGTTGGCCTGCACGGCTAGCCACTCCTTCTTGTCAGGATTGAGGGGCGCAAAGCCTGCGGTCAGATCCACGTCGCGGTAGTCGCCGGTGAGAGTAAAGAAGCGGCTCAGCCGCGGTCGCAGGCTATAAGTGGCGGCGAGATTCAGCGCGTGATTGCCCTCCAATACATTGAACGCGCCGCCATCGGTGGCCACACTGCCCAACGCTGCGGAGACGTAGATGTTGGGGTCGGCGTAACCGTTGCCGTGGGCGTTGGCGGAGAGGTTGTTGGTGAGCAGATAGCCGCCCACCGCGATGTATTGCGCGATCGGCTCGCCGTGATCGCCGGCCACACCGGGCACAAAGTATTGCGGCGCTTTGATGCCGCCGGCCGCGGTTTCGATGGGCAGGCCGGGAATCGAGATGGGCGCGCCGGGGCGTCCGGGGTTGGCGTCGAGCAGTTGCTCGCGCACAAGAATCTTTTGCGATGGATCGGGAGCGTCAAGGGCAATCTCGCCGATGCCGCCGTTGACCACTACGTCTTCACTAGCCGCAGCCAGCCTGGTCAGACGCAGTACCAGGGACTGAGATGTTGGAGTCCACATGAAACTGTGCTCGATGGGAGCAAAGCCCTTGGCCTGTGCGCGCACCGTGTACTCGCCCCAGATCAAAGCCACGCTGAAGCGGCCATCGCTGTCCGTGGTAGCGGAAGTGCGTCTTCCAGAAGTGGAGCGCAAATCGACGCGCGCCGCCGCCAGTGGCCTTCCCACAGGGTCGAGCACTACACCGGAAAGGCGCTGTGCGCCCTGCGCCGCCGCCATCGCAGAGAAGAACGCGGCGAGCACGAGTATTACGATAATTGTTTTCGTGCTACTCGCTCTCATGCCTTAGTCCTTATCGGCTCTCTTCTGGAAATGTTTTAGTGCTTGTGCGCTGTGGAATGTGCCGGTTTGCGGGCGCTTTTGTGCGTATGGTCGAGGCCATGCGCCGCCACCGACATCACCAGGCGGCCGTGCTGCACGCCCTTCAGGCCGATCAGGCGGCCGGCGAAGTGCTCCACCTGCGCCGATTTGCCGTGCACGATCAGCACTTCGAGGCAGGAGTCGTGGTCCAGATGGGCGTGGCTGGTGGAGACCACCAGTTCATGATGCGCGTGCTGCAACTCGGTGAGTTTTTCACTGACGCCATGGGCGTGGTGGTCGTAGATGAGGGTGATGGTGCCCACCACGGTGGCGTTGGGAGCCGCGATCTGCTCGCCCACCAGGCGGTCGCGGATAAGATCGCGAAAGGCCTCGGAACGATTGGTGTATCCGCTGAGGGCGATGGAGCGGTCGAAGCGCCGCAGCAGATCCGAATCGAGAGCAATGCCGATCCTGCTCAACACGCCCATGCGTCCTCCTCAATCTGTCCGCAAGAAAAGCCCATCGTAGCACGAATGGGAACAATCTTGCTACTGGGAACGGGTGGGCAAATCGGGCCGGGATCGAGATCAATGCTCATTTAGAGTCCCCGATAGGGGATCCGTAAACCCCTCGCCTTTAGGCGACGGAAG
>CAZBPD010000063.1:0-20028 GCA_964493705.1 uncultured Occallatibacter sp.
CCAGACGGCACGGATATTATCGCACAATGTCAACACTTAAATTAGAAATGCTCTAAAGCCGTGCCCCTTCAAAACGCCGCCCGCTATGGAGTTTTTCCGCAGCATGTAAGGCCCATTGAATCTTTGCGTTTTATGTACGGGCTAGAGCGATTCCAGAATTGGAGTACCCAGAAACCATGCATTCAAGTCGGCGCGAGCCCCAGCGAGCGACGACCTGGCTAGAAGGTTGCAGGGTATAGCCATTCTGGAATCGCTCTGAAGCCTGCACCCTTCAAACCCCCGACTTAATCGGAGTTTCCCTAGAACACCCACCGTGCCGTGAGCACCAGCTCGTGGTTGTAGGTGTGGAAGTGGCTGGTGGCAATCTGCATGCCTGCACCGAACGCCAGACCGGGGCGGGACGAAGGGTCGGAGCGGTGCAACGCACACTTGCCGACGATCAATCCAGGAGTAATGAATTCCTGCGTTTTACCGTCGTTTCCGCCACCTTGATAAAACGTGGCGTTACTCTCGATCTCCGGCCAAAACAGCTTGGCCAGGCGATACTGGGCGACGGTGTTCCAGAGCACCGGGCGACCTGTCGCGGCGATCGCCGGCGAGCCGGTGGGCAGTGTAGCCCCCAGCGTCGACTGCACGTCGAATTTGCCAAAACCTTTCCCGACGCCAAGATTTGGCTGAACGCTGGCATTGGATGAGCCATTTTTATAACTTCCGGTGGGAATGGTGGTCAATGCCCAGGCGCTTAACGTGTAGTTGCCGTGCTGAGCATTGCCGCTCGCAATACGGACCTTGACGAGAAAGGAAAAATCACCAAAACCATCCTTGGCCGTGGTGCTGTGCTTGATCCACGGAGGCAGGTTGACGGCCAATTCGGTGTTGGCCCAGGGAACCAGATTGAGTCCCTTGCTGTTGTCCAAGTTCCATGTGCTGGTGAGAGCAGGAGCAACTTGGCGAACCATATCGGTTCGCGCCACCTGGATCAGCCCGGTGTAGGTAGTGAGCAGAGGGACTGCCCAGGCGGGTTGTTTGGCCTGGGTGGCTGTGGCGCGGGCCTGCCATCGATTGAAAAAGCCGTCAGAAGCGGAGCTTTTCTGTCTGTTTTGTGCGTACAGGCTGGTCGAAACCAGCAGGATTAAAAGGGACAGGGGAAGTTGTCTCATATGGTTCCAGAGTATGACGGCGCGAATGGACTGGAGACAACCACACAAATGGGCAGGGATTTCTCCATCGTTCGATGGAGACGGAAGAAGGCGAAGTTCAGGTGACACCAGCAGAAGCGGCCCGTTGTGGATAAACGCTGTGCTCTTACCTGCAGCCGCCGGCGGCGCAGGCGCTCATACGGGATGTGCGCCTGACTGAACGTAGCGGACAGAGCTTCAGTCTAATTCGAAGCGCGGAAGAGCACGCGGTAACCGCGCTGAAAGGAGAGCAGATGCGCGCGCATCGCGTGGCGCGCTTTGGCCGCATTGCGCTGCTTCATGACATCCAGCAGGGCGCGGTGCTGCTTGTAGGCCATCTCCGTTCCCGCAGGCAACAGCAGGCTTTTTACAATCAGTTCTTCAAGAGATTCGCGAATATGCTTTAAGAGATCGATGATGACATGATTCCGGCTTGCGCCGGCGATGGCCATATGAAAGCTCAGGTCCAGGTTGCTGAATTCCTCTCCCCCCCTTCCGATCGAAATCTTCATCTTTTGAACAATCTTCTCCAGTTCGCCGAAATCCTCGTCGCTGGCTCTTTGCGCGCATAAGGCTGCCGTCTCCACCTCCATCAACAGGCGGGTCTCACAGAGATCGTTGACCTCCTTCTCGGTGTTTAAGACGCCCCTGGAGAGCAGCAGCGGACGTTCCATGTAGCTAGAGCGCTCCTCGGCCACATAGCTTCCCTCCCCCGCCCTCATGCGGATCAAGCCAATGAAAGAAAGCGACTTCATCGCTTCGCGCAAGGTCGACCGGCCCACATTGAAGACCTTGCAAAGGTCGGCTTCGGAAGGGAGCTTTTCTCCCCGCGCCCACCTTCCCCCCTCGATCTCCGCGGAAAGCTGCAGGGCGACTTGTTCGCTCAGGGTGGTGCGGGAGACGGGCTTCAATTTGGCGGTGGAGCGAATCACGGTAATCCTCCAAAGTAGAAAAATGTAGGGACGAAGGCTGGACTTTACCCGCGGTACTGTTCAGAATAGCAGACAAGCAGTATTGTCCTACATTTGCCGGAATCGCTGCAAGCGCGCTTGGGCAAAATGGGCTGGAGGCCGCATGAAAGCGCATTTCTCTTTTGGCAAGAGCGGGATCGACGTGACCGTCCCCGACTCCTATCGCACCCGGATCATTCACAGCAGGACAGGCGACGCCCTGGACGATGAAACAGCGGCGTTGCACCAAGCACTCAATCATCCTATCGGTTGCGCCCCCCTGAAGCAGTTGGCCGCGGGCAAAAAGACGGCAGCCCTCTCGATCTGCGACATCACTCGGCCTGCGCCCAACCGCGTAACGCTGCCCGTGGTGCTTGCCCACCTGCACGCGGCGGGAATTCCCGTCGAAGGGGTCACCATTCTCATCGCCACCGGTCTGCATCGCGCCGCCAGCGATGAGGAGATTGAGACCATTGCCGGCCCCGAAATTGCCCGAAAGTACCGGATTGTGAGCCACGACGCCAAGGCGGCCCACGAACACCGCTCGCTGGGATCGACCCGGCGCGGCACTCCGGTTGCCATCGACGAGCGTTTTATGGCCGCCGATCTGCACATCACCCTGGGCTTCATCGAACAGCACCTGATGCTGGGCTTCAGCGGCGGCCGCAAGCTGATTGCGCCCGGCCTGGCAGCCCAGGAGACCATCAAGGTCATCCACTCGCCCCGCTTCATGCGCGAGCCCAAGGCCACCGAGGGTTCCATCGACGAAAATCCGCTGCACGCCGAATTGCTGGAGATTGCGCGGATGGCGCGCCACGATTTTGCTCTTGATGTCACCCTCACCCAGAATCGGCGGATCTCCGGCGTCTTTGCCGGTGAACCGGTTCAATCGCACGCCGCCGGCGTGGCTTTTGTCGAGCAGAGTTGCCTGGAGCGGATGGACGAACCCGTGGATGCGGTCATCACCAGCGCCGCGGGCTACCCGCTTGACCTCACCTTCTATCAGATCGTCAAAGGAATGACGGCGGCCACGCATGTGGTCAAACCGGGCGGGCGCATTCTCACCGTGGCGCAATGCGCGGAGGGCGTTGGGTCGCACGAGTTCGCGCAAAAACTCGCCGGGATGAAGGATTACCAGAGCTTCCTGGCCGAGTTGAAGGTCCTGCCGGTCGAGGTGGATCAGTGGCAATTGGAAAAGCTGGCCCTTGCCGGGCAGGAATACGAGCTTTTCTTTTATACCCCCGGAGCGATCGGCGCAGAACTGGGCGCGCTCACGGACCGCTGCTTCCGCAGCATTGACGAGGCCGTCGAGGCCACGCTACGGGGACTACCGGCCGATGCCAGGGTGGCCATGATTCCCGAGGGGCCGTACACCTTTGTGCGCGCCGAGGCGCCGCTGGGCGCACTCCAGGATTAAAGCATCCGGCTGCACCCGCTCTTTTTGCGGTCGAACCCTCCCGGCACAGGCTGTTTTCAGAATGTGGCGGGAGGGAGAAAGCGAGGGGACGAGCAACCTGAAAGCCGCCGAGATCCCGAAATCTCGTTCCAAGAAACTCTATATACTATTTATTTTCATTCACTTCTCCGCAGCTTGGTAGGCAAGTACAGGGATCAATAAAATTAGACTTGTCAGACATGCTGATGATGAGATATGTATACATCTGGCGTTCCCCAGGCAAAGGGCAAATCGCAGCGATCCCGATCTCAGATCAAGAGATCCCATCGCCGCCACAATCTCGCATCCGCTTTGCCTGCCCGCCCCTTCCCGATCCTCGACCGGGGCAATATGGAACGGAACCAGACCACTCGCTGCGGAGGTTTTTCATGGACATCGCTCTACCCCCTAAACAAGCCGGTTCCGCGCCATCATCGGGCGGGAGTACGTCCTCAACCAAGACTCTCGCCCTCTTTGGCGTGGGCATCATCGTTCTGTTTTTCGGCGCGTTCTACCTTCTGAGCACGAATGAAACGCATGGAGTATGGCAGCAGGGCTACGACCCCACCGGCCACTGGTGGCTCTCCACGCTGCTGGCGGCGTTGCCGGTGGTGGTGCTGCTGGGCGCGATGGCCATCTTCAGATTGAAGGCCCATGTAGCGGCGGTCATCGGCCTGGTCACGGCGCTGGCGATTGCCATCTTTGTGTACCAGATGCCGCTGCGGCTGGCGATGACGACAACCGTCTACGGCGCGGGCTACGGACTCTTTCCCATCTGCTGGATTATTCTGCCGGTCATCTTTCTCTACCAGCTCACGGTGCGGACCGGCCGGTTTGTCGCCCTACAGGAGAGCCTGACAAACATTACCGACGATGGGCGGCTTCAATTGCTGTTGATCGCCTTCGCGCTGGGAGCGTTTTTCGAGGGCACCTCCGGCTTCGGCACGCCGGTAGCGGTATGCGGCGCGATTCTGATCAGTCTGGGATTCAAGCCCATTCAGGCGGCAGGGCTCTCGCTGATCGCCAACACCGCGCCGGTGGCCTTCGGCGCCCTGGGGATTCCAATCGTGACGCTGGCCGCGGTGACCGGCCTCGATGTTCAGTTGCTCACCAAAATGACGGCGATCATTCTTGTTCCCTTCTGCATGATGGTGCCCTTCTGGCTGATCTGGGTGTATGCCGGCTTCAAGCGCATGATCGAGGTATGGCCGGCGATTCTGGTCGCCGCCGTGACTTTTTCGGGCGCGCAGTTCTTCATGGCGTCCAACTTCGGACCATCGCTGGTGGCGATTGTCGCCGCATCCTCGACCATCGTTGTGCTGATTGCCTTTTTGCGCTTCTGGAAGCCGAAGCACGTGCTCAACGCGCAAGGAGAGGACATCAGCAGCCGGCCTCGTCAGCGCTTCGATCACAGCACCGGCCACACCTTCAAGGCATGGTTGCCTTGGCTGATCCTGAGCCTGGTTGTCTTCTGCTGGGGACTTCCGCAGTTCTCCAAGCCGCTGGACAAGCTCACCACCATTCTGCTTCCCGTTGCGGGCCTGCACAACATCGTGCAGCGCATTCCTCCCGTGGTGCTCAAGCCGGCCATGGAAGCAGCCGTCTACAAGCTCAATTGGGCGGCAGCCACCGGAACCGGGATCATGCTGGCCGCTCTGATCTCCGGGCTGCTGATGGGGTTGAGGCCGAAAGCGATTGTGGAGACGTTTTTCAAGACACTCTTCACCATTCGCTTCACCGTGATTACCATCGCCGCCATGCTTGCCCTTGGATTCATCACGCGCTATTGCGGACTGGATGCCACCATGGGTCTGGCCTTTGCCCGCAGCGGCGTGCTGTATCCATTCTTCGGCACGCTGATTGGCTGGCTGGGCACGGCGACCACAGGTTCCGACACCTCTTCGAATGTTTTGTTCGGAAGCCTGCAAAAACTCACCGCTCAGCAGATTGGCGTCTCCCCGATACTGATGGCCTCGGCCAACTCGGCCGGCGGCGTGATGGGCAAGATGATCGATGCGCAGAGCATCGTCGTGGCCAGCACCGCAACCCAGCAGTACGGTCAGGAGGGCTCGATCCTGCGCTTCGTCTTTTGGCACAGTCTCGGCCTGGCTTGCCTGGTGGGCGTATTTGTCTACCTGATGGCCTACGTCGTGCCGTTTACTCAACTGGTTATCCACTAGAATCTATGCAGCCGCCCATGCCCCGCCGTCGACGGCGCATGGGCGGCTCAATTCATTCGGCAACAAAACACATTGGAGTCAAGCGATGGCGGCCTCGGTAACAGCAACGGAGATCAAAACGGATGCACAAGACGATGGATTGGGCACGGAAGAAGTTGCCCAGCAGTTGCGGTCGCTGATCGATCCATCGCACGTGCTGGCTCGCGCTATCGACCGCATTGCCTTTGCCTCCGATGCCAGCTTGTATTCTCTGGTTCCGCGGGCGGTGGTGCAGCCCTCGACGATGGAAGAGGTGAGCGATCTGTTTGCCTACAGCCGTCGCACAAGGATTCCGCTGACCTTTCGCGCCGGTGGGACGAGTCTCAGCGGGCAAGCCATCAGCGATGGAATCCTGGTGGACATAGGCCGCCATTGGCGCGGCGCAAAAGTGGAAGAGAACGGCAAGCTGCTGCGCGTACAGCCCGGGCTCATCGGCCAGCAAGCCAATCAGATGCTCAAGATTTACAGCACCAAGATTGGCCCCGATCCTGCCTCCATCACCGCCGCGCGGCTGGGCGGCATCCTCTCGAACAACGCCAGCGGCATGTGCTGCGGCGTTGCCCAGAATGCCTATCACACGCTGCGTTCGATGACCTTCATGCTGCCCTCGGGAACGGTCATCGACACGGCCGCGCCCGATGCCGACGCGCAATTCCGTGCCCGTGAGCCCCAGCTTGCGGCGGGCCTGCTGGCCCTCAAGAGGCGGCTTGAGGCCAACACTGCGCTGGCCAGCCGCATCCGCTCCAAGTACAAGATGAAGAACACTACCGGCTACTCGCTGAACGCCTTCCTCGATTACGAGACGCCGGTGGAGATCTTCAGCCATCTGCTCATCGGGGCAGAGGGAACATTGTCGTTCATCGCCGGAGCCGTGCTGGAGACGGTTCCCGACCTGCCCGTCAAGTACACCGGACTGCTCCTGTTCCCCGACATCCACGCGGCCTGCGAGGCCATCGTGCCCCTGCGCGAGGCAGGCGCTGCCGCGCTGGAGCTGATGGATCGCGCCTCGCTGCGCTCCGTTGAAGACAAGCCCGGCATGCCCGCACAGATTCTCGGTTTGCCCGATCGCGCGGCCAGCTTGCTGGTCGAATTTCAGACCTCGGACCTCTCTGCCGCCGCACAGATTGCGTCCCGGGCCGAGGCTGCCGTGGCCGGTTTGCAGCTTCTCAGCGAGCCATTTTTTACCGGCGATCCCGCCGAACAAGAAAAGCTGTGGAACGTTCGCAAGGGCATGTTCCCCTCGGTCGGCGCGGTGCGCGCGGCGGGAACGACCGTCATCATTGAAGATGTTGCCTTTCCCATCGAGCACCTGGCCGATGCCGCGGTCGACCTGACCCGGCTCTTTCAGAAGCACGGTTACAGCAACGCCATCCTCTTCGGCCATGCCAAGGACGGCAACCTGCACTTCGTCATCACCCAGGGCTTCAATACCGACAGGGAGATGCGGCAGTACAAGGATTTCATCGACGATGTGGTGGATCTCGTCGTAAAAAAGTACGACGGCGCTCTCAAGGCGGAGCACGGCACGGGGCGCAACATGGCTCCGTTTGTTGAGACGGAGTGGGGCGCCGAAGCCTATGCCGTCATGCAAGAACTCAAGCAGTTGGCCGATCCGGAGAACCTGCTCAATCCCGGCGTCATCATTAATCCCGATGCGCAGGCGCACATGACCGGCCTGAAAAAGATGCCGGTGGTGGAACAGGAAGTGGACAAATGCATCGAGTGCGGATACTGCGAGCCAAAGTGCCCCAGCCGCGATCTGACTCTCACCCCGCGGCAGCGCATCGTGGTGCGGCGCGAGATGCAGCGCCTGAAAGATAGCGGCGCACATGCCGCATACGACGCGCTGAACCGGGACTTCCCCTACATGGCGCTGGATACATGCGCGGTCGATGGACTCTGCGCCACGGCGTGCCCCGTCTCCATTGACACGGGCAAGTTGACCAAGCGCTTCCGTCAACTGCGCCACACCCGGATGGCCCATCGCATTGCACTGCTATTGGCGAATAACCTGGGGTTGGTGGAGATGGGCGCGCGCCTGGCCCTGGGCGCAGGCCATCTGACACAGAGAGTCTTCGGCCTGGGCTTCATGCGCGGCATCACGCGCATTCTCGACAAGGCATCGCGGGCTTGGATGGACGAAGCCTTTTGGCAGTGGTGCGCGGAGATGCCGAGGCCGCGGCGGGGCTCGGTTCCGGTTCACCCGATAGCCGAGGCCGACGCCGTTTATTTCCCGGCCTGCATCTCGCGCATCATGGGTGCGCTTCCCGGCGAGCAGCAGGAGACCTCGACCATGCAGGCCCTGTTGCATGTGGCCGACCGCGCCGGCGTGAAACTGCACGTTCCCGAGGACACGCGCGGCAATTGCTGCGGCGTACCATTTTCATCCAAGGGTTTTGACTCTGCGCACGCGGCCGCGGTCAATCACACAGTGGCCAACTTCTTCCGCTGGTCGAAGGGCGGGGAGTTGGCGGTGGTGGTGGACACCAGTCCCTGCACCTACGGTCTGAAGACGGCCCGGCCCTCTCTCACACCAGAGAACCAGGCGAAGTTCGACAAACTAAGAATTCTGGACTCGGTCGAGTATGCGCACGACAAACTGCTGCCGACGCTGCCGATCAAGCGCAAAGTGCATTCGGTGGCGCTGCACCCGGTGTGTTCGGCGGTGAAGATGGCGATTGTACCCAAGCTGGTGAACATATCGAAGGCGTGCAGCGAAAACGTGCTGGTGCCGCGCGATGCAGGCTGCTGCGCATTTGCCGGAGACCGGGGTTTTTTGTTCGAGGAGTTGACCGCATCAGCCACAGCAATCGAGGCCGCACAGGCCACCGAGGCGGAACACCACGGGTATTACTCCAGCAGCCGCACTTGCGAGATCGGTATGACCCGAGCAACCGGCAAGGTCTATGAGTCTTATCTTCATCTGCTTGATTTTGTCTCGCGACCCTGAGCCTTGGATCGAGAACAGAGCCTGCGGCAGCGAATGAGCCGGATTACGTTGAAGCCCTTCCCATTCGAGCGGGCTTCGCGCAAGCGGACACAAATTGTTAAGCACGCATCTGCGCATGAGTCTCCCTGCGAAGGTGTTCGCCGAGCGCAAATGGATACTGGAACACGGACCGCTGGTCTACTATTTGCCCATCAAGGAACAGTGGACCCCGGTTATCGAGCCGCAGTGGTCTAGGAAACCTCTGATTAAGTGCGCCTTTTAAGAACCGACCTTCCCTCTGGGGCTAAAGTCCATTGATTCCTCTGGCTTTATGTACGGGCTAGAGCCCGTACCCTTCAAAACACCGACTTAATCAGAAATTCCAAGATCTATTCGTGCAGAGTTTTCCAGTTGGGGTGCACGACCCGCCAGTGCGTGGGATGAGGGGCGCGCACTCTATTCCGCGATGATTACTGGCCAGGTTCGCTTGCAGCGCAAAGCCATGACGCCCGATCCCTGGATTCGATTCCCAGCGGCTCGACCTTCGCTTCAGCACTACAGCAGCCGTATGCATCCAGCAAAACGCCCGCGTCGCCGCGAGCGTTTCTTGCGTGGGGATGAAGGCTGGCTTAACTGCGGGGCCAGAAATGCTCCTCGGAGCAGGCGCGCAGGCGCTGAGCCGCGTCCTCGGCGGTGATGTCGCGCTGCGGCATTCCCAGCATCTCGAAGCCCACCATGAATTTGCGCACCGTGGCCGAACGCAGCAGCGGGGGATAGAAATGGGCGTGAAAATGCCACTCCGGATGCTCGTCGGTGTCGGTGGGCGACTGATGAAAGCCCATGGTGTAGGGAAAGCTGGTGGTGAAGAGGTTGTCGTAGCGGGTGGTGAGGCGCTTGAGAGCGTCGGCCAGGCCGTCGCGCTCGTCGCTGGTCAGCTCCGGCAGCGCACCCAGGTGGCGGCGGCTCAAAAGCAGCACCTCGAAGGGCCACACCGCCCACCAGGGGGTCACGGCGGTGAAGTGGTCGTTTTCAAAGATGACCCGCTCACCGGCGGCGCGCTCGGCGGCCAGATAGTCGCAGAGCAGGCAGCAGCCGGTGCGGGTCAGGTGCTCGAGCTGGGCGACAGTCTCGGCGGCCGGCTCATCGGGAACAAAACCGGTGGCCCAGATCTGGCCGTGAGGGTGGGGATTGCTGGCTCCCATCATGGCGCCGCGATTCTCGAAGATCTGCACATATTGGATCCAGTCCAGATCGCCCAGCTCCATGGATTCGTGGGTCCAGGCGTCGACCACGGCGCGAATCTCAGGCTTGGTCATGCGGGCCAGGGTCAGGCTGTGTTCGGGATGAAAGCAGAGGACCTTGCAGAGGCCGCGTATGGGTTCAGCGACGAGCAGAGGCGAAGTGGGGTTCTCGGCGGCGGGGGCAGCGGAAACCTGGGCGGCGGGGGCGGCGGGAAGCAGGGCGGCGTAATCGTTTACAAAAGTAAAGATGCCCTCATAGGTAGGGTTGATTGCTCCGCCCGCACGCGCGTTTCCAGGGCATAAATAACACTGCGAATCGTGGCAACTTCCTGAAGGCGCGGAGTTCTGGCCCACCTCGCCCTGCCAGGGCCGTTCGGTGCGATGCGGCGAAACCATTACCCACGACTGGCGCAGGGGGTTCCAGCGGCGATGCGGAAACTGCCACTTCTTCTGCATTTCGTTCTCCCAGACCCAATTCTAGAGCGGGAGCGGGGCTCGTGTGCTCCGACGAAAGTAGTGCGAAGGGAATTTTCGTACATCAAGGCGCGCAAATCGGCCTGAGCCTTCCTCCCACCCTGGCCGCAGAAGGTGCGAAAAGCAGATTCTTCGACTTCGCTGCGCTTCGCTCAGAATGACAGCGGCGAGGGTGGGGCGCCCAGGACTCTACACCGATTGGCGAAATACCCTAAACCACAGCCGGCGGCAGCGAAGAGGTGCGCCGCGCCAGTTCGGCGCTGGTCTCCTCGATGAGCTGGCGAAGCCGCTCCGCGTCGGCGGAGCGAATGAGCAGTGCAGTCTGGCGGCCCAGAACGGCTCGCTGCACGATCTCTGCGGCGTCCAGGCCGTTGAGGTCTGGCGCGCTGTCCTGCCCCTGGCAGAGAACGCTGCCGGCGTACATCTCGAAGGGGTCGGGAGGCAGATAGTGTTGGCCGCGCAGAGATGCGACCTCCAGGCGCGCCCATTCGCGCCACAGATTCACGCCTGTGGCCGCTTCCACCACCTCGGAGGTCCACGCTGCACTGACCGGTGCGGCAATCTCGGTGAAAAGAAAACCTCCGTCGAGCGGCGAGCGAACGAACTCTGCGTGGGTCACGCCGCGCACCATGCCCAGCGCCGGGGCCAGGCCGGCGTTGAGAGCGGTCAACTCCAGCCATTCCGGGCTATCGCGCGGAATCACGCGCGCAGTCTGTACACCGCCATCGAGGAGCGCCTGCCACGGCGCACGGCCATAGCGCTGAACCACCGAGAAGAGCACCTCGCCCTCGCTGAGGATGGCATCCACGGCAAAAAACTCGCCGGGCAGGATTTGCTGCAGCATGTGGCGGCTTTGCTGGTCGCCCAAGTCGTCGAGCGCGCGCCACAAATGCTCGGGCGCATCGATCTGCCGGGTCAGGCCAGCGACGCCGCAGCGGGGCTGCAAGAGCCACGGCGGGGGCACACGTTCCATGAAGGCGCGCAGTTCGTCGTAGTTGAGGACGCGGCAGAACTCCGGCACGGCGAAACCGGCTTGGTGGGCGCAGATGCGCATGGCCAGTTTGTCGCGGTAGTAGGCGGCGGTGGTGATGCCCATGCCGGGAACGCGCAGGTGCTCGCGAATCTGCGCAACGATGTCGAGATCGGAGGTGTCGAGAGCGACCACGCGGTCAAAGCGCCGGCCCCGTGCCATCCAACTGACGGTATTCAGGATCTGCTCGCGGCTGAGTCCGGCGGGCATCACGGCCAACTCTTGCAAGACTTCCCTGGGCCAGGCAGCGCCGCGCAGATTGTCCAAGGTGAGCAGGGTGGGTCGAACTCCCATCCCGGCGCACTGGCGCAAGAAGTCGTGTCCATTGTCTTGGCTGGCCAAACAGAGGATGTGCTCGATCCCGTCCGCCATTGCCCCTCCTTCGCCGGCGTGAGCGCAGTTCACACAGCGCGGCATTGCTCCCAGGGAAGCGCCCGTGTGAGGATAGATTTACCATAGACTCTGCAACCGAAACGGTGCATCCTGTGCCAGAGAATCTTTTTCAGCTTTCCGCAAATGAAATCATCGCCTTGCACGACCGCCAGACAAGCGCCTGGCACCAGGCGCCGCAGGCCGGCAATGCGGAGCCCAGCGAAGCCGCGCCCGGTGCGCTTTCCCGGGCCGATTGGCTCGCCGCTGTCGAGCGCCAGCATCGCGCCAACTTCGAGCTCTGGCACATCGAGGACGAGGCCCGCGACCCCGCCGCCAGCGACGCCGATCTGGCCGCCGTCAAGCGCCGCATCGACCGCACCAACCAGCGCCGCAACGATCTGGCCGAGGCGCTGGATCTAGCCCTGCTGGCTTGGCTGGAGCCGAAGGGCCTTCCCCATCCGAAGGCCGCGCTGCACTCCGAATCGCCGGGATTGATCGTCGATCGGCTCTCCATTCTGGCCCTGAAGATCTACCATACCCGCGAAGAAGCCGAACGCGGCGATGTACCCGCAGAGCACATCGAACGCAACCGCGGGCGGCTGGCCATCCTCGTTGAACAGCGCGCCGATCTGGCCGGCTGCCTGCAAACGTTGTGGGACGAAACCCTCGCAGGAACGCGCCGTTTCAAGCTCTATCGCCAACTCAAGATGTACAACGACCCAATGCTCAACCCTGCGATCTACCGCAAAAACGCGATTTAATCATGTGGTTGATTTAGCCTGAGACAAGCGCCCATTGACGCGACCCGCCGTTATGGGTATAAAAGGTGCCTGAGCAGCACGATGTGTGAAAGTGGGTTCGAACTGGCAATGAAGCAGAAAGAACTCTCGATTCACGCAACCAGGACAGGTGCTTTCGGCAAAGACATGATGCAAGAGGCCAGAACCGCAACAACTTCTCGCAAGAAGACCCCTCCTCCGGCAGTCAAGCCCGGCGGCAGCGCACCCACCGGCTCGGGACAGGCTTTTCAGCACTATCAAAGCGCCGTGCAACTGCTGCAGCAAGGCAAGTACGAGAAAGCGCTGGCAGCTTTTGAGAAACTGCTGCCGGTGGCGCCGCCCGAGATTCACGAGCGCTGCCAGATGTACATCGCCACCTGCGTTCGGCAGATGGAGAAGCCGCAGTTGACCTTCCTCACGCCCGAGGAACACTACGACTACGCCGTCTCGCAGTTGAACACCGGCTACTACGAAGAGGCGCGCGAGCAGTTCCTCAGCATTCTCGCCGGCCATCCTGACGCAGACTATGCTTTTTACGGGCTGGCCCTGCTCGACGCCATCCTGGGCCATAGCCAGGAGTGCCTGCGCAATCTGGCTCGGGCCATCGAGCTGAATCCCAAGAACCGCCTGCAGGCCCGTGTCGACAACGACTTCCAATCCATGGTGGACGACCCGCGCTTCACGGAGTTGTTGTACCCTGAGATTCCGTAAAGGCAATCAGTGAACGCTTTCCCCCATGCGGACGCACCGCTGCCGGCAGCGGACCCGGTCGGCCCCGATGTGACTTGGTCCGATCGCAAGACACCCAGCCTCTCGATGCAGGTTTCAAGCCCCCCGCCGGCAGCCGCGGCCGGCCTGCGCGTGGTGGCCATCGGCGGCGGCACCGGCCTGTCCACACTGCTGCGCGGACTGCGCCAGCACGTGACTCCCTACAATCAACCCGCAGCGGCTCCTGGGCTGATCGCCGACCTGGTCGCGGTGGTCAGCGTCACCGACGACGGCGGCTCCTCGGGACGGTTGCGACGCGGCTTCAAGATGCTGCCCCCCGGCGACCTGCGCAATTGCATGGTGGCGCTGAGCGAAGAAGAAGACCTGATGGCCCGCCTCTTTGCCCACCGCTTTCGCGCCGGCGGCGCTCTGGAGGGACACAACTTCGGCAACCTTTTTGTAGCTGCGCTCACCGAGTTGACCGGAGACTTTGCCCATGCCGTGCAACTGACCTCGAAGGTGCTGGCCACACGCGGCCGCATCTATCCCGGCACCACCGCCAACGCCACCCTGGTAGCGCGCATGGAAGACGGCTCGCTGGTGCGCGGCGAAACCAATATCACCGCCAGCCTGCTGCGCATCGCCGAACTGATGCTCGATCCGCCCCACGCCGATCCCCTGCCCGAGACCATCGAGGCCATCGAGCAGGCCGACCTCATCACCATGGGGCCGGGATCTCTGTTCACATCGCTGATTACGAATCTGTTGGTGGAGGGGATTCCCGCGGCGCTGGCCAACGCTCGCGGCGTGCGCGTCTACGTGTGCAACCTGATGACCGAGGCCAACGAGAGCATGGGGCTGACCGCCAGCGAACACATCGAGCGCATCTACGAACACGCCCGCAACCCCATCTTCGACTACGCGCTGGTCAACACCGCGCCGTTTTCAGCCGAGGCCCTTCTCCGCTACTCCCAAGAGAAAGCCTCGCCCATTGTGGCCGATCTCGAGCGCATCGCGGCCATGGGCGTGCGCTGCATCGCCGGCGACTTCGCCCGCGAAGATGGCGTCATTCGCCACGACGCCGCCCGCGTTACCGGCGCCCTGCTGGCCTTGGGGCAGATGCGCAGGGCGACGGGCAACTAAGAGCGCTGCTGATTCTGGCTAGTGGTGTCCGCCACACAGATAGTCCTTTATGTTTTGTGAAAGGGCACGACTTTAGATGCTGCGGAAAAACTCGCTTCGGAGGGAGGCGGGGGTTTCAACCCCCGCATAAAGCCAATCGAATCAACCACGGCTTTAGCCGCGGAGGAGTATTTTTCGGCCTTTTCGCCCTTCATTCGGCCTTTTTCCGCAGACTCTTTAGTTGTGCCGTAAACGGCATTAAATGAGCTGGGCTTTATTCCCTGAGGGAAGCTCTCTTACCGATCTCTTTCCATTTACGGTCATCGGTAAATGATCCTATTGGCGGCAGGCGCCGCTAGTGATTAATTCGCATGGATTGGTCATTCATTGGGGACAAGCGCGGACGAGGACGTCCGCGCCACAGCCGGCCGGGAGGCCGGCGCTACAATCGGAAAGCTCACCGTTTAAATGGAGAGCGCAATCAGGCTGGAGAGGAACTCCCCGGTCTCTTCCCTTTTGGTGGCGGCGCCGAAACTGCGCACGGTGGAGAGAATCAGCGCCACGTTATCGGAATCGACTTTAAACAGGCTGGTGGCGCCTTCCGTCCCAAAGACCAGCGCCCGGTAGTCGGGATCGTAAACGCTGACTTCATACAACAGATTGCTGCCTGCGGGCTCATTGACCAGCAGGCGGATCAGCCACCCATTCTTGAACTGAAAGTGCGTCCCCGCGGAGCGGAATCCAGCGGATTCATGCGCCTGTCTGCGATCGTTGATGGTTCCCATCGTTCCCCCTCGACAGGCCGATTGAGCAGCCGTCTCAGAGAGAATACTACCGTTGCGCCCTGCTCGGCTGCATCCGTTTGATACAGGAGGGGTTCGCAGGTGCGGAGCAGGCCCAGGATGGGAGAGTTCCCGCACCCCGGCGGCTTTCGCCCACGGAGTACGCACCGGAGCGCCGATTCCCTTCCCAAACTGTGAATACCGCGCTGCCGAGCGCAGTTTTCCCTTTTCAATTGCGCATCGATTGACATAGCGTGGGGTCAGCACGGCACTGAACTGCGCCGTCGAGGAGGTCTCATGCGCAAGCATCGCGCCGCCATCGCCTTGAGCTGTCTGATCCTCACTCTGGCCGTCTTCGCCTGGGCGCAAGCCATCCGCAAGCCGGGGCTGTGGGAGATGACCAGCACCACCACCTGGCAAAAGACTCCCCTGCCGCCGGGCATGACGCTTCCCCCCGGCGCAGGCGATCCCTTTGCCCCCACCACCCGCACCTCTACGGTCTGCCTCACCCAGGAGATGATCGACAAATACGGCGCGCCCATTCCCACCAACAACAGCGACTGCGCGATCAGTAACGTGGTGCTCAAAACCAGCAGCATGACCGCGGATATGGTCTGCACCGGGCGCATGAATACCAAGGCCACCCTTGAATCGTCCTGGGATGGCAATATAGCCCATGGAAAGGTGCATTTTGTGGGAACCATGCAGATGAGGCAAAGCTCCGTACCGGTGGAGTTTACCGTAACCACCACCTCCGTTTACAAGGGAGCGGAGTGCGGCAGCGTCAAGCCCCTGGCCATGCCGTCGAAATAGAACGCTACCCTCTTGAACCGATGGATGCACAACCGGCTGCGGCCCGCCCACTTATTGGTCCGCAGCCGGTTTTTTTGTCTGTAAAATCGCAGATTTGCGCGCGTAGCCTCAATACCGGCGTCCGCGAAGCCGAGTCGGCAGTAGACTGAATGCGCCTCTTTTGTGAGCGTGGAAGATGCGGCAGCTGAAGATTGGCCCGGAGGATTGGGCCTTCGGATCGCGGGCCGTGCAACCGGCCCGCTGTCCGTGCCAACGCAAAGGAGGTGAGGCGATTGGATGAGAAATCGTCCTGGATGCGGGTGATCATTACTATCGCCATTGACTGGCGGTTTGTAGTGGCACTCGCCATCTTCGTCCTGGCGCTACTTCTGAAGTAGCCAAAACCCTGGGAGGGACTCCACCCCTTCCAGGATATGCACAGTATAGCAAGAACCCGACTCGGTATTCGCGCGAAAAACTGCGGGTTTAGGCAGCTTTTGGCAGAACGGGAAACGCCGCCCACCTGCCAAATGGGACAGATAGAATTGAGTCCGAGTGGACGGCGTGGCTCCTTTACCCGGTATCCAAAAGCGAGCGACCGGGGGCACCTTCATCTTGGTAAGATCCGGGGCATGAGATCTGGGCCACCCACCGTAGCTGAGAGCATGGTGAAAAGAGCAATGAAGGATTTTTCAAATCTGTTTGATCAGCAACATAGTCTCCTGCTTATTGGGATCGTTTTATTGACCATGATGGCAGTCTTCGCGCTCAGTGGGGGAATATTTGAGCCTCACGCCGGTATCGTGTACCGCGCTAAAGAGCCGAGACGTTTCTGGTGGAATGTAGTCGGATATTTTCTAGGCGGCATTTTTTTTATTGGCGTCTACCTAATTCAGAATTCAAACTGAGAGACTACCAAACTGCCGCTTATGTCAATTCTCCCTTATGCCGTCACCGCGCGGAAAGCGGGAAGGACTTTCAGCCGGGCGCGCATCCCCAGGCGGTCTGCATAGCGCAGCAATTTTTCGATGCTCACCTGATCGATCTTTCCCAGCATCAAATTGCTGACTGCCGGTTGATGCTCGTCGAGAATGCTCACCAATTGCCGCTGCGTGTAGCTTCTACGCTCGATCTCTGCGCGCAGGGCGTCCAGCAGGTTGGCTTTGAACTTCAGCGCCGTCGCCTCGGAACGCGAGCAACCGAGATCGTCCAGAACATCGCCCCGAGTCACATGAGTTACCACACTAACCTTCTTTGCCATCGTCTTCCTCCTTCGCTTCTCTCAACTGCGCCAAAGCCGTTCGCAGACGAGATTCTATCTCCCTTGAGAATCTTCGTTCTTACCCTTCCACGGTGCGTTTGAGCTGGCCGCAGGCGGCGTAGATGTCGCGGCCTCTGGGCTTGCGCAGGTAGGCGGGAATGCCGGCGTCGATGAGCGTCTGGCGGAAGCGCTCGACGGATTCCGGCTGGGGGGTGGAGTAAGCCACGCCGGGACCGGGGTTCCAGGCGATCAGGTTGACCTTGGCGGGCAATCCCGAGCGGCGCAGCAGGCGGGCGACTTCTTGCGCGTGCTGGGGTCGGTCGGTCACATCGCCCAGCAACACATATTCAAAAGTGATGCGCTCGCGTGGGCGCAGTGGAATCTTTCGCACCGCGTCGAGCAGGGCCGCGATGGGCCACTTGCGGTTGATGGGCATGATCTGGCTGCGCACGGCATCGTTGGGCGCGTTGAGGCTGATGGCCAGTTTGGGACGCACCTCGGCCGGTTCCAGGGCAAAGCGCTCGATGCCGGGAAGGATTCCCGAGGTCGACACCGTCATGCGCCGCGGGCTCAAGCCGGCTTCCTTTACCAGCAAGCGAACGGCGCCCATGAAGTTGTCGTAGTTGAGAAACGGCTCGCCCATGCCCATGAAGACCAGATTCAGCCGGTCGCGGCCCACATCGACGCCCTGGCGGTCGAGAATGGCAACGACCTGCCCGGCGATCTCGCCCGCCGTCAGATTGCGCTGCAAGCCCAGCCGCGCCGTCAGGCAGAACTGGCAGTTGACCGCGCAACCCACCTGGCTGGAGACGCAGATGGTGGCCTTCAGTCGCGAGAAGACACTTTCTTTCAGAGAGATGCTGTCATCCTGAGCGGAGCGAAGGATCCGCGGTTGTTCTTCCATCCCGGTCCCAGACACCGCTTCAATTGCTTCCGCCTCGCTGCCGTCGCCGGATTCGCCGCCGTCGCCCTCGGGCATCCAGACGGCTTCGACGGTTTGCGCTTCCCCGCCCTGGCTGGCGATCAGGTAGCGCTCGGTGCCGTCCGTGGATTGAAAGACCTGGGAGATGATGGGCCGGCCCACCTGGCAGCCCTCGGCGAGGAGGCGCTGACGCAGGGCCTTGGGCAGAGTCGAAACCTCGGAGAGGTCGGCAACGCGCTGACGATACAGGGCCTCGGCCAACTGGCGGCCGCGAAAGGCGGGCTCTCCCAGAGCCTTCATGCGCGCCGTGAGCGCCGCGGCGTCGAGTCCAAAAAGCGGGCCAGCAACCGCATCGGAGACGCACTCATCCGGGCGCGGCGAGGAATCTTGTATCGCGCCGGCGCGGTCGGCATCTACGCCCATGCGGTCAGCATCAATTTGAATCAGTTGGACCGATTTTGGCTTCATCTCTGGCTCAGCATAGAGCATTTCCCGCTCGGCCGCAGCCCCGAGGGCGGAATTGGCCTACAATCGAATTCGACCCTATGACAATGAGCACCGAGCGAAACCTTCGCCGCACCGTATTGCCCAATGGCCTGATCGTCCTGACCGAACGCATGGAGCATTTGCGCTCCGTGGCGATGGGAGTGTGGATCAAGTCCGGCTCGCGGTGTGAACCGGCCGAGACCAACGGCATCTCCCACTTTGTGGAACACATGCTCTTCAAGGGCACACGCTCGCGCTCGGCGCAGCATATCGCCCGCGAGATGGACTCGATTGGCGGCAACCTGGACGCCTTCACCGGCAAGGAAACCGTCTGCTTCAACGTCAAGTCGCTCAGCGAACACGTGCCCATCGCCCTCGACGTGCTGGCCGACATGGTGATGAATCCCACCTTCGCCGCGCAGGACATCGAGCGCGAGCGCGGGGTGATTCTGGAAGAGATCAAGATCGACGAAGACAACCCCGACGTGCTGGTGCACGAGCTGTTTACGCAGGCCTTCTGGAAGGACCATCCGCTGGGCTGGCCGATTCTGGGCACCACGGCCACCGTTGGGCGGCTGGACCAGCAGAACCTCTTCGACTACCACGGCGACCGCTTCCGTGGCGGCAACATGATTCTGTCGGCGGCCGGTAACCTGGACCATGACGCGTTTGCCGCGGCCATTGCCGCCAAGTTCCACGGGCTACCCGGCGGCGATACGCTGCACGAGAGGGAGGCTCCAGAGGCCGGCGCGCGCATTGTGCTGCGCAATAAAAAATCGCTCGAACAGGTGCAGATCTGCCTGGGCGTCCCAGCGCCGCCCATCACCGACGAGAACCGCTACGCGACGCAGATTCTGAACACCGTGCTGGGCGGGGGGATGAGTTCACGGCTCTTCCAGACCATCCGCGAAGAGCGCGGCATGGCCTACTCGATTTATAGCGACCTGAGCCCCTACCGCGACACTGGCACGCTTTGCGTCTATGCCGGGGCCTCGGCGGGCAAGATGCTCGAGGTCGTGGACCTGATCATGGCGGAGTTCGCCAAGCTCAAGCAGGAGCTTTTGCCGGAGGAAGAACTGCGCCGCGCCAAGGACCAGCTCAAGGGCAACATGCTGATGGGGATGGAGAGCTCCAACTCGCGCATGGCCAACCTGGCCCGGCAGGAGATGTACTTCCACCAGTTCTTTACCGTCGATGAGGTTATCGCCCGGTTGGAAGCGGTGCAGGCGGATGAGGTGAAGGCCATGGCCCAGCGGCTCTTCCAGCCCGAACGCATCGCCGTCACCCTGCTCGGTCGCCTGGATGGGGTCAAGTTGAAGCGGGAGAGGCTAGTGTGTTAGAGGCAGGG
>CAZBPD010000064.1:0-19583 GCA_964493705.1 uncultured Occallatibacter sp.
CGACGCCGCCCATCTCACCTTCACCGGCCCGGCGCGCATCTTCGAGAGCCAGGACTCCGCCGTCGAGGCCATCCTCGGCGACCGCATCGTTCCCGGCGATGTCGTCCTCATCCGCTACGAAGGCCCGCGCGGCGGTCCCGGCATGCAGGAGATGCTCTACCCCACCAGCTATCTCAAGTCCAAGGGGCTGGGCAAGGTCTGCGCGCTGGTTACCGATGGGCGCTTTTCCGGAGGGTCTTCGGGACTTTCCATCGGCCACATCTCGCCGGAGGCGGCCGAGGGCGGGTCGCTGGCTCTGGTCGAAGAAGGCGACACCATCGAGATCGACATTCCCCAGCGCATTTTGCGCGTGGCTTTGAGCGACGAAGTCCTCGGCGCGCGGCGCACGGCGATGGAAGCCAAAGGTGCAGCGGCCTACCAGCCCGCCCCCCGTCAGCGCAAAGTCTCCAAGGCGCTGCTGGCCTACGCCGCCATGACCACCAGCGCCGCCCGCGGCGCCGTCCGCGATCTCACCCAATTGCGGTAACAGCGGTTCACCGGCCTTCGCCGGCCCGCCTCACATGAAACGGGAGCTGAAACTGTAGCGCTGGCCTCCCGGCCGGCTGGAGCGTGGACCTCCCGGTCCACGCTTCTTTCTCATGAACGGCGCGCGCCCTCATGGCTCCGCACCCGCAGTTCTTCGAAAAGTGCGCAAGTGTGGGAGGCCACCCGGCGGGAGAGAACCCGCAGAAGGCACTCCGGGTGGGCCATAAGCTCTTTGGTTGTAAGGGCTGAACGGTGTTCGCCGCTCTTAGTCGAAACCTGCTTCTACAGCGCCGCCAGCGCCTCGGCGTGGGTGGGGAAGAGGTTGGCGTATTTGGGAATGCCGACCATGGTGAAGACTTTGTTGAAGTGCGGCGAGAGGCCGCAGACCGAGACCTTCTGGCCGGCGCTGGCGGCTTCCATGAGCAGTTGAATCACCAGGGCGATGCCGCTGGAGTTGATGTAGTCCACCTTGGTGAAATCCAGCAGGATCAGCGGATGCGCTTCTCTGGGCAGGGATTGGTAGGTCCCCAGCACCGCGTCTTTGGAGGTGCTGGCGATGTCGCCTTCGAAGCGCAGAACCGCAACCGCATCTCCGGCGGGGGACTTCAATTGGTCGATATGCGCTCTGGTTTCGCTTTGCACGATCTTCGATCTCCAAAAACTCTGGTTGGTTTCTTCTGCGCCGGCCGGCTTGCGGGCCGCGTTTCAAGACTTCGCTTCAAGCCACTTTGTCCAGCCGGATGACCAGGCGGACGTAGCTGCTGTCGCCATCGACGCCAGCCACCCACTCGGCCTCGTCGACCAGCGCCTGAATGAGAAAGATGCCCATGCCGCGCGGGTCCTGCTCGCCGTGCATCTTGCGGTCGATGTCGGGCAGCGGGGGCAGATGCTCCAGGCCGCGTCCGGCGTCGATGACCTTGACCTCCAGTACATCGGCGACGGCAGAAAGGGTGACGCCGACCGAGCGCGTCTCGTTGAGGCGGTTGCCGTGTTCGATGGCGTTGATGCAGGCCTCGGCGACGGCGGTTTTGAGGTCCTCGATGCGGTCGTCGCGAAAGCCCATCAGGTGCGCCACTGCCCCGGCGGTGCTCATGGCCACCTTTTCATAGCCCAACCGGGAGGGCAGGCGAACCTCGACGATGGCGGCTTTGGGTTCTTTCATTGTGCCGTCTCCGAAAGGCCGGCGCGGCACAGTGCCAGTGCGGTCATGTCGTCCCCCTGCGGGCTGCCGCCGGAAAACGCGGCAATCGCGGCCCACAATGCATCGAGAATAGCATCGGAGCACAGCTCCTTACAGCCGTAAAAGCTCTTCAGCAACTCTTCCGAGCCAAATTCCTCATCCCCGTTGAAGACCTCGGTCAACCCGTCGGTATAGAGCAGAAGGCGGGAATCGGGAGGAAAGTCCAACCGCTGGGCAGCGTAGTTCATCGCCGGCAACATGCCCAGCGGCGTGCCGGAGGCGTGCAGCAACAGCGGCGCGGCGTCTGGCCGCAGCAAGAAACCGGGATTGTGCCCGGCATTGACCACCTCGATCTGGCCCTCGGCGGGATAGAGGCGCAAGAAGATGGCGGTGACGTAGCGGCGGCGGGCCTCTTCGCCCTCGCGCCAGTGGTGGCGGTTCATGCGCGCGGCCAGCTCATCGAGCGGCGGCAGGGAACCGGCCATGGCGCGAAAGGCGGAGCGGAAGCTGTTGGACATGAGCGCCGATGCCATTCCCTTACCGGCCACATCGGCCACCGCCATCAACAGGTTGCCATCGGCCTGCAGGATGACGTCGAGGTAGTCGCCGCCCACCTCGTAGCAGGCCTCGGAGCGGAAGGCCAGCGTGTAGCCGGGAATCTCCGGCAGATGGTGCGGCAGCAGCGAGCGCTGAATCTGCCGGGCCGCGTCCAGATCCTGTTGCAGGCGGGCAAACTCCAGGTTGCGCTGGTGGTTGCGGGCGTTCTCCAGGGCCACGGCGGCCTGCAAGACCAGTCCCTCGATGAAGTCGGCCTCGAAGAGGGTGAGCGCGCGGCCCTCGGGTGCGGCAATGTGCAGCTCGGTCATGGTCTGGCCGTCGCGGTCCAGCAGGGGATAGATGGGCAGCTCCACGGAGGGTGTCCAACCGGCGTCTTCGCTGCTCTCCGCTGCGGGAAGGACGCCGAAGGCCAGCGCGGCGTCGGGGAAGGCGGCTCCGTCCATCTCCAACTCCCGCACCACGATGCGCAGCACCTGTTCCAGCACCTCTTCCTCGTTGACGGTCGAGTGCACCTGGCGCGAGGCCTCCAGCAGCGCCTGCAAACGGGCGATCTGCTGCTGCAAGTGGATGGTCTCGCCGCTGCCGTGTATATGCGCTTGCGTAGCCAATCGCGAATCCTCTGCGTATCACTTTACAGCATGGCGGACGAGGGCCCCGGCGCGGCCTTCCTGCCGTCCGGTATCATCTCTGCAGGCCGTTTCAGTTTCCGCCTCGCCGCAAGGACCACGCATGACCGCTGCCGCTCCCGCCGCTCCCGACTCCAAACCCCAACTGCGCAAGACGATGGGCTTCTGGGATGTTTTGTTGTTCAACATCGCCACCGTGCTGGGGCCGCGCTGGATCGCCGCCGCCGGCCACAACGGCACCTCGTCCATCAGTCTGTGGGTGCTGGCCGCGGTCTTCTTCTTTGTTCCCGGCGCGCTGGTCATCAACGAGCTTTCGTCGCGCTTTCCCCAGGAGGGCGGGCTCTACGCCTGGTCGCGCGAGGCCTTCGGGCCCTTCCACGGCTTTATCGCCGGTTGGACTTACTGGATCTACACCGTCTTCTACTTTCCCGGCCTGCTGCTGGCCAGCGCTTCGATGAGCGCCTACATCATTGGCGGACGCGGCACGGCTCTGGCCCAGGACCGGACTTTTCTTTTGACTGTCTCGCTGGGCATGTTGCTGGTGGCCGTGCTGCTCAACATCGTCGGCCTGAATATCGGCAAGTGGCTGCAAAACGCCGGCGGCGTGGGCACCTATGCGCCGCTGGTGATTCTGGTGGGAGTGGCGGCGGTGGTCTGCTGGAAACACGGCTCGGCCACGCACTTCACCCTGGGCAATATGCTGCCCACCTGGAACTGGGATACGGTCAACTTCTGGTCGCAGATCGCCTTCGCCTTCACCGGGCTGGAACTGGTCTCGGCAATGAGCGAAGAGGTGCGCGATCCGCGCCGCACCCTGCCCCGGGCCGTCTTCGGCGCCGGAGCGATGATTGCGCTCGCTTACATCGTGGGCACCTTCGCCATTCTCTCCCTGATTCCCGCCACCGGGATCGATCCCCAAAGCGGCGTCTTTAACGCCATCACTATCGGCTCGGTGGCGCTCAAGCTGGGCTTTCTGGGCGTGCTGGCCGCCATTCTGGTGACGGCGGGCAACGCCGGCGGGGTGGGCAGCACGGTGGCTGGAATTGCCCGCGTGCCGTTTGTGGTGGGCATCGACCGCTACCTGCCCGCGGCCTTCGGCAAGATCCATCCCAAGTGGAAGACGCCCTACATCTCGATTCTGGTGCAGGCGGGGCTTTCGGCGGGGGTATTGCTGTTGAGTCAAATCAGGACTCGCACTGTCCAGGAAGCCTACCAAATGCTGATCGACGCGGCCATCATCCTTTACTTCATCCCCTTTCTTTACATGTTTGCCGCAGTCATCAAGTTGTCCCTTCGCAGAGATCGTAAAGAGAATCCCCTCGCAATCCTGGTGCCGGGCGGCGTAACTGGCGTGTGGATCTGCGGAGGACTGGGTTTCGTTGTGGTCCTGGGTGGGATTTTGCTGTCACTCTTTTTCCCTCCGGGCGAGGTGGTCAACAAACTGGGCTTTGAGCTGAGATTGATAGGCGGGACGCTGGGTTCCATTCTGATTGGATTGGCGCTGTATTGGAGAGGGCGCTTGTCTATGAAGCGAGAAGTCTGATTTTTAGGTGTGAGAAATGGGGAAGAATCGCGGAGAAGCTGGTTCTTCGACGCAGTACCGGTCCAAGGTTAACGCAGTTAATTCTCCCGATCGCTATTCACCGCCGATCTTGCAATGGACAGGACTTCAGAGACTGCGGAAAAAGGCACATTCGGACAAGTTTTGTAACAGGGCACGACTTTAGTCGTGCCGTCACGAAAACAAAAGAAAATACGGGCTTTAGCCCCTGTCAACCACTCGTTTTACCCTTTGCCGATTGCCCGCCGATGTCGCGTGCAGGGGCTAAAGCCCACAGTGCTTTCTTCGTCCACGTCCGGCACGACTGAAGTCATGCCCTGTTACAAGGCACCTAATTTCAGTTTTTGCGGGGTGTTTTCTCTTCCCGTTTAGGAGGGAAAACTAGATACGTTTGTCCTTCGCTCCGCTCCACTCAGATAGACCGTTCTTCGGGAATTCTGGATTTCGCCGCTTACAAAACTGGGAATCCCGTCTCATTTGGGGCGGCGATGCGTGAATTCCCCTTGATCCCCACTCTTTTCTCTCCATCCCTTTCTTCTTTAGGCGAATCCTAAGGGTGCAGGCCGGGGTGTGCGTGGCTGGCTGCCGCCGTGGGCTGTGCTCTGCCTTCCGCATCGCCTGGGTCTGCTCATGATGGAGTTGCCGATGGTCCCGCGCTTCTTTTCCGCTGGCCGTTTGGTTCTCGGGCTGCTGCTGACCATAGCGGCAGTCGCAGGGCTGGGCTTTGCGCAGGCTGCCGCAAGCCAGAAGCAAACGGCGGACAGCGCCGTTCCACTCGCCACGCCCTCCATCACCCTCACGTCCAATCTGCCGGTTTCGGGATTCGGCCAGACGGTGCCGTTGCTTGCGACGGTTACCACCGGCGGCAGCGCGGCGGCGGGCAGTGTGATTCTCTACGATACCTTTCAGGGAGCGACCAGCGCTCTCGGTGAGTTTCCGCTCAATACAGCGGGGGCAGCCTCGATTTCCCAATCCACGATGGCGGTGGGGGTGCACAGCATCGTCGCCTGTTACGACAACAGCGGCAGTTCAACTCCGGCGGCGAGTTGCCCGACCGGCGTTGTGACGCCGCCCTTGCAGCAGACGGTGGTAGAGAGCACGGCAACCACGCTGGTTTCGAGCCTGAATCCCTCCTCCACGGGCGCGGGAATCACCTTCACTGTGACGGTCGCGGTGAGCGATGGCGGCGGCGTGACGCCAGACGGTACGGTAGCCTTCGCCAATGGCGAGAACAGTCTCTGCACCGGCGTGGCGCTCAACGCCGGCAGCGCGACCTGTGCGGCAACAGCGGCGCAACTGATCCAGGGAAACAACTTCATCACCGCGGCCTATAGCGGAGACGCTGCCAAGCAGATTCTGAGCAGTTCAAATTCGCTGGTGCAGGACGTGCAATCCGGCTCCTCGGTCAGCGTCGCCTCGCAGCCCGATCCCTCCAGCTTCGGCGGGCAGGTGAACTTTGTCGCCACGATTTCGGTTGCGGGAGCGGCCGCACCCACGGGTTCTGTAGCGATTCTGGATGGCGGGCAGAAGATCGGCACGGCTGTTTTATCTGGCTCGACGAATCAGGCCGGCTTCTCCACCGCGGCGCTGGCCGTGGGCGCGCACAGCATCACGGCGGTCTACGGCGGGGACGTGAATTACGCGGCCAGCCCGGTTTCGGCAGCCGAGATGCAGAGTGTTCAGGCTGTGCTGCCCCCGCCCGCGGCAGATTTTTCGCTGACCGTCACGCCGGCTTCGGTCGCGCTGCTAAGCGGCAAAAGCACAACGGTCGCGGTCAACCTGGCCGCGCTCAACGGTTTTTCAGGAACCGTCGCCCTGGTTTGCGGCGCGCTGCCCGCCGGGGTGATTTGCAGCTTCTCCAGCGCCAGCGTTCCGCTCACGGCAAGCGCTCCGCAGACGGTGCAATTGACCATTGCCAATCTCACTACGACTGCGGCTACGGGGTGGCCGCTGACGCTGGGCGCTTTGATTTGCCTTTTTGGGTGGCGCAGGAGGCGCAGATCCCCCCTGATCTTCGTGGCCGTGGCGCTTCTTGGATTGAGCGGGGCGCTGCCGATCGCCGGGTGCGGCGCGGGAAAGGTCACCGGCAGCGCTGCGCAGGGGAGCTATACGATTCAGGTCACGGCAAGCGGCGGCGGCATCGCTCACGCGCAGAACATCCAACTGCAAATCACTCCGTAACGGCTTGATTCATCGCTGGAGTCGTGCGCGTCAGGCGCGCGATCTGCGCAATCCAAAAGAGCGCCGGGGCGCTCACAAAGCCGGCGATCAGGCGCGGCATACGGCGGAAGTCGTCGAGCAGGGAGCGGCCGGCGCGGCCCGTGAGGAAGGCCCCGCGGCGCATCACGTAGAGGTGGAAGAGGGCGGAGAGCGCGGCAAAGATGCAGACGGCCAGGGTAGCTCTGGGAGGAGCAGCGGGCCCCACGGCGCGATGCGCCAGCCAGTCCAGCAGTTGCGAGAGGCCGGGCACGCCCGCCGCCACGGTTAGATTGCCCAGCAGGCGCGAGCGCAAACCCAGCGCCTGCTGCTGCCAACCCGCATAGAGACCGGCGGTAAGCGTGACATAGGCCATCTCCACCAGCACCACGGCCAGGCTGCCGCGCAGGCCGGTGTGCGCCATCGCCGTCAGATAAACGATGGAGCGAGCCGCGGCGCTGAGCAGGGCGCACTTCCAGTTCCAGCAGGAGAGGCTGCGCAGCAGAATGGAGGGGGTGGAAGGTTTGGGACTACCCGGCGGGAGCGCGGCGGCAGCAGTCATGGCACTATTCTGCCGTCGCAATGCAAATATCGCGTCAACCGGGGGTTACAAGACGATGGAGAGTACGGGCGTACCGTATTCAGGTAGATTCCTCCCCGCTCTGTGACTCGGATCACGGCCCGGCGTCGTTGGCCTCAGTAGCCTCGAAGATGCGGGGTGTGTGGGAACGCCAGCGCCCCCAGCGCAATTTTGAGGAGTTTTTCCATGCCTTACGTCGTGACCGATGCCTGTACCAAGGATTTCATCTGCGTTGAGACCTGCCCCAACGAAGCCATTCACCCCTCCGCCGGCGAAGGAGCCGCCGCGACCGTTCCCCAGGTGTTCATCAACCCGGATGAGTGCATCGACTGCGGCGCCTGCGCCGCCGAGTGCCCCTCCAGCGCTATCTTCGCCATCGACGACCTGCCCGCCGATAAGGCCGAGTTTGCCGCCAAGAATGCCGCCTACTTCATGTAGAGCCTGAGTGTTCGCGCTCTTAGAGCGCATCTCAGAGGCATCTCAGAAAACGACCACCCCACCACGGCCTATCGCCCGACGATGCGCCGCAGGTGGGGTGTTTTTATTTTCCTGGGTTGGCCGTCGCGGGTAATACGGGCGCGGGATTCTCGCCGGCTGCTGGGGTGGGCGGCGGAGTCGCCACGGCCGGCGCACTTTGCGGCAATGGAACGGCGGCCGACGGGGCTGCGGTCGTTATCGGCAGCGTCAGCGTTTGCACCGTCCCTGGATCGTCGCGGAGTTTCAGATAGAGCAGGCCATTCACCGGGTGGGGCACGCTGAGCTGGGTTCCGGTAAAGTCGGCGGGGACCTCGGCGGCGTTGTCGAACTCCGGCGTGCTGGCGATGGAATCCGCCAGAAAGAGATTCGCGCCGCTCAGCGCGCAGGGTTTGGCCAGAGCGTGCGGGCAGCGCAATTCCTTGAAACTGGGCAGCCGCACCAGCGTTCCCAACGGCAGCCAATCGCCCTCGACGCCCTCGGCGGAGATGGCTCGCAGTCGCAACGGACCGAAGGCCGAAGAACCGAAGCGCGCCAGCGGATCGACCACCCCCAGGGCGATGCGCGCGTCTTCCAGCATCAGGCTGCCATCGGCCAGAGAGAGCAGGGTGCGGAAGCTGCCGTCCTCGGCCGCGACTTCGATCTTTTGAGTGCGGGGAAACTTGGCCGGCACGTTGGAGCGGAGAAAGAAGACCAGCCGGCCGGCCAACGGCAGGTCGTCGGCGCTGCCCAAATGCACTGGCGAGGGTGCGGCGGAGGCGTCCTCCTGCACCCCCTTGCTGAGCAACGTCAGTTGAGGGCGCGGCGCGTCCACCGTAACCGGAACCTTCAACTCCCGCCCGTCGCGTAATTGCACGGTAGCAACGTGGTGCTTGCCGGGCTCCAAACCGGCGGTCGAGGCGCTGGCGGTCAGGGAAAGCTGGTCGAAGTCCTGCACCCGGCTGAGCGTGGCCGGAGTCCAGACGATCTCGCCCAAAGCGGCCTTGGCCACCTCGTCCAGGCGCGTTCCCTTCAAGACCGCTTGGGTATCGCCGGCGCTGAGGGTGAGACGATCCAGCGAGGCCGCCTCGGCATAGGAATGCATCGAGAGCTTGTCCGGCTTCTCCAATCCGAACTGGAAGACGCTCAGACTGACCGCTCCCGGCGCGGCCTCTTTCATGGGCACGGAGACCTCCAGCACCTCCGGCTTGGACGATTTCCAGGTCACCTTTATCGGGTTGGCGTCTCCCACCTGCGCTTCGATGCGGTCCACGCAGACGGAGTTGGCGTCTTCCAGGTGCAGCAGATCCTCGCGGCCCACCACCAGGGCCGACTGATCGCCGGGCGCAAGCGTCCATTTCCCCGGCTGGGCCGAGTGGAAGTGGAAGCGTGGGCCTTCCCAACTGTCAAAGCCCCACATCCCGCGCACAACGCCGCTGGACTCCTCTTCCGGCAGCGAGGGTGCGGGACGATCGAGCACCAACCCGCCCTGCGAGGGATCGGCTTTGATCTTCAAATCTTTGACGCCGCTCTTGGAGTCGATGTGCAGGGTCAGATCCCGGGCCATCTGGGTGGAAAAGACCAGCGGCGCGCCCTCGGCAGCCAGAACCAGGCCCGGCTTCTGTCCGCAATAGGTCTCTGCCGGATTGACCGGACGGAGCGTGGGCATACGGGCTGGGCCCACGGGAGGCAGCGCCACCACCACCACCGACTTCGGGTCGCGGAAGGAGGGCGGAACGCTCAGGCGCAGGTTGAGAGTGTCCGTGGTGGGCAGAGCCAGCGCGGGTATGTACTGAAAATGTGCGGTATGCAGCGAAGAAAGGATGCGCGCCGTGTCCACGATGGCGCCAATATAGGGACTGAAAGCGCCGGCGCCGCCCATGGGGGAATAACTGATCTGGTTCATCAGATCGCGTGTCGAGCCGGTGGTCCACTGGTCTACCAGGGTGCCGGCATTGGCATCGTCGAGAACCACGTTTTCGGTGTGCGCGGTGAGGCAGGGGGCCTGCTGGTCGGTGGGCTTGTCGAAGCACTGCTGATCGACGCGGATGCCCAGGCTGCGGGCGGCCATTTCGGCGCGCGTTTTGAGCAATTTGGCGTCGGTCTGGGAGGTGATCTTGACCTCTGCCAGATAGCTCTCCAGCCTCATGCGGTCCCAACTGGCGGACTGCAAGTCCTGGGTAGCGCGGACAAATGCGCCGGGACGGCCGCGCACGGCGGCGCGCAGGGTGCTGAAATCGCCGCCGGTCTCGGGCGCTAAAAAGAGCAGCGCCTGCTGCGCCTCGGCGGGCACGACCACGAAAACGCCCTCGCTGCGCACCTCGCGGTTCCAGGTTTCGACGCGGGTGAACCACTCCGGCGGGGGCGGATTGGTTGCGCCGCGCAGAAAAGCGACGATCAGCACATAGTGCGTCGATTGGCTCTCCGGCAGGTCGGGATGAATCCACAAACGGTCGCCGGGCAGCAGGTTGGGAACCGAACCGATGGGCAGCGTCACTTCGCCGCGCTTGACGTGCACATCCACTTTGGGGCCGGTCAGATCGAAGGAAACGTCCGCCGCCTGGAGTCCGGTGGCGAGCCCGGGGGCGAGGATAGCCCAGAACAACAAGAACTTGATCAAACGGCGCATGATTCTATTGTACGAAGCTGCGCCATCCTGGATGCGCCCAGGGGACGGAATCCGATTTGCGGATATTGCTAAAATAGAAACCCCATACCCTCCAATTTCGGTTACACTGGAACTGCTTGGCGCGCCATCGAGGCTTAGCTAGAGTATTCCTCGGGCCTCTTTAACGTGGAGGATCCGGCCGGTCGCGGCAATTTTTCAGACGAATGCCTTGTGCATCCCATGAGTTGCCAACCACTGATTTGGGAAATTCTATACACCGTACGCACAGCCGGCAAAAGGGGCTGCATCGGCGGTATGGTTGCACGAAAATGAAATCCGCAATCCGGAACGGTAACGACAGAATGAGAGTCCGGGCGGGATGCAGGGATCTGGTTCCCAAAACTTTTTAGAACCAAGACTGTACTCTTTCGCCCACTGCGTCATCGGAAGACTCGCTTGAGGCCCAAAGGCCCAAGCGAATTGTTGCGGTAAATGCAGGCAAGTGTACGGCATAGGAGAAGTGAAAATGAAATCGGCAAAAGCAGTGCAGAGCAGTGTAGATGTGAGTACCCTGAGCATTCCCGACGCGGAAGAGATCATTGAAGAAGCTTTGGGCGAACTGGGATTTTCCCAAGATCCAGGCCTGGCAAGAGCCTTGCATTTTCTGGCTCCCGCCGGCTATTCCGCCATCGTCGAGTTGTGCGGCGAGAACGGCCGCAGTAAACGCCGGAATTCCACCGCCGATGCCTGGTCGCCGGAAGAAGACGAACTGCGCATCTACTTCGAGCGCAGCGATGGCTCCGAACCCGCCCCGCGCCCGGCTCGCGCCCCGCGCATCATGGCCGAACCCGCCATCGAAGAAGACGACGACAGCCAGGAGTCGCTGCTGCCGGCCGATCTCGACGCCCGCGTCAAGGAACTCTGCTCGGCTCTGGCCGAGGCCGAACGCGGCGGACACGCCTTTATCGCTCTCAAGTGGTTCCGCGATTCCTTCCTGCCGCGCAAGTCCTACCGTTGGAATCAACATCCGGAGTCGCGTCAGACAGTCTTGGCGGAGGCCATTCAGCGGGGCGTGGTGCTGACCAGCAAGATCGCCAACCCCAAGACCCCGGCCTATCCCACCACCACCATCCGCCTCAATCGTGCCGAGGCCGGTATTCCCGAAGAGGCGCAACGTTTCCACCCCGTCGCCATTCACGGTGATACCATCGCCGAAGCCATCGAAGAGGAACGAGGGAATCTGTGAGCTGCTACTTTTTGGAATCCACGGCCTTTGCCAAGCTGTTTGTGCGCGAAGCCGGCACCGAGGCTTTGATCCGGCTGATGGAGGCCGTCGAGGACAACCGCAAGTTGATCTCGGCCTCCACTCCGCTGGAGATTCACGCGGCCATTCGGCGGCGCGAGCGCGCCGGCGCCATTAGCTCCGAGGATGCCGCATCCGCCATCGAAGTGCTGCGCCAGGAATCGTCGCGCATGGTGCAGGAACCGCTCAATCCGGCGGTTCTCGAGGCGGCCCGTCAACTGCTCGACCGCACCAGCTTGCGCTGGCCCGACTGCCTGCAACTGGGCGCCGCGCATGTGGCGCGGGAGATGTTCCAGGGCACAGAGATCGTCTTTGTCTCCTCTTCCCCGGCGCTGCTCGATGCCGCCCGGGCCGAGGGTTTTCGTTCCCTCGATCCAGCCAAAGAGGCGGTTGTGCCGGTGATCGAGGAAACTCCCCAAGCCGAGGATTGATCGCCCGTCGATTGCAATCTGTCACTCGTACTGCACCAACAAGAAATGCTCCCGCACCGCGTCTCCAAACGCTGCGCGGGAGCTTTTTTGATGCTCTGAAACTCCTGAGCTGGCCCACCACCCCATGTTTCCGTCAAACTCTATGTTTGAACTCGCTTCAAACGGGAGCCGTATAATTTTTGCGAATGGAACTTCGCTCCGGGAGGCTAACCGTGCTTTTCTTCGAGTTGGGACGTTCTAAGCAATTTTCGATGGTTCTTTGCGCTATTACCTTTACGCTTTGCAGTTTCAGTTTTGCCGGGAAAACCGCGGCGCAGCAGCCGCCGGAGAATCCCGCCGCCACCCCGCCGCTCCCCACCATCACCGTCTCGACGCGCGAGGTGCTGCTCGATGTGCTGGTCACGGACGGAGCCGGCCACCCGGTCCCAGGGCTGACCAAAGCCGACTTCTCCGTCACCGAAGAGGGCCAGCCGCAGGTGATTCGCAGCCTGCAAGAGCACCACCCCATGGCGCCGGAGCAGATCGAGCGGCTAACCCTGCCGCCGCTGCCGCCCAATACCTTCACCAACTTCCTGCCAGTGCGCAACACCAATGCACAGACGGTGATTCTGCTGGATGCGCTGAACACCTCTGTGCAGGCACAGATGAGTTTGCGGGAGCAGTTGATCGGCTACCTCAAGCACATGGAGCCGGGAGCCTCGATCGCCATCTTCCAACTGGATACCGAGATGCGCCTGGTGCAGGGGTTCACCTCGGACCAGAAGCTGTTGCTGGAGGCGGCCAAAAGCAAGCGCGATATGCCCTCGCTGCTGAAGCCCATTGACGGCAACTACGACCAGTACCGCCGCGCGCGCATGGAGATTCTGCGCGCCGGGATGCAGATGATGGGCCGCTATCTGGCCGGCTTCCCCGGCCGCAAGAACCTGATCTGGTTTACCGGCCAGGTGCCCATGACCATCTTCGGCTATGGAATGGGCAATCCCTTCCGCGACCAGCTCGACGTCTCCCCCAGCGGCTCGGCCGACGACCTCTCCGACCTGACCGAGTCGCTGACCCTGAGCCGCGTGGCGGTCTATCCGGTCGATACACGCGGCCTACAGGTCTCCCCGCAATTCTCCGCCGCGCGGGTTGGCGCACCATCGCCCCGCGGCAATATCCACTTCGAAAACCGGCAGGTCATCAACGAAACCAACCTGCAGCGGGTAGCCTCCATGACCGGCGGCAAAGCCTACTACAACACCAACGGCTTTGAGCAGATCATTGGCGAAGTGGTCAAAGACGGGTCGAGCTACTACACCCTGGCCTACGCCACCACCAACCAGGAGTGGCACGGGCAGATGCGCACGATCAAGATCGCCGTCGACCGGCCCGGCTTGCATCTGCAACACCGCGAGGGCTACCGGGCCTTCGATCCGGGAAAAACCGAAGAGCGCAAGATCAACGCCCTGGTGCAAAAGACAGCCGCCCGCGCCGCACAGCCCACTGACCCGAAAGATGAAACCACTGCCCAGACGCCCGCCCCCGATGAATCCTCCGCCGCCAATCAAGAGGGCGCGGGGAACGAGGGTGCGCTGGTGCCGCATGTGGGCAAGAACGGCTTCGAGATTGCGATGGCTTTGGGCGCGGTTCCGCCCACCGAAATCGTCTTCACCGCCAACTTGCAGCCCAGCCTAAAGCCGGAGAAGGTGGAGAAGGGAACTACACTGCCCGAGAACAACTACCTGAAGCCGGAGTGGCAGCACAAGCCCTTCCGCAACACCACCGTGCTCTTTCACGCCGATGCACGCAAGATCCGGTTGACGCGCACCGCGGACGGCCTGCGTCACGGCAGCGTGGCCTTTGTGACCGTGGTCTACACCCCGATGGGCGAAAACGTGAACTCCATCGAGCAGACCGTCAACTTCGACCTGACCCCTGCGCATTATCGCCAACTGCTTGCCGAGGGGCTGAGCTTCAAGGAAGAGATTGCCGTTCCGGAAAAGGGGAATTACTTCCTGCGTCTGGGCGTACACGACTTGACTGGAGACCAGGTCGGCGCGCTGGAGATTCCCATGGATCAGGTCAAGCCGGGTGTTGCCGGGGCGGGGCTCTAGGGAGTTTGTTCTTTTCCGTAGCGCTGTTTGCGGAGAGCATCCCGTTCCAGGAAGAATTGGATCAATTTGCCGCTGGCCCGGAAGTTGGTTTGCATCAACTTCCGAGCAGCAGCCGAAAAGTCGGCATGACCGTGTTCCGCGGCAAGATCGAGAATACCCAATGTTCCCATCACGGGAAGCTCTCGCCGCGTGGCTTCCCGCCGGGCTGCTCCGTCATCTACAAGGAGAAGATCGGCTGAGAGCTCCTCAGCCAAAGCAATCGCCTCCCGTTCTCCGAGATCGAGAGCGGAAGAAATGTGTGCCAAGGGGGAATAGGAAGAGGCTATCTTGGCCCATTCAGGTGACTGCTCCATCCAAAGTCGAACAGTGCTGGGTGTATTTTTCTGCGTCAATTCAGCGGCTACGTATGAGGGGATGACGATTGCACCGAACAGAGCCGGCAAAAAGTGCTCTTCCTCGATCAAAACAAGATAGCGAAGCGGGCCGGAATCGGAAATGACGATCATCGGTCAAGCTACCGGTCAAAGGTCGCAAGTTCCTGCTGGCGTTTGTTCCATAAGCGCTCGCCTAGGTTTATTTCCTGACGCAACTCATCCACGGTGTACTTGAAGAACACTTCCCGCTGCTTCAGGAAGCCGTCCAGCTCGTAGCGCTCCAGGCCTAGCAGTGTGGCCAGTTGCTGCGCCGTCAGCCGATCTTTGCGATAGGCTTCCACAGCCATATCTTCCAATGCAATGCGCATGGGATCGTGGCCGGCAGGGATCATCTGCCGGGCCATCTCATCGGGCAACTCGACGACAATCTGCATGACGAAAGCATACCACTGAAAGGAATTGGAGGAAGAACCCAGTGCGGAAGAACCCTATTCGCTGCGGAAGCGGTTGGCCACTTCGAACTCGGCGCGCAGTTCGGGGGTGCGCAGGTTCTCGCGCAGGTGGGTGAGGCGCTGCTCCAGGGCGAGCAGGGCCTGCTCCACCGCGGCGGTGTTGGTCATGGCAATGTCGCGCCACATGGAGTAGGGACTGGCGCCCAGCCGCGTCATCTCGCGCAGGCCGCGGCCGCCCACATCCTTCAGCTCCGGTGCGCCGCCGACTTCATCCTGCAGCAGGGCGCTGAGCGCGGTGGCGACAAACTGCGGCAGATGGCTGACCCAGGCCACCAACTCGTCGTGGCGCGCAGGCTCCAGATCGAGGGTCTTGGAGCCCATGGCTGCGACCCACTCGCGCCATCCCTTGATCAGCTTCAAAGAAGCCTCGGAACGCTCCCAGGTTGGATCGTCGGTAAAAAGCCAGACCGCGCCGCGATAGAGATCGGCATCGCCCAATTCCGCGCCGCCGCGCTCCTTGCCGGCCATGGGGTGGCCAGGCAGAAATGCCGCGCGGTCCACGCGATTGAAGAGCCGGCCGGCCATTTCCGTGATCTGCCCCTTGGTGCTGCCCACGTCGGTGACCATGTGTTCGGGACCGAGAACGCCGCTGAGCTTTTCCATCCAGTCCAGAATCGAAAAGACCGGCGTGGCCAGCACGATGACCTGTGCCTCCCGCGCCGCCTGTAGACCGTCGCCGGCGATGGCGTCGATGGCGCCCAGGCCGAGCGCCGTCTGCGCGCCCTCGGGAGAGCGGTTCCAACCCGCAATGGAGCCCTTGAAGCCCGCCGCACGCAGCGCCAGGCCGGTCGAAGTGCCCAGCAGGCCCATACCGAGGATGGCGATGCGGTCGATCATGGCTGTCTCCTCACTGGAGCGGAGTTGGCGGTGCAAGCGGGGTGAGCGGAGGTAGCAAGGTGTATAGCATTCGGAATAGTTGAACCCCGCGAACACAAGTGGCGCGCGCCTAACCCCGCCAGCTCCGCTAACCCCGCCAGCTCCGCTAACTTCGCTAACCCCGCTTCTCCCGCTCCATCTTACAGCGTGCGTCCCACCGCCTGCGCCACCAGCCGCATTTCGCCCATCAGCTTCTCGAACTGCTCGAAGTAGAGCGTTTGTGCGGCGTCCGAGGCGGCTTTGTCGGCGTTGGGATGAATTTCGACCAGAATCGCGTCGGCCCCGGCGGCCACCGCGGCCTTGGCCATGGGAGCCACCATATCCCGCCTTCCTGTTCCGTGCGAGGGGTCGCCGACGATGGGCAAATGGGAGAGCTTGTGCACCACGGGAATCGCCGCAATGTCCATGGTGTTGCGGGTCGCGGTCTCATACGTCCGGATGCCGCGCTCGCACAAAATCAACTCGTAATTGCCGCCACTGAGGATGTACTCGCCACTGAGCAGCAGCTCCTCGATGGTGGCGGCGATGCCGCGCTTGAGCAGGATGGGCTTGCGGATCTGGCCCAGTTCGCGCAGCAGGTTGAAGTTCTGAAAGTTGCGCGCGCCCACCTGGAAGCAATCCACATAGGGCAGCATGGGTTCGATCTGGGAGATCTCCATGACCTCGCTGACCGTCATCAATCCGTACTCGTCGGCGGCCTCGCGCATCATCTGCAGGCCGGGAATGCCCAGGCCCTGAAAGGCGTAGGGCGAGCTGCGCGGCTTGAAGGCGCCTCCGCGCAGAAAGCCAGCACCGGCGGCCTTGACGCACTTGGCGATGGCGAAGATCTGCTCGCGGTTCTCAATGGCGCAGGGTCCGGCGATCACCGCGACCTGGTTTCCGCCGATTTTAGCGCCGCTGGAGAACTCGACCACCGTGCCCTCGGGGCGGAAGGCGCGGCCGGCCAGCTTGTAGGGCGCGCTGATGCGGTGCACGTGCTCGACGCCGGGCAGCACTTCAAAGGTGCTCAAATCCATGGCGGCGGTGTTGCCGACGCCGGCCAGAATCGTCTGGCTGGCCCCCGTGGTCCGGTGAACGCTCAGTCCGGCCTCGACCATCACGCCGATGACGGCGTCGATCTGTTCCTCGCTGGACTTCTCTTGCATGGCTACGATCATTGTGCTTTTCCAGTCTCGGGCGTTTCAGGGCTGCTCCCTGCACCCGCGGCTTGGCCCGGCGCTGCGGCGCGGGCGTTCCTCTCAGAGGCCAACTCGTTCTTCTGCAAGGACCGCATCACGTCGATAATGCGCTCGTAGATATGCGTCAGCTCGATGTCCGGCAGCGGTCCCTTGTTGGCCGCGCGCACGTTGGCGAAGATCACCTTCTCCCGCCCCGGCTCGTAGACCGGAAGCGACGTGGCTGCCTTCAGGTGCCCGATCCGCTGTGCGGCACGGGCCCGCTCGCTCAGCAGTTCCACCAACTGCCGATCCAGAACATCGATTTGCTCTCGCAATTCTTCCAGCGTCATCTCATCCTCGGGATGCGTACCCGTGGGCGGTTCTTCCGCGCCGTCTCGCAACGAGCTGAAGCGGCGCTCCGCCATGCACAGGAGCAGGAGTTGAATCCAAACACGCGGCATGAGCCGCAAACGGGGTCTTTTACCGGGCCAGCGCCGTTTGGGGCAGGCGCAGGCCCTGAATAAATCGGGCCACTGCGCCGGGCGCTGCTTCCGGGGTCGAGCGTTCGATCAACTCGACGATCGCGCTGCCGATCACCGCGGCATCCGCGAACTCCGCCACCTGGGCGACGTGCTCCGCGTTGCTGATGCCGAACCCCACGGCTACCGGCAGCCGGGTCCATCGCCGAATGCGGCCCACCAGAGAGGCGGCGTCGGATGTCATGGAAGTCTGCTTGCCGGTGATGCCCACACGTGAAATGGCGTAAACGAAGCCTTGGGAGTTTTCCGCGATGGCTTTGAGGCGCTCGTCGGGGCTGGTGGGCGCGGCCAGAAAAATAGGGGCGAGATCGACCCGGCTCAACTCGGCCAGGTATTCGCCGGCCTCTTCGACAATCATGTCGGTGGCTAGCACGCCATCCACGCCGGCGGCGGCCGCATCATCGGCGAATTTCTTCAGTCCGTAGCGGAAGATCGGATTCAGGTAGCTGAAGATCACCAGTCCCGCAGCCGGACGGGCGGCGCGAATCTCGCCAGCCAGTTGCAGCACGTCGCGCAGACTGACGCCGCGGGCCAGGGCGCGCTCCATGGCGCGCTGAATCACCGGGCCGTCGGCCAGCGGGTCGCTGAAGGGAACGCCCAGTTCGATCACGTCGGCGCCGGCGTCGATGGCTTCGAGAGCAATGGCCCGCGTGGCCTCCAGCGACGGATCGCCCGCCGTCAGATAGACCACCAGTCCCGGCTTTTTGTCGAACAGTATCGCCATTCTCTTCTGTCATCCTGAGCGCTTCAGCCCGTCATCCTGAGCATCTTGACTTGCGCTCGCTTGTTACGGCGGCAATCAACAGGTTGTTGCGCCTCCTGGAGGGAGGCAGGGATCATAGCCCAGGGCAAGCGCAGCGCAGTCCTGGGAAACCGGCAAAACCAACCTAGCGCCCCGTAGGAGGCGCGGTGAGACGCGGGAATTGCAGATCCGTTCATCCAGTCTTTAATTCCGCATTCCCTCAGGGGCTAAAGCCCATCTTCTCATTCAGCCACTTACGGCACGACTGAAGTCGTGCCCCTTCAAAACAGAGGCTTCTTCGAGCTTCTTAGAGCTTCAATTCCTGGGCCAAAATGCCCATGTCCTTGTCGCCGCGGCCGCTCAAGTTCACTACCAGTATGTCACGCGCATCAAGCGTGGGAGCAAGACGCAGAGCCTCGGCCACGGCGTGGGCGCTCTCCAGCGCGGGCAGGATTCCCTCGGTGCGCGCCAGCCGAACCACGGCATCGAGAGCCGCCGCATCGTCTTGCGAGACGTACTCGGCGCGCTTCGAGTCGTGCAGCATGGCGTGCTCAGGACCGACCGAGGCGTAATCCAGACCTGCCGAGACAGAATGGGTCAGCGCGATCTGTCCGTCCTCATCCTGCAAAACATATGAGTAGGTCCCTTGCAGCACGCCCGGCTCGCCGCCGTCGAAGCGCGCCGCGTGATCGCCCAGCTTCTTGCCCCGCCCGCCGGCCTCGACGCCGATCAGCCGCACCTCGCGGTCTTTCAAAAACTCGTAAAATGCGCCAATCGCGTTGGACCCTCCGCCCACGCAGGCGATGATGGCGGTGGGCAATCGGCCTTCCCGCTCCAGAATCTGCTGCTTCATCTCTTTACTGATGACGCGCTGGAAGTCGCGCACCATGGTCGGATAAGGATGCGCCCCCAGGGCGCTGCCCAAGAGATAGTAAGTGGTTCGGACGTTGGTGACCCAGTCGCGCATGGCCTCGCTGATGGCGTCCTTGAGCGTCTTCGAGCCGGAGGAGACAGCGCGCACCTCGGCCCCCAGCAGCCTCATGCGCAGCACGTTCAGCTCCTGGCGGGCCATATCCACCTCGCCCATGTAGACCACGCACTCCATGCCCAGCAGGGCGCAGACGGTGGCCGTGGCCACGCCGTGCTGGCCGGCGCCGGTCTCTGCGATAATGCGTTGCTTGCCCATGCGCCTGGCCAGCAGAGCCTGACCCAGGGCGTTGTTGATCTTGTGCGCGCCGGTGTGCAGCAGGTCTTCGCGCTTGAGATAGA
>CAZBPD010000065.1:0-18871 GCA_964493705.1 uncultured Occallatibacter sp.
CCTTCCGTCGCCTAAAGGCGAGGGGTTTACGGATCCCCTATCGGGGACTCTAAACATGTTCTCTACCGCTATCGGTGCCTACAGGCGAGCAAGCTGGAGTTCCATCCTCTGCAATGGATTTCGAGTGGTATCAAACAGATTTCGATCCTATTCTGGCTCTTGCTGAAATCGAACACGCTTCGACGCAGGGTTGTGCTTTACCTGCGTCATCCAAATCGCGCTTGGCACAGGTTTTATTCGTGGATCGAGGAAAACCCTCTGCGCATTGGATGGACGATCACATTGACCTTGTTGATCGGCGCCAGCGTCTTCACTTGGGGTGGCAACCAGGGCGCCATGATGGAAACAGTACGTTTCCAACCCAATTCAATCGGGTTGAATGGCGAAGCGAAACCGGTTTCAGTTCTTTACCCGACCTTTCAGCCCTTTGTCTACACACTGGAGAACACTGTGCCCTTCATCAAGCTGGGCATGGACGAACGTTGGATGCCGAATACCAGTGTCCAGTTCCGCCAGTCATGGTTTCCGCAAATCAAATGGCTTTACTTCCTGAGCACATATGGGTTGTTGAGCTTTATGCGCTGGGCGCTGATTGTCGGCGGGTGGGTGCAGGCTACCGTTCTGGCTGCGGCTTTGGCGGATCGCTTCAAAAAGTAGGCTGCCGGCGCTCTGCTTACGGCGTCACGATGCGCCCAGCCAGGTCGGGGGCGGCTAGGCGGAAGTGCTTCACGTTCCAAGTGAAGATGCGCTCAGCATCGATCTTGCGGGCGCAGGCCAAGTGCAGAGAATCGTAAATAATGCCGCCGGAGAGGCCGAGGCGCGCCATGTTGCGCATCGTCTCCAGGTACTCATCGGCCGTCAGTGCAACCGGCGTGAGCCGTTCGAGAAAGGTCTCGATCACCAGGACGGCGTCGCGGGGAGAAATGCGCAGGGGCGGCGGCACAGCGGTCAGCGTGTTGTAGATCTCGGCCAGCGTGTGGGTACTGACCGCCGCCTGTTGCGCCGCGCAGAGATCCCACAGGGCCCGGCTGGGCGCGTGATGCTGGTGGTTGACCTGGGCTACGGCGATCAGGACCGATGTATCGAGGAAGATCACGCCAACTCCCTGGCGAGCGCCTCGGCCGTATCCGGAGCGTCATCCTCGTCGAGACCGAGATAGCGCCGCTCCCGTTCCCGGCGAGTCTGGGCCAGGAGATCGTTGACCGCCTCGGTGGTCAGGATCGGCAGATTCGACCGGTTGGCGGGGTAGATCAGAGGAACGCCGTTCTCGATCACCAGTTGGGCCGCGTTGGTGCTGGGCTCCAGCGTGATCCGTTCGCCCTGGCGCACAATGCTGAGGCGCGTGCCGGGGGTCAGATGCAGGGCGTCGCGCATCTTCTTGGGAACGACGATGCGCCCTGCCTTGTCGATCTCGACAATGGCATTCATAAATACCATTCTACCATTGAAAATGGTATTTTTCCAAGGGAACAAGGGAACGAGGGAACAAGGGAACGAGGCCTGGTCCCTGCTCCCTAGCCCCTAGTCCCTAGCCCCTAACCCCTAATCCCTAATCCCTGTTTTATAGCCTTCCCAGCGACCCGCGTATAATGGGAACTCTAGTTCTTTCATCTCTTGCGGCCTGAGCGAAGCCAGCTCGCCGCCACGGACTCTGGATGCCCGAGCACATTAAGAAGAAGCTTCACGAAGAGATTCAAATTCTGGAGCACGAACTCGCCCACGAACTGCCTGCCGAGATCAAGAAGGCGGTGGCCATGGGAGATTTGTCGGAAAATGCCGAATACCACATGGCCAAGCAGCGCCAGGACTTTGTCAACGCCCGCCTGGGACAGTTGAAGAAGCGCATGGCGGAACTCTCGCTGGTTAATCTGACCAATATTCCGCGCGACAAGGCAGGCTTCGGCTCCACGGTGGTGGTCTACGACAGCACCAAGGACGTGGAGATCGAATACCGGCTGGTCACCAGCGAAGAGTCGGATGTGACCAAGGGGCTTATTTCCACCACTTCTCCTATCGGCCGCGGCATTGTCGGCAAACGGGTGGGCGACGTGGCGGTCATCGTGACTCCCAATGGCAAGCGCGAGCTGGAGATCCTCAAGCTGAGCACCATCCACGACGAAGCGGAAGCAGCAGCCGCAACGGAGCAGCAGTAAAGCGATGAGCATGACCTGGACCAGCGCCTTTGGCCGCGCCTGCGGCTGGCTTTTGAATCACATTGTGCATGGCCTGTCGCTGACCCGCATCTCGCCCAACGTGCTCACCTTCATCGGCCTGGTCATCAATATCGTGGCGGCCTTCCTCTTTGGCCACGCCAACGCCGCCAACTGCAATCGCATGTTTTTCTATGCCGGCATGGTGATCTTCGGCGCCGGGCTCTTCGATATGGTGGACGGCCGGGTGGCGCGGCGCACCAATAAGGTTACTGTCTTCGGCTCGTTTTTCGACTCGGTGATCGACCGCTACTCCGATGTGGTGCTGTTCTTCGGCCTGCTGGTTTACTACGGACGCATCAACCGCTTCCGCTATGTTGTGCTGGTGGCCTTTGTGATGGTGACCTCGCTGATGGTGAGCTACACCCGCGCCCGCGCCGAAGCGCTCATTCCGCAGTGCAAGGTGGGCTTCATGGAACGCCCGGAGCGCATCGTGCTGATTATCCTGGGCGCGCTCTTCAACAGCCTCGGCGCCATGGCCCCGGCGTTGTGGGTGCTGGCCGTCTTCTCGACCATCACCATGGTCCACCGCATCATCTATACCTACCAGCACAGCAAGCACCTGACGCCGGCCAGTTGAAGACGCGAATTTCCATTTTTCGCTGATGTACATCTTTAGACATCGTTACAAGGGATCATTTTCGTGGTACGATTTTTGTTCAAATAGGGAGAGAGAAAAATGGCTACCGTGACATGCATGGCATCTGGTGCATCTGGCAGAGCGGCGGTGCTAGGTCGTATTCAGCAATCGCCTTTGAAGCCCACTAGCCTCCTTGCCGATCTTGGATCTCAGTATTCATACACAGAGATTCAGGATGCCCTCTCGGATTTGCTCGAAGACGGCGAGGTGATCTTAACGCCCGCGTTGATTTTAAAGCTGGCCGGTCCCGAGGATATTACCGAGGAAAGCTGAGTGCCGCCAGAACCGTTAGAACGTGTTGAGAGGCTCTTCAAAGAGCAGAGCCGCCAAGGGGATGACCGGAACGATTTCCAACGCGACCGGGACATCATTCTTTACTCTTCCGCGCTTCAGCGACTCTCCACCACCACGCAGGTTGTATCTGGCGAATTCAACCATGTCTTTCATAATCGCCTCACCCACACCCTTCAGGTGGCTCAGGTTGGCCGCCGTCTTGCAGAGAAGCGTATGCTTCAGCAGCCTGAATTGTCCGCTTTCCATCAAATCGATCCAGATGTTGTCGAGTCAGCATGTCTTGCTCACGATCTGGGACACCCTCCGTTTGGTCATCTTGCGGAAGAGGTGCTCAATCGACTTGCTGGTGACGAAGCGCAGGGATTTGAGGGCAATGCGCAGAGCTTTCGCATTATCACTGAGCTTGCCTTTCGTGACGATGAATACAACGGACTGAATCTAACCAACCGGACCCTTCGTGCAATTCTGAAATACCCATGGACGTTTAGTGCTCGCCCCGAGAGCAAGCGCTATAAATGGGGCGCCTACGATTCGGAGCTTAGGTCATTCCAGCTAGCGGTGGGATCGGCCGAAACCGGGCCTCATCCTCGCTCAGCCGAGGCTGAGTTGATGGATTGGGCAGACGACCTCACCTACGCAATTCATGACGCTGAGGATTTTTACCGTGCAGGATTGATTCCATTGCATCTCCTGCTCCCCTTTGGCCCAGGACCAAGATCCTTTGCGGAGCGTGATCGGTTCCTTTCGTATGTTGGGAGCAAGCGGGATAAGATTGAGGATCTAAAAGATACCTCCGATGCGGAACTTGACGAAATCTTTGCCGAATTGCTGTTTACGCACTTCAAACTTTCTGGTCCGTACGAGGGCACCCGCGATGACCGGGTCCGGCTCCGGATTTTTACAAGTATGCTTGTGGGCCGATATATCAATGGGCTAACACTGGTGGAACCGGACGTAAACGGGGGCACAATCTACATTGATGAACATTTTCGCAAGCAAATTGCGCTACTGAAGCAGCTGACTTGGTATTACGTCATCGAAGCACCGGGACTGGCCACGCAGCAGCATGCCAACCGGCAGATTATTCGCTACATATTCAACGCTTTTCTGCAAGAAACCAGGAAGTCTCCTTCCAGACTCTTGCCGCCTTATTATAGGGAGCGTTTGCAAAAAGCCGGTAAGACTCTAAGCGCGGTTCGAAGAGTTGTGATTGATCTGATCGCGGGCATGACGGAATCCCAGGCACTAATGACATATCAGCGGCTAAATGGCATCGTGCATGGCTCAGCTCTCGATAAGTTGATCGTTTGAGCAATTTCTTTTGAGTACTCGTCTGGCCACTCGATTGTGGAGTGTGCATCGCCTTCAGCAGCTCAGCATGACCGTCGAGCAGCCGGGGCGGAGGGGCTTCCATTGCGCCAGAAACTCGGTGACCGCTGAGCTGGCCATGGCGCGCATGTTGTCGAACTGGCCGTTTTTCTGGCTATAGAGCAGACCGCCTTTTTCCGTCAGCACGGCCAGCGCGGGCACGCCCTTTTCCACGGGAACGCCGTATTGGTGGGCGATCTCCAGATTCTCGTCCATGTGGCCGATGTTGATGTGCACCAGGACGAAGCTGGCCTCAAGGATGGGCCGGTTGACCGGGTCGTGCAGGTAGAGGTCGAGCACCTGGCAGTCGCCGCACCAGTTGCCGCCGAAGTCGAGCAAGATGCGCTTGTGGGTGGCGGCGGCGGTCTTCAGCGCGGCGGCCAGATTGGCCCGAGCCTGCTCCGGCTGGGGATAAATCTCGCGGTTGGCGGCGCGGCCGGCGCTCGCGGCCAGCACCAGGCCGGCAAAAAGAAGAAGAAACCTGCTCCATCGCATCGCTGGGGAACCTCCGGGGTCTGTTTCCAGTCTGCCACAGAAGAAGATACTGTGTGTACCGCAAGGTTTTCGTCCTTTATCTGCTGCGGCGCGTCCTATACTTTGGACTATGCTCAATCAACTGCGCAAACGGATGGAATCTGCGCCCTTCCCCGACCTGGGATCGATGATGGAGGCGTACGCGCTGGAGGCGACGAAGGTGGGCCGCGGCGAGTTCCACCAGAAGCTGGATTTTACCTCCGACTCGATCGATGTGCTGGACGAGATCCTGGTGCTGGTGAGCGAAAGCCCGGAGCGCGATCTGGACTTCGAGGTGCGGCTGTGGGGCAGCTACCTGGGCGAGGTGCTGCGGCGGCGCTACGCCGGCTCCTGGGAGATGACTCAATATCCCGGCGACGCCATCGCCGTACCCGCCGTTGAGGTGCGCGGCTCGCGGATCTTTCCCCTGCTCAAGGTGCATCGCCGCCTGACCATGGGCCAGGAAGACGACCTGCGCTCTTTCTTTTCTCTGGTCACGGAGCGGCTGGGCGGACCGGCGCAGGTGAACTGAGACGCGCCGCTTCTGCACGGCTCGGCGATCCGGTGCATTGGGATTGCAGCAAGGGAATCCCGTTCTGTGCGACAATAAACCCGTGAGAGTGCGCACCGCCAGGTCGCGGGCGCGGAGGAGAAGTACATGGGCGATCTATTGCAGCCGTGGCATCTAATTATCCTCGGTGTGGTTGCATTTCTGCTCTTTGGCGCCAAGCGGCTGCCCGAGCTGGGCAAGGGATTGGGTGAAGGATTGAAGGGCTTCAAGGAAGGCATCCGGGGCGTGGCCGAGCCCACCGCTCCAGCCGTTCAGCAGAATGCGGCTCCAACGCAGCCCTCTTCCGCCCCCATCGAACCGAAGTAAGGTTTTTGCCAGAGAGCGCGGCGCTCAACCGCGCTTTCGGCTGAGTTCTGGAGTTGCCGGCCGGTCTGGCCCGAGCCCTGCGGCCGGAATCGGCGACAAAAACGGCGCGCTTCCCGGCTGCGCTCCCTCCGCAACTGCGATCAATAGAATTTCCGCCCTGCCGCTCCCCTGCGGGAAGGGCGCTGGCGTTCACCTTACGTACCTTCCGCTTCCTCCAGCCATTGTGGAACTGTCCGTTCCCCCACGGCAATCGCATGAACGTTATCCGATAACAAATCGGCGTTATACGCCGCCCCTCCGGGTCTACACGGCTTTTGGCGGCCACATTCCCCACGCTGAAGCGCGGGCTAGCCACCATTGCGCCTCCGGCGCGGTATGAATCGAAGCCAATCTCTTCAATTCGGATTCATGCGATTGTCCTGGCTGTTCTCCTGAATGACCGACAGAATGCCACACCGCCTCCTGAAATGCTTTAAGATCGCATCGCGGGGAGGCGCGTCTTTGGGGAACCGCCCGTCCATTTTATTCAGGAAAGGAAGATTGGCATCATGAGAACTCTTTTGGGAATCTTGGCCGTCCCCTTGGCGCTGTGCGTTGCAGGCAGCGCCCAATCGTCGCCGCAGGTGATCCCTCTCTGGAGCCATGGCGCTCCGGGATTCGAGAATCGCAAAGACGAGCCCGAGCAAGCGCAGGATTATTGGGTGAAAAATGTGCACAACCCCTCGATCACCGTGTTCCTGCCGCCCAAGGAGAAGACGACGGGCGCGGCCGTGGTGATTGCACCAGGCGGGGGTTTTCGCGAGTTGGTTTTCAACGCCGAGGGCAAGCAGGCCGCGGAGTACCTGAACAGCATCGGCGTGGCCGCCTTTGCCCTGAAATATCGCTTGCCGGGAGAAAAGGATTCCCCCTACAGCATGGAGAACGTGCGCCAGGATGCCTATCGCGCCCTGCGCCTGGTGCGCAGCCGCGCCCAGGAGTGGAACATCGATCCCCATCGCGTGGGGATGCTGGGGTTTTCCGCAGGCGGCGCGGTGGTTTCGCTGATCGCTTACGCTCCGGGCGACGGGGACCCCTCAGCCGCCGATCCCATCGACCGCCTCAATGGCAAACCGGACTTTCAGATGCTGGTTTATCCCGGCGGGAATGTGCCGGATACGATCACTTCCAGTGCGCCGCCGGCCTTCCTTTTGGTGGCCAACGACGACGAGTACGGATGCGACAAAGTGGCTCTGAATATCTTTCTAAAAATGCGCGCCGCCGGAGTTCGCGTGGAAGCCATCTTTCTGGCCCAGGGAAAGCACGCCTTCAATATGGGCGACCGCTCCAGCCTGGTGACCGTCAAGACCTGGCCGCAGCGCATGGCCGATTGGATGAGCGACAGCGGCTACCTCACGCCGGCGACCGCGATACAACCCTCCGAGAAACACTAGGTCCCTAACCGCGGGAATGGGTAATTTAATTTGTACTTTCCCTGGTCTCAAAATCTAGACCGGGGGCACCCTCAGCGGTATAACACTCTGCGGTTACGGGACTCGGAGTATCCGGTCGCACTCGCGCGTGACGGCTGCAATCGAGGGGTTGCAGCGCCTTCCGGTGGGAGGCGCTGCGAAAAGCTCAACCGGCCGCCAGTATCTACTTGCCGGCCAACAGCGCCTGTTTTTGCGTTTCGTTCCAGTGGCGCACCAGTACGGGCACGCCGAAGGCCAGCCCGGCTACCAGCGCCGTGGAGAGCAGATCGTTGCGATAAAAGGGCAGGGCCGCCACATAGCACGTAACCAGTCCGCCCATGGTGCGCGGATACAGGACCCAGCCGCTCTGCCAGACGGCAAAGTTTGAAACCAGAAAGAACGTGGTCGGTCCCAGCAGCGCGCCCGCCGCCACCCGCACCGTGGTGGTTTTCGCGTGCAGCAGAATGCGGCCCAGCGCCATGGCCATGGCGTACCAACCCCAGGTAATCAGGTAAGACTGCCAGACGAAGCTGTAGTGGTAAACGGCCACGGTCAGCACATAGTCGGTGGCGATCAGGACCGTCAGCGGCAGCAGCATCTCGCGCCAGGAGCGCCGAGCGCCAAAGTAAAGCAGGGCGCCGCCCACGGCGGTGAAATTCCACAGCCCCGCGTGGGGCAAAAGACGGCTCAAAACAGCTACCAACAAAAGAAGATACGCAGGCATAAGCACCTCGATAGATGGAATTTCCCGTGGTCCTCTCGCAAAAAGAGCGCGAAAAACCACCCGCCGTGCGGGTAGCAGGACTCCTTTCATTTTGCGGGTCAAGCGCGGCCCGGTCAACCGTTAGTTTTTCATGCGCTCAACAAACGATTCGCTTGGTTCCAAATTTGCCTACCGCTGCTCCCGGCCGTTGAGCATTTCGCCGCCGTCGTCGCGGTCATCCACGATGTACACCGCACCGCTCAACGGCTTGCGGCCCGGGGCTGCATTCGCGCCCAGAAACGAGTAGGCAAAGCGCAGATCGCTGAACTCGACGGTGGTCCAGGTGCGGTTGCGCGGCAACTGCGGCGGCGCCAGACCTGGTATTGCAACCTGCCCCACATCGCGCACCACCGCCCAGCTTCCCCAGTCCAGATAAACCTGGCCCAGTGGCGTTTGCCGGGCGGCCTGGGCGGCTGCGGTAACGGCCGGTTTATAGAGGATGTCGCGGCGCGGGTCGGTGTCGATGGAAAGGGTGCGAGTGTCGATCTCGGCGGTTTGGAAGTAGTTGGCGGTCTCCAGAATGGCGTGCCAGCGAAAGGGATTGAGCGGGTAAGGCTCGAGGGCGAAGCGCTTGACCGGGTCGGCGGCCACCTGGAGGTTCTCGATCATGGCCCGCGCCTGGGCCTGCTCCGCCCATCGTCCGCACCAGAAAACCACCATGGCGCACAGGGCGAAGATCGCCCAGCCGCGGCCGCGGAATTCTCTCTTCTTCGCGCCGATCTCGGCGTCGGCCAGACCCAGCAGCCAGGGAACGATCATCGCCGCCAGCAACAGCGCCCACAGCACCGGTTCGGCAATGAAGACAAAACTGCCCGCATACCAGCGCGGGTTGAAAGGATAAAAGGGACGCAGGCCGTAGTTGTTGGTCCAGTCGAGAAAGAGATGGCTCAAGGCGGCCAGCAATGCCGTTGCGTAGAGCCAGCCCCAATTGATTTTGGAATGGGGGTCTGTTTTTTGAACCGGCCGCGTTTTCCCCCACCCTAGCCGCAAAGACAACTGCGCGGCGAGGGTGGGGCACCCCAACTCTCTGGAGCGTTCCCGCCATTTTCGCCAGCCGCGATCGATCAGCCAGACCGCGCCCACGGCCGCCGCAGCCACCACAGGAACGGCGAGGAAGGTGTGGGAGATGCCGCGATGATGCTTGAGCTCCTCGACCGGACCGCGCAGGCCCCACAGCACGTCCAGATCGGCAGCCTCGGAGGCCAGCACGGCGGCCAGCGTGGCGTAGGCCGTCTTGCGGTTCAGCCCGGCGCGCCCGATGCAGGCTCCGGTAAGGAAGTGGGTGACGGGTTCCATGAATGCAACTCCCTCTAATCGCCGGGATTGCTAAAGAGCGATAGGTTTGCCTGCCGTATCGAGGCGCGGGCCTTGGGGGCCTTCTTGAAGGTTGTATCGCGCGCAAATCTGGGGTATTCGGGTTGTTTTCCTTTAAGAATCTGTTGGATGGTGAGAATCTGCACTTTGGCGTAGGTCGTGCCGTCTGTCGATTTGTATAAACCAGCTTCGGCTGCCTCGCGCAGCATGGGTTTGGTCGGCTCCTCGAAGCAAAGAAAAACGCCGATCTTCGCCTTTTCCCTGTCGAGAACCCCTAATAAATCGCGAATCTGCGCCACTGTTACGCCGCCTGACTTGACAGAAAAAATGATCTGTTTGGATTCTCCACCCTCATCATCGTGAAAAAACAGTCTGCCATCGATACCGCGATCCGCGCCTTTCTTCTGCTCAGCAGGACGAGCCCCGACTTGACCAAGAGCCCACCATTGGAATTGATATTTATCCTCGGCAGCTAACATCGCCGCTCCGGTATAATCCGTCGGTTCGCCGATGACGTCGTAACTCTTTCTGACTTCTGGCCCAAAAGAATCAACGAGCCGCTTCTTGATAAGACCGATAGCAAGGTGGGTAATATCGATTCCGATCCAACGCCGGTTCAGTCGTTGCGCCACCTGCACGGTCGTACCGCAACCGCAAAAGGGATCGAGTACCACATCGCCTTCATTGGAGCTGGACCTTAGTATCCTCTCCAATAGCGCCTCCGGCTTCTGCGTCGGGTAGCCGAGGCGCTCCAAAGCTTGGGAGTTGATAAATGGTATATCTTCCCAAATAGAGGTGATCAATGTCCCCTTCATCTCATCCAAATATCTCTTGTAGCGCGGTGTACCAGATTTCGTATAAACGAGACGGCCCTCGTTATGGGCGCGCTGCATCCTTTCCTTCGTCCACCGCCAGACCTTCGTGACCCCGTTCCATTCGTAAGTAAGATTAGGGCGGTTTCTGTTTGGATTAGTGCAATCGCTTAGGGTGTAGTGTCTCCCGGTTCCCTCTTCCACACTCGAATAATGACTTTGCAGATAATCGAGGTCATAGTTTCTGTATTGGGTATGCCAAGTACCATCCGCGCTCCGTCCAAAGAAGAGGATTACGTCATGGGTTGAGGGGAAACGAGTATATGCGTGCCCTTTTGGATCGGCGCGCCGCCAAATGATTTCGTTGCGGAAGAACTGCGGCCCAAACACAGCATCCATCAGAATCTTCAGATAATGGCTGGCTGTTGGATCGCAATGCAGGTAGATCGACCCAGTTTCTTTCAACACGCGGCGCAGTTCCACCAACCGCGGAGCCATCATTGCCAGATAGGCCATCATGTCAGAGCCGCCCAGAAAGGTCCGAAACGCGCGCAAGGCGTCGGCAACACGCCCACCCCTCTCGACGATACGTTCATAAGCCCGAGCCGCATCGAGATTCCATTCCCAGGTATCCTCGAAGGCGTGGAACTGCGAAGTCGATTCCGACCCATCCTTTTCGGCAAACAGGACGTTGTAATCCTGCCGCGAATTGAAGGGCGGATCGAGGTAGACGAGGTCCACCGACTCATCCTTCACATAACGGGTGAGGACATCGAGGTTGTCGCCGTAGTAAAGCTGGTTTTTCTTATCGCTCATCGGTCTATCGCACCCTATCACAAACCAGGACCGCGCTGCCCCACAGAGGTCCGCATCTCCTATAATCCACCCCATGGGCGAAAACTCCAACCCCGACCTTTCTTCGCAATCCAACCAAGTTGGATTGCAGGAGCAACGCGCTATCGCCGAAAGCGCGGAGCGCCTGCGCGCCGAGCTGCGCCGCCACGAGCATCTGTACTACGTTCTGGATCGCCCCGCGATCAGCGACGCGGAGTACGACGCGCTCTTCAACGAGCTGAAGCGCATGGAAGAGGCGTACCCCGAGCTGCTTACACCCGACTCGCCCACCCAGCGCGTGGGCGGCAAGCCGGCCGAGGGCTTTCAGAAAGCTGCCCACTCCCGCCCCATGCTTAGCCTGGACAACGCCTACAACGCCGAGGAACTGGCCGCCTGGGACAAACGCTGCCGCGAACTGGCCGGGACCCTCCCCGTCGAGTACATTGCCGAATTGAAGATGGACGGGCTGAGCATCGCCTTGCGCTATCAACCAACAGCAGATGGCGAGGCGCGGCTGACCGCCGGGCTGACCCGCGGCGACGGCGAGATTGGCGAGGAAATTACCTCGAACGTTCGCACCATTCGCAGCATTCCGCTGCGCATCTCCGCTGAGAAGCTGCACGAACTCGGCCTGCCGCCGGCCTTCGAGGTGCGCGGCGAGGCGGTGATGCCGCTGGCCGCCTTCGAACGGCTGAACGAGGAGAAGGAACAGTTGGGCCAGGCGACGGCCGTCAATCCCCGCAACGCCGCCGCCGGAGTGCTGCGTACGCTGGACCCTGGCATCGTCACCCGGCGCGGACTGGACTTCTACGCCTACTTTCTGCTCGTGAACGGCGAGTTCTGGCCGCGCGGGCAGAGCGCCACGCTGGAGACGCTGGCGGCGCTGGGCTTCCGCGTCAATCCCAACCGGGCGCTGGTGCAATCGGTGGAAGCGATGACGGCCTTCATCGCAGATGCCGAGGGGAAACGAGCGGAGCTTCCTTACGAGATCGACGGTGTGGTGCTGAAGGTAGACAGCTACGCCACGCAGCAGCGGCTGGGTTACACCGCCCGCGCGCCGCGCTGGGCCATCGCCTACAAGTTCACCGCGCAAGCCGGGCTGACCGTGGTGAACAGCATTACCGTGCAGGTGGGCCGCACCGGCAAGCTGACTCCGGTGGCGGAGTTGGAGCCTGTCTTCATCGGCGGCACCACCGTCAGCCGCGCCACGCTGCACAACGCCGACTTCATCGAGCGGCTGGGGTTGCGGCTGGGCGATACGGTCAAGGTCGAGCGCGGCGGCGACGTGATTCCCAAGGTCGTCGAAGTGGTGGGCTCCGGTGGGGGGCAGGCATTTGTTTTTCCCTCCGACTGCCCGGAGTGCGGCAGCGCGGCGGTGCGCGCCGAGGGCGAAGTGGACTACCGCTGCGCCAATGCCGTTTGCCCTGCCAAACTGCGCGAGAGCCTGCTGCACTTTGGCAAACGCGCGGTGATGAATATCGAGGGATTGGGCGAAGCCGTGGTGCAGCAGTTGCTGGAGCGCGGCCTGGTGCACAGCGTCGCCGACCTCTACACGCTGAGCAAAGAGCAGCTCGTGGCTTTGGACCGCTTTGCCGAGAGATCCGCGAGCGCCCTGATCGAAGAGATTGCGCTCTCTAAAAAGGCCGGACTGGCGCGGGCGCTGATGGGGCTGGGAATTCGCTTTGTGGGCGAGCGCACGGCGGAACTGCTGGCCGAGGAGTTCGGCTCCATCGACGCGCTGATGGCGGCCAGTGCGGAAGAGCTGGAGCGCGTGGAAGAGGTCGGCCCGAGGATCTCTCAGGCCATTCTGGAGTTTTTTGCCCAGCCAGCCAATCTGGCCCTGGTGCAGAGCCTCAAGGATGCGGGCGTGGATCTGACCGCCGCGAAACGGGAGCGTTCCGCGCAGTTGACGGGACTGACCTTTGTGCTCACCGGCACACTGCCCACACTCAGCCGCGAAGAGGCCAAGCGGATGATCGAGGGCGCGGGCGGCAAGACCGCGAGCGCGGTGAGCAAGAAGACCAGCTACGTGGTGGCCGGCGAAGAGGCGGGGTCGAAACTGGACAAGGCGCTATCGCTCAACGTCCCGGTGCTGGACGAGGCGGGATTGCGAAGGCTGTTTGCGTCTGCATCTGCACTGGGGCCGGCGCCGGCCACGGAACCGGCAGCATTGCTCCGCCCAGAATCAGGTGGGGCGGAGGCGCATTCACGTTCGGCCTGCCCGGCAGAGCCAGCAGCAGCAGCGTCCACAGACCCAGCAGCAGAAGCATCGCCGCGCTTCCTCTTCTCTTAGATCGAATGCGCATGGCTCTACCCATTGGAGCGGCGGCGGGCCGCAATGCCGGAGTGGCGGGTGATGGTGTGTTGTTCGCGTTCGCGTTCCCGCTCCCAGGCCTCGGCGCGCCAGTTGCGCGAGGCGAAGCGGGGAGCCTCTTCAGGCAGCGGTGCAGGCTCTTCGGCGTAGCTCTTGGCCGCCGCCGGAACCATCTCCACCGGGGGACGCAGGACGGTGGGCTTGGGCAATGGGGCGATGGGCGCGGGCTTGGCTGCCGGAGTGTGAACCAACCGCGCCGAAGACTCGAAGTCCTCGTAGGCGGCATTCGAGGTGAGGCTGGTATCTTTGGCCTCGGCGGCTACTCTCGTCTGCCTCTCCGCCTCGATCTCGGCGAAGGCGGGCTGCACGCGCACTTCCGCCTCGCGCGCCATGAACTCGTCCACCAGTTTGTGCAGGCAGGTCTGCCCGCAGAGATGTTTGGCGCCGGGACGCAAGCGGTTGCGCGAGTTCCACCCACTTACCCGCAGCTCACCCGCCTGGTCATAGGCTACAAACCAGTGGTTGGTCTGCTTCTTCTCCGAACCGCAGATGTCGCATGAAATTGCCTGCCGGATCACTGGTTTCTCCCTCCACTCCGCACAGTTCCTCTGCGGTTTCAACGACCCCGTCGGCGCTCGCCCTCCGGCATATTCCCCTGAAAGCCACCCACCGCAGGCTTGAAAACACGCCGGTCATTGCAGGGAGATAACTTCGTGGATCGCCCTCCCCTAATTCATCGTACGAAGTAAGAAATAGATGAGTCGAAAAGGGAAAGAATCGGTGTGGGAAACAAACTCGACGACAGACGTAAAAGCCGTTCCCGGATTGAAACAATAATCTTCAAATGATTGATTTTAAACACAGTATGAACTTTATGCTGCGTTCGCACAGGGACCGGCAAGGCATTCTTCCTAGCCCTGGTCCCAAAAAGGTTTTTCTCTCCAAAATAATCAAAGAAATCTAATCTATGTAATTGTTCCAGATTCTAAGTAAATACTAACTCCAGAGGGCTCGATTCTTATAATTCTCTAAGCAATGAAACGGCCCGGAGCCGGTTGAATCCGGTGACTCCGGGCCGCTATCGGTAACTGAAGCCGGCTCATTTACTGGGGGGTGGCGAAGTATCCCTTACGCGCCCGCACCTGGTAGCGGCGGTCGTTGCAGAAGAGGTAGATGGGGCGGAAGGAGCCGTCGTATTTGAAGTCCGCCGGCGTGTAGGTCAGCGCGTACTGGCTGCGCAGCTCCTCTTCGATGGAGGTAAAGCTGTTGGAGACATCTTCGACCGAAGGGGGAAAGAAGACCTGGCCGCCGGTGGCCTCGGCCATATCCTGGAGCACTTTGTCGCCCTTGCCGCGGCTGGGGGTCCAGTTGGTGCTGATGGCGTAAATGATGGTCTCGGCGCGCTGGCACATCTTGATGGCTTCGTCGGGACGGACGCGGCTCTGGTTGTCGTCGCCGTCACTGAGCAGCACCATGGCCTTGCGCACCGGCTCCTGGCCGCGCGAGACGTCCAGCAGCTTGTCGCGGCAGGCGGTGTAGACGGCATCGAAGAGCGCGGTGCCGCCGCCGGGACTGAGCCGGTTGATGCCGTTCTGCAGGCCGTCGATATTGTTGGTCCAGTCCTGGGTGATGGTGGGCACTTCCCGGAAGCCCATGACAAAGGCGCGATCGGTCTTGGCCTTGAGAATCTGCAAAAGGAACTCGGTGGCCGCCTGCTGCTCGAACTGGAAGCGGGTGTGGATGGAGGTGCTGGCGTCGATTACAATGCCCACGCGAACAGGCAGATTGATCTGCTGATGGAAGCCATGCACGCTGGCCGGCGACTTCTGGTCGTCGAGCAGGGCGAAGTCGTGCTGCTGCAGGTTGGGAATGTAGCGGCCGTGGCGATCGGTCACGGTGAAGATCAGGTTGACCTCGTTGACGCGCCGCGTGATCTGGAAGGCGTTGGCGTCGGTAGCGTCATCGGGGGCCGGGGCGGGCGAGGCCGCCTGAGCCTGGCCCGCCGGAGTCTGGCTGGCTGGGGCCGGCGCGGGGGGCGGGTTCTTCGCCGTCGCGGAGGGCTGCTGCGCCTGAAGGCAGGCTGCCCCCAGGACCACTGCACAGATCAAACCAAAAAACTGCGAGCCAAAGGACTTCAAGCCAAAAAACTGTCTTTTCATAGCTCCCTCATTTTATCAATCGCTTGCGCGTTGCGCGCGCGCTGGAACGCAGCGCCTTGGGCGCGGCGGCGGCGGGTTCGGCCTGGCCGTCTTCAACCAGGCTCAGATAGGCCTCCAAATCCGGCGGCAGGGGCGATTCCAGCTCCAGCAGCTTGCCGGTCTTGGGGTGGGTGAATTCGAGGCGGGCGGCGTGGAGGAAGTTGCGTCCCAGCCGCAGCCGTTCCGGCTCGGCCCTGCCGCGGGCCTGGGCGGCGATCTGGTCGGTCAACTGACCGGCGCCGCCGTAGAGCGTGTCGCCCACCACGGGATGGCCAATAGAGGCCATGTGGACGCGAATCTGGTGGGTGCGACCGGTCTCGATACGCACCCGGACCAGGGTGAACTTGCCGAAGCGCGAGGCGATGCGCCGCACCACTTCATAGTGGGAGACGGCAGTGCGCCCGTTTTCGCGGGGATTGACGGTCATGCGGGTGCGGCGCAGCGGGTCGCGGCCGACTTCGGCGTTGATGGTGCCGCGCACCTTTTCCACTGCGCCCTGCACCAGCGCCACATAGGTCTTTTTCATCTCCCGGCTGGAGAACATCTCGCCCAGCGCGGCGTGGGTGCGGTCGTTCTTGGCGACGACGATCAGGCCGCTGGTGTCCTTGTCCAGACGGTGCACGATTCCAGGGCGCAGATCGCCGCCGGTCGAGGAGAGCTTCTTAAACCGAAAGAGCAAGGCGTTGACCAGCGTTCCCTTGCTGCGTTCATCCTCGTTCTGGCCGGACCCGGCGTGCACCATCATCCCGGCCGGCTTGTTGATCACGGCCAGATCCGCATCCTCATAGATGACGTCGAGGGGAATCTCCTCGGCCTGGGCCTTGAGCGGGGCGGGACGAGGCTCGCCGGTGAGGACGATGACCTCAGTGCCGCGCAGCTTGAGCGAGGCCTTTTCGCGCTCGCCGTTGACCAGCACGTCGCCCTGCTCCAGCAGCATCTGCACCCGGGAGCGGCTGACGCCGTCCAGCTGCGCTGCCAGAAACTGGTCCAAACGCTGCCCGGCGGCCTCTGCCGTCACTTCGATTGTGCGCACTTCATCCATCGACTTCCTCAGTTCTCAAACGTCTGCTTTCTGTAGGGGAGTCCCACCCTGCGCCGGCAACGCCGCTGACGGCGCCCGAGCAGAGCCGCCCGCAGAACGGCGGCACTCTAGTCAAGTATGCCAGTGTCGGCAGGAGGGCCACAACGGAGAGGCGGGCAGTACGTCGGGAGGAGGATCGAACCGAGGCGGGAGAGTGCAGGATGCGCCTGAGTTCGTACTGCGCCTCAGGGCAAGAGAAAGGTAGAAGGCGGCCCACTGGGCCGTGGGTATAGCGCCGGTGAACCCGTCCAAAGACGGTGGAGCTCTCCGCGGTTCGTTAGGCATTCCGGACTGGCGGACACGGCACACGGAACCGATTGTCGAGTCGAGCCCCTGTTCATGAATGTTGGTTCAACCGGCGGTTATCGCCCACCTGCTTTGCAGGCCGTCTTCTATTGCGGATAGTAGGTGCGGCGGCGGCGAAATACAAGTCTTGTAATGCAGCCCGCACTGTGGTAGTTTCTTGTCCCCGGATTCTCGGGCGAAGATTGAAATTGTTGCGCAGGCCCTACTCGTATTTGAGCGACTCGACGGGGTCGAGTTGCGCGGCGCGGGTGGCGGGCACGGTGCCGAAGATGACGCCCACCAGCGTGGCGACGGTCAGGGCAATCACCACCGACCAGCTAGAGATGGGCAGATCGTAGTCGGTAAAGACATGCACCGACAACGGCATGGCCAGCCCCACAAAGGTGCCGACAATGCCGCCGGCCAGCGAAATAATCACCGCTTCGGCCAGGAATTGCAATTGGATCTCGCGGTAGGTGGCGCCCAGCGCCTTACGAATGCCGATCTCGCGAATGCGGGCGCGCACGGTGGCCAGCATGATGTTCATGATGCCCACGCCGCCCACCGCCAGCGTGACGGCCGCCACCAGCACCAGCACGGCGGTCAGGGCGTTGGCGATCTTGGCCGCGGTGGCCAGTAATTCGGTCAGCGTCTGCGCCTTGTAGACCGATCCTGGGCGGTGCCGGTCCTGAACGATGCGCACGATGTCTTTGGCGGCGTCGGGCACCTCTTCCATGCTGCGCATGGAGAAGTAAACCTGGCGGACGTTCTCTGTGCCGGTAAAGTACTTGGCCACCGAATAGGGAATCAGGACGGTCTGGTCGGCCAGCTCCGAGTTGCCCATATCGTCAACGCTCTCTTTGAAGACGCCGATGATGGCAAAGGGAATGCCGCTGATCTCGAAGGTCTGCCCCACGGCCCGGTCGGAGCTGCCGTAGCGCTCGCGGGCAAACATCTCGGTGACCACGGCGCACTTGATATGCTCGGAGTCGTCGGTGTCGTCGAGAAAGCGGCCTTGCAGCACCAGCAGGTTGCGAATGTTGCGGTATTGCGGGCTGACGCCCAGCACCAGCGTGTCTTTGACGATGCCGCTGCCAAAGCTGATGCGGTCGTGCATCTCGAGGATGGGCGAGGCATAGACCACGCCGGGCAACTGCGAGGTCACCGCTTTAATGTCGTCGAGGGTGAGGTAATCGTTATAGAGCACGCTGTCGGCGCCGGTGCTTCCACCGCCGGAGTACTCCAGCTCGACGGAGTTGGTCTCCAGCTTTTGCAGCATGTTGAGGATGTACTGCTTGGCGGTCATGCCGATAGTGACCACCAGGATCACCGAGGCAGTGCCGATGACCATGCCCAGGGCGGTCAGCATGAAGCGCACCTTGGAGGCGCGGAAGCTGTCCAGAGCCAGGCTGAGGATCTCGCTCAGCAGCATGGTGCGGCGGGCGCTGAGCAGCGTCTCGTGGAAGGCGTCCTGGCGCGCCTGCTCACTGTGCTCCAACGCCGGACTGTCCTGGTCGATCCGATCCATTGCGTCCCTTTATAGAAGATGCGCCGGCGCCTGCCGCGGCTTCGGAAGATCCATTCCGCCGGGCCGCATCACGGCCAGCCACGGCAACCCGCCCGCAAACGCTCGAATAGTTAGTTTAGCGCAGCGGGGATGCGGCGTTCGAAGGGAGGGGGAACCACAGCACGGGCAAACGCATCTTAATTGCGCAGTCGTACCAGTTTTGGATTGCGAATCGAAACAAAGGGTAGTTTGGGGAGGGAGCAGGGGCCTTCAGGCCCCTAAATAGAGCGATGGATGGATGGGCCTTCAGGCACGGGCCTTTTTGCAGATGCGAGCAAAGACCCGAGGCTAAAGCCGATCGTTTTTGCCGCTGCTTCAGGGGTCTGAAGACCCCTGCTCCCTCCGTAAAAACA
>CAZBPD010000066.1:0-18481 GCA_964493705.1 uncultured Occallatibacter sp.
GGCGTTGGCCCAATACTGCTTGGCGGCGGCGGGGTTGGTGGGGTCGTAGAGCGCCGCGCCCAGCGGATGGAAGGTCTTGGCCTTGGTCTTGTCGATGAACCAGCCGTTTTTGTCGAAGAGTTCATAGGTGGGATTGGCGGCCTCGGCGGTGGGCGGGCGGAAGTAGGGCCAAATCGAAACCATTAAATGGAAGTGCTCGCTGTGCAGTTTGTCGATCAGCGCCTGGGGGTCGGGGTAGTTCGAGTTCCACTTCATCTCGCCCATTTGGGTCCACCAGAACCAGTCCTGGACGATATTGTCGACGGGAATATGCAGGGCGCGGTATTTGCCGGCGACTGCCTCCAGTTCCTTCTGCGCCAGGTAGCGGTTCTTGCACTGCCAAAAGCCGTAGGCCCAGCGGCCGTAGAGAGGCGCGTCGCCAGTCAGTTCGCGATAGTGGGCGACGATCTGGTCCGGCTCGGGGCCGTAGACAAAGTAGTAATCCACCTGGTCGGCGACCTCGGCCGAGAGGTAGAGCATGTGAATGAAGCGGTTGTTTACCCGGCCGGCCGCGGGATTGTTCCAGAAGATGCCGTAGCCGTTGGTCGAGACCAGCAGCGGAATGTCGATGTTGGTGTTCTCCTGGCTGAGGTCGACGGTCTCGCCGCGGTAGTTCCACACCCCGGCCTGATGCTGGCCCAGGCCGTAGAGTCCTTCGTGCGAGCCATAAATGGCAAAGAAGACTTCCGCATGAAATGTCTTTTCGCCGTTGACCTCGACGGGCTTGAGGCTGCGGTAGCTGTCGGTGGTCAGCAGCCGGCCATCAGGCGCAGCGGCGGTCTCGCCGGGTCCGGTGGCGACCTTCCCGGAGAGGCCATTGCCGCTTCTGTCGAAATACTGGAGCGCGCCGGTCTCACGGTCGATGACGGCCTTGAGCTTGGCGGTGGTCAGGGTGATCGCCTTGTCGTCGGCCGAGACATCGAACGCCGCGGCGGGCCAATCCCGCTTCACCACCGCGCCGTCGGTGGGATGCTCGGGCAGGGCCGCGCCGACGGGGGCATAGGTCACATGCAGAATCTCCGCCGAGTTCACCGTCAGGCGAAGCAGGCCGTCTTTTTGCTGAACGGCCAGGCCGCTGCTCGATTTTTCGAAACTCACCACCGGGTTGGGCGGATTCCACTGCGCCAGCGCTGGGTGCGCCGACAGCAGCGCAGCACTCAGAAGCAACGACAAGCCGATCATTTGAAAACGTTTGCTCACAGCCGTATTCTCCCTCCGCCAAAGCGGTCCGAACCAGTGTACCCCCTTCGAGCAGAAGACTTCACGCCACCCAGGCAAAGCCCTAAAAAACGGCTCTCGCTCCCACGCGAAGGCCAGCTTCCCACAGCAGCGGAAGCTATTTTGTTATTGAGAAAAGAATCAATAGCAGAAATACAATATCTTCGCCGCAGGCTCTGCGGCACCGCATTCGCTTGCGCATCGATGATATGCTGTCTGCCGAGCGGCGTAGAGCGGTAAAAACTGCACCCTATCTTGTATCGCCCATCGCAGGCCGCGCGATAAACTTTCTGTTCATTGAAATTCAAGGATGAAGCGATGAGAAAGATCTCCGTTTTGCACTTGGCCTTGCTGGCGCTGCCGCTGACGGCGCTGACGACGCTCCATGCGCAGTTTCAGGCGCCCACCGCGGAAGAACTCAAGATGACCGAGGATCCCAAGGCGCCAGGGGCGGCGGCGGTGATTCTCAACGCCGAAGAGATCGACAACAATTCCCTGTACTGGGAGAGCACCTACATGCGCATCAAGGTGCTGACGGACAAGGGCAAGGAACTGGCCACCGTGCAACTGCCTTACCTCAAGGGCGGCACCAAGGTCACCGAACTCAGGGCCCGCACCATTCATCCCGATGGAACCATCGTTCCCCTGGAAGGCAAGCCGGAGGATCTGCTTACCGCCAAGATTGCCACCAAGGAAGGGGATCTGGAGGAAGGGCGCAAGGTCTTCACCCTGCCCAGCGTCGAGGTGGGCAGCATCCTCGAATATTACTATCAAATCCACTATCCGGAATGGCTCGTTCCCGACGTCGTCTGGGAGGTGCAGCGCCCCTATTACGTCCACAAGGAGCACTTTTTTTACACACCCTTCAAGGGCTTCATGAAAGGCACTGACTATGTGACTGGGTCGTATGTGCTCGACAGGCACGGAAACCCCGCCGATACGCTGGCCTCGTGGCCGGTGCTGCCCGCGGGCGTCACTGTCAAGAAAGATGCGATCGGCCACTATAGCCTGGATATAACCGACATCCCACCCATTCCCGACGAGGAGTGGATGCCGCCGGTGAGCAACTTCAGCTACAGGGTTTCGTTTTACTACATGAATTCCCGGACCGCCGACACCTTCTGGACCGACGAGATCAACTACTGGTCGAAGGATGTGGATCACTATGCCGAACCGACCGCGGCGATCAAGAAAGCGGTGGAAGGACTGGTTGCTCCCACCGACAGCGAACTGGACAAGGCCAAAAAGCTCTACGCCGCGGTGCAGGCGCTGGACAACACCGACTACTCCCGCCACAAGGGCGAGGCAGAGCGGAAGCAACTCAAGCTGAAAGATATTAAGCGCGCCGAGGATACCTGGACGCAGAAGAGCGGCAACAGCGAAGCGATCGCGCTGCTCTATCTGGCCATGGCCCGCGCCGCCGGTCTCAACGCCAAAGCCATGAAGGTTGAGGACCGCGAAAAAGGCATCTTCAGCGCCATCTTTTTGAATACCGAGCAACTCGACAACCACATCGTGATTCTGAGCAGCGGCGGCAAAGACATCGCTCTCGATCCCGGTGAAAAGATGTGCCCCTTCGGTACCGTGAATTGGCGGCACTCCAACGCCAACGGGTTCTTACAGGGCACGACGACCGTCAACGGCAAGCCCTCGCCGCCGCAAAACTATGCGGACAATAAAATCACTCAAACGGCCGATCTCACCGTGGACCGCAAAGGGAACGTCGAGGGCAGCCTGCACATCTCCCTGACCGGCCAGGAAGCCCTCCGTTGGCGGCAATCTGCCTTGATGAGCGATGAAGCGGAGGTGAAGAAGAGCTTCGACCGTTGGCTGGCGCCGAGGGTTCCGGTGGGTGTCGATGCGCACGTGGACCATTTTCTCGGCCTGAAAGAACCGGGGTCCATTCTGATGGCGGTAGTCAACGCTAAGGGATCGTTGGGCACGGCCACCGAAAAGCGCCTCATGTTGCCGGCATTCTTCTTTGAAACGCAATCCAAGCAGCCCTTCATCGGCCAGGAGAAGCGCATCGAGCCGGTCGATATGCACTTTGGCTTTATGCACATCGACCAGGTCACCTATAGCCTGCCGGAGGGAGTCGAGGCGGAAGGATTGCCGCCCGACGCCAAGATCCCCTGGCCACAGCACGCGGTCTTCGCCGTCAAAACGGTCTCCACTCCTGGGCAGATTGTGGTCTCCCGGACGCTGGCCAATGCCTTCACGTTTGCCGGCCCGGACGAATACCAGGATCTGCGCGGCTTCTATCAGAAAGTCTCTAGCAGCGATCAGCAGCAATTGGTTCTGAAGTTTACCGGGGGGGATAAGGCGAAATGAGGGAATGTGCTCAGGCCGCGCCAGCCGCGACACTGACGGCATTCATTCTGGTTCTTTTTCCCAGTTCGTTTTGAACTCATCATTTTTTGAAACACAACCCAATTGAAGGATTACCCCATGCGGAACTCATCCATCCTGCGGTTTCTCCTGGCGCTGTCGGCCTTTGCACTGCCCGTCCTGGTCCATGCGCAGTTTCAGACGCCGACCCAAGAAGAATTGAAGATGACCGCCGACCCCAAGGCGCCGGGGGCGGCGGCGGTCTATCTGAATATCGAAGAGATCGCCAACGACCCGCTGCACTATCAGAGCAAATATGTGCGCATCAAGGTGCTGACGGAGAAGGGCAAGGAGCTGGCCACGGTCGAATTGCCGTATCTCAGGGGCAATACCAAGATCGCCGACCTCAAAGGCCGCACCATCCATCCCGACGGGACGATCGTTCCCCTGGAGGCCAAGCCGGAGGATCTGCTCAACGCCAAGATCGCCACCAAGGAAGGAAATTTTCAATTCAAGCACAAGATCTTCACCCTGCCCAGCGTCGAGGTGGGCAGCATCCTCGAGTACTCCTACCAGGAGCGCTATGACGACGGCATCGTCTCCTCACCCACCTGGGAGATACAGCAACCCTATTTCGTGCACAAGGCGCACTATGTTTTCACTCCAGTGAAGGATTTTCAGCCCGGCGCACAATATAAGAGCAGTTGGGATGTGATCGACGAAAACGGCGACGCCGCCAATTCGCTGATCTGGTGGCCGATCTTGCCCGCCGGAGTCGCGGTGAAGAGCAACGCCGGCGGCCACTACAGCGTGGACTTGACGGACATTCCCGCGCTGCCCAACGAAGACTATATGCCGCCCGAGAACGCCTTCAAATACAAAGTGAGTTTTTATTACAAGAGCGCCCATAACGCCCAGGATTTCTGGGTCACCGCGGCCAAGCGCTGGTCCAAGGATGTGGATCGCTTCGCCGAGCCCTCCAAGGCCATTCGCGAGGCGGTCAACGGACTCGTTGCTCCCACCGACAGCCAGATGGACAAGGCGAAGAAGCTGTACAAGGCCGTGCAGGCTCTGGAGAACACCGACTACACCCGCCGCAAGAGCGAGGCCGAACTCAAGCAGCTCAAAATGAAGGAAGCCAAACACGCCGAGGACACCTGGGCGCAAAAGAGCGGGGACAGCGAAGACATCGCGCTGCTCTATCTGGCCATGGCCCGCGCCGCCGGCCTGACCGCTTCTGCCGTCAAAGTAGTGGATCGCAAGAACAACCTCTTCGACGTCACCTATTTGAGCGCTCGCCAACTGGACGACACGATTATCCTGTTGATGATCGACGGCAAAGAGGTGACGCTCGACCCTGGGGAGAAGATGTGCGCCTTCCAGATGCTGAGCTGGCGTCACTCCACCGCGGGCGGCTTCAGGCAAAGCACAGACGGTAAATTTGCCGTCTCCACGCCCTCCCAGGGCTACACCGACAACCGCACCTCACGCGTGGCCGTCTTGACGCTGGCTGCGAGCGGCGCGGTGAGCGGCGATATGAGCATTGTCATGAGCGGCCAGCAGGCGCTGTATTGGCGGCAGATTGCTTTGCGCAACGATCCCGACGAAGTCAAAAAGCAGTTCGACCAGTGGCTGGAATCGGAGGTCCCTGAAGGAGTCGAAGCCCATCTCGATCACTTCGCCGGCATGGACGATGCGGAGGCCAATTTGGCGGCCCTCGTCAAGGTCAAAGGGCAGTTGGGCTCTTCAACCTCCAAGCGAATGATTCTGCCGGCCTTCTTCTTCGAGACCCATGCCCCCCATCCCTTTGTCGGCCAGGAGAAGCGGCAGACAGCCGTGGACATGCATTACGGCGAACTGATCGCCGATCAGGTGACCTACAAACTGCCCGTCGGCATGGCGGTCGAGAGCGCGCCGCAGACCAGCAAAGAGCTATGGCCGGATCATGCTGTCTTCAAGACCGGATCCAAGTTCGATACCGGGCAGGTGGTTGTCGCGCGCACCCTGGCCCGCTCCTTCACCTTCGCCAAGCCAGAGGAGTACCAGGACCTGCGCAGCTTCTATCAGAAGGTGGCAACCAGCGATCAGCAACAGGTGGTGTTGACCGCGACGCCCGCGGCGAAAGGCAATTGAAGATGAACCAGCTTGCTCGCAATCGATACCTCGCCCCGCTGCTGATCGGCGCTTTGGCGCTGATGGCTCCGCCCCTGTGTGCCGCCAAAAATCAGCCCGCGCCGGATTGGGCCGTCGAAGCAGCCAAGACTCCCACCCCGGACAACGCCATGAGCGCGCCTGCGGTGGTGCTCTATGACGAGATCGTGATTACGGTGGATGAGCAGAATCACGCCGTGGAGCGGGAGCGCTCGGCAGTGCGCATCCTCAAGCCACAGGGGCGCAAATATGCCGGCTGCGGAGCCGAGTTCGGCGCCGACTTCAAGATTAAAAACTTCCGCTCCTGGACCATCGCCGCCAATGGCAAACAGTTCCAGGCGATGGAGACGGATTTTATCGACGTCGGAGAATACGATGCGCCGATTTTGCAGGCCGCTGAGCGAATTCGCGAGGTTAATCCGCCGGCCGCCGACCCCGGCGCGGTGGTGGTTTGCGAAATAGAAAGCCAATTGCGGCCCTACTTTACCGAGGAGACTTGGCGTTTTCAACAATCTATCCCCGCTGTCAATCAGTCACTGGAACTGGACTTGCCGGCGGGGGGGCATTTTACCGACGTCTGGCATCACTATGCCGCAGTCAAGCCTGTCGAGTTGGGGAGCAACCACTTGCGCTGGGAGGTCAAGGATGTGCCCGCTCTGGATCTGGAGAACATCCACGCAACACCGGATTGGGAGGCGCTTGCCGCACGCATGACCGTTCAATGGGGAGATGCGGCCAAACCGAGCATAGAGAGTCAGTGGCAAGCCATCGGCCAGCACCAAGGGCAACTGGAAGAACATCGGACCGACCAAACTCCGGAAATGACCGCGAAGACGCAGGAATTGATTGCCGGCGCGACGGATTTCTATACCAAGCTCAGCCGCATCACCGGTTATATCCAGAAGAATATTCGCTACTTCATCATCGAGCGAGGCATCGGCGGCTGGCAGCCGCATTACGCCGCCGACATCTATCGCAATCGCTACGGCGACTGTAAAGACAAAACCACAATCCTGATTGCCATGCTGCAAGCGGCGGGAATCACGGCGCATTCGTTTTCTGTCGACCACCGGCGGGGGTTTGTCGATCCCAACGCTCCCTCCCTCTTTGGCGATCACATGATCACCGCCATCGAACTGCCCACGGGCGAAAAAGACCCCAGGTTAATAGCGCGCGTCAAGGCGGCCAACGGGAAGTGGTATCTCATCTTCGATCCGACCGATGAAAAGACGCCTGTTGGATTGCTCGATTCCGACCTGCAAGGCGGCTGGGGATACCTGGCGGCGGGCGCGGATAGCCAGATTTTGCAGATGCCAATCCTTCCCCCAGACTCCTCTGTCTTGCAGCGGAATGGAAAGTTTACTCTCTCCGGCGATGGCACTCTCTCCGGCGATGTCTCGGAGAACATGATCGGGGAGGGTGCAAGTGGTTGGAGATTGCATATCAAGCGCAACGACTCCAAGGAACTTCACGATGGAATCGAGCGCGGGATCTCCTCGGAGATCACTGGCCTAACCTTCAAGGGATACGAGTTTCACCAGATCGATGACCTTGATAAGCCGCTGATTCTGGATCTGCACTTTAGCGCAACCAACTACGCCCACGCCGCCGGCCCGCTGCTGCTGGTGCGGCCACGGGTGCTTGGCAGCCATGCCGAGACGGTTCCCGAGGTGATGGAAGGCAAGCCGCGCAAATACCCCATCGAGATCGGTCACCCCGGCCGCTGGCATGACAGCTTCGACATCGAGTTACCCGCCGGCTATGTGGTCGACGAGATGCCCGACCCGGTCAATGTGGACGTGGACTTTGCCAGCTATCACTCGACGGTCACCAGTAAGCCCGGCCTGCTGCACTACGAGCGCGAATACGTGGTGCGCGACGTGGAGATTCCACCCGCCAAGGCCGCCGACTTCCGCAAACTGGAGAGCGCCATCCTCTTCGACGAAAAAGGAACCGCCGTGCTCAAAAAGCAGTAATCCTACTTCCGGGAGTATCCCTCGGGTTTTGGATTCTGCTTTGTCCAATCACATCGATAGCACCAGGCACACGAGCACCAGGCACTTGAACACCAAACTCCGCTCAGGATGACAAACTTCCATTTTGGGTTGGAACCAGCATGAAAACGGGGTGGGCAACATAACTGCTGCCCACCCCGAGTTGTGTTTTGAAGCAATGCTGTTTTGGCGCGCCGGCTGCCGCACCGCAGACGCCTACTTCTTGTCTTCCACGTCCACGTACTCGGCGTCGATGACGCCGTCGTCCTTCTTCTTGGGCTCGGCGGCCGGCTCCCCCGCCGCAGGAGCGTCGCCGGTAGCGGGTCCCTGCGCGGCGGTGGCTTTGTAGAGGATCTCGGCCAGTTTGTGGCTGGCCTTGGTCAGCTTCTCGTGGGCGGCCTTCAGCTCCTTCGACGTGGGCGTGCCTTCCAGCGTCTTCTTGGCCTCGGCCAGAGCGCCCTCGACCTCGGTCTTGATGGGAGCAGCCTCGGCGCTCTCGAACTTATCGCCCGACTCCTTCAGCATCTTGTCGATGTTGTAGACCATGCCGTCGAGCTCGTTGCGGGCCTCGATCTCCTCGCGCTTTTCCTTGTCCTCGCCGGCGTGGGCCTCGGCTTCCTTGGCCATGCGCTCGACCTCTTCCTTGCTCAAACCCGAGCTGGAAGTGATGGTGATGCGCGTGTCCTTGCCGGTGGCGTTGTCCTTGGCGTGCACGTTGAGGATGCCGTTGGCGTCGATATCGAAGGTCACCTCGATCTGCGGCATACCGCGCGGCGCGGGCATGATGCCGCCCAGTTTGAACTTCCCAAGCGTCCGGTTCTGCGCGGCCATGGGACGCTCGCCTTGCAGCACATGCACCTCGACCTCAGACTGGTTGTCGGCGGCCGTCGAGAAGGTTTCGCTCTTTTTGGTGGGGATCGTCGTGTTGCGCGGAATCATGGTGGTGGCCACGCCGCCCAGCGTCTCGATGGACAGGGTCAGCGGCGTCACGTCGAGCAGCAGCAGATCCTTGACCTCGCCAGCCAGCACGCCAGCTTGCACGGCGGCGCCGATGGCGACCACTTCATCGGGGTTCACGCCGCGGTGCGGCTCCTTGCCGAAGAGCTTCTTCACCATCTCCTGGATCTTGGGCATACGCGTCTGTCCGCCCACCAGAACCACTTCGTCGATCTGGTCGGCGGTGACGCCGGCGTCGGCCATGGCCTTCTTGCAGGGCTCGAGCGAGCGGTCCAGCAGGTCTTCGACCAACTGCTCCAGCTTGGCGCGGGTCAGCTTGCGCACCAGGTGCTTGGGGCCGGTGGCGTCGGCGGTGATGAAGGGCAGGTTGATCTCGGTCTCGATGGTGGTGGAGAGCTCGATCTTAGCCTTTTCCGCGCCGTCCTTGAGGCGCTGCAGGGCCATTTCGTTGCCTTTGGAGCTGAGATCCAGGCCCTCTTCGGCCTTGAACTCGGCAATCAGCCAATCGACGATGCGCTGGTCGAGGTTATCGCCGCCCAGGTGGGTGTCGCCGTTGGTGGACTTGACCTCGATGACGCCTTCGCCCACTTCCAGAACCGAAATGTCGAAGGTGCCGCCGCCGAAGTCATACACGGCGATGGTCTCGTCCTTCTTCTTGTCCAGCCCATAGGCCAGCGCGGCCGCCGTGGGCTCGTTGACGATGCGCTTGACGTCCAGGCCGGCGATCTTGCCGGCGTCCTTGGTGGCTTGGCGCTGAGCGTCGTTGAAGTAGGCGGGAACAGTGATTACCGCCTCGGTGACCGTCTCGCCCAGGTAGGCTTCGGCGCTCTTCTTCAGTTTTTGCAGGATCATCGCCGAGACTTCCGGCGGGGTGTACTCCTTGCCCTGCGCGATCACGCCCACGTGGTCGCCCTGCTGGTTCACCTTGAAGGGAACCATCTTCATCTCGTCGTTCACTTCGTTGTAGCGGCGGCCCATGAAGCGCTTGATGGAGAAGATGGTGTTCTCCGGGTTGGTGATCGCCTGGCGCTTGGCCACCTGGCCGACCAGCCGCTCGCCGCTCTTCGAGAAACCGACGATGGAGGGCGTGGTGCGCGCTCCCTCTTCATTTGCGATGACCTTGGGTTCGCCGCCCTCGAGAACCGCCACACACGAGTTGGTGGTGCCCAGATCGATGCCGATAATCTTTGCCATGGGTGCCTTCCTGCCTGCTGAGAGAATTTCTGACCTTCTCAGAATGTCATGTGAGTGACTTGCTGTCAAGTTTTCTTGATGAGAAGACCATAAGGAAGAACAAAAACCGGCGTCACCCCTCTCGCTGTGGCGATGTCTTACAAAAACCGCCGCTCTGCGCCGTCGGCTTTCACGCGTTTCTCCCAACCGGGCAATCGCATTTGGGTGGAAGGCAGTCGTTTTGAAAGGGCACAGCTTCTGCCCTGCCGCAAAGACAGGTGGACAATTCCCTGGCCCCGAGGGATTTATTTCGCGGGATTCGCCAGACATTCGGCCCTTTTCCGCGGCCTGTTTAGCCCGTGGGGGGATGCTCGGTGAGAAAAACCACTTGATCCGCGATTTCTAGAAATCCAGCTAAGAGAAATGCTCCCACCCGCGAACGGCCAGGGGCGCGCGCCCATTTTCGCTCTCCAGGGTGATTGCCGGCTCTCCAGCGCGGGCTTTCAGAATGCGGCCTATTTGCGTAATCGCTACGCCCTGAATGGCGCGGGGCAGCCGTGCGGCGGCCGGGGCGGTGAAGAGCAGTTCGTAGTCCTCGCCGCCGTGCAGGGCCTGTTGCAGCGTCGCGCCGGGCGCCAGCGGCAGGGCCGCGGCGTCTACTTCCGCGGCGACGCCGGACTCTTCGCAGAGATGAGCCAGATCGGTGGAGAGGCCGTCGCTGATGTCCAGTGCGGCGGAAGCAGTTCCCCGCTTGCGCAGCCAGAGTCCCTGGGCGATGCGCGGCTGGGGGTGCAGATGGGGGGCGAGCAAGGCCGCAAGCCTCTTGGGAATCCGCACCTGCGCCGCCGGCGCCGTGGGCGCTTTTCCTTCTTTTTTGTTGGAGGATTGAGCGGCCTGATCCGCCAGCCGTTGCAGTCCGCAGGCCGCTCCGCCCAATGCGCCGGTAACGTAGAGCAGGTCGCCGGGATGTGCGCCGGAGCGCAGCAGCGCCTTGCCGCGGGGAACAGCGCCCACCAGCACGATGTCGGCGACGGCCAAAGGAGACTCGGCCAGATCGCCGCCGGCCAGCGGCGTCTTGTACTCGGCGGCCAGGGCCAGCAGGCCTTTCAAAAAAAGGTCGACCCAGGAGGCTCCGCGGCGGGGAACTGTCAGCTCCCGCGGCACGCCCAGCGAGAGAAAGGCCGCCACGGGCCGCGCGCCCATCGCCGCCAGGTCGCTCAGTCCGCGCGCCAATGCGCGATGGCCGACGGCCTCGGCGGGGTGCCAGTCGAGGCGAAAGTGGCGGCCGGCAATCGACAGATCGGTCGTCACGGCCAGTTCTTCGCCTGCACGCGGAGCCAGCAGGGCGCAATCGTCGCCGATGCCCAGGCTCAGGCCGCCGCGGGTGCGCCGCGGGGCTAGCGCGCGCAGGGATCGCAGCAGCGCCCGCTCGCCTGTCTCGCCGCCTTCCACCGATTCGCTCCGCCGCGTGCTCATGCTATGAGGATAGGACATGACTTCAAGTTGCAACTTATTCAGTGCATTTTAGCGGTTTTTCCCGGAAACGGGGAGATTCCCGATTCGATTCAGTGCCGCTTCGACCCTACTTTGTCAATGATTTCCACGCCGGTTTTCGTTGACCCAGGGCGGGCCGCTCTGGTAACCTTGACGAACGTTCCCGGCACCGCCACCCCCCTTGGCGCAGTCCGTGTTGTTTCTCACTTGGCCAACTGGCCTTTGCTGTGCGATTTTGTCGATTCTGCGGCGAATTGCGGCCCTGTCTGGGCAGGGAAGAGAGTGCTCATGCTGCGCAAACGCTACTACATCCTTTTTGTTGCCCGCGATGACGACGGGCGGATTCGCAAGATTCCGCTCCCCTTGCACTATGCCGGCGGTTTTATCGCCGCGGCGCTGGTGGGCGCCTTCACGATCGTCGGGCTGGCCGGCTCTTATACCCGCATGTTGCTCAAGACCGAGAGCTTCAACCAGGTGCGCCAGGAGCGCGAGACGCTGCGCAAGAACTACCAGCAGATGGCCCAGATCGCCCACGACCGCGATGTGCAGGTGGCCTCGCTGGGCGCCCTGGCCAACGAAGTTACCGCTCTCTACGGCCTCAAGAAGAGCCGTCTGGCGGAGCCCAAGCCTGCCGCCGCCGATGCCGCCGCGCCCACGCCTTCATCGCTGGCCCAGGGCGACGAAGTAAATCAACAGGATGTCAAGCTCTCCATCGATCAGTTTTACGCTCTGCGCGCCGAGGCGCTCAGCGGTCGCGTCTCCCGCGCGCTCGAGGGCGGCCTGAATGCCTCCTTCGCCGGCGATTGGACAGCCCTGGCCGATGCGCCCTCGTTGTGGCCAGTTGAAGGCCGTGTGGGTTCCGGCTTCGGTTCCCGCCAGGACCCGATCAACGGAGAAGGCGCCTTCCATTCCGGTATCGACATCGATGCCCCCTACGGCACTCCGGTGCGCGCCACCGCCGACGGCGAAGTGACGGGCACCATCATGGGCGCCGGATACGGCCGCCAGATTGTGCTGGACCACGGCCACGATGTGCTCACTCTGTACGGCCATCTTTCTGCCGTCGCCGTTCTGGCCGGCCAGCATGTGACCCGCGGCCAGATCATTGGTTACGTGGGCCAGTCGGGCCGCGCCACCGGTCCGCATCTGCACTATGAAGTTCGCGTCCACCACGTTCCCGTCAATCCGCACAAGTACCTGCGCACCACCTATGAGCAGATCGCCACGGCGGCCAGTGGATCGTTGGCCGCTACCGCAAATTAGTTAAAATCAAAGCGATTCAGGCGGTTCCTCTCGGGGAACCGCCTTTTTTCGTAGTGTCCATCTTTGCCCTGCGGCGACGCCGCTTGCCTGCGTGGTATCGTTCTCCTATCTCATTGCAGGGGAGTACACTGTGTCGCTTCGTATTCGTTGCCTGATTGCCTTGTGTGCCTTGTCTTTACCCGCCGCCGCCCAGGACCGGGCCACGGCCTTTGCCCGGGTGCAGCATCTGCGCCACGGCATCAACGCCTCCATGTGGTTTGCCCAGTCGGCCAACCGCTATACAGCCGACCATCTCAGCGGCTATACCGACGACGCCGACATCGCCCTGATGGCCAAGATCGGCTTCGACAGCGTTCGCCTGAGCATCGACCCTGTGCCGCTCGAGAGCTATCCGCGCAACGCCGAAGGCTTTTCCGCCGACTTTATCAAGCGCCTCGACCACGCCGTAGACACCATGCTGACCGATGGCCTCGCAGTGCAGATCGATATCCATCCCGAGGAGAGCTTCAAGCAGCCCTTCCGCGCCGGCAACGAGAGCGTGGACCGCCTGACAGCCTTGTGGCGTCGCCTGGCCGCCCACTACGCCGGCCGCGATCCGGAGCGCGTTTTCTTCGAGGTGATGAACGAGCCCGAGGTCAGCGATCCCTACCGCTGGGCGGGGATGCAGGCGCGCCTGGCCGCGGCCATTCGCGAGGCTGCGCCCAAGAACACCATCATCGTGGCCGGTCCCAACTTTTCCAGCATTGAAGATCTGCTCACCCTCGAGCCGCTTTCCGACCCCAACGTCATCTACAACTTCCATTTCTACGATCCGCACACCTTCACCCACCAGGGCGCCGGATGGGGCCTGAGCTGGTGGAGCTACACCCACGGCATTGCCTACCCAGTCACCGAAGAGGCGCGGCCCGAGCAACTCGCGCAGGTGCCCGACCCGGCAGCGCGCTATGAGTTGGAGCACTACTGGCTGGATCGCTGGGACGGCCGCCGCATTCGCCTGATGATCGATGCCGCCGCGGCCTGGGGCAAGGGCAACAACGTTCCGCTGCTGTGCAACGAGTTCGGCGCCTACCGCAAGGTGACGGATCCGGTCTCGCGCATGAACTGGCTGCGCGACGTGCGCACCGCGCTGGAGGCCGACGGCATTGGCTGGACGATGTGGGATTATCGCGGCGACTTCGGCGTGGTGAGCAAGCGCGACGGCGAGCCCGCCCAGGTGGACCCGGCTGTGGTCGATGCGTTGGGATTGAAAAAGTAGCGGAGAAAATGCGGTGGGTGCGGAGCGGGCAGCGTTCGGCGCAATGGAGCGGAGTTGCCCTGCTCGAAGATGCGGTCGCCAACTCCGCCAACTCCGCTATCCCCTCTAACTCCGCCAACCCCGCTATAAACGCAAATTCCCCATCCCGAACCGTTCGACGGTCGGGATGGGGGAGGACTGGTTTGTGCAGGAGCCGGATGCCGTTGGTAGACGGCAGGGCGGCGGGGAAGCCGCTTATGGCTCTTTGGATGCAGCGGGAAGGCCTGGGGGTGCGGAATTATCTTCCTGCGCCAGGTTGGCCAGTTGGGCGCGGGAGAGCGTCGCGGTGAGCACCACGCGATTGTGCTTCGGGGTCACCTCGGCGGAGCGCAGCAGGGCTTTCAATCCGTTATTGGCCGAATTCCCGCCCAGCGGAGCGGTAAAGCCCCGCGCCACGGTCACCAGCAGGGACAGAGCGGCGGCCTGTTGGGCGGCGGCCTCGTCGCTGGGCGCGATCTCTTCGATGCGCACTTCGAGTGCTTCCCCGAGCTGCAAGGCCGGCGAGACGGAAGCCACGATGGTGGCGTCGTCGACCAGCGGCAGCCGGAAGCCGAAGATGCGGATCGCTCCGCTCTCCGAGAAGGGCAGTCCAATCTGTCCCACGCCCCAGGCCTGCGCCAGCAGCGGCACATCGTGGTAGTGGCGGGTGAGCAGCGAGGAGCCGGCAAAGGGCCAGGCGGCGGTGGCGTGGCGATCGAGAATGGAGTGAATCTTCTCTGGCGTGGGGAAGTTGGAGAGGGCCACCGTGTCGTAGCCAATCTGTGCGATGCGCACCGTGCGCCCCTCCGAGGGGACGCTGTAGACGGTATGCCCGGCGTAGGATTCGCGGCTGGCGGCATGGCTCTCCAGCCAGTTCTTCAGCCGCTGCCCGGTCAGCTTGCCCACCAGCACCATGGAGTAGGCCACCGCGCCGTTGGGCCCGTTGGGATTATCCATGCGGTGCAGGGCGATGGCGGCCTCGTCCAGGTCCTGCTCCCAGTCCACGCCGGTGGCGTCGACAAACTGCTGGTACTCGGGGACGCGCTGCGGCGGCTTCAGGTCCTTGTGCAAAAAGACCCGCATGGGCTTGAGGTTGACAAAGACGATGCCGTCAGACTCGGGCAGCAGCCGCGCCGCCTCGGGCGGAGCCTTGGAGCGCAGAAAGACGGCCACGGCCAGCATCAGCAGGACCGCGGCCACAAACAAGAGCGTACGTCGGGTGCGTCGATTCATATCTTTGACCATCAATGTCGTCAAAGATAAGGTAGCACCTCATTCCCTCAAGCCACGACGACGGCTTCGATTACTCAGGGCAATCGCGCCTTAATTCCGCTGCCGTACCTGTTTTGGATTGCGAATCGAAACAAAGGGTAGTTTGGGGAGGGAGCAGGGGCCTTGAGGCCCCTGAATAGGGCGATGGATGGATGGGCCTTCAGGCACGGGCCATTTTGCAACTGCGAGCAAAGACCCGAGGCTAAAGCCTGTCTTTTTTTGCCGCTGCTTCAGGGGTCTGAAGACCCCTGCTCCCTCCGTAAAAACAAACAAAAGCAATGGTTACAACTGTTTCACTCGGAAAACGGCCGGTCGATCAAGATGCGTTTGCCCTGTTCGATTACTGATCCACGCCGAAATCGTAAACCCGGCCCCAGGCGGAGATGTTGAAGCCGTACTCACCCGGCGGAAGCGGCGCAACAAGAGTGACCTTAAAGACGCCGGGACGAATCTTCTCGTAATTGAAGGGCGATTTGTCGGCATCCTGTGTGCCCGAAGAGGCGCCCCAGATGCTGGCCGAGCCGATCGTCATCTCCCGCGACGCGCCATTCACTTCCAGCCGGACCAGGGAGCAATCCTTGGGGGTCGAGGCGACGCCATAGGCCAGGTTGGGACTGTTGGTGGTCGCCGTCTGCGCTCCAAAATAAAAATAAAAAACGGGCGAGGTGTTCTTGGTCCGCACCGTCGCCGCAGCGCCTTGCAGAACGCTCTTGACCTTGGCTTTCTTGATGCCATAAGTAAAGGCGGAAGCCATCACGCCGCTGGTCCGGGCCTGTTGGAAGGAAGAGGGGTCCAAACCGACCATCTTGTTCTTGGCCGCGGCGCTATCGTAGAGGTAGATTCCGGGCTCGTGATCGGCGTTCGGGTCATCCGGGTTGGTATTGACCGCGGCGGCTGCCGGAGCGGGTGCAGGGGCGGGAGCGCCCGTACCGCGAGTAAGAATGGCGGCGATCACCTTGTCGCTCACGCCGGCCTTCTTCAGCGCAATCAGACCGTCGGCGCTGGTGTTATAGGCGCCCGGGCTGGCGTTGATGGTTGAGACAACCAGATCGTCGGAGAGACCGGCCTTGGTCAGCTTGATGACCGAGTCGTTGTTCAACGCCTGTTGAGCTACGACCAGAGAACAGAACGATAAAAGCAAAATCGCGATAAAACTCTTGCGCATGGAATCCTCTCCTTAAGTGTGGGGGACCGCGAAGTCCTGCTTTGTGGGTTAAGGAAGCATCCGTTGAGGCAGTTCGTAGTGCAAGAGGATTCTACATGTCCGGCTTCGGTTCGATCGGTGATGCGCCGCTTACCCGAGTTACGGAAGAAGGGAATCAGCCCACCATGGATAGAACCTCGCCATCGCCTATCGCCTCTCGTGCGATAATCGCGGCGACAGGATGGAGGAAGGATTTCGGCCATGCAACTGCTTTCCCAATTCGCGCCGCACCCTCTGCACACGCTTTTTGCACTGTTGCGCCGCCCGGAGTTTTATACGGTGCTGGTGGCGGGCGCGTGCGGCCTGGCCAGCAGTTGGTGGAAGCGCTGGAGACGCGGCGCCAAGGCTCGCCGGGCGCGGCATTGGCCGGCCTATCCCGCCGTCATCGATGTGGTCAGCGTGGCCGCGCGGAAAAATCGGGAGAAAAAACAGGTCTATCCCGCGGTGTTGACTTACTTCTACCGCCATCCCGAGTTGCAAAGCGGGGAGTATGAGCGCGAATTCACCCTGCAAGAGGCGGCGGTGCGCTGGGCCGCGCAGTTCAAGGGCCATACGGTGATGGTCCATGTGAATCCCGCGAATGCCGCCGACTCCGTTCTCTTCGATGCCGATCTGGAGGGCGTCACGGCGACCACCGCGGCCTCGGCCGAAGCGGCGGTGCAGCAGGAGGCGACGCCGCAGCTCTCCCACTCCACGCTGTTGATCGCCTCTGTCGGAGAGATCGTTTCGGTGGCCGGGCTGGCCATCAGCCTGGTGATGCTGGGGGTGACCGCGGCGCGTGGCAGTCGAGAAACCCACCACGGCGGCATGGGTTCAGATCCCTTCTCTCTTCTGGAACCATTGGCTACGCAGTGGACCACCTGGGTTGGCCTGGCGCTGCTGGCCGCAGCCGGCGTTCTGGCCCTCCTGGTGCGTGCGCGAGCCAAATCCGACGATCCGCAGGGCTCGTTTTGGCGCTCTTACCAGCACTGGTCTCCTGCCTGGACGCGCTGGCTGGTGCAGGGTTTTGGAGGTCTGGTCAGCATTCCCTGGCTGTTGGATGTTTTTCGCGCCCAGCTCCCCGGCCTGACCGGCGAGGCAATGAAGCACCTGGGCCCCTATCTGCCCTATCTGGTAGCGGCGTGGTTCTTTCTGGCTCTGGCCGCCTTCCACGGAGCGGTGCTGCGCTCGCAGGAACAGTCACGCTCCCTGATCGAGTCCATTTGACTTTTATTCCCTAACCCCTGACCCCTGATCCCTGTTCCCTCGTTCCCTCGTTCCCTGTTTCCCCCGTTTGCTCTCCGGCGCGCTCTATGGTACCTTGAATTCTGTGCCGAGTCTTGCGCAAGCGGAAGTGTGCTTGCGCGGGCAGTCGGCTCCTCGGGCGGTTTCCCTGGTTGGATAGGGCTGGCGTAGCTCAGCTGGTAGAGCATCTGATTTGTAATCAGAGGGTCGGGGGTTCAAATCCCTTCGCCAGCTCCAGAATGGGAAGGTCGAACGGGACCGATAGCGGTAGAAGTTTGTAGCGGCGGAGAATTTCGCCGTCCCTATCCTCTGCGGTGATCCCTCTGAGGCGCACAGGCTCCGATCCACCGGAGAACTTCCGGGTGGAGGGTGATGTGCGGAAGTGGGCTAAAAACGTGGTTTAGGGTTTGTGCACAGGTGGCCGAGTGGTTAATGGCAGCAGACTGTAAATCTGCCGGTCTTAGACCTACGGAGGTTCGAACCCTCCCCTGTGCACCATGATTTGCGTTACACCGGCAAGCGGAGATTTGGCAGAATGGCCTCTTGGTGGAGCCAAATCCGGGAAAAGTTGCGCTCCCCCGGCGAGGGTCTCCACAGCCACGGCGCGGATTTGGAGCGCAAGTTCTGGCCGGCCATGGCGCTGTATGCGATACTGGCTGTGGTCGCATGGTTTACCTTGGGCGAAGGTTCGCTGGTGGTCCAGGGCAGGCCCGTGGAAATCCGTCTTTTGCCGATTTTCGTCTTCGGCATGATGGCCTTCCGCACGGTGCTGGCGCGGCAGGCAGACCGGATTCGCCGCAAGTAGTCGGGGGTGCGGTCAGGCCCGCGGGTTTTGCAAGAAGGGCTGATGTAGCTCAGTTGGTAGAGCACTCCCTTGGTAAGGGAGAGGTC
>CAZBPD010000067.1:0-17837 GCA_964493705.1 uncultured Occallatibacter sp.
CCGGCTTCCAGCCGTAACCCGAAGCCACCGGCTATTAGCCGGTGGTCGTTCACTGGATTTGACCCGGAAGGTTCCCTGTTTTATCTGCATTTCAACTCGGATGTTAATTCTTTTGTCAATATATTGAAGGTCTATTCGCCTCCTGTTCATCCAGCATTGACGCTCTTCGAAGGATACTGACTCCAGGAATTCCAGGTGAAACCGAGGAGCAGTCATGTCCCCTTCGAGCATCTCGTATCTGTGGCGCGACCAAAACGCATCGCAAGGATTCCGCACGGGCGTTTCCCTGCACAGTCACACCAACCAGTCGCACGAGACACTGGACTTTCTCGCTAACCTCGGCAATCAGTATCCGCTGATTCGCCCTCTCTTCGCGCGCTTGGAGCGCCGTTCCGAGCAGATGCACGGCGTACGCATCAATTACGCCGCCAGCTACTGGACGCCGCCCATGACTCCCAAGCTGGCCTTTGACCTGGAGAGCCGCCAGATCGAGAAGATCGATGTGGCCCCCATGGTCTCCATCACCGACCACGACACCATTCAGGCGCCCATGCTGCTGCGCACTGTGCCCAGCGCCCGCCAGATTCCGGTTTCCGTCGAGTGGACCGCCCCTTACGGCGTGCAATCCTTTCATCTCGGCATCCACAACCTGCCCAGCGGAAAAGCCTCCGAATGGATGCAGACGCTGGCCGGCTACACGGCCAATCCCAGCGACGCCCGTCTCACCGAGATCCTCCAGGCTCTCCACGACGAGCCCAACGTGCTGGTGGTCTTCAACCATCCGCTCTGGGACCTGTATCTGGTCGGTCAGGAGAAGCACAATTTTCTGGTCAACGAGTTCCTGCAAAAGAACGGCGCTTTCATGCACGCGCTGGAGCTGAACGGCCTGCGCAACTGGGATGAAAATCGCGCCGTCCGCCGTTTGGCCGATCAATGGAATATGGTGCTCATCTCCGGCGGCGACCGCCACGGCGTCGAGCCCAATGCCAACATCAATTTGACCAACGCCGAGAGCTTTACCGAGTTTGTCCACGAGATTCGCCGCGAGCGCATGAGCAATGTGCTCTTCATGCCCCAGTACGCTCAGCCCTGGAAGCACCGCATCCTGCAATCGACGCTCGACGCCATTCGCGCCTATCCCGAGTTCCCGCAAGGCTCGCGCACCTGGGATGAGCGCGTCTACCACCCCGACGCCAACGGCGTAGTCCGCCCCCTGAGCGAACTCTGGCCCAAGGGCAGAGCGCCCCGGGCGATGGGCTGGATCATTGGCGGAGTGCAGATGATGGGCAACGGACTGGTCTCCGGCGGCCTGCGCATGGCCTGGAGCGAGTCCGCGCAACTCCGTCTCAAGCTGGGCGAGAGCGAAGGGTAGGAACAGCAGCCGTGAAGTCGAGTCCCAGTTGTTAGCGGAGCAAGCGGAGTTCGCGGAGTTGGCGGGGTTAGCGGTGCAAGCGGAGTTGGCGGAGTTAGCGGAGTTAGCGGGGTTAGCATAGTGTGCGATGGCTTGTCCCCATCGGCTTTTTCGGTGTTTGCTTCGCTTGATCGATGTCGAGGAGACGGGTTTGTGGTGCTAGGCTGCGTTTTGAGCGGGGATGAATTCTCTGACAGGAGAGCGGTTCCAAACATGCGGCAAGACCAACGGGCTAACCCCGCTATCTCCGCTATCTCCGCTATCTCCGCCAACCCCGCTATCTCCGCCAACCCCGCCAACCCCGCCAACCCCGCCAACCCCGCTATCTCCGCTATCGCCGCTATCTCCGCTATCTCCGCTATCTCATCTACACTGCCATCAGAAGATTCCGCACCACGGCCCTCTCTATGAATGGACAATCTGAACAAGCGCCGCGTGTCGCTTACTTTCCCGACTCCTTCCACGAGGTCAACGGAGTCGCCCACACCAGCCGCCACTTCGAGGCATTTGCGCGACGGCGTAATTTGCCTTTCCTCAGTGTGCGCGCCGGCGACCGCGCCCCGGCGCTGATTGAAGAGGGCAGTGTCTGGTCGCTGGAGCTTCCGCGCAGCTTTTTATCCATCGCCCTGGAGAAAGATCTGCGCTGGGACCCCGCCTATCTGCGCCACATTCCCCTCATTGAAGAGACCCTCGACCGTTTTCAACCCGATCTGATCCACATCACCGGGCCCAGCGAGTTGGGCATGATGGGCGCCGCTCTGGCCCACCATCGCGGAGTGCCGCTGGCCGCCAGTTGGCACACCAATGTGCATGAATACCTGGCGCGCCGCTCGGGGTGGTTTCTGCGGGTTTTGCCCGAGCACCAAGCCGCCGCCTCCAGCCAGAAGATCGAAGACCTGACCATGCTGGTCGCCGCCAAGTTCTATTCGACAGCCAAGGTGCTCTTCGCCCCCAATCCCGATCTCTGCGCGCTGCTCGAACGCACCGCCGGCCGTCCCTGCCGCCTCATGCCCCGCGGCGTCGACGCCGAGCTCTTTCACCCCGCCAAGCGTCAGCGCGGTTCGGCGGACGCTCCCGATCCCTCCTCCGATTTCGTGCTCGGCTTTGTGGGACGTCTCTCCGTCGAGAAAAATGTTGCCCTGCTCGCGCAGATCCAACAGGTACTGGAGCAGCGCGGGATCACCGGTTTCCGCTTCTGTATTGTGGGCCACGGCGCACTCGAACCCTGGCTGCGCGAGCGCCTGCCTCGCGCCGAGTTTACCGGCGTGCTCAAGGGCGAGGCGCTCTCCACCGCCTACGCCAACATGGATCTGTTTGTCTTCCCCTCGCATACGGATACTTTCGGCAACGTGGTGCTGGAGGCGCTGGCCTCGGGCGTTCCCGCCATCGTCACCCCCGACGGCGGCCCGGCGACCATCGTCCGCGACAATCAAACCGGCCGCATCGTTCCCGACGCCGGGTTTGCCGCCGCCATCGCCGATCTTCTCGCCGACCCCGCGCAGCACACGCGTATGCGCCTTGCCGCGCGCAAGTATGCGCTGACCGCCAGTTGGGATTCGGTCTTCGAGGGCGTCTACGCAGCCTACGAGACCATCCTGCCCCGAGTTGAGCAGTTAGCCGGCTGAAAAGCCCGATTCGAAAACAGCTTGAGTACCTCACAAACAACCTGAGTTTCACCCATTAATCTGGGTGCCCCACCCTCGGCGCGTTCTTGTCTTTGCGCCTAGGGTGGGGATCTCTTTGCGCACCGTAGATTATGATGGTTTCCCATGAAAGAACTCTTGCGTTCGAGCGCGGTTCTGCTGCGAGACCATCCAGTTCTATGGGTGCCCTATCTCGCGATTCAACTGCTTCAGTATCTTCTTAACATTGGTTCGCCGTATGCCGAGCACAAAGTGCTCTACTGGTGCCTGCATACCCACTCCGCACTTGGAGGCGAATCGCTATGGGCTGACCCAAACTCCTTCACGGTTCGATGGAGATTTCTCTTCCTTTTTCCTTTCGAGCCAGGTCAGCATTATCTCGATCTCTGTCTCATGGCAGCCTGCATGGTAGGCACGACGGTTTGGGCGAGGTCGATTCTTGAGGGCAAGTCGGCCAGGTTAACGGAGATGCTCTCTCGCTTGCGCAACGATGCGGGAAGAATCCTGTGGTTTGCATTTAAGGTAAGCATGACGGCGCTTCTCCTGGTTGGCGTACCGGGTGTTTTGTTGACATCCTTAGAGTCGGCAATTCGTTGGCCCGACTGGGTACTTGTGAAAGCCGCCATATTTCATGATTTAATTCATTCTGAAATTGGTTTGTACGCTATTGGATGTGGATTTTTTCTTTTGCTCGCTTGGTGCATTTCTCCATGGGCGATGAATCTGCTGCGCGAAACCAAACTGGATAAAACGCAAGCCGCGCTGAAGCGAACTGGACGCTGGTTTGCCATGGCTGTGGCAATCCTGGAGACGCTCTGTTCATTTGGTGTTCAACGATTTGAGCATACGCACATTTATTCATCCGTCGCCGACCATTACCTCATTGGTGCAGTAGGGACGATTGTTACGGACCTACCGTTGTTGTTTCTGTATGTGCTTTTCGCACTTTTGGCGGGACCGGCAGTGATTAATCCATCAGAATTGTCTCTCCCCGTCAATGATTCAGAATTGGGATAGACCTTTAACAGCCTGTGGTGAAAATCCAAACTGCCTGGAAATATCCCGCAGGGGCTAAAGCCCGTCCATTATTATCAGCAACATACGGCACGGCTAAAGCCGTGCCCCTTCAAAACGTCTCCCGCTATGGAGTTTTTCCACGGCCTGCTAAAGCCGGCGCGTTTGAGGCCTTGGAATCGGACGGCCGAGGCCGTGCCCGTCCAAAACCGTTCTATCTTTCGATCTCAAACCAAATGCGATGGCCTCGTCCCTCTCAACACCCGTTGCTGACCGGCCTGCCCCCGATCCTGTAAGCTCATCTTTTCCACTCTGCGATGACGACAGCCGCCGCCCATGCCCGCTACCCGCTCACCCAGGGTGTAAACCCATGGCTGGTTACCGTCGCCGTCATGCTGCCCACCTTCATGGAAGTGCTGGACACGGCGATCGCTTCTGTCGCGCTGCCCTATATCGCCGGCTCGCTCTCCGCCTCCAACTCCGAAGCCACCTGGGTGCTGACCAGCTATCTGGTGGCCAACGCCGTCATCCTGCCCGCCTCGAACTGGTTCGCTCGCCGCTTCGGGCGCAAGCGCTTTCTTTTGTTCTGCGTGACCATCTTCACCGTGGCCTCGTTCTTCTGCGGCGCGGCGCCCTCGCTGGGAGTGATTCTGCTCGCCAGGGTGATGCAGGGAGCCGGCGGCGGAGCCCTCCAGCCGCTCTCGCAGTCGATTCTGCTGGAGAGCTTTCCCATCCATAAACGTTCCATGTCCATGGCCGCCTATGGCCTGGGCATCGTGATGGCGCCGGTGCTGGGGCCCACGCTGGGCGGCTGGCTGACCGATACCTTCAGTTGGCGCTACGCCTTTTACATCAATATCCCCGTCGGCATTCTGGCGGTGATTCTGATTACCCGCTTTGTCCACGATCCGCCTTACATCAAGAACGCCAAGGTCGGCCCCTTCGACAACATCGGCTTCGGCCTGCTGATCGTTTGGACCGGCTGCCTGCAGGTGGTGCTGGACAAGGGCCAGGAGGACGACTGGTTTGGCGCTCTCTGGGTGCGCTGGGCGGTGGCGGCGCTGGTGGTCGCGCTGGTGGGGTGGATTTGGCGATCCTGGAGCAACCGCAAGGGCCTTCTCGACCTGCATGTGCTCAAAGACCGCAACTTCCGCACCGGCTGCCTGCTGATTGCCATGCTGGGTATGGCCATCTACATCACCATCGCCATTTTGCCCCTTTACTATCAGGAGATTCTGGGCTACACGGCCTTTACCGCCGGCCTGGTGGTGGGCCCGCGCGGCATCGGCTCCTTCATAGGCTCGCCGGTGATCGGCTTTCTCGGCTCGCGCGTCGACCAGCGCAAGCTGCTTTCGGCAGGCTTTTTTGGCTTTGGCGTCTGCTCGCTGATCTTCGGCATGATCAATCTGGACATCGGCCCTTACACTCTGCTGATCCCCATCACCCTGACCGGCTTTGCCCTGAGCTTTGTCTTTGTGCCCCTGGCCACCATGGCCACCTCCACCATTCCCCGCGAGGAGATGGGCAACGCCACCGGGCTCTTCAACATGCTGCGCAACATCGGCGGCTCGGTGGGCATTGCCATGGCCACCACCGCCCTGATTCGCCGCGCCGCGCTGCACCAGAACGAGTTGGGCGCGCATCTGGGGCCGACGAACTTTGTCTTACAGCAGAAATCGCACGCCATTGCCGGCTATCTCAGCCATCGCATCGGCCCGCCGGGGGCAGGACCCGGCTCGATGGGCCTGATCTATGGCCTGATGGAGCAGCAATCGGCGCTGATGGCCTATGTGGATGTCTTCCGCTGGACGGCGGTGCTGGCCTTCTTCTGCTCTGCCGCCGCATGGCTCTTCAAAAAGCCCATCCAGCACTCCGCCCCGCCGCCAGGGGTACATTGAGGCACCACGCTGGCCAGACTTCCCTTGCGGCGGATTACTCCGCCGGGGCGATCAGATACTGCTCCAGCTTGCCGTCGGGGTAGGTGTAGGTGGTCAGGGTGAGCCGCTTGCCGGGATAGACGATCTGGAAGGCGTGGAAGCTCATGCCGCCGCGCAGTTGGCTGGCGCTCTGATGGAAGCTGAGCGGCTCGCCCAGCGGCCCGAGACTCTGCTGGTAGTCGGCCAGCGCCTCGGCGGTGAAGTAGTCGTTCAGGTTGGGCGCAAGCAGCGAGCGGTCGATCTTGCCCTGTTGCAGATCGTGGAAGATGGCCAGCGCCTGCGTCTCTTCGGGCTTGGCCCCTGCGCTGCCCAGCACCGCCGGAGCGGCCAGTTGGGCGATGGCCGAAGCTGCGCCGACGGCGTCCTGATTGGTGAGCACGGCCACGGCCACGCCGTCGTCCACCAGCACCTCATTGTCCGAGACGAAGCCGGAGACCTCGCCGCTGTGTTCAATCGACCTGTGGCCGGCGCGGTCCATCACCTCGACGCCCAAACCGTAGTGGGTTCCCTTGCCGTCCTTGAGCTTGATTTCGGTGAACATCTGCTTGTAGCTCTCCGGCTTGAGGATGGATTGGGCGATCAGGCTCTGGTCCCACAGCGCCAGATCGTGCGGAGTCATGGCCAGCTCGCCGGCGGCGAACATCCAGCCGCGGCCCTCCTTGGGCGCGCGGCGCAGCGGGCCGAGGGCATGGCGATAGTAGGGCGTGGCGTCCACCTGGGTCAGCTTGACCTCGTCCGAGTTCCACACCGACTTCATGCCCAGCGGGCGGAAAACGCGCGCGGTGAGCAGTTCCATCAGCGGATGGCCGGTGATGTTCTCGACGATCTGGCCGGCGATGACGAAGTTGGTGTTGGAGTACTGCCACTGGGTCCCAGGTTCGAAGTCCAGCGGCTTCCTGCCCCAGTTGTCGAGGATGGATTGCGCCGTGGCCGGGGGCAGCATGGTGGTCATCACGTAGTCCTCGGGCCAGTAGTCCTGGTAGCCGGAGGTGTGGCTGAGAATCTGGCGGATGGTGACCTCGTCGCCGCGAGTCAGGCCGGAAACGTATTTGCCCACCACATCGTCGAGCGAGAGCTTTCCCTCTTCTTGCAGCATCAGAATCGCCGCGGCGGTGAACTGCTTGCTGATCGACCCGATGGAGTAGCGCATCTCCGGCGTGGCGGCCTTCTGGGGATCGAGGCTGGCTTTGCCGTAGGCCTGGGTATAGACCAGCTTGCCGCCTTGCACCACGGCCAGCGAAGCCGAGGGAACCCCGGTCTGCTGCAGCACCTGGCTGGCCATGCGGTCGATGCGGGCGGCCAGGGCCGGATCGATCTGGTTCACCGTCTGCGCCGATGCCGACGCTACTAGAGCTACCGCGACCGCCATCCCTACCATCCAATTTCCCATCGTTCCTCCCATCCGTTTCATCGCCGTTCGACTCCTTGCCTTGGCGCGCAACCGCACCGCTCTGCATCAAGATAGCAGCCGCCGCCCGGTTCAGGTAGTCTGACAGCGGTGAGTTCTGCGTGCACTTCCCCTGGCGCACCGGGAAACTCCCCGGAGTATACAGATAAATCCGGAGGCAAATATGCAGAAACTGATCGAAGGCCACACCCGATTTCTGGCCGAGATCTTTCCTGGCAAACGGGATCAATTCCACCTTCTGGCCGAAGGGCAGAGGCCGGAATGGCTGTTTATCACCTGTTCGGACTCGCGTGTGGTGCCCGACCTCATCCTCGGCACCGGCCCTGGAGACCTTTTTATCACCCGCAACGCCGGTAACGTCGTTCCCATCGCCAGCAACGATGTAGACGGCGTGACCGCGACCATCGAGTATGCCATCGAGGTGCTCCAGGTCAAGCACGCCATTCTCTGCGGCCACTCGGACTGCGGAGCGCTCAAGGCTGCGCTGGATCGCGAGGGGCTGGAGCAGATGCCCAAGGCGCGGCGCTGGCTCAGCCACGTTGAAGCGGCCTTTACGCACCGCCAGCCCATCGATCCCGCCGATGGAGAAAACGCCGAGCTGGCCTCGCTGATTCGCGGCAACGTGGTGGCGCAGTTGCACAACCTGCGCGCTCAAACCGCCGTAGCCAATGCCGTGGCGCATGGCCGTCTGCAAGTCCACGGCTGGTACTACGACATCCTCACCGGGCGCATCGAGCGCTACGACGAGATAGCACGGCGATTCGTCCCGCTGGTGGGATAGGCAGGCGAAAGGCCGCCATTCCCTGCGGCGGAATTCGGCGATTCGCGGGCGCATTTGCTGAGGAAGAACTCCCCCTGGAGCGACTGCGCTCAGGGATGCTATAAACCTTGTGTGCCGGAAGAGCCAATGCGAGACGCAGCGCCCCGTCTGCCGGGTTTGCAGCGCCGCTGGTTTTTCCTCATGCCGGCGGTCTTTGTCACCTATAGCCTGGCCTATCTGGACCGCACCAACTACGGCTTCTGCGAGGCCGCCGGACTGGCGGAATCGCTGCATATCGACCACTCCCGCTCGGCATTTCTGGGATCGCTCTTCTTTCTCGGTTATTTTCTCTTTCAGATTCCCGGCGCAGCCTATGCGCGCCGCAAGAGCGCTACGCGCCTGGTCTTTTTTGCCCTCATCTGCTGGGGTGCGCTGGCGGCTTTGACCGGCGTGATCCGGGAGTACTGGCTGCTGGCGCTGGACCGCCTGTTGCTGGGGGTGGCCGAGAGCCTCATCCTGCCGGCCATGCTGATTCTGCTCACCCACTGGTTTACGCGCGCCGAGCGCTCGCGGGCCAACGCCATTCTCATCCTGGGAAACCCGGTTACCGTGCTCTGGATGTCGGCCGTCACCGGCTACCTGATTCGCGCCGTGGGCTGGCGGATGACCTTCGTTCTGGAGGGGATTCCGTCGGTTTTATGGGCCTTTGTCTGGCTGCTGCTGGTGCGCGACCGGCCCCATCAGGCTGCGTGGCTGAGCCGGGATTGCTGCGCACAGCTCAATACCCAGCTCGAACAGGAGCAGACCGCGCTGCCGCGGATCGCCAACTTCAGAGCCACACTGCGCGTGCCCGGCGTGCTGCTGCTGTGCGCGCAATACTTCTTCTGGAGCCAGGGCGTTTATGGCTTTGTGCTCTGGCTGCCCACCATGATTCATGCCGGATCGGCTCTAGGCATCGAGAAGGTCGGCCTGCTCAGCGCCGCTCCGTTTCTGCTGGCCGTGGTTCTGATGATGCTGGTGGCCTATTCCTCCGACCGGTCGCTCAACCGCGAACGCTACGTGGGACCGTTTCTGCTGCTGGCCGGGCTTGCGCTCTTTGCTTCGTATCTGACCGCGGTGCACAGCTTCTGGCTGGCCTACGGATTCCTGATCGCTGCCGGCGGCGCCATGTATGCGCCCTACGGACCCTTCTTCTCGATTGTGCCGGAGATGCTGCCCGCAAATGTGGCCGGGGAAGTGATGGCGCTCATCAATAGCTGCGGGGCCTTGGGCGGATTCGCCGGAATCTGGCTGGTGGGCCTGCTGCAAGCGCACACCGGCGATTCCCGCGCCGGTTATTTCTATATGTCCATCTCGCTGATGCTGGCCGGCGGCATGATCTACCGCCTGCGCAGGCTCAAGCCCGTGAGCAAAGCCGGCGCATGAGTTCAATGGAGGGTGACGCCCGCGTCTTGGCCTGTAATTCGTGCACCAAAGAGCTGTCTTCTTGAGCGAGCGACTCGCGCCCGGAAAGGCCGCGCTCAATCGCAGCCCGTTCAGCTTTGTTCATAGGGAGCATCTCGACGTTCTTCAGCGCGTTACGGCGGCGATGAACATCCATTCGGCCCAACCAACAGCGCGCCAACTTGCTGACTTGTTCACTCCGCAAAGCGGAGGCTGGCTCGCTGTGTTTGTACCAATCCTGATCCCATCCTCCAAGCTTTGTTCATAGGGAGCAACGGACTTGCCTCGTCGAATTTTGACAGGCATGGACGGGGGCAGTTCATGAGGAGGCAAAGCCGGGCCGCCCAAATCGGTGCACTCGGCGAGACCGTTTGAAACCGTGCCCGAGTTTACCGAAATCTTTCCCGGACTGTCTCATTTCTGGACTATAATCGGCTGCGAATTCATTCCCTGAGACTGCGCGTTTCGCACGGAAGATCGACAGGAATCCGAGGCCTTCTCCCGCCCAACAGAGGAGAAGCGGCTCGCATTCCGGATGAGTGCGGCGATGCGGGAAGTCCTTCAACTTACAGGTGCAATTGCCCGCCAGTGCGGGCCAGGGCGGCGTCTTGCGGCGGCGTTCCGCGTTGCCGTGTGCCTGCTTTGCTGGGCGTGGCCCGCGGCAATTCCGCTGACGGCCAGCGCCCAAACGCAAACCGCGGCCTGGCAGGCGATCGGGCCGGCGGCGGTCTCGACCTCGAGTTATGGCCTGGTCACAGGACGCATCGCGGCGCTGGCGCTGGACCCCTCCGACAGCGCCGGCAATCGCCTCTATCTGGGAACCACCGGCGGCGGAGTGTGGTTCGCGCAGAATGCGGCCAGCTCGACCCTCTCCGCGGTGCGTTTCACTCCCCTGACCGACGCGGCGAACGGGTTGGGCGGGGCCTCGGACGCGGCGCTGAGCATTGGCGCTTTGACCGTGCAGCCCGGCGCAACAGGGGTAGTGCTGGCCGGTACCGGCGACCCCAACGATGCGCTGGATTCCTACTATGGCGCGGGTATTCTGCGCTCCACGGACGGCGGCGTCACCTGGAGCCTGATTTACTCTTCCGCCGATTTTGTCTGGGGCTTTATCGGCGAGGGCTTCGCCGGTTTTGCCTGGAGCACGGTGAGTCCGCAAACGGTGGTGGCCGCCGTTTCGCAGGCCTATGAGGGCACGCTGGTCAATGCGCTGGAGCCCGGGGTGAGCTGCCAGGGCCTCTACTACTCGACCGACGCCGGCGCCACCTGGCATTTGGCCACCATCTCCGACGGCGCGGGCAACGATGTGCAGGGTCCGAACGATACCCGCGCCCTGCCCGACGGCAATGCGGCCACGGCGGTGGTGTGGAACCCGGTGCGCCATGTCTTTGTAGCGGCGGTGCGCTTCCACGGCTATTACCAGTCCACCGATGGGGTAACCTGGACGCGCCTGGCCGCGCAGCCGGGGAGCAACCTGACCGCTGCGCTTTGCCCCACCAATGCGGGCTTGACCGGCTCCCCGGCCTGCCCCATCTTTCGCGGCGCGCTGGCGGTGAATCCGCTGACTGGCGACACCTTTGCCTGGAGCACCGACCTCTACAACCAGGATCAGGGCTTGTGGCAGGATTCCTGCGCGGTAAGCGGCGGCGTCTGCGCCAATCCCAGCCTTTCCTTCGCCACGCAACTGAACACCGCGGCGCTGGAGAGCAATACCGATCAGGGCGCTGCGACCATCGCCAACGGCGACTACACACTGGCGCTGGCGGCGGTTCCTTATGCGCCGGCGGCCGGGGCCGACACCATTCTGCTGGCCGGCGGCGTCGATCTGTGGAAGTGCAGCCTGGCGGCGGGATGCGTCTGGCGCAACACCACCAACACCGCCACCTGCCGCAGCGCCCAGGTAGGCCCGTACCAGCACGCGCTGGCCTGGAATGCGGCCAATCCCGACGAGATCTTTGTGGGCAACGATAGCGGCTTGTGGCGCTCGACCGATCAGATCGGCGAGACAGGTTCGGTGTGCAATGCAACCGATTCCAGTCACTTTCAAAACCTGAATGGCGCGCTGGGCTCGCTGGCCGAAGTGGGAACTCTGGCGCAGTCCGCCGCCAACCCCTACGCTCTGATGGCGGGATTGGGCGTCAATGGCACAGCGGGGGTGAACGGCTCGGCCGCTCCGGTGGGCGATTGGCCGCAGATTCTGAGCGGCGAGGGCGGGCCGTCGGCCATCGATGCGCTGAGCGGAAACTGGCTGGTGAACGACAACTCCGGCGTCTCGCTTGCTGTGGGGACGCCCACCGCAGGTGCTCCGCCGGCCAACTTCAGCACCGTGCTGGGCTACTCCACCACGCCGCTTCCGCTGGTGGTGGAAGACGGTTTGACCATGAGCGCACCCGCGCCGTTTCTCATCGATCCCTTGGACGGCACGCAACTGCTGATCGCCACTTGCCGGGTCTGGCGCGGGCCGGCCAGCGGCGTGGGCTGGACGGCGGCCAATGCCGTCAGTCCGATTCTCGATGGCGGCCAGAGCGCTGCTTGCTCGGGCAACGCGCTGATCCGTTCGCTGGCGGCGATGGCCCTGGCCAACGGTACGGAAGCGGTCTACGTGGGCATGTACGGGGTCAACAACGGTGGCGGCATCCTGCCCGGCCACGTCTTGACCGCGGTCATCGACCCCCACAGCAGCAGCCCGCCGGCCTGGACCGACCTGACCTTCAACCCGGTGAGCAATGACCCGCATACGCTCAACGCCTACGGACTGGATATTTCCAGCCTCACGGTCGATCCTCACGACGCTACGGGCAAAACCGTCTACGCCACGGCGGAAGGGATCGGCTGGCGCACCAAGGAGGTGATCGGCGTCTATCGCTCGACCGACGGCGGGGCGCACTGGACCAGCCTGCAAGGCAATCTGCCCAGTGCGCCGGTCAACGCCCTGGCCGTCGACCCGCAAGACGCCAACAACGTCTATCTGGCCAACGATCTGGGGGTTTACGCCACGCGGCAGATCGCCAACTGCGCCTTTCTTACGCTGAATTGCTGGTCGCTCTATGGGACGGGACTGCCTCTGGTTCCAGTGACTGCTCTTCATGCGGAAGCGCCCCCGGCCCCCGCCCTGTTGACGGCGGCGACCTATGGACGCGGGTTGTGGCAGACTCCGCTGTGGACCGCGGCCGAGCAGCTAACCACCGCCAGCGCCACGCCCAATGCCCTGACCTTTGCCAGCCAGGCCCAGGGAACCACCAGCAGCCCGCAGACGGTTACGCTGACCAACACCGGCAGCAATCCGCTGACTGTGGTGGGAATCGCAGCCAGTGGAGACTTTGCCGAAACCGGCAATTGTGGAAGCGCGGCGGTCGGCGCGGGGTCCAGTTGTGCGCTGCAAGTTACCTTTTCTCCCACGGCCACGGGCAGCCGGACGGGGCAATTGGTCATCGGCGCGAATGTGGCGGGAGGGCAAATCGCGGTAACGTTGAGCGGAACAGGCGCGCCGGCGCAGCCCATGAGCCTGAGCCCCTCTACGCTGAGTTTTGGCGGGGTCGAAGTAGGCGCAACCTCGTCTCCGCTGCCGGTCTCGGTCAACAATACCGGTCCCAATGCCGTGGCCATTGCCTCGGTGACGGTCGCTCCGCCCTTCGTCATCGTCACCAACAGCGATACCTGCGGCAGCTCCTTGGCGGCCGGCTCCACCTGCCAGGTGGAAGTGGAGTTCGCCCCCACGGCGGCGGTTGCGTCAAATGGAACCCTGACCTTTACCGATGCGGCGGGAACGCAGACGGTGACCCTGACCGGCAGCGGCCTGGCCCCGCCCACCGATACGCTTGCCCCGCTGTCGCTGACCTTCCCCAGCACCGCCATCGGCCAGTCTTCCCCGGTCCAGACCGTGACCCTGACCAACAGCGGCGGAGTCTCATTGAACAGCATTTCGGTTGCGGCGAGCGGGCCGTTTCAGGCGACGAACTACTGCGGAGCCAGCCTGGCGGGGGGCGCAAGCTGCTCCATCGGAGTGGTTTATGTGCCTACTTTGTCGGGCGGCCAAAACGGATCGCTCCTCGAAACCGACGCCTTGCAAACGCAAACGGTCTCGTTGACGGGAACGGGCGTGGCGGCGGCGGTGATTGCCGTCAGCCCCGTTGGCCTCAACTTTGGCGCGCAGGCGGTGGGTACAACCAGCGCGGCGCAGACGCTGACGGTCAGCAACACGGGCGGAGCGCCGCTGGCCAATCTCAGCTTCCAGCTCACCGGCGCGGCGGCCGGCAGCTTCAACACCGGCGTCACCACCTGCACCGCGGTCTTGGCCAGTGGCGCTCACTGCACCCTGCCGGTGAGCTACACGCCGCTCACAGCGGGAGGCAGTGTGGCGACGCTGACGATTGCCTCCTCCACCGCCGGAGTGGCCTCGGTCAATGTGCCGCTCACCGGCAATGGCGGAGCAATTGCGCCCGCGCTCCAGGTCACGCCGGCGGCGCTCAGCCTGGGCGTCGTGGCGGTGGGCCAAGCCGGCAGCGCCTCGACTGTGACCATCGCCAATCTGGGCACCGCGGCCAGCTTGAACAATCTCAATCTGACCGTCACGGCGGGCTTCCAATTGGTCAACGACACCTGCACCGCAACCCTGGCGGCGCTGGCCAACTGCACGGTGGGATTGCTCTTTGCGCCCACCACCGCCGGACCGCAGACGGGAACGCTGACCGTAACCAGCAGCACCGCGACCGGCGCGGCCTCGGTGGCGCTCAGCGGCACGGGATTCACCTTTACGTTGAGCGCGGTCAACCCCAGCCAGACTGCGACCAGCGGCCAGCCCGCCAGTTATACGTTGACGATTGCCCCGCAGGGCGGCGTACAGCAGACCTACACCTTGGCCTGCGGTGCGCTGCCCGCCTACGCCTCCTGCGCCTTCAGTCCTCCCAGCGAGGCGTTGAGCGCCAACGGGTCGGCGCTGCTGGCGGTCTCCACCGGCACGGCCAGCGCTGCTGCCGGCGATCCTGTGTGGCCGCGCGCCTGGCCGCTGCTCTGCCTGCTGGTGGGAGTTCCACTCGCCTGGCGGCTGCGGCGCAGGTTCCTGCGCACTCTGCTGCTTGTCGCGCTGCTGGGACTTTCAACCGCCGGAGGAATCAGTTGCGCCAGCTCGGGTGGTGGCGGCGGCGGTGGTGGCGGAGGAGGGGGCTCCAGCACCCCGGCGGGAACCTATTCGATCCCGGTAACGGCCACCGCCGGCGGCTTGTCGCAGAGCACTGTGCTTACCCTGATCGTCGATTGATCCGCACCGGCTCCTCGCAGGCCATCGAAGGTCATTCCCCCAGCCGCTATACTCTATTTTCAGAATCTATTTGCCGGATTGTGCACGCGAAACCGGCCCTGGGATGAGGGGAAGAGCAGAAGAATGACCGTCAAAGTGAGCGTGGAAGAAGTGGAGCGGGTAGCCGAACTGGCCCATCTGGAGCTTGTGCCGGAGGAGAAGCCGCGCATGGTGCACGACCTGAACGCCATCCTCGACTACGTGGCCGAGCTGAACGAGCTGGACACGGCGGGCGTGACGCCGCTGGCCCAGGTCAGCGACCTCTTTGACGCCCAGGGCGTCGGGCTCTGGCGTCCCGATACGCTGACTCCTTCGCTGGATCGCGCCACCGTGCTCAGCCAGGCTCCCGAGACCGATCGGGCCTTTTTCAAGGTTCCCAAGGTGATCGAGCGCTAGTGTCTTGAGCGATGCGTGCGTTTCAGCTTTGAAGTGTCATCCTGAGCGAAGCGAAGGATCTGCGGTTCTCCTCATCAGAACAAAAAGCAGGTCCTTCGACTCCGCTTCGCTCGCTCAGGAGGACAGGCGTTTTTGAATAGAAATGGTGCGCGTGATAAGAGCCGGCCCGCCGCCGAGGCCGCCAAGAGAGGAAGACAACGTTGTCCAGCGAAACCAAAATGACGGAAAACTTCGTCGAGAAGCCCCCATCCCTGGCCGACTTGCGCGCCGGTCTGGTCACCGGCAAGAGCAAGGCCGCCGATCTCGCCGCCGCCTATTACGAGCGCATCGAGCGGAAGAACGGCCGCCTCAATATCTACCTCAGCCTGACCAAAGAGCGGGCGATGGAGCAGGCCGCGCGCATTGACGCGCTGGCCGCCAAGGGCGATCCGCTGCCCCCGCTCGCCGGTCTGCCCATGGCCATCAAGGACGTGCTGGTCATGCGCGGCGCGCCGGCGACGGCTGGCTCCAAGATCCTCAAGGGCTACCAGCCTCCCTACGACGCCACCGCAGTTTCGAAACTCGACGCAGCCGGCGCCGTGCTGCTGGGCAAGCTGAACTGCGACGAATTCGCCATGGGCGGCTCGAATGAGAACTCGGCTTACGGCCCGGTGCGCAATCCCGTCGACACCGAGCGGGTTCCGGGCGGATCGAGCGGCGGCTCGGCGGCAGCGGTTGCGGCCAATATGGCTGTGGCCACGCTGGGCTCCGATACCGGCGGCTCCATTCGCCAGCCGGCCAGCTTCTGCGGCGTGGTGGGCGTGCTGCCCACCTATGGACGCGTCTCCCGCTACGGCCTGATTGCCTACGCCTCGTCGCTGGACCGCGTCGGCCCCTTTGCCGCCAACGTGCGCGACGCCGCCACGCTGCTGGGCGTGATTGCCGGCCACGATCCCCAGGACGCCACCTGCCTGGCCGCGCCCGTCCCCGATTTTGCCGCCGAAAGCGACCAGCCCGCCGAGGGCCTGCGCATCGGTATTCCCGCCGAGTACTTTGCCGAGGGCCTGGACCCGGAGGTGCGCGCCGCCATCGAGAAGGGAATTGAAGCCCTGCGGGCCGCCGGCTGCACTGTCCAGCCGGTCTCGCTGCCGCACACCAAATACGCTGTGCCGACCTATTACCTGATCGCCACCGCTGAAGCCAGCGCCAACCTGGCCCGCTTTGACGGCGTGCGCTACGGCTATCGCTCCCCGGCCTCGGAGACGCTTTCCGCCATGTACTCGCACTCCCGCGACGAGGGCTTCGGCGCCGAGGTCAAGCGCCGCATCCTGCTCGGCACCTACGCTCTGAGCGCCGGCTACTACGATGCTTACTATTTGAAAGCGCAGCAGGTGCGCCGCCTGCTGGCCGATGAGTTTTTAACCGCCTTCGGCCAGGTCGATGCGATTGTTACACCGACCTCGCCCACCCCCGCCTTCAAACTGGGCGAGAAGTGCGACGATCCCGTCTCCATGTATCTGGCCGACATCTACACGGTGACGGCCAGTCTGGCCGGCATCTGCGGCGTCAACGTGCCCTGCGGAGCCACGGCGACGGGATTGCCGATCGGCATGCAGGTGCTGGCCGCCCACCTGAACGAAAGCACCGCCTTCCGCGTGGCCCGCGCGGTCGAAGCAGCGGGGCTGTAAGCGGTTTTTTTGCCTGGAGTTTTCTCTCCGGTCCCAAAAGCGTTACCGGGGGCACGCGCAAAAAGCGCGAAGGGTGGGGATCCTGGCTTGACTTTGTAAACATAAACGGTTACATTGCGACCGTGACGAGCAAGGAATTCAAACGCGAACTGGCTGCACTTGGAGCCACCTTCATAGAGGGAGATGGTTCTCACCTGAAGGTGTTCTTGAATGGCAAGCAGTCTGTCATTCCTATGCACAGGAAAGACCTGCCAATGGGAACCTTGCACGCCATTCGAAAGCAACTCAGACTCAAATAAAGGAGCCACATGCAATATCCAGTCAGGGTCAAATGCGAGAGCGACGGGTGCACCGTCACTTTTCCAGATGTTCCAGAAGCGATTACGTGCGGCGATGACGAAAAGGATGCTTTGCGTCATGCTCTGGATGCGCTCGAAACCGCACTCGATTTCTATTTCGATCATGGCCGGCCGGTTCCCATGCCTTCTGCCCCGAAGCGCGGCCACAGGCTGGTCGAACTTCCCGCAAGCGTTTCGGCTAAAGTCCTGCTTTTTAATGAATTGATTGGGCAGAAGGTGCGCCCTGCCGATCTCGCCAAGCGATTGTCCATCCCGCGACAACATGTGACCCGTTTGCTTGATCCGCGACACGCGACCAAGATCGATAATATCGCCGCGGCACTGAAGGCGCTGGGAAAGACAATGGAGATACGAGCGGTCTAGCGAAATCTCCCAGGTTTCTAATGCAGAACCGGGGGCGCCCGGCCTGATCAATCTCCGCACCAGCGCGCCGGAGGCGCAGTGTTAATTAGCCCCGCGCTTCAGCGCTTTCAATTACCCACAACTTGTGGAGTCCTGAGCCT
>CAZBPD010000068.1:0-16632 GCA_964493705.1 uncultured Occallatibacter sp.
ACAGGCTCAGGACTCCACAAGTTGTGGGTAATTGAAAGCGCTGAAGCGCGGGGCTTACCATCCTTGCGCCTGCGGCGCGGTGAAAATCGGAAACGGCCACGTCCACCATTCGGATTCATGCGATTGACCTGCAACCAATTCAGCCTACTTTGGCTTTCAGCCTACTTCGGCTGCGGCGTCCCATTCTGCGGCGCAAAAGGGGACGCCGGATTGCCGGGGATGGGCTTATCGGTCACGGGTTTAGCGCTCACGGGCTTGTCGCCGATGGGTTTGCCGGGATCGGCGTCGTCGGCATCGTCTTCGCAACTGTGGCCCTGGACGCTATAGGCCGCTTTGACGCCGCGCTCGGCCGCCAGCCGGGTATCCAACTGCCCGTCGCGCACCGCCAGGGCCGCTTTGTACTCGGTCAAGGCCTCGTCGCGCTTGCAGTCCAGGTCGAGCATACGGCCCAGGTAGATGTGCGACCAGGCCAGCAGGCGCGGCTCCTGACTGGCGGCCAGGGTCTTCTGGAAGCCCTCGATAGCCTGATCGGGATGGCCGGACATGATCGCCGCGCGGGCCAGGATGAAGTGGGCGCGGGCGCTGTCTGCGGCCGATTGCAGGGTGTCGGCGTGCACCGTCAGCGCCTGCCGGGCCATGGCGCTGGCCGTGGCCACATCGCCAGCCGCCAGGCGGGCCTCGGCCAGATCCAGCCCTTCGAGCTTGCGGGGACGGCTGCGGGTGAGCACGTCGCCGTCGGCTTCCTTGTCGAACTCGATGGCCCTGGCGCGGTGTACCTGCTGGTCGATGTCCATGCTGTAGACCATCTCGCCAATGGTGTCGCGCAGGCTGGCCGGGTCGTGCTCGAAGTTGATCAACTGCTCGTAGAAATACTGCGTCAGCACGAAACCCTGGGTCATGTCGTGGCGCATGGCGGCCACCCGGATGACGTCCACCTTCTGCTGGTAGATCTGGCGCTCGTGCTCGTAGCGGGGCAGCTCGGAGCGGTCGACGCCGGGAGGAATCTTGAAGGCGGGAATGCCGGTGTCCATGGTGCGGGCCTCGATGGCCTTGATGAGGCACTCGATGGCCAGGGTTACCGTGTCGGAGCGCAGGCGGAACTCGAGCGGCGCCTCGCGTACCTCTTTCAGAATCGGCTGCATGCGGTCGACGGCGTTGGAGCGCGAGTAAAGCAGCGGCTCGATGACGTAGTGCAGGTAGGTGTGGCGCACATCGCTCAAGCGGATCTGCCCATTGACCGGCGAGACCACCACTACGTAGTCGGTTCCGTAGACGCGGGCGTTGACGGTGTGCGGCGAGAGCAGCGGCTCGGTGACCACGATAAAGCGGCGGCCATCGTAGGTGGAGGCGGGCATCTTCAGATAGAGGTTGGTGGAGACGATCATGGAGGAGAGTGCGTCGTGCACCTGGTCGGTCTCCGCGTCGTAGATGCGATGGACCGCCAGCCAGATGCCGTGCAGGTCCACGGCGGCGACAAAATCCCGCAGCAGGGGCAGAATCTCGACCACCTGGGTGGAGTCGGGGGGCATTTCGGTCAGATCCGCGGCCGTCTCCAGCGCCGGGGGCGGAGTAAGATAGAGCGCCAGCGAGACGTACTGGGCCACGTCGCGCACCCCGCCGGTCAGCCGGTGCTGGGCGATGTACAGGCAGACCTTGTCGCGCTTGGTGCGGGCGTCCTCGCTCTTGGCCAGGGCCAGATTCATCTCGTCGCGCACGCGCTTGCGCACCGGCGCGCTCTCATCGAGCCCCTCGTCGTAGCCGCAGGCGTTCAGCGCGGCGGCCATGGCGAAGACCGGCTCGGAGCTGATGAGCGAGATGGTTGGCCCGGCCGGATCGACCAGCGACGGCGCCTTCTCCTGCACCATGTTCATCGACGAAGAAGAACTCTGCCCCTTGGAGCTTCCGGACTGTGAGCTGCCGGATTGGGCGCTGCCGACGGCAGCCGCCAGCAGGCAAAGAGCGGCAAGCGTGCTGCCTGCGGCAAAAGAAGGCGAAAAAGTACGAAAAATTCGAAACGGCATCGTTTGGACCCTGCCTGCAAGTCTATTGAGACGCGCCGCAGGGGTCAAACGGTAGCAGCGCTAACACATCGCCTGCCAAGACAAATGAAGAGTTCAGGCTGAGCACGCTGCGCAAGCAATGGTTTGGAGTCAACCGGGCGATGCGGCGACGCCAACGACAGGCGTATCGTCAATAAAGTAGAGTCGTGACGTACCGGCACCGCGAAGCTCTGGCGTTTTCATCAGGGTATTCCGTTTCGAGTTCTGTCGAGGAGCTTAAAGTGTTTGCCACAGAGTTTCTTTGCGCGATGTTTTCAAACCCCCGGCTCGAATCCCCAAACCCCTGGTTGAGGCGCTTGCGGCGTAGCCGTGGCCCGGCTCTGCATTGTTTGCTGTTGCTTCTGATGGCCTTGCCCGCCGGCGCACGGGCAAGCGCTTCACCTGGGGCCGCCCTGCGCACAACGGAGACAACGCTGGCGGTGACGGTTGGCGGCACGCCGGCGGCCAGTGTGACAGCGGGCGCCGCGGTAACGCTTTCGGCAACGGTGACGAGGGGCGGCGCCGCGGTAACTACCGGTCAGGTCGAGTTTTGCGACGCATCCTCAGCTTTTTGCGAAGACATTCATCTTTTGGGAACGGCGCAACTCACCCGTACTGGAACAGCGAGTCTCAAGATCATCCCCGGAACCGGCAGCCACAGTTATAAGGCAGTGTTCCGGGCATCCGGCGGCAACGCGGCCAGCACCTCGCACAGCGTGGCGCTGGCGGTAACCGGCAACGGAACGGCAATCGCAACGGACGGCTCGTCGGGCGGCTGGAATGCGGGGGTGGACCCAATCCGTTGGCTGAATGCTCAGACTCCTGCAATTCCGAACAATCCCGTCTTCATTGCAACTGGGGACTTCAACGGCGACGGCATTCCCGATCTGGCGGTGGCCAGCGCCGACGAAAAGGGTGGCGGGGCGGTAACGATTCTTCTGGGCAATGGGAATGGCAGCTTCAGGAGTGCGGCCAGCCTGACGACGGGCGGTTCTCCGCAAACAATCGCGGTGGGCGACTTCAACGGCGACGGCATTCCCGACCTGGCTGTGGCCAACGCCTGCGGCAGCACTGCAAGCTCCAACACGATGACGATCTTTCTGGGCAACGGCGACGGCAGCTTCACCGCGACGGGCCAGGTTCTGAGCACCGGTTCCTACCCGGCCTCGATCGCGGTGGGCGACTTCAACGGCGACGGTACTGCCGATCTGGCCGTGGCCAACGCCGGGTCCAACACGGTGACGGTATTGCTGGGCGACGGGAATGGCAGCTTTACGGCTGGGGCAACCCAAGCGACGGGCGACTCGCCTGCTTCTATCGCCGCGGGCGACTTCAATGGGGATGGCGTTCTCGACATGGTGGTGGCGAATTCCTACTCGAACACCCTGACGATTTTATTGGGCAATGGGGACGGGAGTTTCACGTCAGCCGCGGTGAGCCCCGCTACAGGGCAATCGCCGAAAGCCGTGGTGGTGGGCGACTTCAACGGCGACGGCATTGCCGATTTGGCGGTAGCGAACGATGCCACCGGCACGGTAACCATTCTGTTAGGCAAGGGGGATGGGAGCTTCTCGGCGACCTCCATCAGCGCGGCGACGGGAGCCCATCCCACAGCTCTGGCCGTAGGCGACTTCAACGGCGACGGGATCGCCGATCTGGCCGTGGTCAACGGGGACACGGCAACGCTGCCTTACCATTTGACCATCCTGCTCGGCAACGGGGACGGCACATTCAAGGCAAGCGGCGTAGATCCACCGGCGGGCGAGCATCCCATCTCGGTAGCCGTAGCCGACTTCAACGGCGACGGGCATTCCGATCTGGCCGTGGCAAATCATGGCGATGGCAGCGCATCGATTCTGCTGACGCAAGGTGCGGAGACAGGCAGCGCCACCGGCGCCGTAGCGTCGCCCGATGCAACCCAGATTTGCCCCGGCCCGCAGACCATGAACATCACGTATTACACGATTGCGGAAACGGACAAGGATGCGAACCGGTTGACGAGCGGCCTGAGCAGCAACTATGTTTTGACTGCTCTTGGAACGAATGGTCTTCCGGTGTTCAACCCCAGCGCGACCGTGAATGGCGTGCCTGTCAGCCAGCCTCCCGACGACCTTCTCGGCGATAACGAGATCACCTGGTGGAGCCCAGCACTGAATAATGGCGGGACTGGCGGAATCTCCGACGTCGTTCAAACCAGCACTGGAGTGGTAACGCTTCCCTTCGCCAATAATAGGTTTTACCCTCCCAACGGAACCGGCCCGAACGACTCGAACGGATTCCAAGCGGCGGTGCTTTCCGCCAACCTAAACCTACCGGGAACGCAGACGATCAGTTTTACCATCTCCTCGGACGACATGGCCTTCCTTTATCTGGATGGGCAGATTGCTTGCGACGACGGCGGCGTTCATGCAGCCACATCCGTTCCCTGCACATCACCGACGCTATTGGCCGGCAGCCACACGCTGCAACTCTTCTTTGTCGATCTCAATAAAACCGACGCGGTGCTGGATTTCACCGTGACGACCTCGGGTGTATGCACCGCCCCCATCACACAGACCACCCCCACGATCACCTGGCCGACACCCGCGCCCATCACGTATGGAACAGCGCTGAGCGGGACCCAACTCGACGCGACAACGAATATAGCGGGCGCCTTCAGCTACTCGCCGGCGGCTGGCACTGTTTTGCAGGCCGGACTGCAGACACTCACCACAACCTTCACCCCCACCGACACGACGGATTACACGACGGCAGGGGCGACGGTGCCATTGACAGTCAACAAGGCGACACCCACGATCAACTGGGCGATACCCGCGGCTATCACGTATGGAACGGCACTGAGTACAACCCAACTCGACGCAACCTCGATTGTGGATGGAACCTTTAGTTATTCGCCGGCATTGGGCACCGTTTTACCGGCTGGACAGCAGACACTTACGGCAACCTTCACGCCCACCGATACGACGGATTACACGACCGCAACTTTGTCAGTGATCTTGACGGTGAACCAGGCGACACCCACGATCACCTGGGCGACTCCCGCGGCCATCACGTATGGGACAGCGCTGAGCGGAACACAGCTCGACGCAGCCTCGAGTGTTGCGGGAACGTATATCTACTCGCCTGCGATTGGCACTGTTTTGCCGGCTGGACAGCAGACGCTCACAGCCACACTCACCCCGACCGACACCACGGATTACACGACCGCAACTTTGTCGGTGATCTTGACGGTGAACAAAGCGGTACCCACGATTACCTGGGCAACACCCGCGGCCATCACCTATGGGACAGCGCTGAGCGGAACACAGCTCGACGCATCTTCGACTGTTACGGGGACGTATATTTACTCGCCAGCATTGGGCACTGTTTTGCCGGCTGGACAGCAGACGCTCACAGCCACACTCACCCCGACCGACACCACGGATTACACCACGGCTACGGATACGGTGATCTTGACGGTGAACAAGGCGACACCCACGATCACCTGGACGACACCCGCGGCCATCACCTATGGAACAGCGCTGAGCGGGACACAGCTCGACCCATCCTCGAATGTCGCGGGGACGTATATCTACTCGCCGGCGATTGGCACTGTTTTGCCGGCTGGACAGCAGACGCTCACCGCAACACTTACGCCCACCGACACCACGGATTACGCGACCGCAACGGCCAATACACAACTTACCGTGCAACAGGCGGCGATAACCTTGGGACTTACCTCAAGCACAACTTCTGTTCCAGCCGGGACACCTTTTGCATTAACCGCCGTGGCCAAAAGCGGCTCGGCACAAATCCCTACCGGCACAGTAACCTTTTGGAACGGGGCAAGCTCCCTGGGCACGGCTTCGCTGGTAAATGGGGTCGCAACTTATTCCACAGCATTGTTTACTATCGGCGGAGCCACTCTTACCGCCAGTTACTCGGGCGATGCGAACTTTTTGCAAGCGACGTCGAACGCCGTTCCCGTCACCGTACTCGCGGCCACAACAACCAATCAGCTCAGCGCCTCGCCCAACCCCGTATCCTTTGGAACCACTGCTACTTTTACCTCGACGCTCACCAGCCTCGATGGAACGCCGACAGGCAGCGTCACCTTCTATGACGGGGGAACCGCGCTGGGTGTGTCTCCGCTGATCTCTGGAGTGGCGACGTACGCGACCAGCACGCTTAGCGTGGGATTGCACAACATTACATCCGTACTTGGTGGGACGCCGTCGTTTGCTGCAAGCACCTCGAATACGGTGGTTGAGAAGGTGGCCGATTTCACGCTCTCCGCCACTCCCGGTTCGGGCACGATCTACACCGGCGAATCGGCTTCCTTTACCGTCCTCGTTTTGCCCGTTACCGGCTTCGATTTACCTGTTTCTCTCAGTTGCTCTGGATTGCCGGGCGATGCGACCTGCAGCTTCTCACCGCAAACCGTGAGCAGCAACCAAGCCTCCACGATGGTGATTCAAACCACCGCTCCCAGCCCATCGGCGCATCGCTCGGGACCTTTTGCGGGCTTTCAAGTTACTGCGCTGGCCGGTCTTTTGCTGTTTCTTCTTCCCCGGCGCTGGCGCCGTGCAGGGAAAACCTGGGCGGTCATTTTCATCCTTTTTGCGTTCCTTGCCGCGGAGACAGCCATGACGGGCTGCAGCGGCAGCAGGTCGCTGGTGGGCGGCACGCCGGTGGGCGCACAAACCATCACGATCATTGGAACTGCGACCAGCGGTTCGCAATCGCTTATTCGTCAGACGACAGTGACGCTCAATGTCAAGTCGTTGTTTTAGAGGGCAGACTTTCGATGATGCGCAACAAGCATAAGTCATTTTTCAAGCATCCCCCCTGTCTCTCGCTTCTCTTTTGGGCGGCGATGCTGGCGGGGTCGTCGCTTTCATCTTCCGCGTGCGCACAGGCTGTCCCCTCGGCCAACTACCCGCTGCGAACGCTCTGGGTGGGAGTGCAATACTCCAATGTCCATGCCGGGTTTCCTTACCAGAGCAGTCAGCGGCTCAGCGGCATCAGCTTCTTTGCCGATTACCACATCCAGCCCCGGCTCAGCATCGAGGCGGATGCTCGTTTTCTGTACATGGGGGGCTTCAACGGCCAAACGGAAACCAATTATCTGGCCGGACCCCGCTTTGCGATCTGGAACACAGGCAAGCTGCGACCCTACGGGCAGTTCTTGGTGGGCCTTGGCGCGATGCACTTTCCATTCAACATCGGAGATGGCCGGTATTTGGCGCTGGCCCCTGGAGGAGGCGTGAATTATCGCCTCAGCCGCAGATGGTCTTTGAATGGAGAGTATGAGTACCAGCTATGGCCGGGTTCGCCTAATCTATCGAACCAGCCTGCTCATGCAATCACACCCAACGGCTTTCATGCCGGGCTGGCCTATCGAGTGTGCCGATAGGATCGACAGAACAACTTATCCCTGGCGGAGGTTGCAGGTAGCGGAATCTTTCTTCGACCCGCCGCGATGGCGCTGGCCTCACTCGCTTCGATTTGCTAATCTTGGCCTAAGGAACCTCCGATCAAGCGCGCTTCCTATGACCTAACCTTGCCTCAGGGGCTAAAGCCCATTGATTCTTTGAGCTTTATGTACGGGCTGAAGCCCGTACCCTTCAAACCGCCGACTTAATCAGAGGTTCCCTAACATGACCCAACCATCTGGCGCATACCGTGTGGCTTTGCTTTTGCTCTTCTCGCTCTCCGTGGCGGCGCAGAAAAGACTTCCGCTCCCGGCAATCCGCTTTCAAGGCGCGCCCCAATACACGCAACAAGAGCTGCTGGCGGCCGCCGGCTTGAAGCCGGAGGCGCACCTCAACAGCAGCGAAGTAAAGGCTCACGCCAAGCTGCTCAACGATACGGGCCTCTTTGAAGTCATCAAGTATTCCTCGACCAACAAGGGGCTGGTCTTCACACTGACCCCTTCGAGCCAGCTTTTCGCCCTGCACTTGGACAATGTCCCACTGACGCCGGGCAAAGAACTCGACGCCCAACTGCACGAGCGCTTCCCGCTGTATCACGGCCTGTTGCCGGCCAGCGGCTCGATGCTCGAAGGAGTCCGCCAGATGCTCGAAGAGATGCTGGCGGCGAACGGCATCAAAGCATCCGTGAAAGCCGCGCCCACCAGCGGCCTGGGCCCGCAAAAGCTCACGGCGATGAACTTCACCGTCGTTTCGCCGGCAGTGCATATCGGACCCATCCGGCTGATTGGAGTATCGCCGGCGATGCAAGCCAAAGCCAGCATCCTGGCCAGCGGCCAAACCGGCAATAACTTCGACACAGAGTACACGGCCCCTGGCCTGAAGCATACGTTTGAAGATCTCTATCAGGACCAGGGCTATGCGGCCGTGCAGATCGAAGTGACGCAGACCGATCCTCCCATCGTCTCGGATCGATCCATCGATATTCCCTATACGGCGACCATCAAGGAAGGTGGGATTTACAAGCTGGGAAGCATCGACTATCCGGCCGGCGCATTGGTGGCGCGCGCGGAGATCGAGAAGATTCAGTCGAAGTTCCCGGCCGGTTCCGGACGCCCGCTCGATTTATTTCTGGTGGCCGCCCGCGACGCCTATCATGCTCACGGCTATCTCGATTGCGCGATTGTTTTGCATCCTGCCTTCGATGAGACTACCCATATCGTGAACTATGGAGTGGAGATTGCTCCGGGCTTGCCGTACCGGTTGGCCGCGGTGAGATTCGATGGAGCCCCCGAGGGGATGGCAGCCAAGCTCAAACTGGCCTGGAAGATAGCCCCCGGCGAGATATTCGACGAGAGCTACCTGCCCACCTTTGCGGCGCTGGCAGAAAAGAAGGACAAGGCGATGACAAAATGGATGCAGACCGTCGTCGCCACCTACGACGTCGAGGCCGACCCCGGCACGCACCAGGTCAACTGCATCTTCCATTTCACCAAACCCGCGCAGAACCCGCACTAGGGAACCTCTGATTATGTGATCCTTGTAAGAGCCGACCTTCCCTCAGGGGCTAAAGCCCATCGCTTCCTCTGGCTTTATGTACGGGCTAAAGCCCGTACCCTTCAAACCTTCGACTTCATCAGAGATTCCCTTAAGTAGAGTTATCGATGTTAGAGTTATCGATGTTAGAGTTATCGATATTAGAGTTATCGATGAATTGGCGGAAGGTCAGGGATTCGAACCCTGGAGAGCCTCACAGCTCCGCCGGTTTTCCTTGCTCCTATAGCTTTCGCTACCGAGTCATTGCTCGTTTGGAGTCTGGACTTTGTCTTCACCCTAGCCCGAAAGGGCCTTAGGCGGGAGCCGTCAAGTCTCTACACGTTCCTGGCCATGCCAGGCTTCGCTCGGCGTTACCTCGGAGATCCAGGGGCTTCACCGAATTTGACTCCATCCATCTGCCGCGTTTCCACGGCAGCGCTCGATTGAACAAGACCGGTGCATTCAACCGCTCTGCCAACCTTCCGTAGGTTGGATCTTACCGTAAAAACCTCGATGCTGTAAACGCATTGGCCGGACAGCGGGGGTGTTGCTTGGGTCCTAGAAAACCCCTAATTTAGTGCTCTGTGTAAAAGCCGGCCTTCCCTCAGGGGCTAAAGCCCATTGATTCCTCTGGCTTTATGTACGGCCTAAAGTCCGTACCCTTCAGTTTTCCGACTTAATCAGAGGGTTCTTAGATAGAAACGAGCGTGGACCAGGAGGTCCACGATCCAGCCGGCCGGGAGGCCGGCGCTACAGTTTTATCTCCCGCAGGTCGGAAACGCCGGTGAAGGATCGGAAGCGAGGCAAGGGGGCGCTTGCGGTGGTACAACACCTTTTATGAGATGGTTCGAGAGCTGGCTTGGCCGGCGACGGTGAGGCGCAGCCCGGCTCGCAGGCTCACAGGCCAGCGCACAGTCTGCCTGAAATCGATTCTCTTTTGTCCACTGCAAGCTCGGCGGTTTAATGAAGCGTTGTGGCTGGCCGATAGGGTGAGAGTAGCTTTGCGCCACGGAGGAGAGGTTTGTTCCGAGCCAGCAACAGCCTCGAACCGTCCGCGGCGTCTGAGAGCTTCGAGAAGGCTACGTCCGCCATCGTCATCACCGATGCAAAGGGCAACATCCAATCTGTTTCGCCCTTCTTTACCTCGCTGACGGGCTATACCGGCGAGGAGGCGATGGGGAAGAATCTCCTTCTTTTCAACTCCGAACGCCAGGCCTCTGCATTTTACGAAGAGCTTTGGAAGACCCTGCGCGAGGGGAAGAACTGGTGCGGCGCGTCGATCAGTCGGCGCAAAGATGGTTCGCTCTACAGCGAAGAGATGCGGATCACGCCGCTACAGGGTGCGCAGGGCGCGATTACCGGGTATGTGGCGATCAAGCGAGCCCTCCCCGCGGAGCAAGGCGCCAAGCAGGCCGACGGCAAGCTCAACAGCATTCTGGCAGAGAAAGAGGAGGAATTTCGCCGGGTCTTCGAATATGCGCCCTTCGGGATTTGCGTCAGTGCGCTGGACGGGCGGTATCTTCAGGCCAACGCCGCATATTGCGCCATGATGGGGTACACCCAGGAGGAACTGCAGGATCTTCGCTGGCAAGACCTGACCATTCCCGAGGATGTTCCTGAATCGATGGGATTTGTGGAGCGGCTCATTCGGGAGCCGGGCGAGACCATGGAGTGGGAGAAGCGCTTCCGCCACCGCAGTGGGCGCACCATCTGGGCCCGTCTGAAAGTCTCCCTGATCCGCGACGGGCAAAACAACCCCCTTCATACCGTGGTTCATGTGGAAGACATCACGGAGCGTCGCCGGACCGCGGCGGCGCTGGCCGAGTCTGAGGCCCGCTTTCGCAAGTTCTTTGCGGAAAACGGACTTGTCATGCTGCTGATCGATCCCGAACGGCGCAAGATTGTCGATGCCAACCGTGCCGCCAGCGCCTATTTCGGCCAATCGCGCGAGCAGATGATCGGGCTGCATATCAGTGAACTCGACAGCGAATCCTCGGAGGAGTTTTCCATCGAGATGCATCGCGCCTACGTCGAGGAAAGGCCCAACTTCCATTTTCACAACCGGCTGGCCAATGGCGAGGATCGGGAGATCGAGTGCTATTTCTCGTTCATTGAAGTGGAAGGCAGACCGATCTATTTCGGGGTTCTGTTCGACATCACCGAGCGCCACCGCGCCGAGACACAACTGAAGGAAGCCACCGACCGCCTGGCCCTGGCCACCCGCGCCGGCGGCGTGGGCGTGTGGATGCACGAGATCGCCAGCGACCGCCTGGCGCTGGATGAGCAGATGTGCCGCATCTACGGCATTCAAGGGAAGTCTTTTGAGTGCTCGATGACGGAGTGGTCTGCAATGCTTCATCCGGAGGACCGCGAGCGCATTATGGAAGAGACCCGGCTGGCCAACCGGGGAGATCGAAAGCCGGAGTTCGAGTTCCGCGCCGTTTGGCCGGATGGGAGCATTCACCACATCCGCTCCTATGCCCTTCCGCAGCGCAGCGCAACCGGAAGACTGGTGCGGGTGATCGGCACCAACTGGGACATTACCGCCCAAAAGCAGGCGGACGAGGAGTTGCTGAGATCCAACCGGGAACTCGCCGAAGAGACCCGGCGCGCCGGCCGTCTGGCCGCAGAGGCGGCCAAGGCCAATGCGGCGAAGAGCGAATTTCTGGCCAACATGAGCCATGAGATCCGCACTCCCATGAATGGGATTATCGGCATCACCGGCCTTCTGCTGGACTCCCAGCTTGACCCGGCCCAGCGCGCACATGCCGAAATTGTGCTGGAATGCGGCGAATCGATGCTGAAGCTCATCAACGATATTCTGGATCTCTCCAAGATCGAGGCGGGGAGAGTCGACTTGGAGACGATGCACTTCGATCTCCAGGAGACGCTCGACGATCTGGTCGCCGTTCTGGCCGTGCGCGCACACAACAAAGGCCTGGAGATCCATTGCGAGATCGACCCCGCGGCGCCCACCCTGCTGCGCGGCGATAGGACCCGCTTGCGCCAGATCGTCACCAATCTGATGGGCAATGCCGTCAAGTTCACCACTCGCGGAGAAGTGATGCTGGGGGTTGCTGTCGAAGAGGAGAACGAGGAGAGCGCGCTGCTTCGCTTCAGGGTGCGCGACACCGGCATCGGTATTCCGGCAGACAAGATGGACCGGCTCTTCAACAAGTTCAGTCAGGTCGACTCTTCCACCACGCGCACATTCGGCGGCACCGGCCTGGGTCTGGCCATCAGCAAACAATTGGTTGCGTTGATGGGCGGCGAGATCGGCGTGGCGAGCGAGGCGGGGAAGGGCTCGGAGTTCTGGTTTACAGCCCGCTTCGGCAAACAACCCGGCGCGCATGTACAATTGCCCGCCATCGAAACCCAGCGTGGAGCGCGGGTGCTGATGGTGGGAGGGGAGACCGCCAGCCTGCGCGGCATCGAGCGGCGGCTGACTTCGGCGGGCATGATCGCCTCAGGGGCCATGGATTCCCCTGATGCGCTGCGGGCGCTGCAGGACGCGGCGGCATCGGGCCAGGGCTTTCAACTGGCGGTTATCGATCTGCAAATCCCCGCCCAAGGCGGCGAATGGCTAACCCGTAGGATTCAAGCCGATCCTCTGCTTCAGGAGTTGCGGGTCATGCTGCTCGATCCCATTTCCGCAGCGCAGAACTCTCGCTCCTTGCAAGCGGAAGGGTTTGGCGTCTCAATCGCGAGGCCGGTGCGCGGCAAGGAACTCCATCTTGCCCTTTGCCGGCTCTTCTCGGCAAGCGAAGAACCCGGCCAGATGGCGAGCGCCGCGCCCGCTGCGACGCAGCCAATCTTTGCCGGCAACGGTGCGCGCATCCTGCTGGCCGAGGACAACACCACCAACCAGAAGGTGGCGGTGGGCGTTCTGAGAAAGCTGGGGCTTGATGCGGAGATTGCCGTCAACGGCGCCGAGGCGCTGCGGGCAATTGTGAGCAAGCCCTTCGACCTGGTGCTGATGGACGTACAGATGCCGGTGATGGACGGCCTGGAAGCCACACGGCGGATTCGCGGCTTGACTGCATGGGCTCGGCAGCAACGGACTCCTATCATTGCCATGACCGCTCATGCGCAACAAAGCGATCGGGAGTTGTGCCTGGCGGCGGGGATGGACGACTTCATCTCCAAACCCATTTCGGTACAGGCGCTGAGCGAAGTTCTTCAGCGCTGGCTTCCCCAGACGCCTGCAAGCAGCGCGCAAACGGAGATCGTTCCCGCTCCATCGGCGCTTCCGGCCGTCGCATCGCCCGTCGTCTTCGACCGGGAGGGCATGGCATATCGCCTGTTGAACGATGAAGAGTTGATGCAGATGGTGATCGACGAATTCCTGATCGATATGCCGCGGCAGATCGAAGCCATGCACGAGCTGGTCAACTGCAACGACCTTATCGGCGCCGAGCGCAAGGCGCACCTCATCAAGGGCGCATCGTCCAACGTAGGCGGAGAAGCTCTGCGCGCGGTGGCCTTTGAGATGGAAAAGGCCGGCAAAGCCGGCGACATGGGCGCGCTCTCTGCCTGCGTCGACAACCTCGATCGGCAATACGTTCTGCTCAAGGATGCGATGACGCAGATGATGAAAGCCGGCACAACCGCCTGGAATCGAAAAGAAGGTGCACGATGAAATCGCTTGTCGTGGAAGACGAACTCAGTAGCCGGCTGATCTTGCAGATATTTCTCTCCCACTACGGGGACTGCCATATCGCCGTCAGCGGCGAAGAAGCGGTGGCGGCCTTCCGGCTCTCCCTTCAGGATGCCGCGCCCTACGATCTGATCTGCATGGACATTCAGATGCCAGGCATGGGCGGCATCGAGGCTGTGCGCCAGATTCGCGAGATCGAGACAGCCGATGGCGTCCCATCCAGCAATGGCGTCAAGATCCTCATGGCATCCGCCATCGACGATCCCAGGGAGGTCATGCGGTCGTTCAACGCTCTCTGCGACGACTATTTTTTGAAGCCTTTGGACGCCTCGAAGCTGCTGGACAAACTGCGGGGGATGGAGCTGATTGCCTGATGCGGGCAACGCAGAAATCAACCGGAGACCGCCGCCGCTCAGATTCCCGCACCTTGAAATCGCAAAGTTTTTCTCACGCGGCCGCCTATGTTTTGCGGCCCTTCGCTGCGGCGCAGGTGCGCAATCTTCATTGGCGTGAGGTTTTGGTGCAGCGGTTTGCACGGCCGCCAACACAAAGCGTTCAGAATCGGTGATCGGCGACCCGGTCCTTCTCAAATTCAGGCAGCGAGACTGGCGCCTGTTTCATGGACGAGACCGATGGGGGTCGACCGGATCTCCAATTCGATGCCGGCGACCTCGTGGTTGCATTCTCCCTGACGGCCGTGGGTGCAGAGGCAGAGTTCGGTGAGCCATATATGGCTATGCTGATCCAACTCGACCCCGGCGGCGGCCAGAGCGCCATAGATATCCTCGCTGACCCGACGCTCAAACTCAAAAGCCAGGTTCACATCACCGGGAGCAATGAAGCTCTTGCTGAGTATCCAGCCGCCACAAGCCGGGATGGAACTGGAAAGCGCTTGCACCAGCCGGGCTGGATCCTCGCTGGAGACAGCTCTCAACCCCATGAACCAAGAGGCATTCCTGATCGAGCCGTAATCGTCGAAGATAGGCGGGACCAGTCTCATCCTTTTCCTATCGGAGATGGCTTGGCGCAGCATCACGGTTGTGCCGGAGTTGAACGCCATTGCCCGTGGATGCGGCAATCGCCTCTAGCAGTTAGCTGTGCGGACTACGCGCTGGTAACCTGATTCATGCCGTGCATCCGCAACCATGATGGCTCTATGAAAAACGGGCGCAGCCCGCTGAGGGATGCGCCCGTTTGATTTGGTGCAGGTGAAAACGCAGATCCTTCGCTTCGCTCAGGATGACACGTCAGCTACAGGAATCTGCTTCAGTCCTTAAGCGGCCTTTTCGCCGCTCTCTTCATCCTTCTTGCTCTCTTCCATCTGCTTTTCGAGTTCGGCGCGCTTCTTGGCCTTGATCTCGTCGCGCTTCTCGCGCTTGGCGTCAAGCTGCTTCTCGGCTCCGAGGAGTTCGATGAAGGCAGTCTCGCCGCCGTCGCCCTTGCGGAAGCCGGCGCGCACAATGCGCAGGTAGCCGCCCTGGCGGTCGCCGTAGCGGGGTGCAACCACCTCGAAGAGGCGGGCGACCGCGGTGTCGGTCATGATATAGGCGAGGGCTTGACGGCGCGAGTGAACATCGCCCTTCTTGCCCAGGGTGATCATCTTTTCGATGAGCGGACGAACGGCCTTGGCCTTGGCCACGGTGGTCTGCACGCGGTCTTCGATGATGACGGAGGTTACCAGATTGCGCAACAGGGCGCGACGATGGCTGGTATTACGTCCGAGCTTGTTTCCTGCATTGCGATGGCGCATGATGCAAATCTCCAATCAGCTTCTAGCTGCTAGCTGCTAGCTTCTAGCTTGTTCCCGCCTGACTGGCACCTTCGATTCTCACTAGGAGTCGCCGGGCTAGAAGCTGGAGGCTAGAAGCTAAAAGCTGGTCTTAAAAGTTCTCAGTCTCGGTGGGCAACTGCAAGTCCACGGAGTCCAGGGGCTCGTCCTCGTCGTCGTAGCGGCCATAGCTGGCGGCCAGGGCGGCGGCGGGAGCGATGCTGGTGGGTCCGGGGACCGCATTGCCGTTCTCGTCGATCTTCATTCCCAGCGACAGACCCATCTGGGCGAGGATTTCCTTGATCTCGTTCAGGCTCTTGCGACCGAAGTTCTTGGTCTTGAGCATCTCCGCCTCGGTCTTCTGCACCAGTTCTCCGATGGTCTGGATATTGGCGTTCTTGAGGCAGTTATAGCTGCGGACCGAGAGTTCCAGCTCTTCCACCGAGCGATTGAGGTTGTCGTTGCGCAGCAGGATACGGCCCTCTTCGCCGCGCGCCTCGGCCTCGATCTCCTCCTCGAAGTTGATGAAGATGTTCATGTGGTCCTTGAGCAGCTTGGCGCTGAGGCCAACCGCATCGGCGGGCTGAACAGCCCCGTTGGTCCACACTTCGAGAGTGAGCTTGTCGTAGTCGGTGATCTGGCCCAGGCGGGCGGCTTCGACGATGTAGTTGACGCGGCGCACGGGCGAGTGCACGGAGTCCACCGGAATGAAGCCAATGCCCAGGTCGGCATCGAAGTTCTTGTCCGCGGAGATGTAGCCGCGCCCTCTCTTGAGGCGCATCTCCATATCCAGCTTGCCGCCTTCGCTGACGGTGGCGATGTAGATGTCCTTGTCGAGGATCTCGACGTCGCCATCGGCCTCAATCATGCCGCTGGTGACAACGCCCGGCGTATCGGCGCGCAGATAGAGCGCCTTGGGGCCTTCGCCGGCCAGCTTGAAGGGCACCTGCTTGAGGTTCAGGATGATGTCGGTGGCATCCTCAACCACGCCAGGAATGGACTGGAACTCGTGCAGCACACCCTCGATGCGAATCGCCGTGACCGCAGCGCCTTCAATGGAACTGAGAAGGGTGCGGCGCAGAGCGTTGCCGATGGTGGTGCCGAAGCCGCGCTCGAAGGGCTGAGCGCTGAACTTGCCAAAGGTGTTGGTCAGCGTCTCGGCGTCAACCGCCAAACGCTTGGGTTTTTGAAATCCTCTCCAAAGCATATCTGTCTCTCTTT
>CAZBPD010000069.1:0-16529 GCA_964493705.1 uncultured Occallatibacter sp.
AGCCGCTGCCCTACATCGTCATCATCATCGACGAGCTGGCCGACCTGATGATGCTCGACCGCGCCAATGTCGAGGAATCCATCACCCGCCTGGCCCAGATGGCTCGCGCCGTGGGCATTCATCTCATTCTGGCCACGCAGCGCCCCAGTGTGGACGTCATCACCGGCCTCATCAAGGCCAACGTACCCACTCGCATCAGCTTCCGCCTGGCCACCAAGGTGGATTCCCGCACCATCCTCGACACCAACGGAGCCGAATCGCTCTTGGGCCGCGGCGACATGCTCTTTCTGCCGCCGGGAACCAGCCGCCTGGTCCGCCTGCACGCCCCCTACGTCAGCGAAAAGGAGACCGCCGCGGTGGTCGGCTTCTGGAAGGCGCAAGGCCAGGCCGAGTACGTCGAAGGCTTTCTGGAGTCGCCCAAGGACGACCGCCCCAGCGTCGAAGGCTCGAACAGCGATCCCGACGAGAACGATCCGCTCTTCGACGACGGCGTCCGCCTGGTCTTCGAGTTCGGCAAGGCCTCGACCTCGCTCCTGCAGCGCCGTCTGCGCATCGGCTACGGCCGCGCCGCCCACTTGATCGATCTGATGGAGCGCGACGGCCTGGTTGGTCCCGCCGACGGCAGCCGCCCCCGCGAACTGCTCAAAGCTCCCGGCTGGCTGCACGAAGTTCCTCAGGAGATCGAATGATTTTCATTTCGATTCAGTAGTAGCGGGCTGCCTGTTATTGAGAAAAAATCTGCTTTCAGGAGGCATGGCAATCAGACATTTACCGCTCTATCCAATCGTTGCGGCAGTTTTTGGCATCACCCAACTTGAAGCCCGACTATCCCACGCCGCCTTGAAGAATGAAAAACTTCTATATCGCTTTTCACGCCTTTTTCGAGCATTGATTATCTTCGGAGTTATTACACTATCCTTTTTTTGTTATCGCGATTGGGCGACTACGGAATGGTGGATTCGAATCGGACTGATTGGTTTTGATCTTTGGTTCCTCTTGAGTTGGCCACCTGTTATCGCGATCTCCAATCGCGGACTTGAACGCCTTTGGTGGTGGAGGGCAAAGGTTTTTATTCCATGGTCTGAAGTTGTCGATGCGGAACAGAACAAGGATGGTGACATCACGGTCATTGGCATGGAAGGGCGAATCGAATTCAGCCGCTTTCAGAACGATCCGCTGGGCTTTGAGAAGGAGGTCCTCAAAAGAAGCAAACTGAGAAAGTTCAATAAACCGGAACTGGTACAAGGGCTTCATCTGCAATGATCTTGTTTTTTTGAAATTATTCTAATTCTTGAAATCCTTATGAACTCTGTCGAGAGGCTTTGCGTCCATCTTGACAAGGAGAACTCCCCATGTGGAAGTCCCTTGCTATATCTCTGTTCTCTTGTTCTGTGTTGACCGCACAGCAACTCGGCCTACCCAGCGAATTGGGCGGCAAGCCCTTCTTTGTCACCAAGACCTGGACCATCGGTGGCGAGGGTGACTGGAACCGGCTCACCCTGGACCCCGCGGCGGGGTGGCTTTACATCGCCCACGGGCCCGTGGTGCAGGTGGTCGATGTGGAAACCGGTGCGCTGGCAGGCCAGATCGGCGGCCTCGGCGAGGCCTATGCCATCGCCCTCGACGATACGGGAGAGTTCGGCTACATCAGCGATTTGAAGGCAGGCGCAATTCTAATCTTCGACCGGCGCAGCTTGCAGATTTCAGCCAAAATCCCGGTTGCTTCCGCTCCCCGGCAGTTGGTTTACGATCCCGCGGACCATCTGCTCTTCGCCATCCTCACCCCGCCGCCCATAAAAGGGGCCACATCCAAGACAGTCTTTCACACCGTCAACGGCCATCTTGTTCCCGGTCCAGCCCCGGACCTGAATCCCATCACGCCAGTTGCCATGATCGACACCAAAACCAACACTGTATTGGGCCAAATGCTCTTCTCCGGCCGTTTGGGCGATGCGCTCTTCGATGGCCAGGACCGGCTCTTCGTCAGCGTAGTGGACCGCAATTACGTGCTTCGAATCGATACCCATCACGTCGCCAGCCTGCTGCAATCGCAGAATGGGGCAGACCCAACCACCTTGGACTGGAGCGAGATCAAGGCCAGCGAGAAGGCCCGCGCCGCCTGGGCTGCGCCTGACCATCCGGACAAGATTTTTCTCAATTCCGGCTGCTTCGAACCCGTGGGACTGGCTGTAGACACCCGCCAGCAACGGCTCTTTGCCGTCTGCAAGAACATGAAGCTGATCGTTTGGAACTTAGGACAAGACAAACTGGTGGCGACGCTTCCACTCAACGATGCTCCGGACTCTTTGGTTTACGATCCCGACCGCGGCCTGCTCTTTGTCGCCAGTGGTGCAGGCAGCGGCAGCCTCACCATCGCTCGCCGCCACATCACCGACAGCTATACCGTCCTTCAAGACTTGCCCACCCGCACATTTGCCCGGTCGATGGCTGTAAACCCGGTTAATGGAGAGGTTTACCTGGTCACGAATCTGGTCGGTTTCGATCTGACCAAGCCGGGCGGCATCGGCAAGCTGCAAACCGCCCCGATCCTGGGCAGCTTTCAGGTGATGGTGGTGGGAGACTGACGCTGGTCGTTATTCAAAGAGTTTTTCCATCTCGCGTCTGCCGTGCACAACTCTGAGGATGAACACGTCCGCGCCTTCTACACAGTAAACGACGATGTACTCGCCCACGGGGAAGCTACGAACTCCGGCCCCGAATTCCCGATCCCGAGCACGCCCGGCTTGGGGAAAGCCAGCCAGGAAGCAGAACCGGTCGGTGATGGAGTCGATCAGACGGCTGGCGACCTCCATGCTGCCGCTTTCCCGTGCGACATAAAGCCAAATGTCGTCCAGATCGGCTTCGGCTTGCGGGGCTATACGGTGGTTCATGATCATGTTTGAGCCAATTCCGCGAACAGGCGGGCGCGTCCGCGCTCTTTGACTTCAGCAGAGAGCGCGCGCATGGATTCCGCCGTGATCGGGCGCCCTTCGCCGCGGACCAGAGCTGCGCGGGAGTCATCTACCGTGGCGCAAAACTCCACCCGCCGGCGTTCCCGCTCCTCCCACAAAGCGAGTGCTTCCTGTACCGCGTCTTCCTCGCTGCTCAGCCGTCCAGCCTCCACGGCGCGGCGGGCGAATGCCTCTTGATCGGCGGTGAGCAGCACTTCCATGGTTTCGGCTCCTGGATTCAGGCTACGCCAAACAACATTGAAAAACTACTCCTTTTCTCGCTTGCCGCCCGCCTCGCGCCCGTATCGTAATTGACCCGCCACTGGCTTCGTCCTATCCTTGAATCAACTCCGGGAGGGCGCAAAGCCGCCGGTAGAGGGGTTTGGCCATGAGCAGCGGCGTACAGATTCCGCAATCTCTCACTACGGCCGAGGCCCGCTCCAAGCTGGGGCAGATCATCCGCCGCGCCTCGGGGAAGAATCCCGAACGCTTTCTCATCGGTTTGCGCAACGGACCCCAGGCGGTGGTCCTTGGGCTGGAAGACTATCTCGAATTGATTGCTCCAAAACCTGACATTCTGGCCCAGATGCATGCCATCTCGGTCGCCAACGGCACCGACAAGATGACCATGGACGAGATCGACGCCGAGATTGCCGCGTGGAGAGAAGAGGAGCGCATGGCTAATGCAGCTTCCATCGGTCGTTCTTTACACCAATATTCTGGTTTCGGCGAACCTTAACCCACTGGGGTTGGAGCAGTTCGTTTACAGAAAGGCGATCCAGTTATCTCTTCGCCTTTTTGTTTCAGAACCTATCCTGTTCGAATACAAATCCGTCCTGAGCCGTCCAAAATTTCGATTTTCGCCTGCGGAGATTGCTGAATCCCTGGCGCTGATCCGGCAAAACAGCAACCTGGTCGTGCCCACGGCGATTCTCGCAGTCTCACCAGACGAGCGGGACAATCGCTTCCTGGAGTGCGCCGAATGCGCTGGTGCAGCGTTTTTAGTAACGGGAAATCGCCGCCATTATCCCCCCATTTGGAAGACGACCCGCATTGTAAGTACACGGGAATTCATCGCTGCTGCGATTCTGCCCCCGGTTTCCTCCGGCAGTTGAACTCCGGCGGGACTGAAGCCCGAGGGACCCATCGATTCCAATCCGCCCGAGCGCCCGCCAATGGCACACTAGAGTCATGCAGAATCGCAACGCGGAACCTGAACCCGTCGCCGTCCTGCTGATCGACGACGATCCCATCAGCCGGGAGGTGCTTTCCACTTTGCTGGGCATGAGCGGATTCACCGTCGAGACGGCAGACGATGGCGCTGCCGCCGTCAGCTTGCTGGAGAGCAAACTCTGCTCCCCGTCCCTGATCCTGATGGATGCGCAGATGCCGGGGCTGAGCGGCCTGGAGTTGATCCATGCCCTGCGCCTTCGCACCGGCGCACACATCGTCCTGATCAGCGCCAGCGAGCCGGCGGCCGAGTTGCGCACCGCCGCAGACGGCTTTCTCCTCAAGCCCTTCGACGCCGCGGAAGTGCGCCATCTGTGGGCGGAGACGCTCAGCGAAGCTGCGCATCAGCAAGGCAAAGCAGCAGAAGACCGGCCCTTTGCGCAAGCCGAGGCGGAGTCCGCCGAGCCGGTGGTCAGCGCCCAGACGCTGGCCCAGTTGCGCTCCATGATGCCGGCTGCCGCGGTGCGCGAGATCTTCACCGCTCTGGTGGCCGATTGCGACCGCCGCATGATCGCCTTAGACGCCGCCATCGCCGCCCAGGACGCCGCCGAGGCCCGGCGCATTGGCCACGCCCTCAAGGGCGGCGCAGCGATGGCCGGAGCGGCGCAACTCGCCCGGCTCGGCGCTCTCATCGAGTCCGGCGCACTGGAGATCCCTGCAACTGCTGCCGTAACTTCCTCGCAACGTAACCAGTTGGATAACAGCTCTGCTCTGCCAGCCGATTTGCGCCGGGCCGCCCGTAACCTGCGGCGTATGCTGGATGAGGATTCTTTCGCACCGTAGAGCAGGCCGCATTCCCGTTCGTGGAGGTCAGCCCCAGCAATGGATCGTCCCATCCGAATCGTTCTAGCCGATGACCATCCCGTCGTGCGCATCGGCGTGCGCAACATGCTCGCCGAAATTGAAGGCTTTGAAGTAGCCGGCGAGGCCAGCGATGGCGACGAAGCCATCACCCAGACCCTGGATCTTCAGCCCGACATTCTTCTGCTCGATGTAATGATGCCCCGCCTGCCGGGCCTGGAGGCGATGCGGGCCATCATGAACGGCTCGCCTACGGTCAAGATTCTGCTGCTCACCTCGACCATCTCTACCCAGCAGATCATCGAGGCGCTGCAGATCGGCGCCCGCGGCATCGTGCTGAAGGACGCCCTGACCGGCGCTCTGCAGACCGCCATACGCACCGTCATGGGCGGCGATTACTGGATCGGCGGCAAGCGCGTCGTCAATCTGGTCAGCGCCCTGCACGAACTGATGCAGCAGGCCGCTGTGCCCCCGCGCAAGACCTACGGCCTCACCCCGCGCGAACTGGAAGTCGTCGGCGCCATCGTCGAGGGCTGCTCCAACCGCGACATCGCCAAACAGTTCAGCCTCAGCGAAGAGACCGTGAAGCGCCATCTCTCCAACATCTTCGACAAGACCGGCGTCTCCACCCGCCTGGAGCTGGCCCTCTTCGCCATCGCCCACCATCTGGTGACGCCGCAGTAACGCAAACGTGTCTCCATCGTTGTGTTGGCAGCTCGCTCACAGGTTGACCTGCGGTAGGCTTCGTCCTATGCTGGAGCTACCTGCGGCGTATTGCGTCGATTTGGGCCTTGGAGTTCAAATGGCAAGGATCAACACATTGGGTCTGACCAGGGTCACGCCCACCCAGCTTCGCGCCAACTTCGGCGACATCTTGCGCCGTCTATCCGGCAAGCAGCGGGAGCGATTTGTCGTCTCCAAGAACGACAAGGCCAAGGCGATTCTGCTGAGCCTGCAAGATTATATTGACCTGATTGCACCCGATCACCCGCTGATGGCAGAGATTCATGCTTACTCAGTCGCGCATGGCGGCGACAAGATCTCGATGGAAGAGATCGACGCCGAGATTGCCGCTTGCCGCGCGGTGCAGCGAGAACAGGATGCCGCAAGCATTTGTTGTGATTGACACCAACATCCTGGTATCGGCCCACCTCAACCCCCGTGGGTTGGAGAATCGCGTCAACAATCTCGCCAATGATGGAGTCTTATGGCGATTCGTCACGGCAGAGATCTTGGCTGAATATGAATTGGTTTTACGCCGGCCCAAGTTTCCGTTTCAGCCTGCCAAAATAGAGGAATCTCTTGTGCTGATCCGCCGTAACAGCACCTTGGTTTCACCTAGCCGGACCCTGTCCATCTCGCCCGATGAGCGTGACAATCGTTTTTTGGAGTTCGCCGAGACTGCTCATGCGGATTATCTGGTTACTGGAAATCGCCGACACTTTCCGCTACATTGGGGAAATACTCGCATCGTGAGCGCTCGCGAGCTGCTTGAGTCGGTTTTCGCCTGCTGAAGTAGAATTCCAGTGAACTCAGCCCTTCAACACTGCACGCACACACTCGCATAGCCTGTTTTCACTTGGTATACAGTGGCAAGCGGGGAGTTTTTTATGAAGATCGCCTTTCTCGGCCTGGGCAAGATGGGCGCGCCCATGGCCCGGCGTTTGATCGCCGCCGGTCACGAACTGACTGTCTGGAACCGTACCCCAGAGCGCGCCGCGCCCTTTGCCGCGATGGGCGCGCAGATCGCCGCCACGCCCGCCGTGGCCGTTCGTGGTGCGCAAGCCGTCTGCACCATGCTCTTCGACGATGCAGCGCACGAAGAGGTGCTCTTCGGCTCCGAAGGGCTCCTGGAGGCGCTGCCGACCGGCGCGGTACACATCGTCCACTCCACCATCAGCGTGGCGCTCAGCGAGCGGCTCACCGCCGAGCACATCCAGCACAGCCGCCTCTTTGTCGCCGCTCCGGTCTTCGGACGCCCCAACGTCGCCGAAGAGGGCCGCTTGTGGATCGTAGCCGCCGGCCGCGACGCCGCCATCGCCAAGGCCCGCCCGGTGCTCGAAGCCCTGGGCCGCGGACTCACCGTTCTCGGCCCGGAGCCGCGCCAGGCCCACGCCGTCAAGCTGGGCGGAAACTTCCTCATCAGCGCCATGATTCACTCCCTGGGCGAATCCTTCGTCTACGCTGCCGCGCAGGGCGTTGACCCTGGAATCTTTCTGGAGGCCGTCAACTCCGCGCTCTTTCAATCGCCCTTTTACGCCGCCTACGGCAACGTGATGCTGCACCCGCCCGCTCTTCCGGGGGCGACGGTGGAATTGGGCGCTAAAGATCTGGACCTCTTTTGTCGGGCGGCGGCCAGCCGCGAGACCACGCTCAGCCTGGCCGAAACCATGGCGCAAATCTTCGCCGACGCAATTGAATCCGGCTTGGCCAAAGAAGACTGGGCGGCGGGCCAGTACCATATGGCGCAGCGGCGTTCCACTGCCAGGCCCCATCCATCCACCAGCAAGCCCTTCCCGATTGATTAGGATAGAACCATGAATCTGCAAGGCATGAATTTGCAAGGAAAGATCGTTTTCATCACCGGCGCCAGCTCCGGCATCGGCGCGGCTGCCGCGCTGGCCTTCGCCGCCGAAGGCGCACGTCTGCTTTTGGCTGCCCGGCGCGCCGATAAGCTGGCCGAAACCGCCGCTCTGGCCATGGAGCGCGGTGCGGAGGCCGTTTACACCTTCGCTCTCGATGTGCGAAGCCGCGCCCTGGTGGCCCAGACCATCGCCGAGTTGCCCGCCGAGTGGGCGGCCATCGACATCCTGGTCAACAATGCCGGCCTCAGCCGCGGACTCGACAAACTCTACGCCGGCCAGATCGACGACTGGGAAGAGATGATCGACACCAACGTGAAGGGACTGCTCTACGTCACTCGTGCGGTGGTTCCCGGCATGGTCGAGCGGGGCAGCGGGCACATCATCGATCTGGGTTCGACAGCCGGTGAGCTGACCTACCCCAACGGCGCCGTCTACTGCGCCACCAAGGCCGCCGAACGGGCCATCAACGATGGACTGCGCCAGGATGTACTGGGCACGCCGATCCGCGTCACTACCGTCGATCCGGGGATGGTGGAGACGGAGTTCAGCATCGTCCGCTTCCACGGAGATACCGAGCGCGCCGCCAATGTCTACAAGGGTGTGCAGCCGTTGACCCCAGCCGATGTGGCTGAGGCGATCGTCTGGGCCGCCTGTCGGCCGGCGCATGTAAATATCGCCCGCATTCTGCTTACCCCGGTGCAGCAGGCCAATTCCCTGCTCTTCCATAGATCCGAGTGATCAGTTGTCAGTTGTCAGTGAAAGACGATCTTGCGGCCAGAAGATTCGCTGGCCAACGAAATTCAATCGCTTGTCGAAGTGGCCGACACTCATCAGCGCGTACTCTTCGCCCGGATGGCCACAATACCCCGCAAGGCACTTTCCGACGAGAAAGCTAAATGAGATGCGGATGATAAATCTTCGCCATCCTCAGTCATGCAGCGAACAAAGGCGAGACGCAGTCTCGCCTGAACTGACCACTGACAACTGACCACTGATCACTGTTTTCTATCCCAATTCTTCGAGCTGCGCCTCGATCTGGGCCAGGGCGGCTTCCAGAGCGGCGCGGCGCGCCGGGTGCGAGGTACGCTGCGAGAGGATGTTCTCCCGCTGCAATTCCAGTCCCTGAATCTGCCGGGCGCGATCCTGGCGCGTCAAATCGGCTTGACGTTTGGCCTCTTCTTTCGCGGAGCTGTTCTCGGGGCCTGCCTCGAGTTCCTGCACTGCATTTGCCATCTGATCCTCCACGGATTTACTTTCCCAACCACGGGCCATATCTTCATTCTACGGGGACTTTGCGGCCTTGTGTCCCGCAGGCTGACCCAGACCCCACCGAGAAAGCGGAGGAATTCCCTATGCGGGCTTGGCAGATTGAGTCATTTGGCATTGATTCCCTAGAGTTTGCGGAGCGTCCCACCCCCACGCCGAAGGCCGGCGAAGTGCTGGTAGAAATTCGTGCGATTTCTTACAACTACCGCGATTTGCTCCTCATCAAGGGCATTTACAACCCCAAATTGAGCCTTCCGCGGATTCCCTGCTCGGATGCGGCTGGGATTGTGGCCGAGGTGGGAGCCGGCGTAACCGCCTTCAAACCCGGCGACCGCGTCGCACCCATTTTTATGCAAAATTGGCTGGACGGCCCCATTACCGCTGAAAAAGCCCGCGGCGCTCTGGGCGGCGACATCGACGGCGTATTGGCCGAGTGCATCGTCGTCAAGGAATCCGGCCTGGTGGCCATTCCCGACCATCTCAGCTACGAAGAGGCCTCGACCCTGCCCTGCGCCGCCGTCACCGCCTGGAACGCCCTGGCCGCCGGCCAGCTCCGTCCCGGCTCGACCGTCTTGATTCAGGGAACAGGTGGAGTGTCGATCTTCGCCCTGCAACTGGCCCGTTTGCAGGGAGCGCGGGTGCTGGGCATCAGCAGCAGCGACGAAAAGCTGCAAATGGCGCAGACCCTGGGTCTGGACGCCGGCCTGAACTACCGCAGCCAACCGGAGTGGGAGCGCTGGGCGCTGGAGCAGACCGGCGGCCTGGGCGTCGATCTGGTGGTCGAGGTGGGCGGGCTGGGCACGCTGCCCCGTTCGCTGCGCGCCCTGCGCCCCGGCGGCGTGATTGCCCAGGTGGGCGTTCTCAGCCAGACCAACGCAGCCGGCCCCGCAGAGTCCTTCCCGCTGGCGGCGATCCTGCACAAGCAGGCCCGCATTCAGGGAATCTACGTAGGCTCGCGCGCCGACTTCCTGGCCCTCAACCGGGCGCTGACTTTGGCTCAGATTCGCCCCGTCGGCGAGAACTTCCACTGGTCGCAGGCCCGCAAAGCCCTGGCCCGCATGGAAGAGGCTTCGCACTTCGGCAAGCTGGTGCTCTCGGTCAACTAGTGACCTATGGATTCGGTGAGCCCGGGAATGTAGCTCTGGCCCCTTGGACGGCTGTAGTGCGGGCGTCCTCGCCCGTACTCCACCGAGAGCGGCACCGAATCACATGGTCTGTTCATCTGGTCCTGTACACTGGGCTCGTTTCGACCGTTCGTAACAAATTGATTCTTCACTCCCGGCCCAAACCAGCCAGAAGGTTTTCAGAATGGTCCTTTCTAGGTTCCCCGGCGCGGATTTGGATGCTTTTTCATAGCGCCACGCAATTGCCGGTCGTATCGTGAAAGGACAGCTCCCCGGAAGAAGAATTCCACACTTCGGGGAACGAGGTAGAAGATGGCCGAGAATCCCGCCGCAAAACCGCAACAAGTGGAATCGGATAAGTGTCAGAGAACAGCCTTGACGGTGGAATCACTGGAACAGTCTTTTCTCGACAATCTCTTCTTCGTTTTGGGGCGCTCACTGGAACGGGCCACGGTCAACGACCTCTATATGGCGTTGGCGCACTGCGTACGCGACCGCTTGGTAGAGCGCTGGATTGCTACCTCCAGCCGCTACAAGGGCCAGGATGTACGCGTCGTCTGCTATCTTTCGGCGGAGTTCCTTACCGGGCCCCATCTGGCCAACAACCTCATCAATCTGGGCATCTACGACGAGACCGATCGGGCCATGCGCAAGCTGGGCATCGATCTCAACGTGCTCATCGAGCAGGAGGAGGAGCCGGGGCTGGGCAACGGCGGCCTGGGCCGTCTCGCCTCCTGCTTCATGGACTCGTTGGCCACCCTCGACATTCCCGCCATCGGCTACGGCATCCGCTACGAGTACGGCATCTTCGATCAGCAAATCCGCGACGGCTGGCAGGTCGAGACCACTGACAAATGGCTTCGCCTGGGCAATCCCTGGGCGCTGGAGCGTCCCGAGGACGCCTTCGAGGTCAAGCTCGGCGGCCGCACCGAGTCCTATTTGGACGTCAATAACCGCCTGCATGTGAAGTGGATTCCCCAGCGCGTGGTGCGCGGGGTTCCCCACGACACCCCCATTCTGGGCTACAAGACCAACACCGCCAACACCATGCGTCTGTGGGCGGCGCAGGCCGTGGAGAGCTTCGACTTCAACACCTTCAACACCGGCGACTTCTTCGGCGCAGTGGCCGACAAGGTGGCCTCGGAGAACATCTCCAAGATCCTCTACCCCAACGACGAGGGCATCCAGGGCAAGCAGTTGCGCCTGGCCCAGCAATTCTTTTTTGTCTCGTGCAGCCTGCAGCACATCCTGCACATTCAGATCTCGCGCAACCGTTCGTTGGCCGATTTGCACCGCAGCTTCGCCATTCAGATGAACGACACCCATCCGGCCATCGCCGTGGCCGAGCTGATGCGCCTGCTGCTCGACGAGCACGATCTGGAGTGGGAGGAGGCCTGGCATACCTCCCAGGAGACGCTCTCCTACACCAACCACACCCTGCTGCCCGAGGCCCTGGAGCAATGGCCCCGCAGCCTCTTCGGCGCGCTGCTGCCCCGCCACCTGGAGATCGTCGACGAGATCAACCGCCGCCATATCGAGGACCTGCGCAGCAAGTATCCCGGCGACGAGGATCTGGTCAGGCGTCTCTCTCTGATCGACGAACGCGGAGAGAAGTTCGTGCGCATGGCTCATCTGGCTTCGCTTGGCAGCCATGCCATCAACGGCGTGGCCGCGCTCCACACCGAGCTGCTGAAGACCCATGTATTGAGAGACTTTTACAAGATCTCTCCGGAAAAGTTCAGTAACAAGACCAACGGCGTCACCCCGCGCCGCTGGATGGTGCTGAGCAACCCCCGGCTGGCGCAATTGCTTACCTCCCATCTGGGCGCCGGCTGGATACGCGACCTGGACCAACTGCGTAACCTCGAACCGCTGGCCGGCGACCCCGAATTCCGCGCCATCTGGGCCGCCATCAAGCGCCAGAACAAGTTGCGCCTGGCCACCCAGATCCAGCAAAAGATGGGCTACCGCCTGGACCCCGACTCCCTCTTCGATGTGCTGGTCAAGCGCCTCCACGAGTACAAGCGCCAGCACTTGCAAGTGCTCTACATCCTCACCCTCTACAAACGCTTGCAGCGCAACCCGGAGATGGAAATCGTGCCCCGCACCTTCCTCTTCGGAGGCAAGGCCGCGCCCGGCTACCGCATGGCCAAGCTCATCATCAAGCTCATTCACGCCGTGGGCGAGGTGGTCAACAACGATCCCATCGTCAAGGATCGCCTCAAGGTGATCTTTCTGCCCGATTTCAGTGTCAAGCTGGGGCAGCGCGTCTATCCCGCTGCCGATCTCAGCGAACAAATCTCACTGGCCGGCAAGGAGGCCTCGGGCACCGGCAATATGAAGTTCGCCATGAACGGCGCACTGACCATCGGCACCCTGGACGGCGCCAACGTCGAGATTCGCGAAGAAGTCGGCGCGGAGAACTTCTTCCTCTTCGGCCTGACCACCCCCGAGGTGGAAGAGGCCAAGCAGAAGGGCTACGCCCCGCGCTTGTTCTACGAATCGAACTCGCAACTGCGCGAGGTTCTGGACGCGCTGCTGAGCGGCGAGTTCTCGCGCGGCGACCGTGGCCTCTTCCAGCCGCTGGTCGATTCCCTGCTCAATGCCGACGAGTACATGCTGCTGGCCGACTACCAATCGTTCATCGACGCCCAGGATCGCGTAAGCAAGGATTTTCTCAATCACGACGCCTGGACGCGCATGTCGATTCTCAATGTTGCCCGCATCGGCAAGTTTTCCAGCGATCGCTCCATCCGCGACTACTGCGCCGACATCTGGAAGACCTCGGCGATCAAGGTGCAGGTCTAAGGAACCTCTGATTAAGTGTGTTTCCTTTGACCCAACCTTCCCTCAAGGGCTAAAGCCCATTGATTCTTTGAGCTTTATGTACGGGCTAAAGCCCGTACCCTTTAAACCTCCGACTTAATCAGAGGTTCCCTAAGAGCGCTCCTGCAACCTGCTCCGATGGGCCGCACGGCCGGTCGGAGCGCCTATTCTTTGTCTTCCTCCACGCCCTGCGCCACAAATCCCTCTGAGCGAATTTCACCAGAGCAACCAGGACCCATCCGATGGGATACTCTGATGGATGTACGCACTTCCCCTCCGCTGCTGGGTGACGCTTGCAGTTGGACCTTTGCGGGTGATCCTTTGATCGTTCAAATCGAAGCACTGACCAAAGTCTTTGAGTCCAAGCTGCGCGTAGTGGCCGTGGACGGCATCGATCTGGAGCTGAAGCAGGGTGAGATCTTCGGCCTGCTTGGTCCCAACGGCGCCGGCAAGACCACCACCATCAGCATCTGCACCACGCGCACGCTGCCCACCGCGGGCACGGTCCGCATCAACGGCATCGATGTGGTCAAAGACCCGGCCCATGCGCGCCGCCAGATTGGCGTAGTGCCCCAATTCAATACACTCGACCGCTCGCTGACGGTCTATGAGAATCTCTACTTCCACTGCCTCTATTTCGGCTTCAGCCCCTTGCAGGCCAGGGCGCGGTCGCTCGAGTTGCTCAAGCAGTTTCTGCTCACCGAGCGCAAGAAGGTCTATCCCAACCAGCTCTCCGGCGGCCTGGCGCAGCGGGTGCAGATTGCCCGCGCCATTGCCCACCGGCCCGCCGTGCTCTTTCTCGACGAGCCCTCCGCCGGGCTCGATCCGCAGAGCCGCATGGCCATGTGGTCGGCGGTCCAGGAGCTGCGCAGGGAAGGCATCACCGTTCTGCTCACCACTCACTACATGGAAGAAGCCGACCAGCTCAGCGATCGCGTGGCCATCATCGACTACGGCCGTGTGCTGGCCCTGGGCTCCCCGGAAAAACTGAAGACCACCTTCGGCGCGCAGACCATTCTCGACCTCAAACTCAAGTCGCTCGAGGGTCTTGAAGCCGTCGCCGCCCAACTTAAGCAGCGCGACGACGTGAGCAGCGCCGAAGTCACCGCCGACGGCCTGCGCGTCATCGGCGCGACCTCTGACGGATTGCTACCCGAATTGGTTCAAGTCACCGCCGGCCACGGCCTGCGCGACCTGTCCATTGCCGAACCGAGCCTGGAAACCGTCTTTATTCGCCTCACCGGGAGGGATCTGCGTGAATAGTCCGGAAATGACCACTCATTTCTTCATCAAGTCCTTCGTCGGCCTGTACCTGCGCGACCTGCGGGTGTTGACGCGGGAGTTGGGACCCTTCGTGATGCGCGTCGGAATGCAGCCGCTGCTCTTCCTTTTCGTTTTCACCTACGTACTGCCGCACATGAGCGGCGGCGCCAACCCCATGGCCGCTGCGGGGGGAGCCAACTTCGGCGCCATCCTGCTGCCGGGATTGATGGCCGTCGGCATCATGTTCACCGGCATCGCCGCCGTGGCCCTGCCCCTCTCCACCGAATTCGGCATTACCCGCGAGATCGACGACCGCGTCATGTGCCCCATCCCGCTCTGGGCAGTGGCTCTGGAAAAGGTCTGTTTCAGCGCCATGCAGAGCATTCTGGCCGCGCTGCTGGTGATTCCCATGGCCTTCTACGTGCCCGCCTCGCCGGTGCGCGCCGACCTGCACAACTGGCCCTTTCTGGTCATCGTCTTGATCCTCTCCAGCCTGCTGGCCGGATCGATGGGACTGGCCATCGGTTCCTTCGTTCCTCCCAAACAGATCGGACTGGTCTTCTCCATCGTGCTCGTGCCCATCACCTTCCTGGGCTGCGTCTACTACCCCTGGTCGGGCCTGGACAAGATCGCGGCCATGAAATACGGCGTCCTCATCAATCCCATCGTCTACATGAGCGAGGGGCTGCGCGCCGCCGTCACGCCCGGCGTACCGCACATGCCCTGGTGGGCGGTGCTGCTGGCCCTGACCGTCTTCACCGCCGCCCTGGGCCGCCTGGGCCTGCGCGGATTCCTGCGCCGCGTGCTCTCGTAGTGCAACATAGGATTAGCCTTGCGCTACTGTAAGCGGTTGCTCCCTACAATCTGACGAGCCTGTGGGATCATGAATCAGTTGAGATGCTGCGTGGAAACGGGACGCACCCATATTCTGCAAAGCGCTTAAGCTAGCCATTATTGATCAATCGCGCTGAGAGTGACTGCCGTTTTCTCGAAGGGATTCAAGACATCTCTTTACTATCCTGTCTTGGTTAAAACCAAACAATTTGAAAGACGGCAGATTGTCTACTCCGAACCATTCAAATGCTGAAGCTTCACCCCGAGGGCTCGGGATTCCCTCAAGTTCAACCGCATAAGTTAGACCCACGGAATGTTGACGCGGGTCAAGGCAGAAGGGGTGCTTGCCCGAAGGAAAGTATTGCGCTATGAAAGCCGGATTCGTCTTCCGAGAAAGATTTGCACGAATGCGATTCCCAAGAGTTTCCTTAACTTGCCGTCGGATTGCCACCACAAGAGATTCTCCATAAAGTAGCCTTCCCCCTATGAGGCACCATCCCAACGTCCCCCGTTGTGTAATTCTCGATATCAAACCGATTGACTTAATCCTATTCGATACAGTGCGAGAGAGTCGAATCGGCATAATATCTACGCAGACAATCGGCACACTCATCTGAACCCAAGCCCAATCCTCGGGCAGAAGCCACTGACTTTCTCTCGGAGCACACTTCTCTGCTTTTACATCATTTGACATAGGCTTCCCCCAAAATGTTTTCACGCAGACTGAACTCGAGCGAGGTTTCAAAATGTACCATATTTTCGCTCTTGGAGCATTTCTTGAATAACATGTTTATATACCCAGCGGAAAGTAGAGAAATCACGCCTAGTTCACGGCTGCAAAGACCGATCAAGGCTGCTACGCCGCCGGCAGTGAGGCGAGACCCGATATCCGAATTTAGTCCGAAATACACCTCTGACCAGGGAGCTTCCAGAAGGCTTTTCCTGTTTTGATCTGAGAAAGAGCGAATCATGCATGCCCGTATGTTCTCGATGTGCTGGCGCACACATGCGGAAATACCTGCCTCGTCTTTCAAAGAGCGCGGCACTTTATGCAAATCGAGCATACTAGTAAGACTCTCTTGAAACGCGCAGGCTACATTGTGAGTCGCGGTATGCCATTCCAATATGTCTTCAAGAGAAATCGCATCCAAAATAGGAAGTTTTTCCTTTTCCAGCAAATCGATCATGTCTTGACCACGCAGCCCTGTCAAAATACAATCGCCCTCCAACCAAGATTTCGTAATGTCTCTGCTGGCTATCACCTTAGCTTCACCTGCATTGGAGCCGCATGAATATCGGTCAAATTGCTGAAACTCCCCGTAAAATGCTTCATTGATTACAAACGCCTTGAGTGCCGCGATTTCATCCATATTTTCTTGTGCGCTGCGACCTGATCTCGCCAACGCTTCATTCTCAATGCCCTCAAGTTTGGTGTAAAACTCACGCCTACGGACTCCGCGCTCACAGCATTCCCTCACCGTATCTTCCATTCTCGATAAAAATGGAGAGATTCTTCCATACTGTTTTTTGCGCAGTCTTATATAGTCGTTAAGTTCCCTTTCGACGAGCATTGAATATGGCTGTTCCGGCGATTGAGTCAAGTCCCAAAAGTTCTGTAGAATCCCATTCCTCAGGGTAGTTGGTTCTTG
>CAZBPD010000070.1:0-16150 GCA_964493705.1 uncultured Occallatibacter sp.
TTCTGAACGCCTTCCAGCAGATCGCCACCCAGAAGACCTCGGGTATCGGCGCGGTCGCCGGCGGTATCTCGGAAGCCCTGGTCACCACGGCCTTCGGCCTGCTGGTCGCCATCCCCGCCGTCATGGCCTTCAACTACTTCACCGGTCGTGTCGAGTCCTTCGACGTGGAGATGGACAACTCCTCCAGCGAGCTCGTCGACTACTTCATCAAGCAGAGCCACAAGCGCTAAGCGAGGCGGCTTGCGGCGAGAGCGGGAAGTTGTGGCAGGTGGGAGAGCGCGCAGGCTCTCTCCCACCCGCCGGTTTGCTTCCCTCGCCGGTCAGGCGGTTCGCCAGTGATCCCGGCAGCCATCCGGAATACAAATTCACAGGCACGGAGCCAAAACGATGGCAGTAGCAGTTCGTAACGAAGGCAGCAAAGTCAATGCCAACATCAACGTGACCCCCATGGTCGACGTGATGCTGGTGTTGTTGATCATCTTCATGGTCATCACCCCCATGCTCCAGAACAAGGTCGCCGTCGATATGGCCAAGGTGGAAAACGCCGTCGCCATGCCCGATGCCGATAAGGAAGATGCCATCGTTGTTGCGGTCACGCGCGATGGACGGGTCTTCCTGGGGCAGGACAAGGTCGCAGTCAGCGATTTGGGCGGCAAGGTCCGCGACAAGCTGGCCGACAAGACCACCAAGACCATCTTCATTCGCGCCGATGCGCGTGCGCAGTTCCGCGCGGTGGAAGACGCCATCGATGCTGTGCGTACCGCCGGTGTCGACGACGTGGGCTTGCTGACACAGAAAAAAGAAGGCAACCTCGCAGGCGGTGTGTAACCGGCTGTTCGAGTCCATCGAACGATTTGCAGTAACGAGGAGTTTTAAGCCATGTCAATGACAACTGGGGGCGGGGGCAGCTACTCGTCTGACATTAATATGACGCCGATGATCGACATCCTTCTGGTGCTCCTGATCATCTTCATGGTCATCGTGCCGGTGACGCCCAAGGGCCTGGATGCGCTGGTTCCCCAGCCTCCCAAGGACCCCCAGAAGCAGCAGCCGAATAACGATCGCACCATCGTGGTGCAGATCCTGGGCAAGGCCGGCGTTGCGCCACAGTACAAGATCAACGAGAACGACGTGCAGAAGTCCGAATTGCTGGCGCGTTTGACCGAGATCTATGCCAACCGCGCCGAGCGCATCATGTTCGTCAAGGGCGACGACGATGTCGACTTCCGCTATGTGGCCGAGGTCATCGACATCGGCCGCGCGGCCAACGTGGACCACATCGGCATGATGACGCCGAAGATCCTGGCCGGCCAGTAAACGGCTCTCTTGCGCCCGGTCCCTTTCGTTCAGGGGATCGTGCGCGCGCCGGTTGCAGCCGTACCGACGGCCGACGCCGGATTGCTCTGCGTTGGGAAGCCCGTAGACGCTGGGCGATAGGGCGCCGACACCTGTTTACTGCTACAGACCGGCGCTGGTTGGGGCGGTCCCTGTGGTGAAAAACAGGAGTACAATTTTTCCATCCCGGTTTTATGATTCTGGTTCCGGCAACTCCCGCCCGCGGCCAGCAGCAACGAGTTTCCAGGTTCGCGACTGAATAGGCCCGACCTGAAGGAGAAGGATACGAACATGAATGGACCCGCACGTATTACGGCGCTCGCGGTTGCTCTGGCCGGCATGGTGCTTTCCATGAGCGGGTGCAACCGCCTGGCAGCCCGTGACCATCTGAACAAGGGTGTGGAAGCCTACAAGAGCGCCCACTTCGAAGAGGCCATCGGCCACTTCCAGAAGGCTACGGAACTCGACCCGACCCTGCCCATGGCCAAGAGCTATCTGGCCACCGCGCTCTCGCAGAATGTGGTTCCCGGCCTGGATACGCCGGATAACCTCAAGATCGCGCAGCAGGCCATCGACATCTTCCAGCAGGTGCTCGACAAGGACCCCAGCGACATCAACAGCATGAAGCAGATCGCCGGCATCTACTTCAGCATCAAGAAATTCGACGACGCCAAGACCTGGCAGAAGAAGGTTCTGGCCGCCGATCCCAAGGATCCCGAGGCCGCCTACACCGTTGGCGTCATCGACTGGACCCAGGCCCACAAGAACAAGCTGGACGCCCTGCAGGGCGCCGGCCTCAACGACGACGGCGCCGGCAACGTCAAGGCCCCCAAGAAGGTCATGGAGCCGCTGGCGGCCAAGAACGGCCCGCTGGTCGAAGAGGCGCTGCAGTACCTGAATCAGGCCGTGGCCAATCGCGCCAACTACGACGACGCCATGCAGTACCTGAACCTGATCTATCGCAACAAGGCCGACGTGGACTTCGGCAACAATGCCGCAGTAGCCGCCGACATCGCCGCTGCCAAGGATTGGACCTCCAAGGCCATGGGCACCCGCAAGGCCAACGAAGAGAAGAAGGCCAAGGGTCCCGGCGGCATCGTCATGGACTCCAACGGTAACATGAAGTAGCTCTTCCTGCTTCCTGCATCAACAAACGGCCTCCGCTAAAGCGGGGGCCGTTTTGTGTACAGGGTGTCTCGGTTCTGGATGCGGATTTACGGGGAATCTTGGGAACCTCTGATGAAGTCGAGAAACTCTCAATCCCGGTCCAGTGGCGAGGATAAGAACCACAACCGGTGCGCATGGAGCGTCAATTGCTCATCGATCCCCGCGTCGATGCGCCGGGTTCTTCAAACGCCTGACTCCGAAGGCATCCAGTTTGTCGTCGATGCTGAGAATCGGTAGATTGTGCTGGATTGCGTGCGCCGCGATCATGCGGTCAAAGGGGTCGGCATGAATCTCTTCGAAACGTGCGGCACGCACCATGACCTCCGGCTCCAGAGGCAGAACCGAATACCCGAGACGCTCGATATTTTCAACCAAGTCGCTCTCGAACTGAACCGCCTCAGGCAATTTTCCCTTCCGAACCTTCAGGCTGATCTCATAGAGGGATGCAGCGGAGACCAGAATCTCGTTATCGAGGTCGGCTATGAGACGCTTTGCCCAGGACTCTATGCGGGACGATTTCACGGCCGCCCAAATCACATAATGGGTGTCGATGAGGATTCTCATTCTAATTCGCCGTTCCAGCCTTTCAATTCAGCCTCATCCAACTCGTCAAAGTCGGCTGGTATCTCGAAATCCGGGTGGTAAAACAAATCGAATACCCGCTCCTTCACCGGCTTGAGGGCGACGATCTCGGCCACAGGCACTTTCTTTCTCCCCATGGTCAACACGATCTTCTCTCCCCGCTGCGCCCGCCTTACGAGATCGGAAAGCTGGGTTTTGGCCTCGAACATGGTCGCTTCGGTCATCGTTGCACCCTCATACTGCTAAGAAAAGACTAGCTAATGAAGATAGGGATTGCAACCCCCGCGCACACCCCTATCGCTCTCTCTCATCTTTGCGAGCTTCCACCAGTGTTGCGGTGCGGAAAAACAAACTGTAGCGCTGGCCTCCGGGCCGGCTGGAATGCGGACGTTATCGGCCGCGCTCGTCCAAATTCAGAATCTATTCCTTGTGCTCGCCCCGCTTGAAATTGCGTTTTCTTTCAAAGAACCCTGCAAAATCCTGGGAATAAGCCAAAAAAAGCGGCCACTCCCGAAGGAATGACCGCCTTTTTCCGCTCGAAAAGCTAGTTGCCGGCCTTTTTCAGAATCTCGTCGGCAAAGTAGTTATGCACCTTGGCTTCGTTGTGCAGCACCTCGAAGTAAGCGTTTTTGAGAAGTTGTGCGCGGGCGTCGCGCAGGCCCTGGCGAATCACCTGTTGCACGCGGGGATCGTTCAGGTCGCGCTGTCCGGCCGGCTCGTGGCTGATGAGCTTGTAGATGGCGTAACCCACCGGCCGGCGGGCGGGACCGGTGCTGTCGTAAACCGGCAAAACGTCGGTGATCTGCCCGGGAGTGAGCTTGCTAACGGCGGCGAAGATCTCCGGATCGCTGCGCAGCGAGGACTCCGGGATGAGTCCCATGTCGCCGCCATTTGAGGCCGTATTCTGCGCTTCGGAGTAGTTCATGGCGATATTGCCGAAGTCCTCTCCGTTTTGCAGCTTGGTGTGCAGTGTCTGAATCTTCCTGCGCGCGTCGGCGTCGCCCGAGGCCTTGTTGTTCTGCAAGTTGCCGGGCTGCGGAGAAGAAACATTGCTGACCGCGATCTGGGCCAGATGGAATTGCGGCTCGATGAAGTTGTACTCCGCCTTGTGCTGCTCGTAGAAGGCCTGAATCTCGGTGTCGGATATGGTGATCTTCGACTCGATCTCTTTATTGAGCAGCTTGGTCTGGGTAAGCAGGCGGCGCTGGTCGCGCTTGAGATCGTCCAGGGTCAGGTTGTGCTGCTTGAGTTGCTCGTCGAACTGCTCCTGGGTATAGGGCGCCTTCATCTCCGTGACCTTGGCGTTGACGTCTTCGTCCGAGGCGGTGAGATTCAATTTGGCGGCGCGCTGCTGCAGGATCTCCTCGTCGATCATCTGGCGGAGTACCGCCAGGCGGAGAATATTGGCCTGCGCGTCGGAGGGCTCCTGGGGGCTGTTGCCCAGGCTGGCCTTGTAGTTCACATACTTCTTCTCCAGATCGGCGTGCAAAATCTCCTTGCCGTTCACTGTAGCCATGACATCCGGAGCGGGCGAGCGGTGGCAGCCGGCCAGAAGAGCGGGCAAGAGCAACCCGCCGCTGAGGGCGACGAAAACAACGCGAGAACGAAGACGACGGTAAGCTTGTTCGTGCAACCTGATCTCTCCTTGGGGCCGCGAAGACCCCAGCCATCCACGATAAATCCACAGGCCGGTCGAGCGATAGCGGTAAATGCGACTATTTTGCGATAGCCGCGGGCAATTGGGCTGTTTGCGGTTGAGCAGCAGGCGCGGCCGGTGGTTCAACACCGTTGGCGCGCAAGGCGCGGTCGATCACCTGCCAGAGCAAAACCTGAGGCACGGCGCCATAAACCTTTTCTCCCTCGATGAAGAGCGCCGGAGCCCCCTCCAGGTGCATCGACTCCGCCTCGGCTGCCGAGGCGCGCACCTGCGACTCATCCTGAGCCGCGATGCAGGCATCGAGCTTGCCCAGATCGAGTTTGGCCAGCATGGCGTGCTGGCGAGCAATGCGGTTCAAGGCGTCAAAGCTCTTGGGCAGGCTGCGGTCCTCGCCGTTGATCTCCTGGCCATGGCCGTGCACGTAATCAACGAAGGCCCAATAGACCTCGCCGTTCTGCGCCGCCAGGCAGTTGGCGTCGATGGCCGCGTGCATCGCCCAGGGATGCAGTTCGTTGAGGGGGTTGTCCTTGTAAATCACCCGGATCTTGTCTTTGTAGTGATCCATTGTGGTGGGAAAGAGCGTGCTGTGCATCCGCGCGCAATAGGGACAGGCCAGGTCGTCGTAGCTGACGATGGTGACCTTGGCGGCAGGGTTGCCGCGCACCGGCCGGCCGGTAAGAGCAATGTTGAACGCGGGGTCCTTGACCAGATCGAAGGTCTCCAACCGCGCCAGCGTCTTGTTGTCGGTGGAGATGAGGAATTCGATGGGCGTCTTGTGGTCGCCGCGCGCCAATGTGACCGGCAGCGAGTCGTATCCCGGAATCGTACTAGGCTTGCGCGCCCCCAGCAGCACGTCGTAGTCCTGGGGAACGTTGTACTGGGAACGGACCATCACCTCGATGTGCCGATCGAGGCTGAGGTTGGCAGGCGCCTGCGGAGCGGTCTGAGCTTTGCATCCGGCAACCATGCCGATGGCCAGCAAGCCGGCAAAAATATGGAGTCGCGACAAGTGAAATCCCTCTGAGAAAAGAATACTCCAGGCGCATGCTAGAGGAGGCGGCACGGCCGGCCACCAGCAGTGGGGCAGCCGCCTTTGAACCGCCTTCGATTGGGTGAACGGTCTGCCGCTCCGTGCCATTAAGACGCGCCAGAAGGCAAAAGGCGATGCCCGGCAAAACGGCGCGCGATCAATAGGGCGGCGGCAAAGATGGATCGCGGAAGACGGTGTTGCTGCGGCGAATGTCGCCTACCGAGCCGAAGTTGGCGATGGTGAAGCTGTACAGCTCCTGGGTTTCGTCGCGAATGCCAAGTTGGAATCGGCGGTAGGCGAAGCTGAGGCCACAGCAGTTCCAGTTATAGCTGGCCTGTACGCCGGCATACTGCACCGTTCCCAGCACAAAGTCGTAGCCGCCGTTGAATGCCATGTTGAAGCCGCCGGCGGTGGGTTTGCCGATGGTCAGGAAGGGCTGCACCTGCTGGCTCTTGATGGTCGAAGCCGTCCCGCGATGCTCGTTGACAGCGTTGAGCAGCGCATGGCCCACGCCCAGGGTGGTGCGGCCCCAACTGTAGCCGGCAAAGATGTTGTCGGCCTTCATGTCGCCGTCTTTGGGGTCGTAATCCAGATCCCATTCGATGCGCAGATTGTTGACGGCTTCAAAGCGCAACCGGGAGATGATCGGCGAAAGGTTGCGGCGCGAGTTCAAAAAGCTGATTCCGGTCAGGTCCAGCGTCGACTCAAAGACGTTGCGCTCGCCGGGAGTCAGCGCGCCGTCGAAGGTCGGATCGATGAAATACTTCTGCGCAATCTGCCAACTGGCCCATTCGCGCGCGGCCGCCGGGCAGGAGCCGCCCTCGCTGGGTGCATCGGCAACGCAGGGCTGCCTCCGCAGCGGCTGCATGTAGAGCCGCTGGGTGAGCGAGAAGCCGACCTCGTTGGTGTCGGTGACAATGTCGGTAGTGTCGGTGTGGATGATGTTCTGCGGCTTGTTGCCGATGCCGTTGACGTAGCGGTAGGTGATCTCGGGCTCGATGACGTGGCGCAGCACGCGATTCCAACGATTGACGGTGAAATCCCGCATCAGCGTGGGCGGAAGCAGATCGACGCCGACCTCCACGTCAGCGCGGTTGAGCGTCTGTTGGCGGATGGTGGGAATCCCGATAGAAGCATCATGCGCATTGGGGTTCTGGCTTGCCGGGTTCTCGCTCGATGTGTAGAAGGTGTTGCGCAAAGCCACTTCTGGGATGAGGCTCCAGTCGCCCCCGTGCAGCGGCAGAAGAAGATGCGGGTAAAGATCGAATCGGCCCAGGTTGCGCGCATGGAAAAGAGGTTCGGAACGGTCGAGAAAGCCCGCCGAGGAGCCGGCGCCGATATAGATTGGCGATCTGCCCAGCGGCCGGTCGAGAACATCGTAGCGCAGGGTGGGAATGTGCAGGATGCGGGATTCGGAGCCGGTCGTGGAGTTGGCGAAGTTCTCGAAGCGCTCCAGCGAGAGCGACGGCACCAGACCACCCGAAACGTGGGTCAAGCCAACGACACTTCCCACGTGTGAACTGACCGCCTGAGAATAATCGTCGCTAAAGACGATGCGATAGACGTAGCTGGAGAGATACTCCGCAATGCCGTTGACGTAGGTCTTGTCGGTGAGGTCCTTGCGCCCCTGGGCCGAGACATCGACGCCGCCCTGATTCACCAACTTCAAAACAGAGGGTGTGCTGGCCGTCGCGGTCGTCTCCTCTTCCACGCCGCGATCCAGCAGCGCGTTCCAGCGCACCAGGAGCCGATCGTCGCCGGCGCCCTTGTAGCGAAAGTCGCCATTGGGCGCCCAGCCGCGCTTGGAGTAATATTCGCTTCCGACCAAAATATCCATACTGCGGCCCATCACCAGGTAAACCTGCTCACTGACGGTCAGACCCTTGATCGATGAAGCACCGATGATCGGGATCAAAAAGCCGCTCTCACGCCCAATATCGTTCACCGGATGGCGCAGGTAGGGAAGATAAAAAAGCGGGATGCCGAGGAATTTGAACAGGGAACTGGAGGTCGAGGCGACCCCGTTGTTGACCTCGATGGAGCGGGAGATCAGTTGCCAGTCAGGCCGGGGCAGGCGGCAATTGGTCATGCTTCCGTCGACGATGCGGTAGACGCCCTCGCCGGTCTCCAGCAGCACCCGCCCTGAAAAGCGAAAGGGATTGGCCGTCGAGAAAACCGTGGTCCGGCCGGCGCTACGCACGCCCAGTGAGCCGGTCACGTTGAAGAAACGGGCGGTGTGCATGTCCAGCCGCAAATCGCCGCGCTCGGCGGTGAGATGAATATCCTCCGGACCGCCGTCCAGAAGCAGCGGCCCTTCGGCTTCGACGGCGCTGGTGGACTGGTGGTAGACAATCTTGCTGGCGTGCAATACGTAGCCGTCATAGTACCCGACCACGTCTCCCGAGAGGGTCAACACGTCGCCTACGCGGTTCTGGTGCCGCGCCTCCCAGCGCACGGGCACGCCGGTTGGGGGAATGGGTTCGGGCTGCGCTACGGGCAGAATCTCCTGGCCGGGATCGTCGGGGAAGGGCAGGGGCGCGTCGGCAGCCGTAGCCGCCGGGCCGGAGCCCTCCGCGGCCGCGGCAACCGCCACGGGGACCGCATGAGTTAACGCCTGCCCCCCAACTTGCAGGTGACAGAGAGACAGCAGCGTGATAAACAGTAAGAGACGAGGACGCATTCCGGAACCAAGGCCAGCATAGCAAAGATGGCCTGCCTTGGAGGGAGTTCGTTCCTCTCAGCTCTGGCGCAGGTGAAAATTCGGGGATACGAGCCGGGCACGGTGGTGGATTTCTCCACGGCTGCGCTGGGCCGAGGGTCTATGGATGGGTCGGCGCATGGTTGCGCCTGAGCCATTCGAGAACCCTGGAGCGTGGAGTTGCCTGCTGAGGCGGCCTCCAACGCAGCTCTGAACCCAAATCCCCTACCTGCAATTCCCCGCGATCTGCTTCCTTTTATGAGAGCAACGTCCGCACCGGCCCGCAAGGCCCGGAGCAGCGGACCCGCACAGCGGCGAGGCAAATCGAGCAATTCCCGGATCGGTAATCCCCCAAGGCAGGGTTCCAAAGTTGACGCGTTGCTCAAAAAGCGGCAACCTGGCGCGAAGCTCAAGCAAGGGTTCTGTCATCCTGGATCTGCTCTGGAGTGCCAGACGGTTTTCTACGAGAATTCATCGTCTATGTACCAAACTCGTTACTAGCAGAGGACTCAAGATTGTCTGACTGGGGACGATAAGGGATGTAGCAGAATCCGTAGAAACTGTCCTGGAGCCGCATCAGAAGGGAACGGGAGCCTTGAGCACATCGTTGAGCCAGCCAAACCCCTCCTCCTGGAAACAGGAAGTCAATCTACGTCTGGCAGCGCACAAGAGCCGCAGGGGCGCGTCCCCGGCATTGCCCGCGGTGCAGGTGGAGATGCGCCCCAGCGGCAGCAGTCGCGCCGCTCAGGCGGCTGCGCGGGTGGCCGCCCGTTATGCTCAGGCTCCCAGTTTCAGCGAGATGCAGGCGGCCGAGGCGCGGGTTGCCGTGCGCACCGCCGAAATCGCCACCCATGTGGCCTTGGAGGCCCAGGCAACCGCCGAAGCCGTGCTGGCTAGTCTGGATGCAGCCGTCGAAGCATCGGCCAGAGAGCCCGAGTTGGTCCGCGCGAGGACCGCGGAGACCAACTGGGAGACCAGCTTCGAACCCTTTGGAGCATCCTTCCCTGATGCCCAGCCAGAACCCTCGCGGATTCCTGTGCAGGGGGCTCCGGTCGTATTCCCGGCTGGCGAGAGACTTTCCACAAACTCCTTCGGCTTGCGCTGGGAGCCGGATCTGCCTGTGCGCCGGCCGGAGATGGGCGCGACGCGCGCCACCCATGGTCGCGACGGATTCGAGATTCCCACCGAGGATTGGTGGTCGCCCGCCGATCCCGAGTGCGGCAGCACCGCTATGATCGAGGCGGTCGAACCGGCCCAGCCCATCCCCGCCAATCTCATCGAATTTCCCAGCGAACTGGTGGCCACGCGCAAGGTGCGCCCCCGCCGCATCGAAGGCGAGTTTGCCACCACCGGCGGCATCGACGGCCAATTGAGCATCTTCGAGGTCGATCCTCATGCCATCTCGACACAGCCTGAGCCCACGCCCATCCAGACGGTCCACGCCTCCGAATGGACCAACATGGAACTCGAAGCCAATCCCCTTCTGGAGGAGCCCAACCTCGAGCCGGCGCGCTTTACCTCCGCGCTGCAAAGTGCGCCCATGAACCGGCGCTTGATGGCCGTCGTTGTGGATGGCGCGCTGATTACCGGACTCTTCCTTGCCGGGGTGCTCATGGCCGGCAGCCACGTCAAGGATCTGCCCAGCATCCAGGAAGTCGAGGTGGGTGCGGCGGCGGCTCTGGCCGCATTGGCCGTCCTCTATCAGATCCTCTTCTTTGCCCTGACCATGGCCACGCCGGGGATGAAATACGCCGGCATCAGCCTGTGCACCTTCGACGACCAGTTTCCCAGCCGCGCTCGCATCTTTGCCCGCCTCGGCGCGCTGCTTCTTTCGCTGGCGCCCCTGGGACTGGGCGTGGCCTGGGCGCTCTTCGACGAAGAACACCTCTGCTGGCACGACCGCATCACCAAAACCTACCAGCGTAAGAGCTAGAAATACCGGGGTCAGATTGTAGCGCTGGCCTCCCGGCCGGCTGGAACGCGGACGTCCTCGTCCGCGTTTGTCCATCTTGAAAAACCTATTCCTGCGTTCTAAACATCAGGGTCTTAGAACCAAGCCAAACGATCAAAGGGTATGGGATGCATCCCGTACCCTTCTCCTTTTTTGGTGTCTTCGTCGCGATGGAAATCCCAGGGCATCCGTATGAATTCTCTCTGCCGCAGGTAGGGCAATCGTATGAACCTAAATTCGGCAGCATCCCCCATGTTCAGGATCTTCTTTGTCTTATAACATCCATAGTTCCAAGTACTTGTCATCCTGAGCGCAGCGAAGGATCTGTGTTTCCGGCGTCACCCAATGGGAGAGAGAAAAACCGCAGATCCTTCGCTTCGCTCAGGATGACAACTGATTGATTATGAATCGCTTATTCTCCCAGATCAGGCCGACGATGGCGAAGGAATCGCCGGGTTTAGGATGAATCCGAATCCAGGAGAATGGCCCGATTTTTACCGCGCCGGAGGCGCAATGGTGCTTAGCCCAGCGCTTCAGCGCTGGGAAAGCAGCCAGAAGAGGCATCCGGAGCCCTGTAGGGGCGGCGCAAAACGGAGATTTTGTCTAGGGAATTACGTCCATACGATTGCCCTGATGGAACCCCTCGATCTCTGCGTGGACGTAGATGGGATATGCTAATGTATATGCCAACTGGGCCGGAGGTGAGAATGCAGCGCACAGCCAAGGTTTTCATGAACAACCGCAGTCAGGCGGTCCGCCTGCCCAAGGATTTTCAGTTCACGGTCTCCGAGGTCTTCATCCGCAAGCAGGGGGATGAGGTGATCCTTTCTCCGCGGCCCAGGGATTGGTCGGCCTTTCTCACTTCGGGGGCGACGGCTTCGCCCGAGTACATGGAGAATGTCGAAGATTTGCCGGTGCAGGAGCGCGCCCTCTGATGCCGGCGTACATGCTCGATACCGATATTTCCTCGTATTTGATGAAGCGTTCCAATCAGGCCGTGCTGCGCAGGATTCAAACGGTGGACCCGAGCGAGGTCTGCATCTCGTCGATTACGCAATCGGAGTTGGAATATGGCGTGGCGCTCTCCCCGCGTCCTCAGGCGGACCGGGCCAGGCTGGATGAGTTCCTGCGTCATGTGCTGGTGGTGGCTTATCCCGGCGAAGCGGCTGCCGTCTATGCGCAAATCCGCGCCGACCTCAAGGCGCGCGGCTGCATGATTGGCGGTGAAGACCTCTTGATCGCCGCCCACGCTTGCAGTTTGGGACTGATTCTGGTGACCAACAATGTGCGGGAATTCAGCCGGGTGCGGGATCTTAAGATCGAGAATTGGGCCGAGTAACCAGCCTTGGGCGCAAAAAAGCGGCAGACCGGAACCCGGCCTGCCGCTCTTCCTTTTGCAGCTTTAGTAGCGCGCGTTCCGCTGGCTGGAGCCGTAGCTGGACTTCGCCTTGCTGCCGGAGCCCTTGCTCGAAGAGTAACCATCGCTCTCCAACCGGAACTGGCGAATCATACCGTCCAGATCGCTGGCCAGGGAGGCCAGGTTCTTGAGCGCTTCGACCGCTTCCTCGGCGGCGTGGGCGTTCTCGGTGGAGATCTGCGAGATCTGGCCGGCCGATTCGGCGATCTCGCCGGAAGCGGCCGTTTGCTGCGTGGCGGCCGAGGCGATCAGGTGAATCTGATGCTCCACCTGCTTGGAGGCCTCGATGATGGAGTCCAGGCTCTTGCGCGCGTGGGAGGTTTCGCCCAGGCCGCTTTCGACCGCGGTGCGGCTTTCGTCCATCACCTGCAGGGTCTCGCGGGTCTCTTCCTGAATGCTGCGGATGGTGCCGGCGATCTCTTCCGTGGCGCCCTTGGTGCGCTCGGCCAGACGGCGAACCTCACCGGCGACGACGGCAAATCCGCGGCCATGCTCACCGGCGCGGGCGGCCTCGATGGCCGCGTTGAGGGCCAACAGGTTGGTCTGTTCGCTGATCTCCTGAATCACGCTGACCACCTTGCCGATCTCTTCCGAGCGGTGGGCCAGCGAGTCCATCTTGGCGCTGACGGTGCTGGTGGCGGCGGCGATCTTCTCCATGGTGTTGGCCGCCGATTGCATCACCGTGCCGCCCTGATTTGCCGTGTCGGCAGAGAGGCGGCTGGCGCTGGCCGCGGTTTCCGCGTTGTGGCTGATCTCACCGATGGTCGCCGTCATCTCTTGCGCGGCGGCGGCGATCTGGTTGGTTTTGCTGGATTGCGTGTTGGCGTTGCCCGCGGACTCGATCGAGCGGGCGCTCATCTCGGTGGTCGCGGTCGAAAGCGTGTCGGCGCCCTGGGCCACTGCGGTCAGCACCTTGCGCATGGCCGCCACGCTGGTGTTCAGCGCCACGGCCAGTCGTCCGATCTCATCTGTTCCCGATTCCTCGACAGATACGGTCAGATCCTTCTCCGCGACCCGCTCCAGCGCGGCGGCGGCGGCCTGCAGCGGCGGTGCGATCAGTTTGGTCAGGATCATTCCCGTCAGCGCGCAGAGGCCGACGATCAGCAGCGTGGCGCCGATACCGATCCAGGTAGCGCTGGTGCTGGCGTTGGCGGCGCCCTTGGAGTCCTCCGTGCCGTACTTGGCATTGAGAGTCAGGTCGTCGTCCATGGCGGTCATCGCCGTGGTAAAGCTGGCCATGGTGGCGTCGGCGGTCAGCAGGTCCAGGGCGTCGCCGGTCTTGCTCTGCGCCAGCAGCGCGCCGGCGCGATTGCTGACGTCGATGTACTGCCCGTAGGCCGAGGAGAGCTTTTGGTAGAGTTCGCGCTCGCCCGGATAGCTGACCATTGGCTCGTAGAGCTTGATGTTGGTCTGATATTCATCCAGACCCTTCTGGCGCTTGGCTCCGTGGTCGGTGGTGCAGGACGCGGTTTGGCAGAGCAGCAACTCCAGGTCCTCGCGCCGTACCGTGTTGGCGCCGCTGTGCATCGCGGAGAGGGCAAGCACCGAGGGGAAGGAGTTGTCGCTCACATCCACACTCTTGGCGGCGATGCCGCGAAAGGTGATCGAGGTGTAGCCGCCCAGCAAAACACACAAAACACACACGATGCCAAACGCGTACAAAAACTTGCGCGAAACGGGAAGATTCTTCAACCAATCCATGCCTGATGCCCTTTCAAAAACAAAACCTCTCCCTTCATCGGCGCAATTGAGAGGGACTTGAGTACCTCGGTGCCGGGAGGCGCAAAGAAATACGGCGTTGGAACAAGCGGGAAAAACGGACTACCAGGAACCGTCCAGATTCCGCCCGCGTCCTATCCTCCGGACGATAAATCGATATTCATTGGGCGGCTAGCGATTCCTCAGAGGAAAGTATTGAGTTATGTTGCCTCTTTTCGCTGCTCGGGAAAGCTCGCCGCGCCGGCTCCTGGGAAGGGCCTGTTTGTGTCGAATTTATACAGTTGCGCTTTACGTGACGGCTCAGACGCGTCGGCCGGAACCGTCGCAATGCCTCCGCCAGCCAAACCGCCCGTGGCCTCGCGGGCGCCCAAAGACCAAGCCGGCGGCCAATGCGGATGGATCGAAGCCGGAATCGTTGTTCGATGCGAATGCACCAAGAATCGCGGAAAAGCGCCAAGATGCAGAGGGATACAGGTTCTCGAAGACAAAACTTCTTCAGCGGCGATTGAGGCCTGCAGCGGAAGTCTCCACAGCAGCGCCGTAGGCGCAGAGTAGGTTAGCCCCGCGCTTCAGCGTGGGGAAAAGAGATTCCATCCGTTCTCTCCGGAGTCCTGGAGGGACGGTGCAGGGATATTTTATGCAGAGATCGACAAGGCCCCATTGATTTTACAAGTTTTATCGGCACGACCGATGCCATTCCCTGCATACGGCTCAAGTTGCAAACTTCGCCGCTTCACAGCTGCTTGGTCATCACGACGCAATGGCAGTTCCTGCCGACCTCGCCGTCCTTGAAGGTTCTTGGATAGAGGAAGGGCTCGACGCCGCTCTCGACGAAGCCGAAGCGGCGATAGATGGGGAGCAGCTCCGGGCGCAGACTGAGCACGGAGATCTCGATGGTCCGCAAACCCTGCTGGCGGAAGCGCTCCTCGGCGGCTTCGATCAGGCGCCGGGCCAGTCCCGATCCCTGCTGGGCGGGCGCCACGGCCAACATGCCCAGGTAGCAGTGCTCGCCTCGCCGCTCGGTGTAGACGCTGGCCAGCGGCGCGCCGTCGGCGCCTTCCAGCAGCAGAATACAGCCTTTCTCCAAATGCGCCGCCATGCGCTCCGCGTCGGTGCGCGTGCCCTCCAGAAACTCCTCGATGGCGAAGGCGGAGTTGACCAACTCGACCAGGGAGGGAATGTCCGCCGCGGTGGCTGGTCGGATGGAATAAGCGCTGCGTTCTTCCGGCATGGTTAGGCAATCCTTGAAAGCATTCTCGCATGGAGAGGCGCGGCGGCCTCCAGACTATCGCCCCAGAGAATAAATCACGTTGATGGTGGTCTCCACCTCCACCGGCTCGCCGTTGAGCAGATAGGGTTTGTATTGCCAATGCGAGACAGCCCACAGGGCAGAGTGGACCAGGGAGGGCCAGGGAGCGGAAAGTACACGCAGTTCGTGGATACCGCCGTCGCGGCCAATGATCGCTCCCAGCACTACTTTTCCCTCGACGCGGGCATCCTTGGCATCCTGGGGATAAACGGGGGTCTCCTTTTTGAAGAGAAAACCTTGCGCCACAGCCGGAGAGATCTGCGCACTTTCTTGCTTGATGTCGATGGCCGCGACAGGGGGTGTCAATGCCGGGTCGGTGGGGTTCAATCCTGTGGCTTCATCTACGGTTGCGGTCAGGATCTTGCGATTCCCTTCATAGAGAATGATCTCCCGCGCTAGATAGCGGCCTTGAACCCTGGCGACGTGGTTGAATTCCATGGTCAACGAGCCCCAGGAGTAGCCGAGGCGCAGAACAGGCTGACTCGGGTCAAAACAGTAGGTGGGGAAGAGCCCCAAAGGCACAACCTGAATCTGACCATGCTGAGGCATCAGCGGCACGACCATAATGCAGGGTAACTTCAAATCGCCTAACTTGATCTCCTCGCGCTGCAGTCGAAACTTGGTGGGATCGAGATCGGCGGCACTTGGTAGTGGGGAGAGCAGGGTCGATTGCAGGTTGAATTCAAAGTATTCGAGTGCACTGCCGCTAGCCTGAGAGGCGTGTTTGCCGTCGGCGGTGTGCCAATCCGTATGTGTTGCTCCCGCCCGTGTCCAACTGCTGCGGTAGACCTGCGGAGAAGCCCACCAATACTCGTACGTCCCCTTTTCGGTGGGCGCACCGGCTTGGTTGTAGAGCTGATAGGTTGCTTTCAGCCTCCAGGGCTTCAGGGAACTCGCGGAAAAATCGTAGTGCGGCGCCGCGGTAGCGAAGACTGCACGGCTGTCTTTCGGAAGAAGCGGTGCGGCGTCCTCGGCGCGCAGCGATGCAGACACAAGAAGAGTGAATAGAGCACAGTAGATAGAGAGCGTTCGCATAATGCGGAGAGAATAACACGATCCCCGCACTTCATACTCCTGTTCCAGGGTAGTCGCATTTCAATCTGCCGCGTGCCCTTTCAAAACCGACTTCGCTCGTGTGCGAAACCTTCATGCAGTTGCCTTGTAGTTTCCAGGGCAAACGCATCTTAATCGATCTGCCGTTTTCCGAGTGAAACAGTTGTAACCGTCGCATTTGTTTGTTTTTACGGAGGGAGCAGGGGTCTTCAGACCCCTGAAGCAGCGGCAA
>CAZBPD010000071.1:0-16004 GCA_964493705.1 uncultured Occallatibacter sp.
CGGCTTCCAGCCGTAACCCGAAGCCACCGGCTATTAGCCGGTGGTCGTTCACAACGCAGATAAAGGGCTGTTCAGCGAGGTTTTCCTCAATCCGCGGCACAGACATCGTTGCACTTGGCTTGCTCTGCCTGCACCTGGCATTCGTTCTTGACGGAGAGGCGCAGGCCCACGGCTTTCAGCACCGCGATGAGCGTCTTGAGGGTAGGATTTCCCTTGGGCGAGAGCGCACGATAGAGAGACTCGCGGCTGATGCCGGCCTCTGCCGCCACCGCGGCCAGGCCGCCGTAGGCTTCGGCGACGGCGCGCAGGGCAAGCAACCCGCCGCCGCGCTCTTCGGGATTCTCCAGGCACTCCAAGGCAACTTGCAAATAGGCAACGGCAAACTCACGGTCCCGGCGCAACTCTTCAACTTCCCATTCGTGATAGGAACCGACCCCGACGAGCATTTTCATGGCTGCCTCCGCTTCCACTCGGCTCAAATCTCCTTCTCTTTGGCGATGTCATTCGCCTGGCTTCCCTTAACGCCGCTCGCCGAAATTGCCCTGCTCCAGCCGGTACAGGCGCATGGTAATGGCGGCTTTTGTCACCGCGTCCCGCAGGGATCGATACCACTCGGTGACCCAGCTTCTGCGGGAAAGACTGCAAGAGCCAACTTAGAGAATTTATCCTAAACCCGGCGATTCCTTCGCCATCGTCGGCCTGATCTGGGAGAATAAGCGATTCATAATCAATCAGTTGTCATCCTGAGCGAAGCGAAGGATCTGCGGTTTTTCTCTCTCCCATTGGGTGACGCCGGAAACACAGATCCTTCGCTGCGCTCAGGATGACAAGTACTTGGAACTATGGATGTTATAAGACAAAGAAAACCCTGAACATGGGGGATGCTGCCGAATTTAGGTTTATGCATCCCTATTCAGAGCTTACCTAAACGCAAGTGCGGCCGCAGATCCTTCGCTGCGCCCAGGATGACAGTGCATAGGAGGAACAAGCACCCCAAGCGCAGCGAAGAAAAAAGTTAGTTCAAGAACATCGTGCGGTAGAGGGTGTCGCGCTGGACGGGCTTGAAGCCGGCGTCGCGGATGATGCGGCGCAGTTCTTCTTCCGTGGTGCAGTTCGAGGTGCCGGCGGCCTTGACCACATTCTCTTCGAGCATCACCGAGCCCACGTCGTTGCCGCCGAAGTGCAGGCCCAGTTGCAGCACCTTCAATCCCTGGGTGACCCAACTGGCTTGCACGTTTTCGATGTTGTCGAGATAGAGGCGGCTGATGGCCAGGGTCTTCAAATACTCGACCGAGGTGGCCTCGTCCCAGCCGCGGCCGCCCAGGGCGGTGTTCTTGGGCTGGAAGCTCCAGGGAATGAAGGCGGTGAATCCGCCGGTTTCGTCTTGCAGACGGCGGACCTCTTCAAAATGATTGATGCGTTGCTCGAAGGTCTCGCCCACGCCGAACATCATGGTGGCGGTGGTTCTCATGCCCAGCTTGTGGGCGGCGCGATGGACGCTGAGCCAGTCGGCGGTGTTGCACTTGATGCGGGCGATGCGGTGACGGACTTCGTCGTCGAGGATCTCTGCGCCGCCGCCGGGGATGGAGTCGAGGCCGGCGGCGCGCAGGCGGATCAGGGTCTCTTGCAGGCTGAGATCGGAGTAGCGGGCGATGGCCAGGACCTCGGAGGCGGTCAGGCAATGCAGCCAGATTTGCGGAAAACGCTCTTTAATGCCGCTGAAGAGGCGCTCAAACCAGTCGATTTTGAGGTCGGGATGGATGCCGCCCTGCATCAGCACGCCGGTGCCGCCCATCTCGGCGGTCTCGGCGATCTTGGCGTAGATGGTCTCGAAATCGAGGATGTAGCCCTCTTCCGAGCGCGGGCCGGTGAGCGGGCGGTAGAAGGCGCAAAAGGTGCAGTACTCGGTGCAGAAGTTGGTGTAGTTGATGTTGCGGTCAATGATGTAGGTGACCACGCTCTCCGGGTGCAGTTTGCGGCGCAGGGCGTCGGCCTCGAAGCCCAGGCCGATCAGGTCGGTGGAGTGGAAGCGGTCGAGAGCCTGGGAGCGGGTCAGCGTCATGCATCCGATTCTACCAAGATCGCGGTTAGCGGGGAATGCGGGATTTTCAAAGCGACGTTTGGGGGTGTGAGGGGGAGATCCCACCCTGGGCGCAAAAAGTTACCAAAAGCAGGTTCTTCGGCTTCGCTCAGAATGACAGCGCCGAGGGTGGGGCGCCCGCAAAAAAGCCGAGAAGCAGGTCCTTCGACTCGCTGCGCTCGCTCCTCATGAACGGGTCTGCTAACCCCACGTTTCAGCGCGGCCCTGCTGGGCGCGAGGTAGATCTTGGCATCCATCCCAGGGGTTCCGCTGCGCTTCACCCCTGGCTACTTTCATCGCCTCCCTGCGGGAGGCGGTTGTGGCGTTCATTGCAGCCGTAACTCGTCAACACGAGCCATGTTGCTCGGAATGACAGCGCCGAGGGTGGGGCACCCGGCACCCGGCAAAAAGCCGAGAAGCAGGTGCTTCGACTCGCTGCGGTCGTTCAGGATGACAATTCAATGGTGGAACAACCAGATCAGTTGTGGAGCAACCAGATGCGGGGCTTCACTTCTTCTTGTCCTTATTGGCGCTGGCGCCGGTGGCGGTGCTGAGGGCGGCGGCGGCGACGGCCGCGTCGGTGACGGCTGGGTCCGCAGGGTGCAGCAGGGCAAGGGTGGCCGGGGGGAGCGGCTTGTCGGCGTTGGCCAGTAGCAGGCTTACCTGCCAGATCTCCATGTCGGTGAGGACGCCCTTGTAGGCCGGCATGCCGGAGAGGCGGATGCCGTTGTTCACCTTCCAATAGGTCTCGCCGGGGGCATCGTCGCTGACGCCCACCGTATCGTTGTTGGCGTGCTTCTCCCACAACTGCGGGGCGGCGGGGAAGATGTGAGCGCCGATGGCGGCTGGCTTGCCATGGTAGCCATGGCAGACAGCGCACTGCTCGCGGTAGACATGTGCGCCGGCGACCAGGTCGTCCTCATCCACCAGGATGGGGGCCTTTTTGATCATCTCGCGGTTGATGCGGGCGTGCAGCGGGATGCCTGCGATCAGTTGCTCGTGGGTCACGGGCGGGTCGGCAACAGCCACCGGAACCCTGCCAAACCAAAACCAGCCCAGTACGGTGATCGGCACCAGTAGAACGCCAATCAAAACTCCCAGCAAGATTCGGCCCATCGTCAATGCGCCTCCATGCCCTCCATCCTATTGCAATTTGTCTCCATTGCGCCGGTCAAGGGGGCAATTGCCGGGTAAAAAGCAAAAGATCACGGATTCGGTACGGGGAATGGGAGATGGCGGAGGGGCGATTCGGCCTCCGATGCGTCCAATCCTTGGCTGAATCGCCCACAAGGCTCCCGCAGATGATTTAATACCTATGGGGGGAAGTACTGCCTTGGCGGGCTTCCGTATTCCCGTGGAGGAAACCCGAGACCGATGTTTTCATTTCGCCGTATCGCCCTTTTGTCAGCGCTGGGATTGGCAGCCCTCAGCGCCCTTCAAGCGCAAAGTTCGAGCAGCAACCCCGCGCCCGCGGATCAGGCGCCTGCCGCCAAGATGCAGTCCGTCACCAGCGTGCAGGCGCGCATCAAGGCCCGCCGCGAGCAGCGCCGCGCTGCGGCTATCCATGAGGCCTATTCGCATCTGTATGAGGCCTATGTGGGCGGTGGCTACCTGCGTTTCGTCCCCGGCAGCACCTTGCAACGGGTCAACGAGTACAACTGGAACGTCGGCTTCACCCGCTACTACAGCGAGCGGCTGGGTGTGACGGTGGACGGTCGCGGCATCTACGGCGATCCGTTTATTGAGCCCAAGGCAAACAATCAGAACATCACCAAGCCGGAGATCAGCCAGTATGCGGGGATGATCGGGCCGACCTACCGCTTCTATGCGCACCCCAAGGTGGCCATCTCGATTCGGGTGCTGGCCGGCATCGCCTATGGCAATTTTTCCGGCGACACCAGCGGCAACCAGAACCTCTCGACCTATCTGGGCCTGTGGCCGGACGGATATACCTACGCGGCCAGCGCCAGCCTGCCGTTCGAGTACAACCTGTCTCCCAACATCGGCCTGCGGGTCGCGCCGGAGTACTTCGCGACCGGCTTCGGCTCGACCCAGCAGAACAGCCTGGGCTATACCGCCGGCATCGTATATCGCTTCGGAAAGCAGTAGAAGAGCAGGGAACAAGGGAACGAGGGAACAAGGGAACAAAAAAGATCGGGCGCTTGCGCTTGTGCGCATAGCGCCCGATCTCTTTTTGCGGTGAAACAAAGACGGTAGCATTGGAAACTGGTTGCATTGGAAACTGAAGGATGCGTTCTAATCCCTGCAATACGATTGACAGAATGCGGGTTTGACACAGTGCGGCAGGGGATGGGAGCATCCTCGCCTGATCCCTGATCCCTGATCCCTGATCCCTGATCCCTATTCCCTTGTTCCCTGTAGTATCGGAATTCCGGCGATGCGCTGCTGCCACTCCGCCGGACCATTCTGGTGGACGCTGGTTCCCAGCGAATCGACGGCCACGGTGACCGGCATATCGACGACATCGAACTCGTAGATGGCTTCCATGCCCAGATCGCCGAAGGCCACGAGGCGCGAGCCGTGGATGGCTTTGGCTACCAGGTAGGCAGCGCCGCCCACGGCCATCAGGTAGACGGCGCGGAACTCCTTGATGGCCTCGATGGCTGCGGGGCCGCGCTCGGACTTGCCCACCATGCCCAGCAGGCCGGTTTCGGCGAGCATCTGGCGGGTGAATTTGTCCATGCGGGTGGCAGTGGTGGGGCCGGCCGGTCCGACGACCTCGTCGCGCACCGGGTCCACCGGGCCGACGTAGTAGATGAAGCGGCCACGGAAGTCGACCGGCAGCGCTTCGCCGCGGTCGAGCATGGCGGTCAGTCTCTGGTGGGCGGCGTCGCGGCCGGTGAGCAGCTTGCCATTGAGCAGAAGGACCTCGCCGGGCTTCCAACTGGCGGCTTGGTCGCGGGTGACGGTGTCTAGATTCACCCGTTGCGCTTTGGAGACGTCGTATTTGAGCTTGGGCCAGAGATCGAGGCTGGGCGGATCGAGATAGACCGGCCCCGAGCCGTCGAGGACGAAGTGGGCGTGGCGGGTGGCGGCGCAGTTGGGAATCATGGCCACGGGCAGGTTGGCGGCGTGGGTGGGATAGTCGCGCACCTTCACATCGAGCACCGTGGTCAGTCCGCCCAAGCCCTGCGCGCCAATGCCCAGGCGGTTGACCTTGTCGTAGAGCTCGATACGCAGTTCCTCGGCGCGGTTCGAGGGGCCGCGGGCAATCAGCTCCTGCATGTCGATGGGGTCCATGAGGGACTCTTTGGCCAGCAGCATGGCTTTTTCCGCGGTGCCGCCGATGCCGATGCCCAGTATTCCCGGCGGGCACCAGCCGGCGCCCATGGTGGGTACGGTCTTCAGAACCCACTCCACAATCGAGTCGGAGGGGTTGAGCATGGCGAATTTGGCTTTGGCCTCGGAGCCGCCGCCTTTGGCCGCCACCGTCACCTCGACCTTGTCGCCCCGGACCAGCTCGACGCTGACCACTGCCGGGGTGTTGTCTTTGGTGTTGGTGCGCTTGCCTGCCGGGTCGGCCAAAATCGAGGCGCGCAGCTTGTTGCCGGGGTCGAGATAGGCACGGCGAACGCCGGCGTCCACCATCTCTTGCAGCGTGGGTGCGCCGGGCTCGAAGCGGGCGTCCATGCCCATTTTTACGAATGCGGTGACGATGCCGGTGTCCTGGCAGATGGGCCGGTGACCTTCGGCGCACATGCGGCTGTTGATGAGGATCTGGGCGATGGCGTCTTTGGCGGCAGGGGACTGCTCGAGTTCATAGGCCTTGGTCAGGCTGGCGATGAAGTCAGCCGGGTGGTAGTAGCTGATGAATTGCAGCGCGGCAGCGACGCTGGCGACAAAATCTTCCGGACGGATCACGGTCATAAGGAAGCTCCTCTTCGACTCTCCTAGGGTAATCGAGGCGAGCCTCATTCCGTCTAATTGAGCGAAGTCAAAGTTCTCCCGGGTCAACGCCGATCTCCCTGAGGCACACGCATCTGCACCCGCAGTGATTGTCCTCCCTCCTTCCAGGCAATCCAAAAGAATTCGTTCTGCGAGGCCAGCGTGGGTTGGTATTTCTGCTTTTTCTTCGTCTCGGGGTTCTGCAGCGTTTTGTGCGAACTCATTTGGTTGCGGCTGTCGATGGCCCAGTTTGGGGTCACCACGGCGCTTACATCGATTATTCTCTCCGTATTCATGGCGGGTTTGGGAATGGGCTCGTGGATTGCGGGGACGCTGCTGCGCCGCTATCACGACCGCATTCGGGTTCATCCGCTGCGGCTGTACGGACTGCTTGAATTCATGATCGGTTTGTCGGCCCTGGTGGTTCCGGCCGAACTGGTCTGGGGGCACCGGCTGCTGGAAGGGCTGGCAGATCACGCGGCTGTCTCGTCGCGCCTTTACTACCTGATCTCCGGCTTGTGGCTGTCGGGAACGATGATTCCCTTTTGCGCGTGCATGGGCGCAACCATTCCGGTGGCCATGTTCGCCATCCGGCGCTTGCAAAAAGAGAGCGATGGGCGCTCGTTCAGCTTTCTTTACCTGGCCAATGTGCTGGGCGCGGTGATGGGCTCGTTTCTGCCGCTGCTGCTCATCGAGCCCCTGGGCTTCCACAAGACATTGCTGATCGGCGCGGCGCTGAATGGAAGCATCGCGGTGACGGCGGTTCTGGTGTCGCTGACAACCCGCCCAGTTCAGGCAGGCGACACAGATTCTACCCCTGCGGTGTACGGCCCTGGCGACAACAATCAGACGATCCTGCTACTGCTGTTTGCGACCGGCCTGATCACCATGGGGATGGAGTTGATCTGGATTCGGCTCTTCACACCCTATATTGGCCCGGTGGTCTATTCCTTTGGCATGATTCTGGTGGCCTATCTGCTGGCGACATTTGTTGGGTCGCAGATTTATCGCGTCTGGAGCCGGACCCACAGAGTGGAGAGCCGCCTCACCTGGATCTCGCTGGCGCTGTTCGGCATTCTGCCGCTGCTGACCGCGGATACACGGGTGCCGTTGCACATCGTGCTGCGGGTCTTTCTGGGGGTGATGCCGTTTGCGGGAATGACCGGCTTTTTGACGCCCATGCTGGTGGACCGCTGGTCGGGAGGCGATCCCGAACGGGCCGGCCGCGCCTATGCGATCAACGTCGTGGGCTGCATCGTGGGCCCGTTGCTGTGCGGATTTCTGCTGCTGCCTACCGTTGGCGAACACTGGACCGTTTTTCTGCTGGCTCTGCCGTGGTTTGCCATGACCTTTTCAGGCCACCGCCGGCATGGCTACCGTGCCCTTCAGCGCGGAGTAGCTTACGCCAGCCTGGTGCTGACCGTGGGCATCCTGGCCGAGGCCAAGGACTACGAGTCCATCTTCCCCGGCCGGCAGGTGCTGCGCGATTCGACCGCAACCGTGATCGCCTGCGGGCAGGGCATGAAGCGGCGGCTGCTGGTCAACGGCATGGGAATGACCTACCTGACGCCGATCACCAAGATGATGGCGCACTTCACGCTGGCCTCGCTGGACCACACACCGCGCAAAGCATTGGTGATCTGCTTTGGCATGGGCACCACCTTTCGCTCGGTGACGACCTGGGGCATCGATAGTACGACGGTGGAACTGGTGCCCAGCGTGCCGCGGCTCTTCGGCTTTTACCACTCCGATGCTGCGCAAGTGACGGCGCTGCCCACCGCGCATGTGGTCATCGACGACGGACGGCGCTTTCTGGAGCGCTCGCCCGCCAAATACGATGTGATCGTCGTCGATCCGCCGCCGCCGGTGCAGACGGCCGGCTCGAGTCTGCTCTACTCGCAGGACTTTTACACCGTGGCCAAGCAGCGGCTGGAGCCGGGCGGCATCTTGCAGCAATGGCTGCCGCAGGCCGACCCAGCCACGCAGGCCGCGGTGGCGCAGGCGATCAAGAATTCCTTTCCGTATATCCGTGTCTATCGCGGGATCGAAGGCTGGGGCTGGCATTTTTTGGCCAGCGAACGGCCGATTCCGGTGCGGACCGCCGCGGAATTGCTGGCCAGGATGCCGGCGGGCGCGGTAACCGACATGATGGAATGGGGGCCGGCGTCGACTCCCGAAGCGCAGGTGAAGATGCTTCTCGACAATCCGACTACCGTGGACGCGATCATCGCACTCTCGCCCAAAACCAGCGCGCTGAGCGACGATCGCCCCATCAACGAATACTTCCTGCTGCGAACGCCGTTTGACGATGTGATGGGGATGCAGCAGACTGAGGAATGAGTTTTTTGGGGGGAAATGCCGCTTCCACGAGGCGATGCCATGGTGCATCGCCTCTTTTTTCCGCGCAGAGAGGTTTGCGCCTGTCGCGGGCCAGAGCGTAGCTGAAGCAGTCGGAGCAGTTCGTTTTCGCTGCTGGCATCCGCACAGAAGCCGGTCTACACTATCTTTACCAGCGGATTTCAGTGCGGCCAAGAACCTGCCGGAGAGGAGGACAAAATCATGGAGATGGCTCTTCAGAATGTAGGTTTGCCCGTGCGTTTGCGTCCTCCTGTTCCTATGTCCGACGAGGAATTGATGAGCTTTTCCCAGGCCAACAAGCCTTGTCGCGTCGAGCGGCTGGCGTCGGGGGAGATCCTGGTGATGACTCCGAGCGGATACAAAAACAACCTTCGCGAGGCCTATGTCGTCCATGAGCTTTTTGCATGGGCCGAGGCAGACGGGCGGGGCGAAGTCTTCAGCTCGAATGCCGGCTTCAACTTGCCCGACGGCTCGACGCTCAGTCCCGACGCAGGCTGGGTCGATGCGAGCCGCTTGGCAGCGTTGAGCGAGCGCGAGCAGGAACGCTTTCTTCCCTTCGCACCGGATTTCGTTGTGGAGATTCTCTCTCCCAGCGATTCTCTGGCCGAGCTGGACGCCAAGATGGAGCAATGGATCGTCAATGGCGCCCGCCTTGCCTGGCGTATTGATCCTTTTCACTGCACAGTCGCGATCTACTCCACTGAAAGCAATCCGGTAGTCATCGATCATCCCGAGTTTGTAGAAGGCTCCGGTCCGGTTGCCGGTTTCCGTTTAAAGATGGCGCGGGTGTGGGGCAGGCAATAGGGTAATTGGTCTCCAGCGCCGAGTTCAGGTCGGTATGGCAGAAGTCATCGCCCTTGTAAAGGATGGGTTCGCGCTTGTCTCGGGCCAGGGCGTAGCTGAAGCAGTCGCCGAAGTTGAGTTTGGCGGGGTGGCCGCTGCCCTTGCCGAAGTCGCGGAAGGCTTGTCGGGCGATCTTGGCCTGCGTCTCCGTCACGGGTTCGATGACGATTCCCGTATCCTCGATCACCTCATCCAACTGGGCGCTCATGACCGCGTCGCGGCGGCCATCGAGCACAATCGCTGTCTCCAGATACGATGCCGTCGACATGCGCAGACTGTCGGCAACCCTCATGCGAGCCGACAAAGCTGCCCAGTCCGGTTCGCGCTTGATTACTGCGACCAATGCCGATGAGTCGACGATCATTTTGGTAATCCGGTTTCTTCATCGTAGAGTTCGTTGATCAGTTCGTTCCCGCTGGGACCGTCTTTAAAAAACGGCGCGCAATATTCAGAAAACCTCATCAGTGCCTCGATCCGGCTCTTTTGCTCTGGAACTTGTTCTTTCCTTGCAAGCCTCTCCAAAATCGAGATTTTCACGGCCAGAGTCAGGCTTTCGCCGGTCAACTTCGCCAATTTACTTGCCAGCCGGTGAGTTTCCTCGTCTTTGATGTTCAAGGCCATCGACTCCACCTTTCCACCCTGGTTGTCCACCATTCTAGCCTCAATCGGCTTTTGAGTGAGAAAGAAGATTCCTGAAGCGCCCAGGGGAGGCGTCTGGAATAAGCTGGAGGCATGAGCGATTCCCCAGAGTTGGCGGTTGCAAGCAGGGTCCTTGATTTGCTGGTGGTGGGCGCCGGGCCGACCGGGCTGGCTTGCGCGATCGAGGCCCAACGGGCCGGTTTGCAGGTAGCAGTGGTGGACAAGGGCTGTGTTTGTAACTCCATCTTTCATTACCCTTCGCACATGACGTTTTTCACCACACCGGAACTGCTGGAGATTGGAGGCATTCCCTTTCCCAGCCCCAACCCCAAGCCCAGTCGCAACGAGGCGCTGCAGTATTACCGGCAGGTGGCGGCCTACTACAAATTGGAGCTGCACCTGTATCAGCGGGTGACGGGCGTAACCGGCGGCGATGGGGCTTTCACGGTGCATGCCGAGGATCGGTTTGGCCGTGCAGGGACCCTCCATGCACGCAAGCTGGCCATCTCCAGCGGCTATTACGACTTGCCCAACCTGATGGGTATTCCCGGCGAGAACCTGTCCAAGGTTCACCACTACTATGTCGACCCTCACCCCTTTTTTGGGATGGACGTGACGGTGATTGGCGGCAAGAACTCGGCGGCGATTGCCGCTCTTGAACTTTGGCGGCATGGGGCGCGCGTGACACTGGTTCATCGCGGGCCGGGAATACAGCCGCATGTGAAGTACTGGATCAAGCCGGACATCGAAAACCGTATCAAGAATGGTGAGATTCAAGCGTATTTTCAATCGACGGCGGTGGAAATCACGTTCGACACAGTGGTCCTGGAAACGCCGCAAGGCCAGAAGACGTTGAAGAACGATTTTGTCTTTGCACTGACTGGCTACCACCTGGACTTTGCGTTTCTGGAGGGGCTGGGAGTGCGCTTCGAGGGGCCAGACCGGCAACCGGTCTGCGATCCCACGACATTGGAGAGCAATGTGCGCGGCATCTATCTGGCCGGGGTGATCGTGGCCGGAATGCGGACCAACGAGATCTTCATCGAGAACGGCCGCCTGCACGGCCTGCTGATCGCCCGCGCGCTTCTGCGTAGCTAGTTTGCACGGCGGGTCCATCCGGTACACTGGATTCCGCGATTTTCTGGAGGATTCTCGTTGCCCATGCGCTGGTGGCCGCGGACGATTCGATGGCAGATGCTGACCGGCCTGCTGCTGCTGGAGGCGCTCTCCTTGGCCCTCTTCTCGGTTTTTCTGGTCCATCAGCAGATCGAGCAAGTGCAGAGCAGGAGCACGCTGCAATTGCAGCGCGAGGTTACGTCCTTGGTTCTGGAGGCCCAGGATTCGTTGGCCATGGGGCATCCCGCCCATGCCGGTTTGACGGTGAGGTTGCTGGGCCAGAATCCCAGTGTGGCTTTTGTCAAAGTCACCGATCCCTCCGGCCATGTTTTGCTGGTCAGTAGCGGAGATCCCCAGCAAAGCAAACTGGATGCTGCGGAACTGGCGCAGATGCCCCAAGCGACGGCGGGTGCTGTGCGGGTCTTCGCCTTGGAGGATGGGCGGCAAGAAGGCGTGCGGCCCATCTATGTGGGCAGCGATCTGCATGGTTTTGCCTGGGTGGAGGCGGATCGGAGTTGGAACCGGGAACAGCTTTCGATGCTGTTGGAAGGCAATGTTTTTTTGGGGATTGTGTGGATGGCGGCTTCGGCGCTGCTGGTCTGGCTGATCTCGAATTCCATCTCGCGGCCGTTGGCGATGCTGCGCCGCGGGGCTGGGGCGCTGATCGAGGCGCCGGAATCCAATGGCGTATTCCCCCTACCTGTCACGGTTCAAAACGAGGTAGGAGAGCTGATTGTCGCCTTCAATCGCATGGTGGCCACGCTGGCCAGGCAGCGGGAAGGGCTCGACGATACGCTCTCTCTGCTGGATTCGGTGCTGATCAATGCGCCGGTCGGCCTGGTTTTTTTCGATCAGCGCTGCCGCTTTGTGCGCGTCAACCAGACTTTCGCCGCGATGACCGGGGTTTCAATCAATCTGCACATTGGCCGCACCCTCTCGGAAGTGCTGCCGCAGCCCGCAGCCGAAGAGATGGAGGCTGCGGTGGGGCGCGTTTTTTCGTCTCTGGAGCCGGTCAACAATCTGGAAGTGAGCGGCCAGGGGGGCAAGCCGGTTCGGCCGTGGACCTGGCTGGTGAGCGCCTATCCGGTGTGGACCGGGCAGCACCACGTGCGCTGGGCGGGCATGATCGTTCTGGACGCCAGCGAACGCAAGCGGGCCGAAGACGTGCTGCGCAAGTCGGAAAAGCTGGCCGCCACCGGCCGCCTGGCCGCCTCGGTGGCGCATGAGATCAACAACCCCCTGGAGGCCATCACCAACCTGCTCTACCTGCTGCATAATTTCTGCCAACTGGACGCCCAGGCGCTCAATTACGTGGAGATGGCCGAGCACGAAGCGCACCGGGTGGCGGAGATCACGCAACAGACGCTGCGCTTCTTCCGCCAGTCGACGCTGCCCGCGAAGAACAACATGGCGGAGCTGCTGGATGCCGTGCTGAGCCTCTACCGGGAACGGATACGCAACTTGAACCTCCAGGTTGAGCGGGATTACGACCCTTCATTGGAACTGTTTTGCTTCTCCGGGGAGCTCCGCCAGGTCTTCGCCAATCTTATGGGCAATGCACTGGATGCGAGCCGGCAAGGAGGCCGTCTGGTGGTGCGCGCCCGTCGCTCGCGGAACTGGAAGAAGCCGGAGGAGGAAGGCATCCGCTTTGTCGTGGCCGATACCGGATCGGGGATGACGGCCGAGGTGCGCAAGCAGATCTTCGAGGCCTTCTTTACCACCAAGGATGTGACCGGGACCGGCCTGGGCCTGTGGGTGAGCCAGGGAATCGTCGCCAAACACGGTGGTAGAATCCACGCGCGCAGCCGGGCGGAAGGCCAGGGAAGCGCCTCGGGAACGGTCTTTCAGCTTTTTCTCCCCGACAACCCCCATCTGAGCGGCGGCGAGGATCGGGAGGCCGATTTGGCAGGGTGAGATTCTTTACGGGGTGAGCCATGCTGCTCAGGAGGCCAACTCTCGAACGATGCAGGAGGATTGGGCCGGGATCAATCCTCGAATTGGAATCCCAGGGGTCGAAGCATGTGCAGGGGATCGAAGCGGTCCGGCTGGCTCTGGGCCGGGTGCGGCATACAGTGCAGCGTCGATTGCACCGGCGTGGCATAGGAGCGCGTCACGTGCAGGCGGTCCATGAAGATGTAACGGGTGCGCAGGCCCTGGACGGTGGCGGGCAGGGACGCGGGAACCCGCTTGCGGTCCACATAAACGACCAGCGCCGCTTCTCTGGGATTGTCCAGGCTCTGTCCGACGCCCACGGCGAAGAACGCCGGATTGCGCCGCATCAGATCGTGTGCCGTCTGCTGCTTGACGGCGATGGCCTGGTTGAGAGCGAACGAAGAAAGAGAAGGAAGCGCGGCGCTGTGCAGCGGCGAGTGAGGAGCCTGCCCGAAGGCTACGGCGTAGGCGTTGGTGGCAATCGGCAAGGTGCGAATCCCATCGATGGTAGCGGGAATGGCCGGATTCAGGTTCCCATCCACGTAAACCAGGATGGCTGCTTCGCCGGGGCGGTCGCCGCTCTTGCCGGCGGCAATCCCCAGAATCCCAGCCGATGGATTCACCAGGCCGCGGGCTTCGCCCATCGCCTGTTGGAGGCGCGCGTTCTCGGCTGCGCTGAGACTATGCTCCTGGGCGCCGGCGATGGTGCTGTCGCCGTAGCTCAGGCAGCTCACCGGATGGTCGGCTGTGCCGACAAAGGAATAGCTGAGCCCGCCGCCCGCCTGCGCGCCCAATTCGTTGAGCACCTCGGTGGCGGGATTGGCCACGCCCTGGCTGACTCCAGCGCTATCCAGCCCGCCGGCAAAGAAAAGGCCCACCGGCTCGGCATTGGTCGCGTCCACGACCAGAGAGCCGGAGTCGCCGGCATCGCTGAAGGCATTGCCACTCAATCCCATCTGATGGGTAAAGGTCTTGGTCAGATAGGGGCGGGTCTCGGCGCAATCCTCGTAATAATCGACCGTCACATCCAGATCGAGGGCGGTGACGGCGCCACAGGTCAACCCCGAGGTGCGTCCGCTCTTGGCCACGCGCAGCGCCAACGCGGGCGCTTCGCCCTTACCGCCCGTAGAAGAGACGCCGGGAGGCGCGGCGGCCAGAGTGCCGTCGGTCTGGCGGCTGCCCAATTCGAGAATGTTGCCGGCGGTGTCGATGGCGCGCGAGGTGACCAGAGCAATGGCGGCGTCGGCGTTGGTGGATTTGGCGCTGAGCGGTAGCCAACCGGTCAGCGTTGCCACCGGCGTCAGGCCAGAGCCCGTGCCCAGTGGAGAGCAGTTATTGTCGATCAGGCCGGGCTGGACAATGGCGTCGCCCACGTTGGCGTGGTCGCTGCGCGCCAGCACGTGGTTGTTGCCCAGCAGATAATTGCGTCCGGTCGAATCTTGAATCAGAGATCCCAGCGTGCCGCCGCAGCAATCCAGAACATGATTGCCCTTGAGGTCGTAGTCGCCATTATTTCCGCCCGAGCTGCCCAGCAGCACGGTAGTGGGGAACTGCACCTGATGGGAGGCGGGATTGCTCGATACTCCAGCGGTATTCAGCAGTACCGGGGCGGCGATGCGCGCTGCTGGAGCGCTGGCGAACGACTCGACCGTGGCCACTACATAAGCCGCTGCGGTAGCAGGTACGGATGCCGGAGCGGTGTAGGTGACCGAACAGGTGGTAAAAGCCTGCGTGCTGTGCTGGCAGTTGGTGGCGCTGAGCGCGCCGATGCCGCTGCCAGCGGACTCGCTGCCGCCGTTTGCGGTTCTGGAGAGGGCGAACTCGATGCCGGTGTTGCCCCCCGCCTCGGCCAGAATTCCGCTGAGGGTGACGGAGCCGTTGGCGCCCAACGCGGCGTTCTCAGGAGTGAGCGGCTGCAAGAAGCCCGGCGTGATGTTCAGGACGGCAGTCGCGGTCAGGGTTGGATCGGAGGCCAGTGCGGCGGTGACCAGCACCTGCACCCGGTCGGCGGTCAGATAGCTGGGAGGGGTGTAGAGGCCGTCCGCAGTCATGCTGCCGGCGCCGCCGATGCGGTCGCCCCCGGTGACGGTCCAGAGGACCTCGGCCGCGCCTCCGCCGGTCAACGTGGCGGTAAACTGCTGCACGGCCCGGCCCTGCGCGTTGACGGCGTTGCAGCCGGTGCAGTTGGTGTCGACGGCGGCCGTGCCGGGCGTGATGGAAAAGGCGTCGTTGGAAGGATGGGCAGTTACGATGCCGCCGCAGCCGGCGATCAAGAGCAGCGCCGGAGCAAAAAGCATCGGAAAAATCCTGAAATTCGCCTTCCGCATGGTCCAAACCCAGTGTTTAGTATAGCGACTGCGCCTAGAATCGGGAGTAAGGGAAATCGGAAAAGAAGGCTAGCGTTATTGCGTTGAGGTTGAGAAATTGCACGCACCAAGCAAAAATTGTTGAGCAGATTTTGAAAGAAAAATGGGGTTGTCAGTTAGCATTGGAAGGCAAAAATGGAGGGTAGTGCTCGTGCATGAGAACCTGCGTATTGATTATCTCGCAACGTTTGATAGCGGCAACGCCTCAATTCGATGGCCACAGAAAGATGCAGCTCGGGCTAACGAGGATCAAAAGATGGCTGATGCGGAATTCCGCAGAGCGATCATTACAAATCTTCTGGTGAAGCCCTTTGTCTCGCTGCGCCATACAGAACTTTTCGACAACTTGGCATTGGCGAAATTCGTTTCAAGGCATCATTTGATTCTAAAGCGCATGTGTGAGGCTGGTCTCGTTCGCATATGTTCGCAAATAGCTGCTCCCTGGGAGGAGATCTGCTCAAATTGGGCGATACGGAATCCGCAGAAGCCAATGCACTGGCACCATTTGACTCCGGAAAGGCAAAGATCCTACGATCTTGCGTCTAGGAATGGCCAAATTAGCGATTTGAGATCCATGGAAGCGTGTTTGTGGCTGCATGAACATAAAGACGCTAGAGGCCATACGCTAAACCTCGACAATTTAGTCAAAATCTATGATGAGATCTTTCCCGAACACCGGATTATCGTGACCAGCCATGCCCAATCGCCGGATTGAGTCCTTAAAGTTCTGTAGAAGCGTCTGAGTGGCGAAGCGAGCCACCAGG
>CAZBPD010000072.1:0-15600 GCA_964493705.1 uncultured Occallatibacter sp.
GCGACGACTACAAGGTGCTCTACCACAACGACGGCGACGCCAGCTTTACCGACGTCAGCTACAAGGCCGGCGTGGCCCAGACCACCATCCCCTTTGTCGGCTGGGGCGACGGCTTCTTCGACTATGACAACGACGGCTGGCTGGACCTGATGATGGTCAACGGCCACGTCTATCCCGAGGTCGATCAGCACCAGTGGGGCACCAGCTTTGCCGAGCGCCCGCTGCTCTTCCACAACATTCCCGACACCAAGGGGCGCAAATTCGAGTACATTCCCCCGGTCAGGGGAACCGGACTCGCGGTGGTCACGCCGGGCCGCGGCATGGTTTACGGCGACCTCTTCAACGACGGCAAGATCGATGTGGTCATCAATCCCATCGACGGCCCGCCGACGCTGCTGCGCAACGTCAACCCCGATCATCATCACTGGGTCGAGATGCAACTGGTAGGCGGCGTGGACCCCAGGACCGGAAAGAAGAGTCCCCGCGACGCCACCTGCGCCACCGTCTACCTGAAGGCCAACGGGATGCGCATGAGGCAGGATGTGCTGGCCAGCGGCGGCTACATCTCCGCCCACGACCGCCGGCCCCACTTCGGGTTGGGCGACTCGGCCGACGCCGGAGAAGCCGAGATCCACTGGCCCAGCGGCGCAGTCGAAAAGATCAAACTGCCCGCCGTGGACCGCATCTACACCATCGAAGAGGGAAAGGGCATCACCAGCGCCCTGTGCGCCGGCAAACCCTGCGCCACACCCGACAAGCCGTAGAACCGGCGCTGGAAAACAAAATCGCCGGGGCCGATCTCTCGATCAGTCCCGGCGATTGCTGTTTGTAGTGAATTCGGCTCTTGGAGCATTTCTCCCATTGAAGTAGATCGGGTGCCCCACCCTCGCCGCGTTGTTGTTTTTGCGGCTAGGGTGGGAGGACGATGCGGCAACAGGAAAAATGCTCTTAAAAGACCCCGGCCAAAAAGACCTCGGCAGCGTGCACCCGTTCGCCCTTGACCCCGCACTCGGCCAGCACCAGCGGCGAGAGCGTCAGGACCGGGCAGTGGGAGTGGGCCAGCGTCTTGTAAACCACCCCATGGCGGGTGATGGCGGCAAAGGTTGAAGCCCCTTGCGCGCCCAGCACGATCAGGTCGGCCTGCTGGGCGCGGCTCTGGTAGAGCAGTTCCTCGGTGGGGTCGCCGGGCACGACGATGGCCTGGATGGCGATCTTCTCCCGCACTTCCAGCGGAATCAGCGCGATCAGGTCGGCCTCAAGCTCCTCGATGGTGCGTCCGGCCAGCACATCTGCGCGCTCCTGGGGACGAATCACGTGTTGCAGCACCAGGCGCGCCCCATGCTGCGCCGCCAGTTCCGCGGCAAAAATGGCCACCACGTAGCTGGATTCGTGCAGGCTGACCGCGCAGAGAATGGTGCGGGTGGCAAAGTTGCGATAGCTGCCGTCCACCACGTCGGGGCCGACGATGAAGACCGGCACCATGGCTGTGCGCAAGACAGCTTCGGCGACCGAACCCACCAGCAGCTTGCCGATCGGTCCAGGGGAATGCGTGCCCATCACCACGCGGTCAATCGGCCGCTCGCGCAGAAAAGCAAGGATTTGGTCGGCGGCCAGACCCGGCCGCACCACGATCTCGCAGCGAATGCCGGAAGCCCGCGCCCGTTGGGCCAGCGGTTCCAGATGGTGAATCTCGGCGCGCGCGGTGGCTGCGTAGTCGTAGTAGCGAATTCCCGCCGTCTCCGACGCCGCTACCACCAGCGTGTCATAGGCGTGAAAGAGGATGAGATCCGCGCCAAACTCCGACGCCTGGGCCAAAGCGAAGGCGAAGGCCTTCTCATTCGAGGGGATCTCGGTGGCAAAGAGGATGGTGGAGGGCTTGCTCCAGCCCGGCTTCATTGTGGCGGCCATGGGAACCTCCAATCTCGAGATGTTTTCCCGTTCCACAAACGTTTTCTTGCGTCTCTCAGAGTGAACCCTTTTTGAGAAAAAATCCACTGCGCGCCGACGCCGCCCACCGTTGCTACGGAATGCCATCTGTAGTCGTGCGGCCTAACAGTGGCAGAGTTCTGAACAGGATACGGTGTTCGGCGGCACAGGATCATGTGTGATGCATCACGCCAAGTCCGCAATAAACCGGGCGGTTTCAAAAAAGGAATACCGCCTTGCAATTGCGAGCCGCTCCGGCGCGTCGCCGGGGGGTGGACCGGAACCGCTCACAGCCAGCGCAAAACACGAGAGATGTCGAAGAAAACTTGGTTTGGAGTGATCTAAATCACAGCCCGCGCCCCGCCACCGCTGTTCTTCTGGAGTGGAATCGTTGCGCTCCGGTGCGGTACCATTCTTCCCCGGCTTCCCCGCCGCAGGAATTTTTTACGCACTTGGGCTACGATTTGATGGAGGTCTTATGCTCGAACCGATGCACAACATCCCCGCCCGCGGCGGGTTGAACTTCGATGAGACGCCCTTTCTGGCCATCTGGGAGGTCACTCAGTCCTGCGACCTGGCCTGCAAGCACTGCCGCGCCGCCGCTCAGCCCATTGCCCACCCCGACGAACTCACCACCGCCCAAGGCAAGGCGCTGATCGACGAGATCTCGGCCATGCAGGTGCCCATCTTCGTCTTCACCGGCGGCGATCCTTTGAAGCGCAAAGACGTCTTCGAGCTGATCCGCTACGCCTCCGACAAGGGCGTGCATGTGGCGCTGACCCCCTCGGCCACCCCGCTGCTGACCCGCGAGGCGATCTTCCAGCTCAAGGAAGCCGGCTTGGTGCGCCTGGGTATCTCGCTCGACGGCTCGACCGCTGAGGTCCACGATGCCTTTCGCGGCCTCACCGGCGCCTATGCGCGCACCATCCAGGCCATCGAGTGGGCCAACGAGGCGGGCATTCCCATCCAGGTGCACACCACCATCAGCCGCCACAACGCCCACGATCTGGACAATCTCTGCGCCCTCTTCGAAAAGCTGGCCATCGTCATGTGGAATGTCTTCTTCCTCATCCCCGTGGGCCGCGGCCAACTGGACGATCTGCCCTCGGGCGACGAGTTCGAGCAGGTCTTCGCCAAGATCTACGAGCTCTCGCACCGGGTCAACTTCCAGATCAAGACCACCGAAGCCATGCACTACCGCCGCTACCTCTTGCAGCACAATCTCGAGGAGCGCAAGATCGGCCACGGCGCCGGACGCACGGGCAGCGCTGCTCAGCATCCTGGAGCCGCCGTTCCTGCGGCGGGCCATCCAGCCGGCATGGCGAACCGTGCCTCGACCTACGAGCCCGGCACGCCCAGCAGCGACGGCCAGACCCGCGCCATGAGTTGGGCCACGCGGCGGGTGAACGACGGCAAGGGCTTCCTTTTTGTCTCTCATGTGGGCAACGTCTACCCCAGCGGATTCCTGCCCATCCACGCCGGCAATGTGAAAGAGACGCCGCTGCAACAGATCTACCAGAACGCGCCTATCTTCAAGTCCCTGCGCGATACCAGCAAGCTCGAGGGCAAGTGCGGCGCCTGCGAGTACAAGGAGATCTGCGGCGGCTCCCGCGCCCGCGCCTACGCCGTCACCGGCGACCCGCTGGCCCAGGAACCCTGCTGCATCTACCAGCCCAAGCACTGGGACGAAGCCCTGGAGCACGAAGCCGCCGCCTTCGCCAAGTAGTTTTTTCTTTTGCAAGACCCAACAGCCCGCCGGAGATGGCGGGCTGTTTTCTTGAAGAAGAGACCGGATCTCACGGTCTGCTGCGAGCGCGCACGAGAACGAAGTATGCAGAGGGCGTTGAGTCCGAAAGATTGGAGAATTCGCCGAAGACGCATTGGTCCCCCTCTGCCGAATACAAAGGCTCTTTCAACCACTTGATCCCGTATTGTCCCTCACATGAGGTTTCTTTGCAGAGTTCAAAATCGCCTTGACTAAAAGCGCCATTCAGTTCCGGAAGTGTGAATTCGTAGATACCGCTCGATTTTTCCCGCATTGAAAACAGATAGGACGGCTTGGTTAAACCCTTGGGGTGAGTTGAGCTTTTTTTCAATTGTTCAGGCTTCAAAATCTTAATATCCCAAACATCGGCTGGGTCCAGCGACACTCGAATGCGAAAGGTCGTAACCCGGAGAAGATTCAAGAGCTCCTTGGTGTTCGGCTGGGTTCCATATTGCGAATTCAAATGCACTGAACCCATGGAAATCAGGAATAATGCCGCGCAGTAAACCCGAGAGAATTTCATTCGAAAGCCTCCGTCAACCGACCGCAAGAATACCAGAAAGCCGTTCTGGCTGTTGTTTGCGACCTTCCAATCACCAGACTGGTTCGGGTACTCCGTCAAGCTCTTCAGAATGGAAGGGCATCTTCCCGTCGGAGGGAGCAGGGGCCTTCAGGCCCCTGAATACAGCAAAGAAAAAAATCGGCTTTAGCCGCGGGCTTTTTACTTCTTGCCCGCCATGAAGATCGCGCTTCGAAATCCTTCCTTTATCGCTGCTTCCCGCCGTCTCATAGGCTAAATGGATCTGAGATAAACAAGACCCGGGCCTGAAGGCCTTTCCAGAATTCGCTGTATTCAGGAGCCCGAAGGCTCCTGCTCCCTCCGCCTGGGCTTCGCGCCCCCTGCCTCTTCCTCGCTCATAGGTGGATGAAACCGCGTTCGGAATCTGGAGGGAGCAGGGACCTTTAGGCCCCTGAATACAGCAAAGAAAAAATCGGCTTTAGCCGCGGGCTTTTCGTGTATCCTGCCGCCATGAAATGGGCTCCGCAAGAAACCCGGACGTATTTCGTCACCGCGGTAACGGCGCAACGCCGCAGTCTTTTTCAGGTCACGGCCACGGCGGAACTGCTCCAGCGAACGATCCTCGACTATCGCCATCAGGGGAGATTTCTCCTCCATGCCTGGGTCATCATGCCGAATCACTTTCACGCTCTGATCACACCTGCTGAGGATGTTTCGCTGGAAAAGGCGATGCAATTCATCAAGGGCGGCTTCTCCTTCCGCCTGAAAAGCAAGTCCCATGTGTGGGAGCGCAGCTTTAACGAAAGTCAGATCTCGACGGAAGAGAAGTTCATTAGTTGCCTACGGTATATCGAGCAGAATCCTGTTCGCCGCGGAATTGCGCCGACGCCGCAAGACTACCCCTTTGGTTCCGCTTCGCGTGGACTGTCGGACCCTATGCCTTCGCACCTGAGGGGTCGATGAGCATTCCAGAATCGAGCCCGTGTCTAAACAGGCTGCGGAAAAAGATCGAAGAAAGGGCGAAAACTCCCAAAGCAATTCTCCGCGGCCAAAGCCGCTGTCGATTCAACCTAAATCCGGCGATTCTATCGAATTCGGAGACTCGATTTTGGAGTTTAAGCTATGCAAAATAAATCAGTTGTCATCCTGAGCGAAGCGAAGGATCTGCGGTTTTACGGTAACCCATTGGGTGACGCCGGAAACACAGATCCTTCGCTTCGCTCAGGATGACAAGTACTTGGAACTATGGGTGTTATATGACAAAGAAAAACTCTGAACATGGGAGAAGTGGCCGGATTGGGGTTCAATTGGGTTTATACGGGGGCAAAAACCCCCGCCTCCCTCCGCTACGAATTTCTCGCAGCATGTGAAGACCCTCTGGTGATTCGCTGTATTCAGGGGCCTTCAGGCTCCTGCTCTCTCCGCCGGGGTTCGGTGGGTGTAAGTTGTTTCTCCCGGTGCGGAGGTTGGCGAAGGAGGCAGGCATCCTACAAATGCGGCGGGTAGGGTTCCTCTTTCTATCCGAGAGGAAAGCGCGCCCGCACCTCGTAGCGCGCTCCGGCTGGCCCCAGAAAGCTCTGGTAAAGCAGGAATTCGCTGGCTGCGAACCCGCTGAAGCGGGACTGCGTGCGCAGTCTGTTCGCCAGTTGGCCAAGGTCCTGGCGTGTTTCCCGGCTGCGCGCCAGGGTGATGTGCGGCTGATAGGGACGATTCTCAAGAGGAAAACCGCACGCCACCGTTGCCGCCGCCACGCCCTGCTGAAGCGCGAGCAGTTGCGGCGTCCGCTGCACCGTCGCAAGGAAGACCCGCTCGAAGCAGCCGAGTTTTTCCAAGGAGATCAAGACGGGTGCTCCCTGCACTCTGCGCAGGCTGGCGATCAGGTTTTCGCACTGCGCCGGGCTGCATTCGCCCAGGAATTGCAGGGTAATGTGCCAACTGGCGGGGGCCGTCCAGCGCAGACCGTCTGCGCCGCTGCGCAAACGAGCTGCGACCGCAACCAGTTCATCGAGGGTAGCGGCAGCCAGCGGAATTCCCACAAAGAGGCGCATGAAAAGATTATGCGCGCTCGAAACACCTTCCAAAACGACCCACTCAAGCAAAGAAATCGCCAGACGCAAGAGGGGCGTAGGGCAAGCGGTGGAGGTTCGCCTGGCCAGTGCACGTCTGGACTGGTTGCCGCACGGGCGGCAGGAAGGTTTAAAAGTCCGGCTCTCTGCCCTCGACGGCCGCATGATATTCGTCGTCGGGGAGCGTCTGGCTATGCCGGGAGTCCATCCACTGGCCGATCAGGTTCAGTTCATCGGGGCTGCTGATGCCGTCGGTCTCGTTGGCGCTGGCCATCAGTCTCTTGCGGACATTCTCCGCCCGCACACGCGCGGCGGCGTTATCCACTGAAGCGCTGGGATTGACGTTCGTGTAATTGAGGTGCGTGGAGTCATGGATATGCATTCCGTCCTCCCATAGGGAAGGAGGGCAATTATGCGGCCAAAGATTGAGCCGATTCAATGAGAGAGTTCTCATCGGGCGAAAGGTCATCGGCGGGCGCTCAGAAAGATCCCGTACCTCCAGCCCGCGCTGTGCCGGAGTCTGGATTGCCAAGCCGGCCAAAGCAAGGCGATACTGCAACCAAGGCGTAATTCTCCAAGATGCGCCTTGAGAGGTTGATTTGCTCAACGCGAAGACACGACCCAGCGTGAAACGCTGCCTTGGTTTGCCGATTCTCCTTTTGCTTTTATCTTCCGTCCCTGCGCCGGCCCAGACAACCGTTCCTGCGACTCCCAAGCCGCCCGCGCCCGCCGCTCTAAATGACGGAGCCGGCGCTTACGCCACCGGCCACTATCGCAATCTCTTTGCGGAAGACGGCCACCCGCAGCGCGAGATCCAGGCCCGGATCGACGCAGCCTACACACAGCTTTTTCATGGCGATCCGCAAACCCAGTCCGTGGCTTTTCCGGTCGGCAGCAACGGCAACGGCCCGCTGATGTACCTGACAGATTGGAATAGCGGCGATGTGCGCACCGAGGGCATGTCGTACGGCATGATGATCTCCGTACAGCTCGGCAAGAAGGCCGAATTCGATGCCTTGTGGAATTGGGCCAAGACTTACATGTATATCGCCGACCCCAAGCATCCCTCCTACGGCTATTTCAGTTGGTCGTGCAAGACCAGCGGCGTCCCCAACGACGAGACTCCGGCGCCCGACGGCGAGGAGTACTTCGCCATGGCGCTGCTCTTTGCCGGCAATCGCTGGCCGGGCGGCCACGGCATCTACGATTACCATGCCGAGGCGTTGCAACTATTGACCGCCATGCGCCACCGCGCCGTCCTCACCGGCCCCACCAAATTCGGGCCGCGTACTATCGGCCCCGAGGTGAGCGAGCCCAACGCCATGATTCTCTTTGTGCCGGGCGTGACGCCGCAGCCTTTCACCGACCCTTCCTACCACCTGCCGGCGTTTTACGAATTGTGGGCGCGCTGGGGCCCGGTGGAGGATCGCGCCTTCTGGCAGCGGGCGGCCGAGGCAAGCCGCGCATTCTTCGTGAAGAGTACCGATCCGCGAACAGGCCTCTCTCCCAGCTACGCCAACTTCGACGGTTCGCCGCACTTTAACCGGTTCCCTCTGTCGGGGGTGTTCGGCTACGATGCATGGCGCACGGCCAGCAACTGGTCAGTGGATTGGTCCTGGTGGCAAAAGGCTCCGGCAGAACGCGAGCTGAGCGACCGCATCCAGCATTTCTTCGCGGCTCAGGGCATGGACAGCTACGGTCCCCTCTACACCCTGGACGGCAAGATCCTGGTTCCCCCTCCAGCAGATCATCCCACCGGTCTGGTGGCGACCAACGCCGTCGCCAGTCTGGCTGCTACGGATAAGGCCACGGCCAAACAGTTCGCCGAAGCCCTGTGGAGCAAACCCATCCCTTCCGGCCAGAAGCGCTACTACGATGGAATGCTGTATCTAATGAGCCTGATGCACCTGAGCGGCGAGTTCCGCATTTGGGGGCCGCAATAACCGGCGTGCTCCCAGGCTCGTGGTTATCGCGCATGATTGGCTTCTTTCATTGAAAGTCAATCATGCGAAGGGCAACCGCAGATCCTTCGCTTTGCTCAGGATGACAGGTCATTGGTTATTGGAACACCGGCTCTCATGCCCCTGAGTGGCCCCACGGGCCATTGGTATTTCCGTAAAAAGGGCCCGAGGAACTCCTTGCGGGGCGCCTCGGGCTGGAATGAAGGTTTGCGACTTCAGGCGTGAACTGCCTGACCCTGACTGGGTACGGCCAGATCCGGGCTGGTGCCGACTCCCGGAATCTGCTTCTGTGCCGTCCAGGTTGTCCCGTTGAAGGTGTTGTACCAGATCGACTGGTCGCCCAGTTCGCCCTTCCAGGCCGCGTACAAGACGTTGCCGAAAAGAGCCAACCCCGCGCCCACGCTGCTGGCGACGTTGGGAATCTGCTTCTGCGCCGCCCAGACAGTGCCATTGAAGGTCGAGTAGTAGAGACCCTGGTCCATGTACTCGCCCTTCCACACGGCGCAAAGCTGGTTGCCCAGAGCCGCAATCGACGGCCCTTCGCTGGTGCCGGTATTGGGAATCTGCTTCTGCGCCGCCCAGGTTGCACCGTTGAAGGTCGAGAAGTAGATGCCGGGATCACCGTAAACGCCCTTCCAGATGGCATAGAGGACGTTGTTGAAGACCCCCAGCGCCGGTCCCACACTGGTTGCCGTGCCGGGAATCTGCGCCTGCGCCGTCCAGGTGGTTCCGTTGAAGCGGTTCCAGAAGAGGCGCTGATCGCCCTCCATCCCCTTCCAGGCCATGTACAGGTTGCCGTTCAGCGTGGCCAGCCGCGGTCCGGTGCTGGTGGCTACGCCGGAGACCTGCTTTTGCGCCGCCCAGGTGGTCCCATTGAAGCTGGAGAAGTAAATGCCCTGGTCGTCGCCTTCGCCCTTCCAGGCCATGAACAGCGCATTGCCCAGCACCGCCAGCGCCACACCGGAACTGGTGCCCACACCGGGGACCTGCTGCTGCGGCGCCCAGGTGGTTCCGTTGAAGCTGCTGAAGAAGATGCGATCGTCCCGCTCCATGCCCTTCCATGCCGCGAAGAGCTTGCCGTTGAACTCGGCCAGCGCCACCGGCAGGCCCACGCCATCGAGCGCATAAAGCAGCCCCAGGCCGTTGATGCTGCCAAAGCCACAGCAGGCATTCCAGCCGGCAGTCGCTTTGTATCCCGGCGCGCCATTGGTGGCGTTGCTCTGGTTATCGGCAATGTTGTGAAAGACATTGGAGCCGGCAAAGGCATAGAGGTTGTAGTTGAGGTAGCCGATCGGTTCGCCCAGCGTAGCGTTCTGCAGCACCGTCAACCCGGCATAGAGCGGCGCCACGGCGCTGGTTCCGCCGATGGGCCCCACGGGCGACCCATACAGCACCAGCTCGTAGCCGCTATCCGGATCGGCGTTTCCGGCTACATCGGGAATCCCACGGCCCACATGACCGCCGGGGTTGGCCGATACCGGAATGCCCGCCCAGTTCTGCCAATAGGGCTTGGCGAAGATGTCGCTGATGCCGCCACCGGTAGCGCCGTTGTCGTTCCAGGTGTCTTCGGTGAAGGTAGTCCCGGAAACATTGGAGATGGTGGTGCCGCCGCAGGAGGTAATCCACGGGTCCGACCCTGGATAGATCACGTGCGCCCGCCCGTCGCCGATCTGGGCATTGGTGCCGTCGTCGCCGCTGGCCACCAGCACCGTCACACCCAACACCGAGGCCTCCTGGAAGGTGGCGCTCACGGCGTCAATGGCTGCCTGCGACCAGGTGAGGCCGTCGATGCCTTCGTTCTCGGCCCAGCCCCAGCTGATCGAGATCACCGAAGGCGAGTGGGTAGCATCGTGGATGGCGGTGGTGACTGCGTCTACCCAGCCCTGTTCCGTCCACGGCGCGAAGTAAACGGCAATCTTCGCCGCCGGCGCCACGGCTCCGGAGACGCAGATGTCCAGCGCCACTTCGGTGTCCGCCTCATTGGGATTGGAAGCGGTGCCGGGAGCGTTGCCGGCCCCGTCCACGCCAATGGCGGTTACCGCCGGTGCGGGCAGCTTCAAACCCTTGAAATAGGCTTGAATGTCGCTCGCGTAAAAACCGCCGCCAAACTCCAGAATGCCGATGGTTTCATTCGATACTGTGGAGGAAACCGAGGGGAAGTTATAGAGTTTGGCCACCTGCGGCGGGGTGAGCGGGGTGGTCGCCTGGGTGGGGCCGACTACGTTGAGCGCGCGCGCCATGCGGCGGTTGTCCAGGCCAAATACGCCTTCCACAATCTGCGCCAGACCCGAGGGAAGGTTGAGCGAGCCTTCCCGGCCACGATAGTTTCCGTGTGGCGATTCGTATTGGCCCAGCTCGATGGCAAAGGCCTTGTTCATCTGCGCCACGGTGCCGGAGAGAACCACCGTGCGGCGGGCGATGCTGCTCTCCACCACCTGCAGGCCGTTGGTTTTGGCAAACTGCTCGATTGCCTGAAGATCGGCAGGATCGGCGCCATATTGGGCGGCAAACTCCTGGCGCGTCAGAGTGGGGCCGAGCCGCTGCGCCGAAGGCCCGAGCTGCAGCGTGTTGGGCAGTGGGGGAGCATCGCTGCGGCGGCGCACCCGAATGCTGACCGACAAGGTTTCCTGGGTGTTCGCGGGGCCGATGCGGCGAGCTCCCCGGGCTGGCGTTCTTCCCGACTTCTGCAGGGAATTGTAATTCGCTGGCATTTCAGTCATATCGAATCTCCATTCACAAGGGGGGTGAAATCGGATTGGACAGGCGCACAAACAGCCCAGCGGCCGCCGCTCGCTTTGCGGTCAGCCGCCGTCCTGTGCACCGTGAGGACGGGGGCACTTGCCCGTATGGCGATTGCCGTGCCTCTGGCAATCGCATCACTGGCTCGAAATTGAATTCTCGTGGGGCCTGCGCGGCTCGGCGTCAGCTCGCTGCCGTAGCCCTCGGACTGCCTTCAAAAGGCCGTCGGGGCCAGGGATCTCAGAGATGCGCTTCTGGCGTAGAAGTACGCCGCGATTCCAAATCTTACCCTTTTCAGAGGGCTTGTCAAATGATTTTTCCGCGGTTTTGCACACCTTCAACAGGCATTATCGAGGGGCGCTCGAATCACCCACAGACGGCTTCCGCAGGTAAGTCACTGAGCGGATGGAAGCGGCCAGCGCACTCATTAGCCGAAGCATTGACTACTTCATAAACAAGAAATATTCCCGGTAACCGGGGGACAAACGCCGTTTGCGCGCTCGCCCACCCCGCTGCCGGCGATCTCTTTCCTGTCCGGCAGGGTTTAGTGAACAGCTTCCGCTTTCGGCCCCTCGCCCGGCCGGTTCTTGCTCAGCAGGAAGGCCAGCAGCACCAGCCCAACCGACATCCACGAAAGCTCCATGTAGACGTCCTGGTAGCCCTGGGCCATGGCCTGCCGATTCAGTTGGCCATAGATGGAGGCCAGCGCCATGCCGCCGCCGTTGGGTCCGCCATAACTGCCGCCCAGGTAGCCGGACAGCCCCTGAAGATGCTGCTGAAAGGCCTGGTTGGCCGACTGCATGTCGTTCTGCAGGTGCTGCTCGTGCCACAACGAGCGGCTGGTGACCTGAGCGTTGGTCACCGCGATCAGGATGCTGCCGCCGATGTTGCGCACAAAGTTGATCAGGCCGGCCACCTGGTTGCTATCTTCCTTGGGCATGCCCACGTAGGCCGCCGTAGTGATGGAGATGAAGCAGAAGGGAATCGGCATCATCTGAATCACGCGCAGCCAGGAACCCTGCGCGAAGGTCATATCCAGCGAGGTCACGTGGGCTGCGTAGCGGAAGGTGACCACAAACAGCGAAAAACCGATCACCGCCAGCGTCCGCGCCGAGATCTTGCCGGTGGCGTAGCCAGCCATGGGCATGACAAAGAGCAGAGCAAAGCCGCCCGCGGTCAGCGCCAGACCGGCGGTGGTGGCGTTGTAGCCCAGTAACTGCTGCATGAACTGTGGCTGCAAGACGGTGTTGGCGTTCAGTACCCCGCCCACCAAGGCCATGAGAAAGCAGCAAATGGCGAAGTTCTTGAATCGAAAAAGCCGCAAATTGATGATGGGGGCCTTGTGATGCAACTCCCACACCACCAGCGCTACCATGCTGCAAACAAACAAGGCGCCAAAGAAGCTGATGAAGCCCGAGGAGAACCAGTCGTTCTCTTCACCTTTATCAAGCATGATCTGCAGCCCGCCCATGGCCAGAGCCAGAAAGCTGAGGCCCATGTAGTCGATCTGCTTCAGCTTGGAGCGATCGGCCTTGATCCACGGCGGGTCCTCGACCAGCCGGCTGACCAGCACAAAGGCCAGAATGCCGACGGGAATGTTGATGAAGAAGATCCAGCGCCAACTGAAGTTGTCGGTGATCCAGCCGCCCAGCGTAGGACCGATGGAGGGCGCCAGTACGGCCACCAGTCCATAGAGCGCAAAGGCTTGGCCGCGCTTTTGCGGCTCGAAGCTGTCGGCCATGATGGCCTGGGCCATAGGCTGCATGCCGCCGCCGCCGGCGCCCTGCATGACGCGAAAGACCAGCAGCATGGGCAGCGAGGGCGCCGAGCCGCAAAGAAAACTGGAAATAGTAAAAAGCACGATGCAAAGAAGAAAAAAGTTGCGGCGGCCAAGAATGCTCGAGGCCCAGGCGCCGATGGGCAAAACGATGGCATTGGAGACAAGATAACTGGTCAGCACCCAGGTGCCCTGATCGGTGCTGGCGCCCAGTGTGCCGGCGATGTGCGGCAGCGCGACGTTGGCGATCGAGGTGTCCAGCACCTCCATAAAGGCGGCCAGCGCCACGGTGGCGGCAATCACCCAGGGATTGACGCGCGGCCTCCATGCCGCCGTGGGGTGGGGGTTGCGAACGGTCTTGAATCCGGTCTCTGCCGAAGCCGGGGGGATGGCTTTCTCCTGCAAAACTACTCTCCTTGCCAACTTTTTTCGCCGCGCTCACGCAGATTCCGCATATTCGCGCGGCCGGCGTGTCTCTTCTCTGCGTTTTGAATCGGACGTTCTGTGTTTAGATTCGCTCTGTTCTGCCGGAGGTTCATCCATTCCGGTGACGGGGGCGTGAAATCCTCCGCCCAATGTGGGAAATGAACCGGAATCCCCGCTCTGGTTTGCTGTGTTTAGAGCGATTCCAGAATGGCTATACCCTGCAACCTTCTTGCCAGGTCGTCGCTCGCTGGGGCTCGCGCCGACTTGAATGCATGGTTTCTGGGTACTCCATTTCTGGAATCGCTCTAGGCGTGTACCTCGGCCCGCGGCGTTCTCCAGCCCAAGAGGGCGATGCTCAGAGCGATCAGTTGCATTCCCACGATAAAGGCCGCGCAGGCCGGCCACTTGCCCAGCGACCAGAAGAAGCCCGGCGCCACGCCCGCCGCCGTCCCGCCCAGGTAGTAGCAGGTCAGGTAGAGGCCGGCCGCCGTCACCCGCGCTCCCGCCGGAGCAGCCACGCGCAGGTGGCTCTGCGAGGCGGTCTGGGCGATGAAGACTCCCGAGGAAAGCATCGCGAGCCCCAGAATCACCACCGGCAGCCAGGGTACGAGCGTCAGCAGCACCCCGCAGATCGAGACGCAGATCGCTCCTCCGATTCCCGCCCGCAGGCCCACGCGGGTGATCACAAATCCCGCCAGCGGCGTCACCACCAGCCCGATCAGGTAGACAAAAAAGAGCGAGCTGAGCGCCGCCGTTCCCAGATTGAAGGGCGCGGCGTTGAGGTGGAAGGTGATCCAGGTGAAGACTCCTACCAGCGAGAAGAGCACATTGAAACCCACCGCAAAGGTAGCCACCAGACGGCGATTGCGAAAGAGTCCCTGTACCTGGTAGGTCAGAGCAAGCGTCGACGATTCCCCGCTCACCCGCGCTGGAGGAGGGGCCGCGCGCCGGCTTTTGGGCAGCCACAGCGCCACCAGTCCGGCTCCAACCAGCGCTGCCGTGCCCAGGGCGACGAAGCTCCAGCGCCAGTTCGTCCACTCGGTCAGCAGGCCGGCGGAGATTCTCCCGATAAAGCCGCCCAGCGCCGTGCCGCTAACGTAGAAGCTCATAATCAGCGCCACCCGCTGCGGAGGCCACTCCTCGCCGATGTAGGTAACCACCACGGCCACGATGCCGGGCACCATGATTCCTTGCAGAAACCGCCAGAAGATCAACTGCGCCAGCGAGTTCGAAGTGGCCGCCAGCAACGTGGGCAGGGCGATGCCGGTCAGCGAGCAAACAATCACCGTCTTGCGCGGCAACCGCTCGGTGAGCACGCCAATAAAGGGAGCAGCCAGCGCCACACCCAGCGTGCTGGCAGAGACCGTCATTCCCACCCCGGTCTTCGAGGCGTGAAAGAGGTGTGTCAGCAGGGGCAAAAGGGGCTGGGTGCAGTAGAGTTCCAAAAAAGCGCAGAGCCCGCACAGCGTCACCGCCATCGCCGCCAGACGGCTGGGCTGAGTGGGATCGCTGCTGGGACGGGGTTCCATAGTTCAGGATACCGGATGGTTCAATGGAACCGTCCCACGTAGAAAAGAGACCCAATCGGCAATGAAGTTGGGAGCGTGCGTCGGGAATAGACCATGGATGAGAAACTCGCTGCCAAGTTTTTAAGGAAGGACGTGGACAGTCGTGCCGGAAAGAGATCCCTCTGTTCGAAGTTTTTGCGGCGAGCAAAGCCCATTCTCGATTGCGATCAAATGCGGTTGCTCAGCGCCGGAATTTGCATTTTTACTCCGCCCCGGCGGCGTTTTCTACCGCTGTGTCGACCGGCGCCAGCAAAGCAGTGATCTTCACCGCCGTAGAGATTCTGCGGGTGATTACCTGCAGGTGATAGCCCATCACCGCTAGCGTCATAGCTGCGCCGAAGCAGTGCCGGTAACGGGTGGCCGCCTGAGCTAGAAACTTCCAATAACTCCAGCGGGAGCGGTCGAAGATGCCCTGGCGAACGATCGAGGTAACCAGGCCGCGCAGGTTTTCGCGATTTATCCATAACGGGCGTTGCGGCTGGTTTTTGCTGTGCTCTCCGCGCGGCTGTCTCTGTGGCCGGGGCTGGGTGCGATTCAGATAGAGCTTTACCCGCTCGTAGTAGGGCTCGCAGGCGTAGATGCGCTGGAGCACGCTGCGGTAGCCCTCGACCAGGCGCACGGCGTCCATACGGGGCATGAAGTTGAGCCGGTCGGTGGTGTTGTCGCCCCCGCCGGCGTCGAGAATGCGGCCCTCGCGCCACAGGCGGCGGAAGAGCTGGGTCCCCGGCATGGCCTGCAACAAACCCACCATGGCGATGGGAATGCCGCTCTGCTGAATGAACTCGACCATGCGGTCGAAGATGTCGTCGCGGTCAGTATCGAAGCCCAGGATGAAGCCGCCCATCACCTGCA
>CAZBPD010000073.1:0-15312 GCA_964493705.1 uncultured Occallatibacter sp.
GTTGGCGTTGAAGAAGCCGCCGCCGTTGGTGCCCAGCATTTTGATGGCTTCCTGCGAGGCCACTGGCCCCTGTCCGATGGTCTGGGTCTGTCCCTCCACGGTGTGCGCCTGGGTGTAGGCCTTGAGGTTCTGCGGCACACCTTGTCCAATCAGCAGCAATGCGTAGATCAGAGATCCCGGCAGCAGGATATAAAGAAAGGAGCGAGTCGTATCCACCCAGAAGTTGCCGATGTTCTTGGAGACTGTGCGCTTGATGCTGCGCACCAGCGCCACGGCTACTACGATGCCCACCGCCGCGGAAAAGAAGTTATGTGTAGCGAGGCCTGCCATCTGGGTCAGATAGCTCATGGTGGTCTCGGGGGTATAGGACTGCCAGTTGGTGTTGGTGGTGAAGCTGGCGGCGGTATTCCAGGCCAGATCCGGTCCCACCGCGGCCAATCCCTGCGGGTTGAAGGGCAGGAAGTGCTGCAGCCGCTCGATGCCGTAGGTGAGCAACATGCTCACCGCCGAGAAGCCCAGCATGGAATAGGCGTACTGGCGCCAGTCCATCTCTTCGACGTTCACCCCGGAAAGCCGGTAGATGAGCCGCTCAATGGGACCCAGCACCGGGTCCAGCCAGGTGCGTTCCCCCTCGAAGACGCGAGCCATATAGGCCCCTACCGGGCGGACGCTTGCCAGCAGGATCGCGCAGAAAATGGCAAATTGCAACCAGCCGTTAGCGGACATGTCAGAATTTCTCCGGGAAAAGCAGGGTGATGGTGAGGTATGCGAACAACAAAACAGAGAGAACCAGCGCCGTTGCGGTAATCAGGTCGATTGGCATGGGCTACCTCAACTTCTGACAGGCCTTGACGTAGAGAAACGCCAGGGCGAAGAAGATCGCTGTGTAGAGCAACATCAAGGCATCTTGCATTGTGCATCTCGCTTCTCCCGGCGGAAGACCGCCGGTGGGGCATTGCATGGCCGGCCAAGGGGACGCGGCGCCCGCAGGGGTTCATCAAATCCCCCTGCTTAAGTCCTATTCTGTATCCATCCAGATTCGAGTATCGAAAAGGTTTCCTAAATAAAGCATAAGGGCTTATTGATGTGGAATGGATCGACCGCGGCCAAGAAATTGTGCGCTTCCGCAGTTGAATGCACTCTGTTTGCGGGGGCATTCAGGAAGCAATCAATCCTCGTTTCCGGTCCAGCCTTCGGGGACGAAGCGGTAACCCACCCATGGCTCGGTCTGAATATATTGCTTGCCGGTCTCCGCCTCCAGCTTCTTGCGCAGTTGTCCGACAAAGACGCGCAGATACTCCGGCTGGTGGGCCGATTGCGAGCCCCATACGGTGGTCAGCAGGACGCGGTGAGTCATCACCTTGCCGGCGTGGCGGGCCAGATGCAGCAGCAGGTCGAATTCCTTGGGGGTCAGATGGATCGGCTTGCCCTGGACACTGATGGAGTGGGCCTCGGCGTCGACCACGAAGTCCCCGGTCTCGATGGCCGCCGTGGTCCGCTCCGGGGCGCGGCGCATGTGGGCGCGGACGCGGGCTTGCAGTTCCTGAATCCCAAAGGGCTTGGTGACGTAGTCGTCGGCCCCGGCGTCGAGCGCCTCGACCTTGGAGCGCTCGTGATCGCGCACGGAGAGGATCAGCACCGGCGTGGAGCCATGGGCGCGGATCGCCCGGCAGACCTCGACGCCGCTCATGCCGGGCATCATCAGGTCGGTGACGACCAGGTCCGGCGTCCACTCCGAGAAGAGGCGGAGGCCCTCCTCGGGGTCGTTGGCGGTGCGCACGTCGTAGCCCTGCGCGCTGAGTGCGGCGCGCAGCACGCGGGTGATCTGCGGTTCGTCGTCGATAATCAGAATTCTGCCTGGCATGTCGATCTTCTTTCTTGGGAAGATTACATTATCGCGCCGGGCGCTATCATGCGAAAGGAGGAAGACCACGGTGCACAAGCACACACGCGAGGCCCTGCAATGGCTGGCGATGACGCTGGTCGCGGTTTCGATCACCTGGCTGATGGTGGTTTTGGGGGCCAATGCCACCGCCGCGGCGATGGTCTTTCTGGTGCTGGTGGTGTGGTCGGCCACCGTGGCCGGCATCGGGCTCTCGCTGCTCACCGCGGTGCTGTGCGCCCTGGCCTTCGACTATTTCTTTCTGCCGCCCGTGCACACCTTGCGTTTGGCCGGGGCCCAGGAATGGGTGGCTCTGGCGGCCTTCGTCTCCAGTTGCCTGGTGGTGGGCCGGGTGGCGGAGATGGCCCGCCGTCAGACCCTTCAGGCCGAGCAACGCCGCGAGGATGTCGAGCGCCTCTACGCCCTCAGCCAGGAGATGATGCTGCACGAAGACGCCGCAGGCCTGATCCGCGACCTGCCGCGGCTCATCCATCGCATCTTCGCCCTGGATGAAGTCGTACTCTACGTCCGCGATCAGGATCAGTTCTACACCTCCGGCGCGGAACTGGCTGAGAGCGCCCAGGCCAATCTGCGCGCCATGACGCAGGGGCTGAACCCTACCCTGGTGGGTGCGGGCAGCATCACGGCGATGGCATTGACCCTGGGCTTGCGACCGGTGGGCGCACTGGGTTGGCTGCCGGCGCACCTCTCGCGCGAGGTGGCCACCGCCGTCAGCGCCCAGGTGGCCATTGCACTGACCCGCGCCACCGCCATCGAGGCCACCGCGCGCATGGAAGCTGCCCGCGAGAGCGAACGCCTGCGCACCGCGCTGATCGACTCCCTGACCCACGAACTGCGCACCCCTCTGACCTCGATTCGCGCCGCGGCGACGACGCTTTTACAGGGCGAGGGGCTGGACGAGATCTCCCGCCAGGATCTGGCCGCCATCGTCGATGAAGAGGCCTCGCGCTTGGACGCACTGATCGGCGAAGCCGTCGAGATGGCCGAGATCGACGCCAACGTGGTTCAGGTTCATGCCGTGCCCCAGCATCCGCGGGCGCTGCTCGATCAGGCCGTCGAGGAATCGCGCAAAGTGCTGAGCGGCCATCGCATCGTTCTCGAGGTAGAAGGGCCGGAGGATCCCGCCTGGTTCGATCCTCATCTGCTCTGCCGCGTCTTTCGCCACCTGCTGGAGAACGCCGCCCGCTTCACGCCCAGCGGCGGGCGCATCGTCCTGCGCAGCCGCCGCAGCCACGGCCGCCTTGAATTTGCCGTCGAAGACAGCGGGCCGGGCATCGATTCCGTCGATCTGCCCCTGATCTTCGAAAAGTTCTATCGCGGCAAAAAAGGCGCAACCAAGGGGAAGGGAACGGGCATGGGACTGGCGATTGCCCGCGCTATTCTGGCCGCGCATGGCGGCGGCATCGAGGCTTTGGGCGTCGCGGGCAAGGGCGCCTGCTTCCGCTTCTGGGTGCCGCTGGTAGAAAAACAGCCCGCCCACAAGGATTGAGCGGCGGCCCACGACTGGCTTTGCGCAGGCGATTCGGCGGAAAATCGGAATGGCGCTAGGTCTTTGACCGCATAGTTTTGCACCACTGAGGGTGCCCCCGGTCTCGATCTTGAGACCGGGGAAGGTAGGGACTGCAATACATCTTCATGCGGTCAGAGACCTAGCAGATTCGCTGGGATTGATCGTCTACCAGCCGGCGCCACTCCAGGGCGATCGTATAAACGTAATTCCCATGACAAAATCGCCGTTTTGCGCCACCCCTACTGGGCTCCGGATGCAATTTCTGGCTGCTTTCCCAGCGCTGAAGCGCTGGGCTAACCACCAGTGCGCCTCCGGCGCGGTAAAAATCGGGCCATTCTCTTGAATTCGGATTCATGCGATTGCCCTGTGCGCTACTCCAATTCCTCAAATGAAAACGTCGCAGGGAGTTATAGTCGGAGTTTGTTCGCTTCCTTATCGCGAAACAGATAGACTTGTAATAATTTCCCCTTTCCGCGAGTGCTTTGGCAATGGCAGAACTCTCTCTGAATACCGCGCAAGCCGATCTTCGCTCCGCTTACTGGACGAATGCGCGGGATGCGATGCTTTTGGCCGACTGCGCCACCGGCCGGGTGGTCGACGCCAACCCCGCCGCCGAGGCGCTGACCGGCTATAACATCAATGAAATTATGGGTATGGAGCTATCGCGTCTGTTTTCTGCCGCAGAGGTCCACCGCGTCGAGGAGATTTTACGCCTGGGCGCGCAGCACAACCCCGCGATGGAAGATTTCCACCTGGAGCAGAAAGATGGCGGTGGAATGACGGTGGTGTTGTCCACAGCGGCTACCTTTGACTCCCCCGATCAGCCGCTGGTGTTTTGCATCCTCCGCGATATGGGCGATCTGGAGAGGCAACGGCATCGTTTGGTCACCCATCAATGGGCATTGTCGGCCTATGCGGGTGCGGCGCTGGCGCTGGTGCGCGCCCAGTCTTCACAGCGTCTGCTGCACGAGATCTGCGAAGCCATCACCCACGAATCCATCTACGTGCTGGCCTGGGTAGGAATCGCCGAGGAGAAAGAGGGTAAGCCGGTGCACATCTTTGCTGCCGCCGGGCAGGCGACAGGCTATCTGGACGATCTGCATATCACCTGGGACGAAGAGAATCCCAGCGGACGGGGACCCACCGGCAGAGCGATTCGCAGCGGCCAACTGCAACTCATGGAGGACCGCGAGACCTCGCCCATCTATGCGCCCTGGCGAGAGCGGGCGCAGCGTTTCGGAATATTCTCCACGATTTCCATTCCGCTGTTCGTCGAGGGAGGCTGGCGCGGTGCGCTGATGGTTTACGCCAATCACGTTCGAGCCTTCGAGCCGGTGGCCATTGGGGTCTTCGAGCATCTGGCCCGGGAGATCGGCCATGGGCTCAAAGCCCTGTACCAGAAGGAACAATTGGAGGCCGAGCGCATCCATCGCGCTCACGCACAGGAGAAACTGACCGAGGCATTCTCGGCGATTGTTACGGCGCTGGTTGCGGCCGTTGAGGCGCGCGATCCCTATACCGCGGGCCACGAGGGCCGGGTGGCGGAGATCGCCTGCGCCATCGGCCGAGAGCTGGGTTGGGACGAGGAACGGCTCACCGCCCTGCGCATGGCTTCCATGGTCCACGACATCGGCAAGATCTCCATTCCCAGCCGCATCCTGGTCAAGCCGGGACGGCTCAGCGATGAAGAGTTCGCCCTCATCCGGTCTCATCCCGAAACCGGCTATAACATTCTCAAAGACATTCCCTTCAGTTGGCCCATTGCCGAGATCATGCGTCAGCACCACGAGAAACTGGACGGCACCGGCTATCCGCTGGGATTGCACGCCGATCAGATTCTTCCTGAGGCCAAAGTGCTGGCCGTGGCCGACATCGTCGAGGCCATGGGCTCGGACCGCCCCTACCGCCAGGCAATCTCCCTGGATGTCGTTCTCGCCGAGATCGAGAGCCATGCCGGATTGCAACTGGATGCCGAAGCAGTCGGGGCCTGCGTGCGCCTCTTCCGCGAACGGGGGTTTGTATTGCCGGGGATGGCGCGGGGGTGAGGATTTTTTCCGATGCGATCTCAGGGGAATTTCTGGAGCTTCACCGCAGAAACGCCTAGCGCATTGGTCAAGCGCAAAAAATCAGGGGATGAGCCGCAGCCCATCCCCTGGTTACTGACGATCTTGGTTACGAGGACTTACCAGCCCAACACGTAGGCAAAGACCAGCGGCGCCACGATCGAGGCATCGGATTCGATGATGAACTTGGGCGTGGTCTCGCCCAGCTTGCCCCAGGTGATCTTCTCGTTGGGCACGGCGCCGGAGTAGGAGCCATAGCTGGTGGTTGAGTCGGAGATCTGGCAGAAGTAGCCCCACAGCGGCACATCCTCGCGCTGCAAGTCCTGGTGCAGCATGGGCACCACGCAGATGGGGAAGTCGCCGGCGATGCCGCCCGCAATCTGGAAGAAGCCCAGCGAGGACGTCTTGGTCAGCCCGGTGTACCACTCCGCCAGCTCCATCATGTATTCGATGCCGGTACGCACGGTGTGCACATTCTTCACATCGCCGCTGATGACGTGGCCGGAGAACATATTGCCCAGTGTCGAATCTTCCCAGCCGGGAACGAAGATGGGCAGGTTCTTCTCGGCCGCGGCCAGCAGCCAACTGTCCTTGGGGTCGATCTGGTAAGACTCCTTCAGAACGCCCGAGAGCAGGATCTTGTACATGAACTGGTGGGGGAAGTAGCGCTCCCCGGCCTGGTCGGCCTTGACCCATTCAGCCAGCACCACCTTCTCGATGCGGCGCATGGCCTCCATCTCTGGGATGCAGGTGTCGGTGACGCGGTTCATGTGGCGGGCCAGCAACGCGGCCTCGTCGGCCGGGGTCAGGTCGCGGTAGTGGGGCACGCGCTCGTAGAAATCGTGGGCGACGAGGTTGAAGACGTCCTCTTCCAGATTGGCGCCGGTGCAACTGATGCCGTGGATCTTGTCCTGGCGGATCATCTCGGCCAGCGAGAGGCCTAGTTCGCAGGTGCTCATGGCCCCGCCAATGGTGACGAACATCTTGCCCCCGGCGGCCAGGTGCGCATTGTAGGCTTCGGCGGCGTCCACCAGAGCGGCGGCGTTGAAGTGACGATAGTGGTGCTTGATAAACGACGAAATCGGCGGCATAGTGCTCAAAATCTCCCATTGTTAAGCTACCATAACGGCGTTCACGCGCTGTGAATGAGCCATGAAGGCGATCGCATAAACGTTTCGAGAATGAAGAGACGAGTTTTGAAAGGGGCACGATTTCAGTTGTGCCCGTTCAAAAACGCCACCTGGACTCCCCTCCATCGGGAATCAGATTTCAGCTCCAGTCTCCTGATAACTGGGAACTGACAACTGGGAACTGGCAACTGAGAACTGTTCCCTATTCCCTGGTCCCTAACAAAGCATTCACCTTGGCCATGACGGCGAAGGCGTCGGCGATGTAGACTACATCGGCCTTGCCGCGGGTCCAGCCGCAGTTGGGGTCGAGCGAGATGGCGCGGCGGTCGGCGATGAACCGCCAGCCCACCACATGCGGCTCTTCGCCGTGGCAGCAGGTCGAAAGTCCTTTAGCGTGGCGCGGCGTCGCGCCCGTCTGGCCGATCTGGTTCATGTGGGTGAGGAAGGGAAGCACGGATTGCCCCTCGCCGCCCTGGTCCACCAGCGATTTGGAACTGCCCAGCGAGGAACTGCTCGCCCGCAGGAAGCCCAGAATCAGCTCCGCGGCTTCAGAGGTGTGCACCTGCCCGTCGGGCTGCTTCTTGGTCCATCCGGCGCCGGCGACAAAGAGCATTTTGGCGTCGGGGCGGATGGTCTGCTGGCCCTGTTCGGGGGCGCGCACTCCAGTAACCGTGGTGCGGCTGGCGGGGGCGGCGACGGCGACTTTTTCAACTTCGGCCGCGGCATACTCGCCCGCGTAGGGTTTCTGCGTACCCGCGTCCACCAGCAGAAACCAGGGGCGGCTGTCGCGGCTGATTACAGCCTCAATGCGCTGGCGATAGAACCAACGCGTGGCCTCGATTCCCGCGGCTGCAGTGAGCGCGGTGATATGGGTATCGATGAATCCGCCCAGGCGGTGCGCCACGCCCGCGGCGACGCGGCTGAAACGGGAGCTTCCCGGCAGGAGCACGATGCTGGCCCCGGCGGCGCGGCAGAGCGCCTCGGCTGCGGCAGCGTCGGTGGCGTAGCGAGCCTGTGTGAATACTTCGCCTTCGACGGCGAAGAAACGAGCGCGGGTTGCGGCGACTCCATTCAAGGCGGCGGCGCTGCCAATCACACCGATGGCGAGGGACGCGCCGATCTGAGCGGCCAGCTCCAGACCGGCGGTGACGGCTTCCAAAGATGCCTTGCTCAGAACTGTTCCCGTTTCATCCATATGGGTCAATACAAGAATCGATTCCATTATTCGGCTCCTATCCAGGCGACCAGCTCGGCGGCGATCTCGTCCGGGGTCATGTTCTTCTCGACGCGCGTTACGCGCTGCTGCTTGGGCTGGCTGGCGGAGACGTAGCGCAGGCCATTGGCTTCGAGCTTGGCTACTTTGGCTTTGGCCAGCGCCGGCATAATCGTGCGCATATTGGCCATTCCGACCTGCGGATTGTTGCGCGGCTCGGCCAGATTGCCCGTCGCCCAGCCCAACACCGCTGGAGTGGAGGCGCAGACCGAGACCTGGTGCTTGCCGCCTTCGACGCGCTCTAAAACTTCGAAGCTCCCGTCTTCGCGCAGATCGATCTGGTCCACGCCCTGGAACTGCTCGGTGATGCCCAGTCGCTCGCCAATCAGTTGCAGGGTTACGCCGGCTCCGCGCGAGGCCGACTCCCAGCCGCCAAAGAGCAGCAGCTTGCTTTGATCCAGACCGGGCAGCGCGGCGATGGTCTCGGCCAGCACGGCGGCGGTGGAGTGGGCATCGGGAAAGCCGCCGATGGGGCCGTCCACGGGAACCAGCTCGAAGCCGACCTTCTGCGCCACGGTCATCATCACCTGTTGCAGCTTGGCCTTGGGGCCGAGCGAGATGAGCCAGACCTTGCTACCAGGGTTCTTGGCGGCCAGTGCGCCGGCCTCGTAGAGCGCGCTGGCGGCCCAGGGGTCCAGGACCGCGGGCAAGACCATTTCGTTCTTCAATCCCGGACCGGTCGGGCCGGTCACAGGCTCCAGCGTTTGCAGCGGATCGGGTACGATCCCCGCACAAACCACGATGTGAACTGCGTTTGCCATTCTTTTTTTCCTTGAGGTTGCGTTATTTCACGGATTGCTTCGAGGGCAGGGTTACCAATTGGTCAACCGGCGCAGCCAGCAGCGTGGTGGACCCACCCAGACGGCTGTCCCTGTATGGCTTTTGCAGAAAGCTCTGCCAGGAAGGGTCAGGAAAGCGGCGATTCCAAAACTCGCTCCAGGCCAGCAGTTGGCTGCCGGACGACATCACATCGACCTGCTCCTCGGGGGTGTATTTTCGGATCCATTTGGGGTCGGCTATGGCTTTGGACAAAAAGCCAACCGCGTCGCTCAAAGTATGACCGTTCTCTTTAAGAGTATAAAGATCGATGCCCTGGCGGCGCGCCAGTTCGGCAATCATCACCAGGGGCGCAATCGCGAATGCCTGATAGTGAAGCGCCAACTCATGGCGGTCCATCTCCAGGGGGAAGGCGCCGTTGGAGTCGATCTCGCCGATGGCGGTGGCGTAGGTGCGCAGCCCGAAGGCAAAGAGTGTGTCGTCTTTGCTGATGACGCCGCTGGCTGTCGCCGCCAGGCCGCGCCAGAAGAAGTGGTTGTTGCGGCTGGAGGCGGGCCCGGTGTCTTCGTTCAGCAACTTGTGCGCCGCTTGACGCAACCACTCAATATCCAGATTGCGTTCAGCGGGATCGAGCGTCGGATCGTCGCCGGCGATGGAGACCGCCAGGGAGAGCGAAGAAATAGTCCACTCGGCTACGTACCAAAGCTGGCGATTCTCTTTGGCGTTGTAGTGCAGCAGCGCCTGGCTTTGCGCCCAGGGCCGCAGCGCGTGGAGAACACAGGCCGCCTCACGGCGATCGCCAGAAACCAGATAGCGGTTGGCGCCGCGTGCCGCCAACTCCTGAAGCCTTTCATAAGGCTGAGAGAAGACTTGTTCCTGCGGATTCACGTCGCCATGGCTTCCGCTTTTGTAGCGGCTTGGGATGATGCGGCTGTCGGGTGGAGGCTGGGGGATCTCTCTGCCCACGCAACCCAGTGAGTCCGCCATGGCCTCGCGCAGACGCGGGGTCTGGGCGCTCTGCAAGGCCTTGCGCCGGGCCGGCACATCGAGAAACGAGGCCTTCGGGTCCTGCACCGTAAGCGGCTGTTCCGCCAACGCCAGCGATGCCGCAAGCGCCGGAATCAACAACATGCAAACGACCATGCGCGAGGAGTGGGGCAGTTCTCCGGACAGGCTCACGGCTGTTTTCATGGCGAATGACCTCTGATGGATTGTTGCAGATCGGGCACAAACCCGGCCATTCGGCAGGGCAAGCGATGAGGCAAAGTAGATTTCCTGCCGCGGGCTGGCTATTCGCGCTGGCAGGATAAATTGCAGGCGCAAGCATTTACAGCGAAAGGAGATCGATTCCTGCGCGAAGGATGACCCGCGTTGTTCTTCGCCGCGCTGATTTTCGGGCAAGCGGCGTTAGGCATGTTCCTTCTGCGCAACGCCGTCGAAGGGGTTCGTGGGGAAGAAAAGGCGGGCGTTACCCCGCAAACGCCATCCACAGGTGGTTGACGGCGAAGGCCGCGACCCAGGCCAGGATGAGCATGTAGATAAACTGCAGGGCGGGCCACTTCCAACTATTGGTTTCGCGGCGAACCACGGCCATGGTCGAGGTGCATTGCATGGCGAAGGCGAAGAAGATCATCAGCGCCAGCGCTCCGCCCAGAGTCATATCGCGATGCAGGGCGGTTTGCAGGCTGAGAGCCTGTGTGGTGGCGTCGGCGCCGTACAAGGTGCCCATGGTGCTGACCATCACTTCGCGGGCCAATACACTGGAGAGCAAGCCGATGCCGATCTTCCAGTTGAAGCCCAGCGGGGCGATGGCGGGTTCGATTAGGTGGCCCAGACGGCCAATGAGACTTTCAGCCAGTTCAGGCGCCGACCATGTGCCGGTCGCGCTGTGCAGCACGGGCAGATGAGCCAGCACCCACAAGGCCAGCGTGACGCACAAAATTACAGTGCCGGCCTGGCGGAGAAAGACGCGAGCGCGATCCAAGAGGCGCAGGGCCAGCGAGCGCAGCGTGGGCCGGCGGTACTGCGGCAGTTCCAAAATGAAGGGCGCGTCGTTGGAACGGAGGATCGAGCTTTTCAGCAAGCGCGCGGTGGTGAGTGCCGCCAGGAATCCAGCCAGATACAGGCCCAGCATCACCACCGTGCGCAGGCCGAGCAGACCGTGCAGGAAGAAGGTGTTGGGGATGAAGGCGGCAATCAGCAGCATGTAGACAGGTAGCCGCGCCGAACAGGTCATGAAGGGCGTTACCAGGATGGTGGCGAAGCGATCGCGCTTGTTTTCAATGGTGCGCGTGGCCATGATGGCCGGCACCGCGCAGGCGTAGGCCGAGAGCAGCGGAATGAAGGCCTTGCCGTTCAATCCAATGGAGCGCATGACGCGGTCGGCGATGAGCGCGGCGCGAGCCAGGTAGCCGGAGTCTTCCAGAATCCCAATAAAGAGAAACAGCAGCAAAATCTGCGGCAAAAAGACCAATACGGAGGAAATGCCCTTCCATGCGCCGTCCAGCAGCAGGGATTGAATCCAGCCAGCGGGCAGAAGCGGGCGCACCAGGTTGCCGATACTCAGCAACAACTCGCCGCAGCCATCGGAGAGCGGCTGGCCGATGGAGAAGACCACTTCGAAGACGCCGATAACCACAATAAGAAACAAGAGCGGTCCCCAGACGCGGTGCAGCAAAATGTCATCGAGCTTGCGGGTGTTCTCTGGCGAGAGGGGCGCGTGGTAGCCGGTGCGGCGGCTGACCTGCGCGGCCCAGGTGTGGGTGCTGGCGGCGTTGCCCAGCACCGGCAGAGTGAGCGGGCAGGCTCCCTGGCGCGGTGTCTGGTTATTGAGAAAGAGGGGAACGGCGTCCAGGCCCTGGCCGCTGAGGGCGCTGATCTGAGCGACCGGAGTGCCCAGTTCGCGGGCCAGGCCGAGGGGGTCGATCTCTCCCCCCCGCGACTCCATCAGGTCGCTCATATTGAGCAGGATGAGGGTGGGCAGCTTGAGCGCCAGCACCGGGGCGGCAAGCATCAGTTGCCGGGTCAGGTGCAGGGAATCCAGCACCACCAGGACGGCGTCTGGCTTGGGCGTGCCGGGCATCTTGCCGCAGAGCACGTCGATGGAGACGCGGGCGTCTTCGGAATACGGATCAAGAGAGTAGATGCCGGGCAGATCGATGAGGGTAAGATCGTCACGGCCAATGCCGGCCATGGGGCCCATGCGCTGCTCGACGGTGACGCCGGGATAGTTGGCCACCTTCTGCCGCAGGCCGGTGAGACGGTTGAAAAGGGTGGACTTGCCAGCGTTGGGCGGTCCGATCAGCACCACCGTGCGCAGTTCCCCGGGAGCTTTAGGCCCAGTGGGAGGGACGAATACGGGCGTTGCGCAGCACTCGCTCATCGCGCGGCCTCCGCTGGGCAGGGCAGCACAACCGAGGCCTGCTGAAGCGGCGGAGGTGGGGCGGCGGAACGGATCTGAATGGCGGCGGCGGTCTCCCGGCGCAGGGCGATCTCCATGCCATCGATGGCGTAAACCGTAGGATCTCCGGCGGGGGCGCGGCGCAAAGCTGTAACCCGCGCATCGGGCACAAAGCCCATGTGCATCAGGTGGTTCTGCACGGATTCGGGGAGACGGAGGGAGACCAGAACTCCACTTTCGCCCACTCTCAACTCACTCAGCACGCTCAATCGACCTACTCCGAGGGGGAAGCCGGAATGCCGGAATCCTGAAATACGACCGTAATGGTCGTATTTAAGTATACGACCATACGGTCAAAGTCTGCAAAATTTGAATGTCACTTGAATCGTTTCGCGGGGCGAAAGCTTCGAACATAGGGGAGCGGACTATAGGGATTCGTGCGCCGCTCCCCGTCTTGCTCTCTTGCATCGTTAAATCGAGCGAACGATGAGTTATTTTTAACAAAACGCCGGGGGTAAAGATGTGATCCGGGTCACCTGGCCACGAAGGATCCCTGAGGATTTGAAAGAGCGGTTCCATGAACATTCAGGAGTTTCTCGATTCGATGGCCATGAGCGAGCCTCCCGCCGATTTGACCGAGCCACTGGCTGCCTTGTGGTGGGATGCGAAAGGCGATTGGACACGTGCCCACGGACTCGTTGACGAATCTGAGACGCAAGAGGGAATGGCCGTTCATGCCTATTTGCACCGCAAAGAGGGTGCGGCTGAGAATGCAGACTATTGGTATGCACGCGCCGGCCGCCGCTTCTTCAAACCCGGACTACGGGAAGAGTGGACAGCGCTGGCGGAGGACCTTTTGACGCTGGAAGAGGCAGAGTAGGCGGCTGAATTCTTAAGATGAGTTCCCATTGAAGGCAAATGTCTCCGTTTCATGGCGATCATGACGAATCGTCCACATTCTGGCGCATCTCTGCCGGTCTGAGTCAGTGATTACAGCCCCTTTATGCTCCTGGTGGAGGAGTTTTCATACGCGATTGTGTGGCGCTGGCGGCTGCCGGTCTCTCATGCAATCAGATTCAGGGCGCTCGCTCCCGCTCCCGCGCCGTTGGGGTTCGAGGCGTCAGGGTCCATGGTGTATTCGATCAGTTTCTGCATCTCGCGGCCCTGGTCGATTGCCGTGGCGTAGATCACGCTGGCCAGGATGTCGAAGACCGGCTTCAGATCCTTTGAAGCGCTGGTTGGCGCCTGAAGATCGGAGAATCCGTCTGGCAGCTTGCCGCCCTGCGCATAGCTGTTCAGCGCATTCATCCACTGCTGCGTCCGGTCCAGGTCCATCTGCGCCGCGGGTTGGCTGTTGTCCATGCCGGTAATCTCGCTGGCATACTGTGTCGAGAAGAACTTGCTGTAGCCATTGGATTCCAGCACCTGCTCGATGCCGATATTCTCGCCGCGCAAGGCCAGGTCGATGCCGGCTATGTTCGGGTCCGCCTTGGTGACCGGCCCTGCGCTGCCGACTAATTGGCCATGCTCCACAGCATAGACATAATCCCATGCGTTCTGGTCGGCCGCGCCTTCAGCCCAGTAGAGTGCCTGGTCCGATGTCATCGGCGCATCGTACCAAGTCGTGTGCAGATCGCTGCGTGATGCATTGAGATCGCCCGCCTGCAGGTCTTTGGCAAACTGGGTCAGATCGCCGAGGAATTTCGTCGTAGGCGTCATCCACGTCTGGTACTCATTGATGGGCTGCGTGGCCGAGGTGAGGGTCTGGTTACCTGCCGTAGCGGAAGGGCTGGCAGCCGGGTTGGTCAGATCGAGCGCCGAATCGAAGTCCGATAGATACTGCTCGTAATTGCTGAGGTCGGTCTGCGCAGCTTTGAGATTCCCGAGCTTCAAATCTTGGGTCAGAGCATTCCAGGCCGTTTGGGTCAGAGAATCGCCTTGTCGATCCAGAATCGACAGAACCGCCTGGGGGATCTGGCTTGCAGAAGACGATCCGACAGAAGAGGGGGCGCCGTAAGTAGGTTGGCTGGAAGTGGCTGCGCTCTCGCTGGATGCGGTGGGTTGCTGAGACCCTGTGACGGCGAGCGAGCCGGTAACGGAAGACATGGCCATGGAGGAAGCGCTGTTCAGCCCGGCCCCGGTCGAGGAAGAATTCGGGCTGGAGGTTTGGACACTACCCTGCGCTGCGGCCGTGGAGCCGTAGCTGTCCGCGAACGATTTTGTAATCAAAGATATGGCCACGGAAGGCCTCAATATACTGCGTAATTTTGATCCTTTCTCCTATCGACGGGGTCGGGAGATACCTTAGCTCTTATCCAGCAAATTGTGAACGCATGGTCAGGGGCTTTGCGGATCGCTCGAATGGTCTATCTCAAGTGATCTAATATCAACTATTTACATTCTTAACAGGGGATTGACTGCGGTCTTCTGAGAAGTCGCATCGGCCTGATTCTGTAACCAGTGGATCAGAAGATGTTTTGCTTTGGAACATCTTTCATTAGAGATGCTTGGCTTAGAATCAGCGTTGCCTTCGCTGCTGGAGAGGTCGTAAGACGTGCCCGCCTGAAGCCTAAACCCGGTAGCGAACTTCTATGAGTGGTGTATAGTTTTTCAACAAGGGCAAACCAGTCAGGCCGATACGGAAAGCAGGATGCTGGATTGCCTCTATGCCGCACAATGTGAAATTAGATTCATAATACGGTATCTATTTGTCCCCGTGTGTCTCTCATCACAGCCCCTCCACCCCCCTGAGAGAGGAGACTTCTTGTGCGGCTGTGTAGCGCCCGGCCGCTCATGAGGCAAAGCGAATGAGTGAAGAGAAAATGGTCATTTTGGATGGGAATGAGGCCGCGGCCTCGGTTGCCTATCGACTTTCCGAAGTAGTCGCAATTTACCCGATCACCCCTTCGTCGCCGATGGCCGAGTGGGCCGATCAGTGGCTCTCGGAAGGAAAGAAGAACATTTGGGGCGCATCGCCCATCGTGGCTGAGTTGCAGAGCGAGGGCGGCGCGGCAGGCGCGCTGCATGGCGCCTTGCAGGCGGGTGCCTTCGGCACCACCTTTACCGCTTCTCAGGGCCTGCTGCTGATGATTCCCAACATGTTCAAGATTGCCGGCGAGTTGACCCCGGCGACCATGCACGTAACCGCGCGCACTCTGGCTACGCACGCGCTGTCGATCTTTGGCGATCACTCCGACGTGATGGCCTGCCGCTCGACGGGCTGGGCCATGCTGTGCTCGAACTCGGTGCAGGAAGT
>CAZBPD010000074.1:0-14389 GCA_964493705.1 uncultured Occallatibacter sp.
TGTGGCTGAGCGTGTAGCGTTGGGCGAAGCGGCGCTCGTCGGAGATGTCCTCGTCACGGCCGGTAAAGCTGACCGGCTGGAAGCTGAGGAAGCTGATCTTTTTGGGGTTGTCGAGCGCGAACTGAATGATGCGGCCCACCTGCTCGTTGTTGATGCCGTTGATGATGGTGGTGACCGGCACAATATCCACGCCGGCCTCATGCAAGTTGTTGATGGCTTGCAGCTTTACATCGAAGAGGTTGCCCACCTTGCGATGCGAGTTGGCCGCGTTGCCAATGCCGTCGAATTGCAGATAGACATAGCGCAGTCCGGCCAGGGCGGCGGCGCGGCAAAGCTCCTTGCTCTTGGCGAATTCGATACCGTTCGAAGCAGCCTGCACGGAGTTATAGCCGACCTTGCGGCTGTAACGGATGGCATCCAGAAAGAACGGCGACAGCGTCGGTTCGCCGCCACTGAACTGCACGCTCATCTGCCGCTTGGGCTTGACGGTGATGGCGTTGTCGAGCATGGTCTTGATCTCTTCCCAGCCCAGTTCGTGGACGAAGCCCACTTGATTGGCGTCCATGAAGCAGGGATCGCACATCATGTTGCAGCGGTTGGTCAGGTCGATGGTCAACACCGAACCGCGCCCGTGGGTCATGGTCGAGGTGCCGTGGGCGCGCAGGCGCATATCGCTGTGCGAGCGCATATCACGGCCCGGAAAGCTCTCTTCCAGATGCTTGAAGAAGGGCGCGTCCATGGACATGATGTCCTCGAAGTGGCCGTGCTTGGGGCAGTCCTTGACCATCCAGATTTCGCCGTTGCGCTCGATGATCTGCGCCTTGATCTCGCCCACCTTTTCGTTGAGCAGCACTTCATAGGGCAGCTTGCCGTCGAGGATCTGTTTGCGAATCTCCGGCACACACTTGGGACAGAGCGAGTCGGTGGTGCGCGGCCAGCCCAGTGGCGGCTTCTCTTTTTCCCAGGACTTTTGCAGCGGCTTGTTGGACCACTTCGGCGTGAATCCCGGGTTGGGGCTGATGCGATTCAGGCGCTCAAAGACCACCCACGCGCCCTGCGCCGCATAAGTAGCAGCTTTCTCAACATACTTGATAGCTTTTGCCATGATGCCAATCTCCTTGAATGGTTTGGCGGCCAGCGGCGGACTCACGCCTGGCCAGACCCCCGGGACCCGATTACGGGCAAATCCATGGGGCTGAAATTCCAGTACTAGAGTAACCGGGGGCGGCGGTCAAGCGAAGCGCAATGCAGCGAACTGCGACATTTGGCAGCGAACGGAAGTTGAAGCGGGGGGAACGGTCGGGGGATTGCCACGTCTGTTGCGATAGATCAGAAATCAGCCGTACATATTTCATTGACAACAATAAATGACAATACTACTATGGGGCCGCAACTCCCGCCTGTTCTTTTCACCGTTCTACGGGTGTCCTCGAGGTAATTGAGGCCTCACTCCCATGAAAAACGCAAGCACTCATTCTTCGATCCTGGGTGGCTCCTCTCCAGCGAGCCGCCGCGCCGCAACGTCTTTGCTGAATCAATTGATACGTCCAGGGGTTCTGCTCCTGCTGGCGTGCCTTTGCCTCTGCGCCCATGCGCAGCAGAATGAATGGACCTGGATGGGCGGAAGCGAGACGGTCAACCAGCCCAGCGTGTATGGCACGTTGGGAACTCCTGCCGCTGGAAACATCCCCGGAGCACTTCTGGGGGCTTCAACCTGGACTGACAACAGCGGCAATCTATGGCTCTTCGGTGGCAGCAACTATTGCTCCTGGTATTGCAATTACAACACCCTTTGGGAATTCAATCCTGCCACCAACCAATGGGTTTGGATGAATGGAAGCAGCACCGAAGACGATCCTGGGGTGTATGGCACGATGGGTTCGCCCGCCGCCGGAAATTCTCCCGCAGCTCGTTATAATGCGGTTACCTGGACCGACAACACTGGCCATTTCTGGCTCTTTGGAGGTCGATGTGGAGATATAAACTGCAGTGCCTATTTCAATGATCTTTGGCAGTTCGATCCTTCCACGAACCAATGGACTTGGATGAATGGAAGCAGCGCGACGCCTTGCCAAAACTGCGGCCAGCCTGGAATATACGGAACATTGGGCGTGCCTGCTCCGGGAAACTATCCGGGCAGCCGCGCCTACTCTGTCAGTTGGACCGACAGCGGCGGCAATCTCTGGCTCTTTGGAGGCCAGGGCTTCGATGCTGCTGGCAATTCCGACACACTCAACGACCTTTGGGAGTTCAATCCCTCGACAAATCAATGGGCCTGGATGGGTGGAAGTAATCAAGTCGACCAGTTAGGAGTCTACGGCACATTAGGAATTCCCGCCGCTGGAAATATCCCAGGAGCGCGCCTTTGGTCCTCCAGTTGGACCGATCATAGCGGCAATTTCTGGCTCTTTGGGGGCTTGGGCGACGATGCTACGGGGAACTCGAATAATTTCGATCTGAACGATCTGTGGAAGTTTAGTCCTTCCACAGGACAATGGACCTGGATGGGCGGAAGCAATACTGTAAGCAGTTGTGCAACTGTCTCCTCTGAATGGTATCGTCTGCAAACGTATTGCGGCCAACCCGGCGTTTACGGTTCACAAGGAATGCCTGCTGCCGGGAATATTCCGGGAGGACGCAGCATTGGCGTGAGTTGGACCGATAAGAGCGGAAATTTCTGGCTCTTCGGGGGCTGGGGCCATGATGCCAATGACCAAGCGGTGGTTCTCAACGATCTTTGGGAGTTTAGTCCTTCTACGAACCAATGGACATGGATAGGCGGAAACAGTACTGTCACCAGTAACTGTAATCCAGAGGACGGCGATTGCGGCATTTCGGGAGTATATGGAACATTGGGATTAGCTGCTGCCGGAAATATGCCTGGAAGTCGACGCTACCCTATGGGCTGGACCGATAGCTCTGGCAATCTCTGGCTCTTTGGTGGCTATGCCTTCGACGTCAATGGGGACGAGAACTACCAGAATGACCTATGGAAATATCAACCCCTGGCTTCCGCCGCAAGCCCAATTTTCAGTTTGGCGGCCGGAACCTACACCGCCGTGCAGACGGTGAGCATCGCGGATACCACCCCAGGCGCGACGATCTACTACACGCTGGACGGCTCGATACCGACGAACGCCTCGGCCGTTTACTCGACCGCTTTGACGGTCAGCCAGACCACGACTGTCAATGCCATTGCTGTAGCCGCCGGATACTCGAACAGCGCAGTGGCATCGGCGACTTACACCATCAACCTTCCGCCAGCCGCCGCACCAGTCTTCACTCCCGGCGCTGGCATGTACACCTCCATCCAGAAGGTCAAGATTACCGACGCGACCAAGGGCGCAACCATCTATTACACCTTGGATGGCTCGACACCAACCACCGCCTCGACCGTTTACACCGCCAAGATCAGCGTCAGCCAAACCACCACCATCAACGCCATCGCAGCGGTAGCTGGGTTCTCGAACAGCGCCGTGGCATCGGCCACCTACATCATCAACCTGCCCCCTGCCGCCGCGCCAACTTTCAACCCTGCAGCTGGCACTTACACCTCCATCCAGACTGTCACAATTGCCGACACAACCACGTGCGCGAGCATTTATTACACACTCGACGGTTCCACGCCGACCACCGCTTCGGCCAAGTATTCAAAGGCTTTGACGGTAAGCCAGAGCACCACGATCAACGCCATCGCCGTGGCAACTGGATATTCGAGCAGTGCGGTGGCATCGGTGACCTACATCATCAACCTGCCCCCCGCCGCCGCTCCGGCCTTCAGCGTGGCCGCCGGTACGTACACCTCCATCCAGAAGGTCAAACTCAGCGATTCGATCACCGGGGCGGCCATCTACTACACATTGGATGGCTCCACGCCAACGACGGCCTCGACCAAGTACACCGCCGCGATCATCGTCAGCCAAAATACCACGATCAATGCCATTGCCTTGGCGACCGACTACTCGGCCAGCGCTGTAGCATCGGCCACCTACATCATCACGCTGCCCGCCGCCCCGCCCACCTTCACGCCCGCTGCTGGAGCTTACGGCGAGGCACAGTTGGTAACACTGGCCTCCAACACGCCCAATGCAACCATCTATTACACCACCGACGGATCCGCGCCGTCAGAGAGTTCAACCCAGTACTCTGGCCCGTTCGCTGTCGATGCAACCGAAACCATCAAAGCAATCGCTTCGGCGACTGGCTACGTGGATAGTCCCGTAGAATGCGCGAAATTTACACTTGTAAGCTCACCCCGCGTGCTTACCGGGCTGGCCAGCAATATTGCCACTCCCACAGCCACTCTGAACGCCACAGTGCATGATTTTGATTCATCAGGTCAGATCTGGTTCCTTTGGGGAACCAGCAGCACATCGCTTAACTCCAGCACGGACAAGGTTGCTCTACCTGCCTTATCTGGAGCGCAAAGTGTGAGCGCGCCTTTGACCGGACTCGCGGGCGGAACAACCTATTACTTCCAGCCGGTGGCCGAAACCATGGGAGGAACCACTTACGGCGCCATCCAGAGCTTCACAACTAATTGAGGCTCTCTTGTATTCTGCGCACTCTCAAACTCACTCGGGCCGGACAGAAAATCGTCTGGCCCGATTTCTCTGCCCAAGTCGCCACTTATTCCACGGACGGGTGAGAGATGCAGGCGGGTGAATCCTTATAGAATGAAAAAATGCTGCGAGTGAAGTTATTGGAAGTGGGGGCGCGGGCGCCGGAGGTGGCTCATCGGGGTGAGGATTTGGGCTATGATCTGTTTGCACTGACCGGGGCTGTGCTGGCTCCGCGGGCTACCGTGAAGGTGCGCACGGGGATTGCCGTCGAGGCGCGGCATCCTGGGACCGGCGAGCCGCTGGGGCTGCTGGTGCGGGACCGTTCGTCGATGGCGGCGCGGGGGATTGCGACGACCGCCGGAGTGATTGACGCCGGCTACCGGGGCGAGATTCTGATCCTGATGACCAATCTGACGGACGCGGCCATTGAGCTGAAGGCCGGCGAGAAGATTGCTCAGATGATTCCCGTGCCGGTTTTGACTGGAACTGTGGAGACAGTCGAAAGTCTGGAAGACTCGGCGCGGGCGGAGAGAGGCTTCGGCAGTTCGGGACGATAAAGGTTCATGGTTCCCCATATATCTCAGAAACGAATCGCTCTGCTCCGACTTTCGTCGGATGCGCGTTCCTGAGGCTCGCGCCTAAGATGAGGAAGCAGGTTGGAGGCATCGTCTATGGCGTCGAAGCTCAAAATACTTTATATTTTTCTCGGCTTGATCCTGGCAGGCGGATGTTTCGCCTTGATTGGTTGCGGGGGTAGCGGAGGAGGAACGTCCACAACGACGACGGCTACACCTACCTTCTCGCCTGCCGCCGGAAGCTACAAGACGGCGCAATCGGTCACCATCACGGACTCGACCGCGGGCGCGACAATTTATTACACCACCAACGGAACGACACCCACCACGGCCTCCACGGTCTACTCCAGCGCGATTACTATTCCTGCGACTCCGGCCACCGAAACCATCCAGGCGATAGCCGTGGCCTCGGGCGATACAAACTCCGCGGTTGCATCCGCTGTGTACACGATTCTTCCGACAGGGGCGACGGCTCCTGTGATGGGCGCCGACGTCGGATGGCTGACCGCGTTGGAGAGCCTGGGGTACAGTTGGAGCGACCCCAACGGCAACCAGGCAAGTGCGCTGCAGATCCTCAAGAACGCCGGTGTCAACACTATTCGCATTCGCACTTTTGTGAATCCGACCATCGCGTCTGGCGTGGTGGGCGTGGGCGATCTGGATCAGGCAGGCAGCATTGCGCTGGCCAAAACGGCCAGTGCGATGGGCTTCAAGATCATGATCGACTTTCATTACAGTGACACGTGGGCCGACCCCGGCCATCAAACCATTCCAGCCGCGTGGGCAAATGACGACTATGCTCAAATGCAAACCGACCTCTATAACTACACCTATAACTTTATGACCGCGCTGGTGGCCGCGGGAGTTACTCCGGACTATGTGCAGGTGGGCAACGAGATTAACTCCGGCATGCTTTGGCCGATCGGTTCGGTGGGCGCCACCACTGCAAATGGCAATAACTTCACCCAGATTGCCGGCCTGATCAACCAGGGCTACAACGCGGTGAAGGCGGCGAGCAGCTCGACGCAAGTGGTTATTCATCTGGCGACGATCAGTAACCTTAGCACCTTTGAATGGTTCTTTGACGGGCTGAAGGCCGCCGGCGGAAATTTTGACGTGATTGGAGGCTCCTATTACGATGGGTTGTCAAACATTTCGTTGCTCGACGCCAATCTGCCTGCGCTGTCTGCCCGCTATAACAAACCGGTGATGATCTGTGAGATCGGATACCTGTACAGCGATCCTGCCGATGGATACACCGATGTGCAGGATGCCATCCAGGCCATCAATGCCGTGCCCGGCAATATGGGGCTGGGAGTGATTTACTGGGAGCCGGAAGCTCCCGATGATGCCTCAACGAATAATTACACGATGGGCGCGGTGACCGAGGATGGAGAAGTGCTGCAATTTACAAGCCTGATTGATGCGTTCTGATTGGAAGAAAAAGCTCTGATTAAATTTCGACGGTGAGTTTCCGATAAGGCGAACCCTGCGACGATTTCATTCTATAGAATCAAGGGAAGGAACAACTTTCCATGATTACGATTCTTGGAGCGGGCGGCGTCATCAGCAACGAATTGGTTCAACTGCTCTGTATGAACAAGCTTCCGTACCGGCTCGTTAGCCGCCATCCCGCCCCAATCCGGGGTGCCACGGAGATCATATCAGCTGACCTCTCCGACAAAGAGCAGACTACGCGGGCAGTGGCAGGCTCCAAGGTGGTGGTTCTTCTTGCCGGACTGAAATACGATCTCAAACTCTGGGCCGAATTATGGCCGCGCATCATGGCCAACACCATCGAGGCCTGCAAGCGCGCGGGCGCAAAACTGATTTTCTTTGACAATGTCTATATGTACGGAAAGGTCAGTGGCGCAATGACCGAGGAGACGCCATTCAATCCTTGCAGCAAAAAGGGAGAAATCCGCGCCAATATCGCTACCTCTCTTATGGACGAGTGGAAGGCCGGTAGATTGACTGCGATGATTGCGCGTGCAGCTGATTTTTACGGTCCGAACGCCCGCAATGGAATCCCAAACATTCTGTATTTCGAGCCATTCCACAAAAACAAAAAAGCTATGTGTCTGATCAGTGACTCGATGCCGCACTCCTTTACCTACACGCTGGACGCTGCGCAGGCGCTCGTGACGCTGGCCGGGAGTGAATCCGCTTGGAATCAAACCTGGCATCTGCCCACCACACCGAATCCATTGACGGCGAAAGAATTCATTACCTGCGCTGCAAAGGAAATAAGTCGCTCGCCGAATTACCGTGTGCTCAGCAGGCCGATAGTTCGCATCATTGGTTGGTTCGATCCGCTGGTTGGCGAAGTATATGAGATGCTTTACCAGAACGACTCGCCGTATCTATTTGATTCATCCAAATTCGCGCGAACCTTCGGCTTTGCGGGAACGCCCTACGCAGAGGGGATTCGTGTGACGGCCGCGTCTTATCGAGAAGGTGCTTGAAGTAGCTGTCAAGGAAGGTTTAGGGCGTGGATTCCCAGGTCCCAAAGTCGGGACCTGGGGCACCCACCATCAAAAGGAAATCGGCTACTGGTTTCCCAGCCCGTCATTCTGGTGGTAGTTGGGCGCGGTGGGAACGGGAATCTCCGGCACGGGATGAGCCTTCAGGCCGTCCAGCACCAGCTGCACGCCGGTCTCAAGTTGGCGGTCATGGCCTGCGGCTACGTCCTTGGGCAGTTCTTCGACCGGCACATCGGGAGCGACGCCGTGATTCTCCACCTCCCAGTCGCCATGGAGGCCATAGATGGCATAGCGCGGAGCCGTGACGTAGCCGCCGTCGAGCAGTTGTGGATAGCCGCCAATACCCACCAATCCGCCCCATGTACGCGTGCCGACCAGCTCGCCGACGCCCGCCTTTTTGAAGTACCAGGGCATGGCGTCGCCGCCAGAGCCGGAGTTCTGATTGATGAGCATGACCTTGGTGCCGAAGATGGCGCCCACCGGGTCGTGGATCGGCTTGCCGTCGCGCTCGATGGCCCCGGCGAGCGGAAAGCGTTTGAGCACATCGACGACGTAATCGGCGATGAATCCGCCCTCATTCCAACGCTCGTCCAGCACCAGCCCTTGCTTGTCGAGCTGCGCGTAAAAGTAGCGGTTGAAGTTGGTGTAGCCCGCACCGCCGGTGTTGGGCATATAGACATAGGCAACTTTGCCGCCGGAGAGCTCATCCACCTTGCGACGATTGGATTCAATCCAATCCAGATTGCGCAGGCCGTCCTCGTCGCTGATGGGCACCACGGTGACATCCCGGGCATCCTTGCCCTCGGCGTTATAAGCAATGTGGAGCACGGTCTGCTTGCCGGCCGTGCCGTCAAAGAACTCATAGAGGTTGTCGTTCGAGTGCAATTCGCGGCCATTGACGGCCAGCAGGTAAGCGCCCTCGTGGACGTAAACGCCGGGCAGAGTGAGCGGCGAAGCCAGACCGGGAGTCCAGTTCTGTCCGCCGAGAATCTTGCTGATGCGATAACGGCCATTCTCGATTTTGTAATCCGCACCCAGCAGGCCGGTCTTGGGACCGTTGTCGTGATCGCGCGGCCCACCCACGAACATGTGTCCGATGGTGATTTCGCCCAGCATCTCGGTGGAAAGGTAGGTGAACTCCGAGCGCGAGGCCAGCCCGTCCAGATAAGGCTTGTACTTGGCCTCGATCTTGGGAATGTTCAGGCCGTGGGTTTTGGGATCATAGAGGAAGTCACGCTCGATGCGCCAGGTTTCGTGGTAGATTTGCCGCCATTGCGCGCGGGGATCAACCACCGTTTCCAGGCTGCCTAAATTGAGCGGCTTGCCCGGTGCGTCGGCGCCCGGCTTCAGATCGTCAGTGCTTGCGATGGCCCATCCACCCTTGCGTGCATAGAGCACCTTGGAAGCGTCCGCGGAGACGATGAAGGCATCAACGCCGCCTAACACTTGCTCGGTCAAACGCTTTTCGTTGGTGAAGCGCCAGACGGTTCGAATGCCGGGTCCACCATCCTCATCGCTGGAACGGCCTACCGGCGACCCCTCAAAGAGATAAAGAACGCCGGTTTTGCCGTTGGAGATGCCGCGATAGTTGCGCGCCGGAATGGGCAACGCCAAGATGCGGTCGCCGATTTTTTCCAGATCAACCTTGACCTCGACCGGCTTTCCGGCATCCTTTTTGTCGCCGTCTTTCTTGTCTTTATCGGCGTCCTTGGCGGCTTCATCTTTTTTGGCTTCGTCTTTCTTGTCAGCTTTTTTGTCGGCCTTTTTGTCGCTGTCTTTCTTGTCACTATCCTTCTTGTCGGCGTCCTTGCTGTCCGCTGTGGTGTCGTCTTTTTTGTCGGCGTCTTTGATCTTTTCGTCGTCGCTCTCCGGAGGAACGGGCGAAGCGCCGAATTTCTCCAGGACCACCACATACACACCATTGGTTTGCGCACGATCCAGCGAAGAGAGGTCGATGCCGGCGCTCGAGGGTCCGTCGTCGGTCGAGGCGAGAAAATAGAGGAACTTGCCGTTCGGGTCGAAGGCCGGATTGGAGGCGTCGCTCATGCCGTCGGTGACTTGGGTGGATTTGTGTGTCTCGATCGAGTAGAGAAAGATGGCTTGCAGTTGATTGTCGAGATCGCGCTGATAGGCGATCCACTTGGAGTCCGGCGACCAGACGGCGTTGAAGTTGGGACCCCAATTGCCAAAGACCTCTTTATCCACCAGCACCGGCTTGCCCGTGGGCACGTCCACCAACCAAAGCCGCAGATGCTTGTCGGTATAAAGGATGTGCTTGGAATCGGGCGACCAAGTGGGCGAGTAGAAGTAGCTCGGATCGGGGCCCAAATCGATGACCGCTGGCGGCTTGAAGCCGGTCTGGTCATGCAGGTAGAGCTGGTACTCGCCGCTGGCGTCAGAGAAGTAGGCGATGGTCTTGCCGTCGGGGCTCCAAGCCGGGTCGCGTTCAGCCACGCCGGGTGTCTGGGTCAGGTTGCGGGTGTCGCCTTTTTCCGCCGGAACCGTGAAGATTTCACCATGCGCCTCAAAGACGGCACGTGCGCCGGTGGGCGAAACCTGCGCGTTCTGAATCTCCTCCGGGGAGAGGTTGACGCGATGCGGAGCGAGGCTGGCCAGTTCGCCGTGAACTTGAATCGGTACAGGCATCTTCATGCCGGTTACCGGGTCCACCAGCAGAATGCTGCCAAACTGCTCCACCACCAGCGCGCTGCGGTCGGATCCATCCACGCCCTTCGCTGGGCCAGCCTGGAAGGATTTGAGGTCCAAGCCGCTGTTCGGCATGACCTGCGAGACCTTTTCGCTTTTGGTGTCGTAGCGATAGAGCGTAACCGGACCGGCGTTCTTGCCGTCCTCCGAGCGGTCGCTGAGGAAGTAGACCTGATCGCCCACCCAGACGGGGTTGGAGTCGTTGGAGTTCTCGCGGGGAATCTTGACCAGGTCGAGCGTCTTCAGATTGACGATCCAGATCGGGGTGGTCTGGCCTCCGACGTAGCGCTTCCAGGCTGGCTGCCACTTGGTGAATGGCTGGTAGGCCAGCGATTGGCCGTCGGGCGAGAAGGAGATCTGCGCGCCGGAGGGCAGCGGCAGCGGCTCGGGGATACCGGAGCCGTCAGCGGCTACACGGAAGAGGCGGCTGAAGTGCCGATAGCTGGCCATGCCGCTCGATATCAGCACGTATTTGCCGTCTGGCGACCAGCCCACCACTCCGCTGCCGTCCGGATGCCAGGTGAGGCGGCGGGGAATGCCGCCCGCGGCAGGGATGACGTACGCGTCGATGTTACCGTTCAGATGGGCCGAATAGGCAATGAATGCTCCATCAGGAGAGTAAAAAGGCCCGGCAAGCACATGGCCGTCCGAGGTGAGGCGCTCGGCCTCGCCGCCCGTGCGCGCCACGGTCCAGATGTCGTCGGCGTAGCGGAAGGCGATCCGCTCCTGCGAAAGCGAGGGTGAGCGCAGCAGCAGCGGCGATTGCTCTGGAGCGCTGGTTTGGGCGGATAGATGGAACGGGGAGAAAGTGGCCAGCGCCAGCAGGAGCAGGGCAAGCCGGGAGCCGATGCAATTCATGGAACCTCCAGGGACCGTTTATCAACATTCGATGCAGGATGGAATACAAACAACCGTTCCAATCATGCTACGCCAGAAAGGCGCAGGTTGTTCCAAACAATCATGATTTTGACGCATTTTTGGGAATTTCGTTTGACCGCTGGAACCGGGCGGCAGCGTGGCGCGTATCAGAAAACGGGCCAACGAGAGGCTGCCAGAGAGGTTAAGCGGCCTGAGAGGCAGTTGATGCGTCCATAGAAAGAACGGATTTTTTGTCTTGGGCGGTTGGATTTGAATGGGCACGGCTTCAGCTTTGCCGAAGATGCAACCAAACAAGGATGGGCTTCAGCCCCTAAGGGAAGGTATCCAGAATGAACAACGAGCAGCAACCGTAGACCCTTCGACACCGTTGTACGCAAGGAACGCGATCAACCCAGCTCAGGATGACTGGTTTTCATATCGCAATTATTTCGTGTCGGTTCATCAGGAATCCGTCAACACAGAAAGCAGGACCATGCTCTTTACCGAGGCCTTGAAACTCGCGCTCCAGTCCTTGTGGGCCAACAAGATGCGGACCATTCTCACGCTGCTGGGCATGGTCATCGGCGTGGCCTCGGTCATCATGGTGGTGACGCTCACCAATGGCGCCAAAGCCTTTGTGACCTCCAAGATCAACACCTACGGGGCCAGCGTAATCACCGTCAGCAAGATGCCGCAGACCTTCATGACGATGGAGGAATGGCTCGAATTCCAGAAGCGCAAGGACGTCACGTACGACGATTACCGGGCCATCTTGGATGATTGCAAGTCCTGCGTCTCGGTCGGCGCATCGCGCGATTCGGCCAACGGCAAGGTTGTCTACCAGACCCAATCCACGACCGACTCCCAGGTGCGCGGCATGACCTGGACGATGCCGGCGCTCTCCAATATGAATATCGAATCCGGCCGGTCTTTTACCGATATTGAAGACACTCACAGCGCTCATGTGGCTATTGTTGGCTGCGATATCGTGGACAACGTCCTCGGCGTGGGCGACCCGCTGGGCAAGGAGATTCGCGTCGATGGCGCTCCCTATACGGTGATCGGCGTCGGCGAGTGCCAGGGCAAGATGCTGGGCCAAAGCATGGACAACTGGGTGGCCATTCCTCTCACTTCGTTTCTCCATCAATACGGCGAGCAGGGCAGCCTGACCGTCTACGCCGATGCCGGCAGCGGCGGCGAGGTCAGCGATGCAGTCAGCGATGAGCTGCGCGTGATTATGCGCACTCGCCGCCACCTGACCCCCGGCAGGCCGGATACATTCAATGTGGACACCAGCGCCACCTTTCAAAATATGCTGAGCAAGGTGCTGAATAACTTCGGCGCCGTGGTGGCCGCCATCGCCGCTGTCTCGCTGGTGGTGGGCGGCATTGTCATCATGAACATCATGCTAGTCGCGGTCACCGAGCGCACCCGCGAAATCGGCATACGCAAGGCCCTGGGCGCGCGCCGCAAGGATATTCTGCTGCAATTTTTAATCGAGTCCGGAACCATGTCGCTGGCCGGAGGCCTGATCGGCGTTTTTACCGGCATTGCGGCGGCCAAGGTGATTACCCTGTTGATCGCCTTCCCCTCTGTTGTGGCCCTCTGGTCGATCCTGGTCGGGCTCTTTGTGGCCACGGCGGTTGGTTTATTCTTCGGCGTTTATCCGGCCTACAAGGCCGCCAGCCTTGACCCCATCGTTGCCCTGAGAGCGGAGCTATAACCATGAGACTGAGCGACTCCAAAGAATCCGTGCTGCTGGCGCTGGACACCTTGCGCAAAAACAAGCTGCGCTCCGGCCTGACCATTCTGGGCATCAGCATCGGCATCGCCACGGTGATTCTGATCTCCTCGGCGATCAACGGGCTGAATACCAATATCGCCTCCTTCGTCAATTCTCTGGGCACCAACTCACTCTGGGTTTACCGCTTTGAACCCTTCGGCAAGCGCCCCACCACCGAGGAACTCAACCGCAAGCAGCTCACCTACGAGGACGGCTTGGCGATGCGCAGCTTGCCCTACGTTTCCGCCGTTGATCCGGAGCTGACCAACCAGAACTTCCAGACCGGTCTGGGCAGCGTCTCCATCAAGCGCGGCAGCCGCAAACTCTATAACACCATTCTGAACGGCACTACAACCGAAGTGAAAGAAGTTGCCGACATTGAGCTGATCGAAGGCCGCATCTGGACCGACGGGGAAGAGGAGCGCGCCGCCAAGGTGGTGGTGCTGGGCCATGACTCGGCCGAAGACCTCTTCCCTGGCGAAGATCCAATCGGCAAGGACATCGACTGCGAAGGAAGCATCTACACCGTCATCGGCGTCCTTGATAAGCAGGCGCAGCCCTTTGGCAGCGGTCGCAACCCGCAGGATAACTCTGCCTATTTTCCGCTGGAAACCTTCCGCCAGTTGCACCCTGAGCTGAAGGATTTCTGGATCGTGGTGAAATACGACGACCCGGCTCACAAGCAACTGGTCGTCGAAGAAACTCGCGAACTGCTGCGCATCCGCCGCAATGTGCGCACCCAGCAGGACGATAACTTTGCCATCTTTGGCCCCGATTCTCTTACGCGGCTTTGGAATACGCTCACCATTGGCCTGTTTTCCTTCATGGTTGCCGTCTCTTCGGTCGGCCTGATGGTGGGCGGCGTGGGGGTGATGAATATCATGCTGGTTTCGGTCACCGAGCGCACCCGCGAGATCGGCGTGCGCAAGGCCATTGGCGCGACCAAGAATAATATCCTGTTGCAATTTACGCTGGAGGCGGTGACGCTGTGCATCGTGGGCGGCATCATCGGCATCCTTGGCGGCGCGCTGCTGACGCTGATTCTGCATTTCGCCGTCGGCTTCCTGCACGCCGCGCTTTCGCCGTTTTGGGTGACCATCGCTTTCACGGTCTCTGGCTTGATCGGCCTCGTCTTCGGCATCTACCCCGCCTGGAAGGCTGCCAACATGGACCCCATCGAGGCGCTTCGCTACGAGTGAGATAGAGAATTGCCGCTCCGCTCCGGCTGGCCAGTCTTCGCGGAGCGGCCTTCTCGGATCTTTCACCGTTTGCGCGTATGGATTCAAGAATGGCTGACTCTTTATCCATGAAATTTGCTCCCCGATCCCTGTTCCCTGACCCCTGTTCCCTGCCGCTTGACCTAAACATAACGAAAGAATCGCAATCCGCGCGCAGCTTTGCTCCACTTCCGGTAGGATATTG
>CAZBPD010000075.1:0-14380 GCA_964493705.1 uncultured Occallatibacter sp.
CTTCCGTCGCCTAAAGGCGAGGGGTTTACGGATCCCCTATCGGGGACTCTAAATCCATCTGCCGTCATCCCGGTGAAACTGCTGTAACCGTTGTTTTTTCTTACGGAGGGAGCAGGGGTCTTCAGACCCCTGAATTCGCGGCAAGAGCGATAGGCTTTAGCCTCGGGCCTTTTGCTCGCAGCCGAAAAACGGCCCGTGCCTAAAGGCACGTCAATCCATCCCCCATACAAGGGCCTGAAGGCCCCTGCTCCCTCCTCAAACTAACCCTGGTGTCGTTTCGCAAACGAAAACTGATATACAAATAGATTTGGGATGCAATTGCCCTGAATAACGGATCGTTCCCAATGTGGCAAATGTTAAAGCCATGTTACAATCGAACCTCAAGGAGCCGGCAGGCTCGCTCTATCTTCCGCCGGACTGACTCTATGAACCTCTATTTAATGCGTCACGCCAACGCGGGCATTCCCCGCGAAAACCCCGTTCTGGACGCCAAGCGCTCCCTGGTCAAGGAAGGCAAGGAGCAGTGCATGTTGATGGCCCGCGTCCTCAACTCCCTGAAGGTGCAGGTGGACGTGATCGTCTCCAGCCCATTGAAGCGCGCCCTGCAGACGGCGCAGTTCGTGGGCACCGAGCTGGGATTTGAAGGCAATGTGCAGATCAGCCCAGCCCTGGGAATCGAGGGCGACTACGCCGCGTTTCAGGAGTTGCTGGCCGAGTACGCCGACTACGAAGGAATGCTGGCCGTGGGCCACAACCCCAACATGTTCCAGTACCTGGGCCGTCTGATTACCGGCAACGGCGGGGCCGGCATCCGCATGAGGAAGGGCTCGATCGCCCGTGTTGATCTGAGCAGCCATCCCCCCCGCCTGCATTGGCTGATCGATCCGCGCATGGCCCGCTCGTTCTATGCCAGCGTGGGGAAGAGTTCGCGGCCGAAGACCTCGCGGAAGTAAGCCGCCTCTTTGCGCAGCGACCACAATTCCAGCTCCGCGCCGGTTCGGCCCGGCTGCAACTCCAGATAAATGCGCTTGGGATAGACCTTGGCGGCGACCCGCAGCACGTCGCTGGCGCGGTCCTGATTGAGGGCCACGGCCAGGCGCAGCAGCACCACGGCGCGATGCACGTGGGCGTGCTCGGCAACGGGAATGTTGCGCAGGGCGCGGTCGCCGGGCTGGGGACGGCTTTTGCCCAGATAGCGTGCGATGGCCGAGACCAGCGTGCTTTGCAGGCGGGTGTAGCCGTAGATTTCGGAGCTGGAGATGATGTACTGGGTGTGCCGGTGGTGGCCCTGGTGGTTGATAAATTTGCCGGTGTCGCGCAGATAGGCGGCGGCAGAGAGCCACTGCTCGTACTCCGGCGGCAACTGGTGCAGGGCCTTGAGGTCGCGGTAAAGCTGCAAGGCGTGAGCCCGCACCGGTTCGGCCTGCTTGAAATCGACGCCGTAGCGGCGGGCGGTTTCCAGCACGCTTTGCCAACGCTGCTGTTCGAATTCGCTGTGGGTGGTGGAGCGGGCGTCCTGGGTAGCCAGCATCTGAGCCAGAATGCCGTCGCGCAGTCCCAGCGGAGAATAGCGAAAGCCGGGCAGCCCAAAGCTGTGCAGCAGTTCAGAGAAAACCTGCGCGCCGGCGACGATGATCTCGGCGCGGCGGGGACCGATGCCGGGAACGGCCACGCGCTGGGCCAGATTCATCTGCGCCAGCTTGCCGGCCAACCGGCGCACCGCCTGGGTGCTGGCGACAGCGGCCGGCACAAAGCCGGAAGCGGTCAAAGGTTGCACCGGCGCTGCGACCTTCTTGCTCGCCGACTTCTTGGCCTGCTTTTTGGGGGCTTTTGCCGCGCCCTTGCCGGATTTCGCGGAGGATTCCGCGTGGACCCCGGCGGTTACCGCATCGGCGAGCGCCGCGGCCGTTCCCGAAGTGGCGATCACCAGCGCGACGTTCTCCGGCTGAATCTTCTTATGCGCCTGACGCAGCTCGCGCTCGATGAACTTCTGCATCTGCGCCAGGTTGTCGGCACTGGGCGGGTCGGAGTTCAAAAACTCCTCGGTGAGGCGCACCGCGCCCAGCGGCAGGCTGACCGTCTGCTGGATGCGCTTGTGCTCGCTGAGGGTGATCTCGCAACTGCCGCCGCCCAGATCCACCAGCACCACCCGGCCCGCGGCGCCAGTTTCGGAGGCCATCAGGCCCATATGAATCAGCCGGCCTTCCTCCAGTCCGGAGATGATCTCCAGCGACCAGCCGGTCTCGGCCTTGACCCAGGCCTGAAAGGCCTCGCCGTTGCGGGCGTCGCGCAGGGCGGCCGTAGCCACCACGCGAATCTCGTCCACTCCGTGCAACTGCACGGCGCGCTGAAAGCGCTTGAGGGTCTTGAGCGTGGCCGCCATGGCCTCGGGCGAAACCAACCCGCACTCGAAGACGCTGGCCCCCAGCCGCGTCACCTCGCGGTCCTCGTGCAGGGTGCGCAACTGGTGCGCCACCACCTTGGCGATCTTCAGACGGCAGGAGTTGGAACCGATATCGATGGCGGCAAAGGTAGGCATGGCGCGCTCCGGGGGATAAGAATGGGCTCTCGGGTCAAGATACACGACGAAGGTCTGCCGCCGCGCCTGCCCTGTAGAGAAGGCGCGACGGATTTCCGTTTTGGTTACTGTGTTTGTTTGCCAGGCAGCAGGTCTTCGCCGCAGACCAGGAAGACTCGCTCCTCGGGGTCGGTGGCCAGTTGCCGCAGTTCGGGCGCGAATTCGCCCACGGTGAACAGCATGTACGTGGGCCGCTCGCGCCAGCCGGGTTCGGGCAGACTGGCGACCTTGGCCTGCAAATGCGCCAAATCGCCCAATTTGACCGGCCCATGCGTCCGCCACTTGCATTCGGCAAAGAGATGACCGCCGTCCTCCAGTTGGGCGATGCGGTCGATCTCCACCTGGCCGTTGCGGCTCCAGTATCGAGCCATCTTGCGCACTTGCAGGCCGAAGCGCTCTTCGCCGTGGCGTTCGATCCACTGGCCGCAGATCTGCTCGAAGACCGACCAGCCCATGTAGTCGTTCAGGTACGGCGCAACGCCCGCTTCATAGACCTTGCGCGGATCGGAGAACTGCAACTGGCTGGCCAGCGGCGCAATGAAGCGATACCAGAAAGTCAGAAACGGGTCGGCAATGCGGTAGAGCGCCCGCCGCTCGGTCTCTTCGCCAAAGGGAAACTCGCGGCAGATCCAGCCCAGCTTGAGCAAACTGCGCAGCGAGGCGGAGAGCGCGCCGCGTTCGACGCCGACCGCCTGCTGGATGCGGTTGAATTTGGTCTCTCCCCCGGCCAGCACCGCCAGAACGGCGTTGTAGGGCGCGGGGTCGCGGATCTGCTCACTGCCCAGCAGATAGCGCACCTCGTTCTCCAGGATGGCGCGCGGCTGCATGAGCAGGTTGACGATCTCCTCGGCCGGCGGACGCGTAGTGTCGACCAGGGCGTGATAGCGCGGCGTGCCGCCGAAGACCCCATACAAGAGCAGCTTCTCGGCGACGCCGTAGTGCGGGCTGCCCTCATAAAACGCCGCCGCGTCCTCGTAGTGCAGCGGCTCCAGGCGGAAGATGCCGGCGTTGAAGCGGCCGAAGAGCGGCGCCGTCTCCTCGCCCAGCGACGCCATCGCCGAGAGCTGCGAGCCACAGAGAATCACCGAGATCGGCACGTGCACGCCCTCGCGGTCCCACCAGGCCTGCAAGATCGACGGCAACTCCGGCGTCTGGCTCACCAGGTAAGGGAACTCGTCGAGAATCAGCGAAAAGCGACCTGTTCCATCGGGCCGCCGCTGAGCCTGCGCGGATGCGTAGCGCAGCAGTGCGTTCCAACTGACGGCGATCTCTTCGGCGGCCACGCCCTCTCCGCCCAACTCGCTCAACAGTTGCCGGGCCAGGGTGAGGCGCTGCTGGGCGGCAGTAGACTGCTCGGCCAGGTAGTAGCAGTGCGGCTTCTCCGGCCCTGCGCCATCGACGCCAACGGTGAAGTAGCGTTGCAAAAGAAAGGTTTTACCCAGCCGTCGCCGTCCGTAGAGCAGCATCAACTGCCCGCCGCGGCCGGGGCGCTTCCAGACGCGCTCCAGGGCGGCGAGCTCGAAGCGGCGATTGAAGAACGGATTGGGGGTAAAGGTCATGGCAGCGCTTTCCGGCTACATCCTACACGCAATATACACCTTATCTGTCATTTTACAAGTTGTCATTTTATAAAGTGACAAAATTTAAAGTGTCACTTTATAAAATGACACTTTAAATTTTCATTTGCCCCACAGCCTACTCCTTGGCATGGGCGTTGGAAGCCTGCGGAGATGAATCTGCAACCGTGTGCGTCGTGGAACGATGGCTTTCAAACCAGCCGACCACGCGGCGTTCGTACTCCATCGGCTCCGCGCCCTGAGCTCCGCAGTGACCGGCTTCGGCGGGTTCCCAGAAAACCACTGCCGGATTGCGCCCGGCATGTTGATTGAGCTTCACCTCGTGGCAGAAATCCTTCTCGGAAGCATAAAAAAGCGCGGCCGGGGGATCCGAAAAGCTAGATCGGGCCCGGCCGCGCAGAGATCAGTTTCGGATCAATGCCCCTGAGCTTCGAGGAACTTCTCCGCTTCCAGCGCCGCCATGCAGCCGGAACCGGCCGCGGTGACGGCCTGGCGGTAGCGGCGGTCTTGCACGTCGCCTGCGGCAAAGACGCCGGGAACCACTTCGCCTTTGCGCGTGACCAGAACGTTGTCCCTGGTCTTGATGTAGCCGTCTTCGTCCAGATCGATCTCGCCGCCGAACATCTTCACGTTGGGATCGTGGCCGATGCCCAGGAAGAGTCCACTGACAGCAAGCTCGGAGAGTTCGCCGGTCTTGGTGTCGCGCAGTTTGAGGCCCTTGACTTCCTTTTCCTCGACGCCCAGCACCTCGTCGACGGTGACGCTGGTGCGCAGGACGATCTTGGGGTTCTCGTGGACGCGGTCGATCATGATCTTGGAGGCGCGGAAGCTGTCGCGCCGATGCAGCAGGGTCACCTTGTCGGCAAAGCGGGTGAGGAAGAGCGCTTCTTCCAGCGCCGAGTCGCCGCCGCCCACCACGGCAATCTCTTTGCCGCGGAAGAAGAAGCCGTCGCAGGTGGCGCAACTGGAGACGCCGTGGCCGATCAGCTTCTGTTCGCTCTCCAGGCCCAACCAGCGGGCGCTGGCGCCACTGGCCACGATCAGGGTGCGGGTCAGGAATTCGCCCGCCGAGCTCTCCAGCCGGTAAGGCTGCTGGCTCAGATCGATCTTGTTCAGGTGGGCCATCTGGTAGGTGGCGCCGAAGCGCGCCGCCTGCTTCTTCATGTTCTCGATCAGTTCGGGACCCTGAATGCCCTCGGGCCAGCCGGGAAAGTTCTCCACCAGCGATGTGATGGAAAGCTGACCGCCAGGCTCGTGGCCCTCCAGCACCAGCGGATTGAGGCCGGCGCGGCCGGTGTAGATGGCTGCCGTCAGTCCGGCGCAGCCGGAACCAAGAATTACGGTATCGCGAATCTCTGTCATTTCGTTCCCTTTTCGATTGTACTCATGCTCTGGGCGGCTCGATCTGAGCTGAACGGGTCAGCAGGTCTCCGCCTGCATTCATAGGATGACCGCAGGCTGCGAATCGACTCTTGCCCGCCGGAGGCCCGCATCGCGACCGTCTTTCCCGTATCGGGCCGGGCTCGATTTTTCTTCCATGAGATTTGGCTGCCCCAAGGCAGTTTAAGAGTGGCTCATGCTCTGGAACCTGCAAATTGTCCTGAATCTAGTCAGATTGAGAGAAAACTCATGAAATGCTCTGGTTACTTTGATCCTCTCTCGTCTCTCTTAAAAACTTCTAGTCGCAAAACGGCAAGCCGATGAGCAAAGCAGGTCCATCTTGGAACTGGCGCTGCGCTTTTCACTGGAGGTATCCAAGACGGCCGGGGACTTCCTCCCCTGGAGCGCCGTCATGGCTTCTTTTTCAAGCGCCTGTCCACATGCTTCGACCTTTTCACCGCGCCGTCTCCTGGTCCTGCTTCCGGCCCTCCTGTTCGCCGCTACGGCGGCCTGGGCGGGTGGACCGAAGTACGTCGCCGGAGTCTCGTATTTCAATGCCAACGTGCTTGGCCAGCCGGCCCATTGGGCGGGCGGAAAGCTCAACTACTTCGTCGACCAGGGGTCGCTGAACAGCTCCATCGACAATCAGCAGGCTGTGGCCATGGTGGATGCCGCGGCGGCTCTGTGGAGCGCCGTCCCCACGGCCGCAGTCACTTTGACCGACGCCGGGACCTTGCAGGAAGACGTGAGCGGCGCAAATATCGCTGCCAGCAACGGCGTCATCACCCAGCCCGCGGACGTAACGCCAGCCGCCATCGCCACCCCCGTAGCGGTGATCTTCGACGCCGACGGCTCGGTAATTGACGCCATCTATGGCAGCGGCGCCAGCGACCCCACCAGTTGCCAGTTCAACGGGGTGGTGAGCTGGATCGACAACGTCCATCCCGACGCCACCCTGGCACACGGCGTTATCCTGCTCAATGGCCGCTGCGCTTCAACGCCCGATCTGGTGACGATGATGGGCTTCGAGCTGGAGCGGGCCTTCGGGAGCATCCTCGGCCTCGATTACTCTCAGGTCAACCCCAACGCAATTACGCTGAACGAAAACGATGGCGAACTGGGATGGCCGGTGATGCAGCCTTTGAGCGGGGCCTGCACGGCGTTTGGCGGCGATTGCATTCCCGACCCCACCGTGCTGCGCTGGGACGACATCGCCGCCCTCAGCCGCATCTATCCCGTAACGGCGGCCAACCAGGCTGGCTTCACAGGCAAAGAGATCACCGCTGCCAGCACCGTCTCCATCAAGGGAACAATCAGCTTCCGGACGGGTCAGGGAATGCAGGGGGTCAACGTGGTCGCCCGACCGCTGGACGCGAGCGGCAATCCCCTCTATCAATACACCGTGACGGCGGTCTCCGGCGCGCTCTTCAACGGCAATCACGGCAATCCCGTCACCGGCTGGGTAGACGCAAGCGGCAACCGGCTGGACAAGTGGGGCTCGAACGACCCGAGCCTGCAAGGCGCCTTTGACTTGAGCGCAATCCCGCTGCCGCCGGGGGTGACGACGGCCTACGTTCAGATCAGTTTCGAGGCGGTCGATCCGCTCTATATTCTGGGCGACTCGGTGGGGCCGTATATCGATGGCCAGCCGTCGCCCTCGGGAACGCTGGCGATCATCACTTTGCCGGGGCTCGCCGCGGGTTCCGCGCAGACCGTCGACCTCGACGTAACCGGCTCCGCCGCCGCCAATGGCAGTGAAGCCATCGGCAGCGAAACTGCGCCCAGCCTGCTGCCGTCGAGCGGCATGTGGGGCGGACGCATCAGCCAGGTGGGGCAGAGCGATTGGTTCACCTTTCCGGTGCGTGGTAACCGCATCTTTACGATTGTCACCCAGGCTGTGGATGAGAGCGGCGCGCCCACGGAGTTGAAGGCCATGCCGGCCATCGGCATCTGGGACGCCTCAGACCCCGCCGACTCGACGGCCATTGGCGCCGGTCCCGGCCTGAACGGTCTGGCCACCGGCGAGAGCTGGCTGCGCGTAGCTACCGCGGGCGACGATCTGGTGCGCGTCGGCATCGCCGACCAGCGTGGCGACGGCCGCCCCGACTACGCCTACAACGGCTGGGTGCTCTATGCCGACACGGTCACGCCGGCGCGCTTGCCAGCTTCGGGAGGTCCGCTGGTGATTCGCGGCTGCGGCTTCCGGTTGAGCGACACCGTCTTGGTCGGCGGACACGCGGCGCTGGTCACCAGCATCGCGCCCAATGAGATTACCGTCCTTGCTCCGCCCGCAGCGGCCGGAGTCAGCGGCTCGGTGGATGTCGAGGTCGACGATGCGCCCATCTTTTATGCCGCCACCGTTGCCGCCGCCGCCGTCAGCTACGACGCGGGCATCGGCGACGCGCTTACCCTGGTTAGCGCACCCTTGAACACCGTGCCGCTGGGTGTGCCGCTGCCCTTCTCGGTAACCGCACTGGGTGCGAACCTGTCCCCGGCGGGTGGAGTCACCGTGCTCTACACCGTCACCAGCGGCACTGCCACGCTGGCCTGCGGTTTGCCCGCCTGCTCCGTCACCACCACAGGCGACGGACGCGCCACCATGAATGTCACCGCTGTCGACGGGACGTGGTCCATCGTCACCGCTTCGCTGAGCAACGGTTCCAGCTTGCAGGCTCAGTTCGCCGGCGGAACGGCTCCGGCTATTGCCGCTCTGACCCCGCAGCTCTCGCTGGCCGCCGGCGTCACCTTTGCCTGGACGGTGCAGGCGCTGGTGCAGGTAAACGGCGTTCCGGCTGCTGGGCAGGGCGTGAGCTGGCAGGTTTCCGGCAGCGGCATTCTGGCTCAGAGCAGCGTGATCGTGTTGACCAATAGCTCTGGAGTCGCCGCCACGACGCTCACCGTGGGGCCTCTGACCGAGGGTCAGACGGCGATCGTGCAAGCCTGCCTCTATGGCTCCGGCCAGTGCGTGACCTTCACTGTTTCTGGAGCCCGTCCCGAGTACGCCACGGTCAACGCCGTCTCGGGAACGGCGCAAAGCCTGGCTCTAAGCGCTGTTCCCAGCCCCATCGTGCTGCGCGTACTGGATGCGGACGGCAACCCCATGGCGGGTGCGACGGTGAATCTCTATCAATCGCTCTACGCCTGGCAGCCGCCCTGCCCAGAGCACGGCGTCTGCACCCAGGCGCCGCTGCTGGCTCTCGAAACCGCGATGGGTACGTCGGCAGTGGACGGCAGCCTCACCTTCATCCCTCTCAACCGGCCCGGCACGGCCACCAATCTCTACGGCGTGGCTGCCACCGGCAATACCTCGACCGTCGGCATCGCCATCGAACAGCATCCGTGAGGTCGCGGAAATAGGCCGACAGCGCTGGGTTGCGCAGCTTCCCTGGAGCCCATATCCCCGCAAGGACTTCGCGGCACGATCGCGGCGGAGTGTCGCCGCGACCAGCTTCAACATCAGGCCGCGCCCTTAGATCTCCAGATACTCCCAAAAGGAGTCAGTCAGCTCGGCGCCCAGTTCGTTGATCATGCGCCGGGCGGCGCGTTCCACCTCTTCGATGAGCCCATGCAGGTAGTCGCGGGAGCGGGAGATGGCCACCACGCCCAGCGTAGCCGACTGCCAGGTCACGGCCTCGTCCATCTCTGCAACCGAGACGTTGAATCCCTGGCGGATCTGGTCCTTGAGGGAACGCGTCACCTGCCGCCGGTCCTTGAGCGACTGGGCGTGCTCGATGCGAATCTCCAATGTCAAATGAGCCACAGGCATGGCGTCCTCGCGAGTTGCACAGCCAGTGTAAGCCGGTTTATGGCCAACGCGAATGGGTTTATCCGCAAAGAGGCCCCAGAGTGTGCAACAGTGAAGCGGTCCCTGTTGCGCAGCGAAGCTGGCCTGCCATTTCCGCTGAAGGGAATCGGCTACTCCATTTAGACTGAAAGTGCTATGAGCCAGACACTGAAAGCCGTGCGCGGAACGCGCGACCTGCTGCCGCCGGAGACGGCGCTATGGAACCGGATCGAGGCTACGGCCCGCTCCGTCTTTGCCCGTTACAACTTCGGCGAGATCCGTACGCCGGTCTTTGAAGACACTTCGCTCTTTGCCCGCGGTGTGGGCGAAGAGACCGACATCGTCTCCAAGGAGATGTACACCTGGGAGGATCGCGCCCGCGCCCAGTCGGAGAAGACGCAGTCGCTGACCCTGCGCCCGGAGAACACCGCCGGCGTGGTGCGCGCCTACATCGAACATCAACTCGGCGAGAGCGGACAGTTGCAAAAGCTGTATTACATCGGTCCGCAGTTCCGCCGCGAGCGGCCGCAAAAGGGCCGCTACCGGCAGTTCTCGCAGATCGGCGCGGAGGTCATCGGGCCGCCCTCGGCGGGCAGCGAATCGCCCCTGCGCGATGCGGAGATTCTGGAGATGCTGGCCACTCTGCTCGACGAGCTGGGCATTACCGGCTGGACGCTGCATCTGAACTCGGTGGGTTCCATCACCGACCGCGCCCGCTACAACGACGCTCTGCGCGCCGCGCTGGTTCCCGTTGCCTCTCAACTCTGTGCGGATTGCCAGCGCCGCGCGGTGATGAATCCGCTGCGCGTGCTGGACTGCAAGATTCCCGCCGATCAGCCCATCATCGAGACGCTGCCGGTGATCGCCGACGCCCTCGACGAGGCCTCGCGCGCCCATTTTGCCGCGGTGCTCGAGGCGCTGGACGCGGCCGGCGTTCCCTACACCCGCAATCACCGCCTGGTGCGCGGGCTGGACTACTACACCCGCACCACCTTCGAATTCACTCACGGCGGCCTGGGAGCGCAGAACGCGCTTTTAGGCGGCGGACGCTACGACGGCCTCAGCGAGGCCATTGGCGGTCCGAATGCCCCCGGCATCGGCTTCGCCATGGGCGAAGACCGGCTGGTGCTGACCTTGCAGGCTCTGGAATCTGCCGCAGCGCAGGTGCTGGCCGACGCGTACATTGCGCCGCTGGGCGAGAGCGTCAACGCCGCCGCGCTGGCGCTGGCCCGCGAACTGCGCCGCCAGGGGCTGCGTGTCGAATTAGGCGACGGCAGCTTCCGCTTGAAGAAATCCTTCGAGGCGGGGAACAAGTCGGCCCGCCGCATCGTGATTCTGGGCGAAGACGAGCTGGCTTCTGGAATTCTGACGGTCAAGGATTTTTCCTCGGGCGTGCAGACCAAGGTTCCCCGCGCGGAGTTGGCGGCGCTTCTGGCCGAGCCTGCGAATTAAAGTCTCCGCAGATAGTGAAAGACCGCGGGCGGCTGTTCGTGGCCGTTAACCTCGTAGGTCCAGGTTTCGTCGTGGTGGTCGTTATCGATGAAGGTGAAGATCAGACCTACCATGTGTCCGTCGCCGGGGCCGATATTGGTCCCATCCTTGAAGCGGAATGCAATCTGGTTGGGGCCTGGCGCAGTGACCAGCTGCATACGGGGCTGGTTGTGTGCCGAGCAGTAGTGCGTGGCCAGCAGGGTCCCTCCGTCCGGGTGAATCATCGTCACCATTTCGTGTGAGGTGTCCTTGTCGAGCAGATGCATGATCGCCGAGCCGTCGCCGGTCATGCGTATTTCGAGCGTGGTAGCGGATTTCTTGCCATCCTCTGTCGCCGTACCCTGCCATTGCCCGACAAGAGAGCGAAGCTGCCGCCACTCAGATGAGTCGGGCGCGGGGATGTGCTTCATCTCCTTTTGTTTGGCAGCCTCGGGCTGCGGTTGCGGAGTTTGCGCCAGTAGACTGGCAGGGGAAAGAGCCAACGCCAAGAGTACGGTTCCGCGAATGAGTGTGTTCATGCAAACCTCCGTGGGTTCATTGTCAACAGACGAAGCAGATGCGTCAATCGAGTTTCTGCCATGAATCGGCTTTTCATCCATAAACCGATTTCGAGATTAGAAACAATGGGCAATCCGACCGGCCAACGGTTGGGCCTACAGTTTTCTTTACCAAGCCGGAGAGGGTACAGAACATGAAAGAGGTGAATTCCAAAGACCCACTCCATTACAATGAAACAGATATGAGTCTCGATTTTCTTGGAAATCTCGAACGGACGCATCTTTGCGGCGACCTGCGCGCCGCCCACGCTGGTGAGCAAGTGGTCTTGATGGGCTGGGTGAACCGCCGCCGCGACCACGGCAACCTGATCTTCCTCGATCTGCGCGACCGCAGCGGCATCAGCCAGGTGGTGCTGGACAAGGAACTGGTCCCCGCGGGCCACGCCAAGGGCGAGGTCGTCCGACCCGAGTACGTCGTCGCGGCGGTGGGCAAGGTGCGCCTGCGCGCGGCTGACGCCATCAATCCCAAGATGCCTACCGGCGAAATCGAGATCGAGGCGACAGAACTGCTGGTGCTGAACGACACCCGTCTGGCCCCCTTTTCGCCCGCCGAAGAGGCCATCCAGAACGAGGAGGTCCGCCTCAAGTACCGCTACGTGGACCTGCGCCGCGCCGAGATGCAGCACAACTTCCGCCTGCGCCACGAGATCACCCTGGCCATCCGCGACAACCTCAGCCAGCAGGGCTTTCTGGAGATCGAAACGCCCATCCTGACCAAGTCCACCCCCGAGGGCGCGCGCGACTTTCTCGTGCCCAGCCGGGTGCACGCCGGGGAGTTTTACGCGCTGCCGCAATCGCCGCAGATCTTCAAGCAGATTTTGATGATCTCCGGCTTCGACAAGTACTTTCAGATCGCTCGTTGCTTCCGCGACGAGGACCTGCGCGCCGACCGCCAGTTGGAGTTTACCCAGGTCGATCTGGAGATGAGCTTCGTCAAGCAGGAGTCGGTCTTTGCCGTGGTGGAGAAGTTCCTGTCGGCGGGTTTTGCCGCCGCCGGAGTGACGCTGCCCACGCCCTTCCCGCGGGTCACCTACGACGAGTCGATGCGCCGCTTCGGCAGCGACAAGCCCGACCTGCGTTTGCCCGAGCTGGTCGATGTGCGCCCGGCCTTCACCGATGAAAACCTGGCCGTGCTGCAGATCGATCCGGCGCTGCCTGTCGTGGCCTTCCGCATTCCCAACGTCGGCGAGTTGAGCCGCAAGGAGCGCGAAGACAATCACCCCTTCTTCGATCTGAAGAAGGGCGCCAAGTTCATCGACGACTTCAAGCGGCTGGCCAAGGGCTTTCCCGAGTCTGCCGTCAAGGTCCGGGAGATGGTTGGAGCCGGCGAGGCCGATTTTGTGCTCATCGTGGCCGGTGACCCGGCGCATCCCGTCAAGGCCAGCGACACCAAGTTCGAAGGCCGCCTGAGCGAGCGTGAGATCAACGTGCTGATGACCGCCGGCGGATTCCGCAACGAGCTGGCCAAAAAATATGCCGACCGCCACGGCGCCTTTGGCGTGACCGAGAGAGTCGTCGTCGAAGCCGCCGAGCGCAAGGCCGCAGAAGTTGTCGACGGCGCGCTGGCCTTCCAGCCCATCTGGGTGACGGACTTCCCCATGTTCGAGTACGATCTGGCGACGGCCAGTTGGGTTCCGGCCCACCATCCGTTTACTTCGCCTCACGAGGCGGATATGGCCAACCTGCTGACCGACCCGGCCAGCGTTCGCGCCAACTGCTACGATCTGGCCATGAACGGGCTGGAACTGGGCTCCGGCTCCATTCGAATCCACCGCAAGGATGTGCAGCAGCAGATCTTCCAATCGTTGGGGATCAGCGACGAAGAGGCCCACGCCCGCTTCGGCTTCTTCCTCGACGCGCTGGAGTACGGCACGCCTCCGCATGGCGGCATCGCTCTGGGTCTGGACCGCATCGTGATGCTGCTGGCCGGCGCGCCCAGCCTGCGCGAGGTCATCGCCTTCCCCAAGACCGCCAAGGCCATCGACGTGATGGTCGACGCTCCCACCACCGTCAGCGAACAGCAGCTGAAGGAACTCCACATCCGCGTGGCGCTGAAAAGCTAGGACTGTGCGTGCAGCTAATCCCCCACGCCTCAAAATCCAGGCGTGGGTATCCAATCAACTATTTTTTGCCCAAGAAGGAACGTCATTCTTCCGTAACCGCTTAGACTTCCATTCCCGTCCAGATACGTCTGAAACCTGAGCAACTATATCCCGCCAATGGAGTGCATACTGTTCCAATCCCTCCTGGCTCAAAATGATCGTCATTTTGTCTTCAATGACCTTAAGCGGTTGGCAACTCATCCCCCGGAACAGGCGGATTGTTGGGGATGAGATCGAGATAAGAACGTAGGCCCCTATCGGCGCCAGCGGAGCGGCGGCGGAAGAACTCTGCGGCGGTTTCCACAGCGCCAATCTTCTGCGCCAAAGCGGTGGTCACCCAGAGGTCCAGGGACACGCCATCTTCGCGCGCCAGTTCTTCAGCCCGCTTCAACAATGATTCGGGAACGTCAAATGCACGTGTCATCCTCAGCCTCCTTACCGTCTCAGCCCAGCGAGCACTTCTGCCGGCGTTAAAACTCCGATTCCAAATCTTCTCGATGCCTGTTCGAAGTGTCTTCTATTATGCGTCACAATCGCTTCCGCATGCCCGTTAATCGCTGCTTCGAGCACCATTTCGTCACCCGCATCGGACACCTGGGGTCGCCATCTGTACCAAATCTCGATTGGCTTGATGCAAAGCGCCAACTCCGCTAAGAACCCGTCTACAAACTGCGGGGTGAGTTCGTGCTTTTCCCGCTTCAGTACCGCCTCATATTCCAGAAATAGTGCGGGACTGGCCGCAAGATTGATTTTTCCGTCCGCAATCATACCGAGCATTGCAGAACTCGCTCCCAACCGGAAACGCAATCCCGCAACCAATACTGAAGTATCCATCACGATAGTCATGTGTTTGGCCAAACATGTGAACGACCACCGGCTAATAGCCGGTGGCTTCGGGTTACGGCTGGAAG
>CAZBPD010000076.1:0-14040 GCA_964493705.1 uncultured Occallatibacter sp.
CCTTCCGTCGCCTAAAGGCGAGGGGTTTACGGATCCCCTATCGGGGACTCTAAATTGATCGGCGTCGATCGGCCGCTACCGGGTAAAACCGTTGTTACCGTTACATTTGTTAGTTTCTTTGGGGGGGAGAAGGGGTCTTTAGACCCCTACAGCAGTGGCAAAAGATTGGCTTCAGCCTCGGGCATTTTGCGCGCAGCCGCAAAACGGCCCGTGTCTAAAGGCCCGTCAATCCATCCCCCTCTTCAGAGGCCTGAAGGCCCCTGCTTCCTCCACGAATTGGCCTTTGCATCGATTCGCAATCCAAAACTGGTGCGCCAGCGGAGTTAGGATGCGTTTGCCCTGCTGTCGATCCAAACAACCAGAATGGTACGCTCCCCAGCAAGCCGCAGCCATTCGCGTTAGGATGGCAGGCAGAAGAAAAGGAATGCCATGATCCCCCCTACTTCTCTTTCATCAGATACAAATAGCCGGTTTGCCGGCGTCTATCAAGTGCTCGATGAGGCCATTGCCGCTGGGGCCTTCCCCGGCTGCGCCTTCGGCGTGCTGGCGCAGGGCGAAGTCTTGCTCCAGGATGCGCTGGGCCGTTTCACCTATGAAGACGACTCTCCCGCCGTCACTCCGGAGACGGTTTACGACGTGGCCAGCCTGACCAAGGTCGTCGCCACCACGGCTGCGGCCATGTTGCTGGTGCAGCGCGGGCTGCTCGATCTGGACACACCGTTGGGCGAACTGCTGCCCGGCTTTGTAGTGGGCCGCGCGCGCGCCGCCAATGCTCAGCATGTGAAGATTCGCCATCTGCTGGCGCACAACGCGGGGCTGCCGGGATATGTCGAGTTCTTCCGCACCGCTCAGACGCCGGCCGAGCTCTATCGCGCCTGCCAGGAGCTGCCCTTGGTGGCCGATCCCGGCGCACGCGCTGAGTACTCCGATCCCGGCTTCATCCTGCTGGGCAAGGCGCTGGAGGTCTGCACGGGAGAATCGCTGGACCGCTGGGTCGCGCGTGAAATCTTTGCGCCATTGGGAATGTCTTCAACCTGCTTCTGCCCGCCGCCAGCTACATGGGCCGCGATCCCGCCCACGGAAGAAGACACGGCGCTCCGCAAGCGGCGCATCCACGGCGAGGTGCAGGACGAAAACGCCTGGATCTTGAAGGGCGTCGCTGGCCACGCCGGCCTCTTCACGAATGTACCGGATCTGCTGCGCTTTGCTGTTGAGACGCTGCGCGCATTGGACGGCTCTCCCTCACTCTTCGAACACCAAGGAGCGGAGCTCTTTGCCGAGCGCCAGAGTCCCCAAGGTAGTACGCGCGCTCTGGGCTGGGATACGCCCTCGGAGAACTCCTCGGCGGGCAAGTTCTTTTCGCCGCGCTCCATCGGCCACCTGGGTTTCAGCGGCTGCTCGCTGTGGATCGACCGGGACAAGAGCATTGCTGTGGCGCTTTTGACCAACCGCACCTGGCCCAACCGGCAAAATCAGGCGATCCGGCAACTGCGCCCGGCCTTTCACGACGCAGTGCGGTCGGTATTATAGCACCGCTCTAAAACGCCCGTTTGGGAACGTTCGCAGCACAAGATTTCTTTTAAAGCTGGCGCATTCTGCGCATACAATCTATAGCTGGGGACACACGCGATGCTTACCACCTCGACGATCCAGGAGACGGCCGGCGCCCAAAAAATGGACACCAAAAAAGACCAGGCCTCCCTGCTTCAGTATTTGACTACCGAGAGCCAAAACGAGGCTTCTCAAGGCTTTGACACCAAATCCGCACTGGAGATCGCGCGCATCATCAACCACGAGGATGCGAAGGTCGCAGCGGCGGTCAAAAAGGCAATCCCCGAGATTGCCCTGGTCATCGACCAGGTGGCGCGCAACATGCGCGACGGTGGACGGCTGATTTACGTCGGCGCCGGTTCCAGCGGACGCATTGCCGCGCTCGACTCCTCGGAATGCCCTCCCACATATTCCACCGCGCCCGGACAGGTGCAGTACATCATGGCTGGCGGACCCAAGGCTCTGGCCTCGGCTGTTGAGGTCAATGAGGATTCGGAAGAACTGGGCCAGCGAGACATTGCCCGCCGACGCCCCACCCGCAAGGATGTGGTGGTGGGCATCAGCGCCAGTGGCCGCACGCCCTATGTGGTTGCCGCCGTGGCCTATGCCCGCGCCCGCGGCGCATATACCGCCGCCGTCACCTGCAATCAGGACTCCCCGCTGGCCGAAGCCGCCAACATCGCCATCGTCGCCGAGGTCGGTCCCGAGGTGATCTCTGGCTCGACCCGCATGAAGGCCGGCACCTCCCAGAAGATGATCCTCAATATGATCACCACCGGGGTGATGACCCGCCTGGGCTATGTGTACGAAAACCTGATGGTCAACGTGCATATGCAGAACTCGAAGCTGGTCGAGCGCGGCATCCACATTTTGATGAGCGCCTGCAAGATCGAGCGCGCCCTGGCTGTCGAGACCATCAAGAGCGCCGGACGCAGCGTTCCCGTGGCCCTGGTCATGCTCAAAGCCCACGTCGACAAGCCGGAGGCCGTACGCAGACTGGCCAAAAGCGACGGCAACGTCCGCCTGGCCATCGAAGACACCGCACTGGAGCTTTAAAGGCTTTTCAATGGCTATTTACCAGATCGATTGGGACGAAGAAAATAGTCCGCGAGCCTTTGCATGGTGGTGGGGAGTCTGCCAGTTCCTGGTGCTGCTCGCGGCCTTACGTGCAAAGGCTCATCTTTTTATAGGGTTCATGCCCCATTTGCAGAGCGAAAACCCTGACTTGGAAAAGCTGGTCAGATTCATCGGTCTTGTGCCTTTCATGGTTGTAGCGTTGCTCTATCTGAATCTGGTATTCAACGGCCTATGGCACAGAAACCCCGATCTCCCAGATCCTGAAGACGAAGATCCCGGCAGTCAAAGAAGCTCTTCTGTTGCTCTGCAGGTTGATGGACCTGAGGAAGAGAATCTCTCGCCTCCAGGGCTTTTCGAGCAAAGTCTATTGAAAGACCCCGACCCGATCGTTATGCGGGACCAGATTCAATGGAAGAGGATGTTCCTGGCGACGATAGCAATGACTTTCCTGGTTGGCTCGTTGGTCCTGAATTGGTAAGTTTCTTCCCGCGGGTTTAGAAATCTAGCTGGAACCTATTCTTGCCTCTTGGTTCAAATCAGCATCTTATTGGCTGCGGCGTACACGGACTTGCTTCCTGACAGTCCCGCAGCCATCCTCTCAAGTAAACTGTTTTTGAGAGAGTTCATGCCGACACTGTGGGCCAAGACAAAAATCATGTTGGAGATGATCAAGTGGGAACACTCGATCTTCGCCCTTCCCTTTGCTTTGACCGCCACGCTGCTGGCCGCAAACGGCCTGCCGGCGCTGCGCGTTGTGGCCTGGATTCTGGTCGCCATGGTAACCGCTCGCTCCGCGGCGATGGCCTTCAACCGTTGGGCCGACGCCGACCTGGACGCCGCCAATCCCCGCACCCGCACCCGCGCTATTCCTGCCGGTCTGCTCTCGCGCCCCTTTGTCCTCGGCTTCACCGTGTTGACCACAATGCTCTTTCTGCTGGCCGCGGCTGAGCTTAACCGCATGACCCTGCTGCTCTCGCCGCTGGTGCTGCTGGTTCTCTTCGGCTACAGCTACATGAAGCGCCTCACCCGCTGGTCGCACCTGGTGCTGGGCCTGGCGCTGGGCCTGGCGCCAACGGCTGCCTGGATCGCCGTGCGCGGCAGCCTGGACAGCCGCATTCTGACCCTCACCGCCGCCGTCATCCTCTGGGTCGCCGGATTCGACGTGCTCTATGCCTGCCAGGACTTCGAGCACGACCGCGCCGCCGGCCTGCACAGTCTGCCCCAGTCTTTGGGAGTCTCCACTGCCTTTTGGATTGCCCGCGGAATGCATGGGGCCATGCTGGCGCTGCTTGCCTGCTTCGGGTTGCTCTTTCACTTTCGCGCTCTGGGTTGGATGGGCATCGCCGCGGTTGGCCTGCTGCTGGCCTATGAGCATTCGCTGGTTTCGCCCCGCGACCTACGCCGTCTCAATGCCGCTTTTTTCACCATGAACGGGGTCATCGCCATGGTTTTTCTCGCTTTTGTCGCTGCCGATCTATGGATGAGGAGCTGAACCGATGACCTCTTCGCAGAATCCCGACATCTCTCTCGCTCATTGGTACGCCGCCCGGCAACGCTCCACACCCGTTCCCGATTCAGCGCCGGGCGCGGGCATGAAGGTCGCCATTCAAGGCGAACTAGGCTCGTTTAGCTATGAAGCCGCGCTCAAATTGGTCCCCGACGCCGTTATCGTTCCCTGTTCGCTCTCCGCCGATGTCTTCGCCGCGGTTGCCGAAGGCATCGTAGACGCTGCCGTGGTGCCCATCGAGAACAGCCTGGCCGGCTCCGTCAGCGAACACTTCGACCTGCTCCTGGCCCACGATGTGCGCGTCCAGCGCGAGACGCTGCTGCGCATCCGCCACAATCTGATCGTCTTGCCCGGCGTCCAGATCGATGAGATCGAGCGCGTCTTCTCCCATCCCGTAGCCCTGGCGCAATGCCGCAGCTATCTCGCCCGCCATGCCAAGATGGATGCCTGCGCTTTCTACGACACTGCTGGCAGCGTCAAGCAGTTGATCGCCCTCCAGGATCGCCACGCCGCAGCCATTGCCAGCCAAGCAGCCGAGGGCTTTTACGGAGGCCATATTCTCGAAGCCGGCATCGAAGACAACCCCGAGAACTACACCCGTTTTTTTCTGGTCCGCCGCGCCGCAGACTCCATCGCCGACCCTCAGGCCAACAAGATCAGCCTGGCTTTCTCCTCGGAGAATCGCCCCGGCAAGCTGGTCGCCGCGCTCAGCGGCTTTGGCGCACTGGGCGCCAATATGACCAAAATCGAATCCCGGCCGGTGCACGGAAAGCCATGGGAATATTACTTTTACATCGACTGCCAAGTCTCCTCTCCGGAGATCGCCGACGCCATCCTCGCCGCACTTGAGCCGCATTGCGCGATGGTCAAGGAACTCGGTCGCTACCAGGAAGCAGATCGCCTCTAGTCCTGCTCAACCCAGTCTCCCGATCCCCCAAGAACGTCCCGCATTCCTAATGGGAGGAATCGTGCGCTTCAATGCGCGCGCATATTCCTCCTTTAACGCCTCATATTAAGGTCACGGTATCGCAATATGATTCTTATCTTGTACTTTTCTTGGTCTTATGAAGGTTACCATTCTACGGAGCCGCTTTGAATTTATCTGTTTTTGGAAGTTCGCCCGCAGTTTTTTGCTCTTCTTCTTTCCTCCATTCCCCCCAACCTCTACACTGGAAGGGCTATGCAACCCATTCAGCCACCCATTGCCCGCATCCAGCCTACTGAGACTCCCCTGCACGGCGTCGTTCTACGCGACGACTACGCATGGCTCCGCGACAAGCAGAATCCCGAAGTGTCGAGTTATCTCGAAGCTGAAAACGCCTATTCCGAGAGTCTTATGATTCCCCTGGCTGGGCTGCGCGAGGAACTGTACGGAGAGATGCTTTCGCACATTCAGCAAACCGATGTCTCGGTTCCCTACCGGGAAGGCGCATGGTGGTACTACACCCGCACCCAGGAGGGCCAGCAGTATCCGATTCACTGTCGAAAAGCCGGTTCTGCGCTGGCGATGGACGAAAATGCACCCGAAGAGGTGCTTTTGGACGGAAATCAGCTCGCGCAAGGGCACGCATTCTTCGCCATCGGCGACACCGACGTCTCCGACGACGGCCGCTGGCTGGCCTACACCATCGACACCACGGGCTTCCGCCAGTACACCTTGCAGATCAAGGATCTGACGGTCGGCGAGACACTTCCCTCACCCGCCGAGCCGAGTCACTTGCAGCGCGCCGGTTCGGTAGCCTGGGCCGCCGATAGCCTCATCCTCTTCTATACCGTCGAAGACGAGGAGCAGAAGCGTCAGTTTCAACTCTGGCGGCACACTCTGGGGACGCACCATAGCGAAGACGTACTGATCTATCAGGACGACGACGAGCGCTTCAATATTGCTGTGGGGCGCACACGCGACGGGGCCTATCTGATTCTGGAATCGGCCAGCCACACCGCCAGCGAATCCTGGGTGCTGCCCGCCTGGCAGCCCACGGCGGCCTTCAGTCTGATCGTGCCCCGCGAAGAGGAGCATGAATACTCCATCGACCACCGCAACGGCTTGTGGTTCATCCGCACCAACGACCAAGGGCGCAACTTCCGCCTGGTGACAGCGCCGGTGGCCACGCCCGGCCGCGAGCACTGGAGCGAGCTCGTGCCCCACCGCCCCGCCGTTATGCTCGAAGATGTTGAACTATTCAAGAGCTTTTTTGTCGCCTGCGAGCGCGAGGACGGTCTGCCCCAACTGCGTCTCTATCGCTTCGATGGAGAGGGTCCGCAGATCACACCGGCCGGCGAGATTTCCTTTCCCGAACCGGCCTATAGCGCCCAGCCGCACATCAACCGCGTCTTTGACGCCGCGAATTTCCGTTACGCCTATCAATCCCTGGTGACGCCAGCCTCGGTCTACGCCTACGACCTGGAATCGGCCGCTTCTACGCTGCTCAAGCAACTCGAAGTCCCCGGCGGCTTCGACCGCACACTGTACGGCAGCGAACGGCTGCACGCGACGGCTGCCGACGGCACGCAGGTTCCGGTCTCGATTGTCTATCGCAAGGACCGCCTTCAGGCGGGCCAGAATCCGCTGTATGTGTATGGATACGGGTCCTATGGATACTCGCTGCCGCTGAATTTCAGCTCCAACCGGCTCAGCCTGTTGGACCGCGGCGTGGTGATGGCCTACGCCCACATCCGCGGCGGAGGCGACCTGGGCAAACCCTGGCACGACGCCGGCAAGATGCTGGTCAAGCGCAACACCTTTACCGACTTCATCGCCGCCGTCGAGCATTTGACCGCCGCGAAGTATGGCGACCCCACACGCGTGGCCATCGAGGGCGGCTCGGCGGGCGGATTGCTGATGGGCGCGGTAGTCAACCTGAGGCCCGAACTCTTCCGGGCGGTGGTCTCCCATGTTCCCTTTGTCGACGTGATGAACACCATGCTCGACGCGACCCTGCCGCTCACCGTGCCGGAGTACGAGGAATGGGGCGATCCCAATCGGGAAGAGTATTTCAGCCTCATGCTCAGTTACTCGCCCTACGACAATCTGCGCCCGGCGAGTTATCCGGCGATGCTGGTGAAGACTTCGCTGCACGACAGCCAGGTGATGTACTGGGAGCCGGCCAAATACGTGGCCAAACTGCGCACCCTCAAGACGGACGACCATCCGCTGCTGCTGGTCACCAACATGCAGGCCGGCCATGGCGGTTCCAGCGGCCGCTACGATTATTTGAAGGAGATTGCATTCGACTATGCCTTTCTGCTGCGCGAGCTGGGAATCGCGTGTTAGAGTGGATTCGGCTTGATTTGCCGGAGACTAACTATGATTAGATTGAAGAGCTTTTTCTTCTGCTTGGTTCTTGCTGCGCCCTTGGCGGGGGCGCAGCCAACGCCCGCGAATTCCCCAAAAGCGACGCAGACGGAGCGCGAAAAGGTCTACCTCGTCCAGCCGGGAATCACCGCACCCAAATTGCTTGCTCCTGCGCTGCTCGAATTGCAAAAGCAGAGATGCAAGTACAAAACCAAGAGCGACGTACAGTTGAAGTTTCTGGTGGATAAAGCGGGACGGCCTAACTATATAACCTTTCTTCACCCTGCTGGCAACGATCTGGACCGATTCGCTCTGGAGGTCCTTTCCTCCGACCGCTTCACGCCAGCCATGAAAGATGGAGATCCCGTGGTTGTCGCCACCGCTATGGAGATCGAGTTGCTTGGCTGCGCGGAGATAAAGGCCTTGCCAAGGTCTTCCCTTTCCTCTCCGCCTCTGCAGTTGGGTGCACAACCGAACCAGCGGTTTTTGCCCTTGGAGGAGGCGCCGGAATACACCGCTTTCTATGCAGAGGATCTATTAGCCTCTCCAATCCCAGCAAGTGTGGACCATTCGACTAAAATCGGCGGTTCCATCTCCGAGCCTAAAATGATCTTTTCTTCAGATCCACTGTACACGGATGAGGCCAGGAAGAAGAGATTGACAGGCATTGTCATTGTTCAGGTGATAGTGGATACGCATGGAATGCCTCAGAATCCGCGCGTGATCAAGCCTTTGGGGATGGGCCTGGATGAGAATGCGCTGGATGCGGTTCGCCGCTATCGCTTTCGACCTGCTTTCAATCAGGAGAAAGGCACACCCGTTCCGGTGATGATCAGCGTCAGTATCAGTTTTCATCTGTATTGAGATTCCCCGGATGCATAATTGAGGGCAGCCAGCCAAGAACAGCAGCGCCTCCCAGGTGCGCTCCCGTCGCTGTTTTTTTGGCAACGGCGCACTTCTCCGCCAGCGCGAACAGCACCGCACAACACCTCACGGCTGCCCGCACCACTTTGTTCTCAGGCTCCTTTGCTTCGCACGGGCAGGGGATGGCGTCGGCTGCCACCGGCTTGGGGCGCAGAGCCGCCAAGCCGGAGGAATGCGTGCTGTATTATTTGCTGAACTGAAACCAGTTCACATTCGAGATGCTGTTACTACTGCTTTGGAAGACAACGTAGAGGTTGTGGACCCCTGTAGCCCCAGTAACACTGGCTGAAGTGGTGGTCCAACTCTGCCAGCCGCCGGTGACTGGCAGCGTGACAGTACCCGCCAGCGGGCCGGTGAGGCTATCGAGGTGGAACTCCGCCGTGCCGCCGTTTCCGGCGCTGGCCGAGCGTATGCTGACGCTGCTCACCCCGCCGCCGAAGTCCACGTTTTGGTACTCGGCATATGACCCTGGAGTGATGTAGCCCAGGTCGTAGACTCCGCTGGTGTCTTCCTCTTGCAGGCCGCTTTCGCTGCTGTAGCTGGAGCCTTGTATCTGCGCCGTCGCCACCAGGTTGGGTGTGCCGGTCTGGGTTCCGCTCCAGGTGAACGTGGCGGCTCCGTAGGCGGGCAGCGTGTAGTTGAACGAATAACTTCCCCATTGCACCTGGAAGCTCTGACTGGCGTTCGAGTCGTTGAAGGCAAACAGCGCCTTGGAGCTATCCGGGTTGAGAAAAGCCACGCTGGCCACGGTCGCGGTGTTACTCGAATAAATGCGCTGCGCGCCCGGCAGCACGTATTTGCTGAAGTGACCCAGCGTGTAGTATTCGATGTTTTTGGTTACCGCGCCGCTCTGGCTATTGACTGTCACGATCGGCGTACAGGTATTGCATCCACCCAGGCCTGCATTTTGGGTCAGATCGGGCCCCAGCTTCTCGTTCAACGCCAGTCCCCACTTCACATACGCCTTAGCCGAATTACGCAGCACCAGGGGGATCTCGATGAAGTCGGAGGTGTATTGATTGCTCACCCAGGTTCCGCCGGAGTGTTCCGTCATATATTGGCCCAGCGAGGGATAGAGATTCTGCACCGTCTGCTGCGCTCCCGGTGTTCCTCCGTAGCCGTGCCAGGCCGCGCCTGCCACTTGCGTCAACTGCTGCGCCGTCAGCCCGGCAAAGACCGTCTCCGGATAGGAGGGAGTATCCCAATTGTGGTCGTAGACCAGCACCTTGGTAGTGAGATTGGCGCTGCTGAGCGCCGGCAGCACGTAGCCGCCGAGCAGGCTGAGTTGGGTGGTTGCACTCATGCCCATGCTGGGGTAACTGGTGGTGACGTTGAGCGGCTCGTTCTGCAGCGAGATATAGTCGATGGGCACGCCCGCCGCCGCATAGGCCTGAAGATAATCGACAAAGTAGCTGGCAAAGGCGGTCTCGTTCGGCGCGGTCATCAGCAGCGTACCGCCCAGCATGGAAACCGGGCTCATCGAGGTGGGGTCTTTCATCCAACCCGGCGGGCTCCATGGATTGGCCATGATCTTCATCTGCGGATTGAGCGCCCTGGCCTGCTGTACCAACGGAAGAATGTAACTCCGATCGTGCGCAATGGAGAAGTTCGACAGGCTGGGATCGCTCTGGCTCACCGCCATATCGTCAAAGGAATAAACCGAAATCGCCAGGTCCGATGCGCCCATTGGGTTACGCATGAAGCTCAGGCCGATGCCGTTTCCGTTGCGCGTAAACAGGTCGCTCAACGTCGCGTTCAGCGCCGAAGCGGGAACCACTTTCTCCAGCAGATAGGCCGAGGAGTCGGTGAACGCCGCGCCGAAGCCTTCAATGGATTGGTATTTCTGATTCTCGTCCACCAGCAGAGGATTGCTGTTTGCCGTGGTCGCCGTGAAGCTCACGCTGGGTTGCGGCGCCATCAGGCTGCTCTCGTCCATGGTGCTCAACACCGTCGAGACGGCAGGCCCGGCAATCAAATAGGCGCCCGTCGCGGTGGGGCTCTGCGCATCGCCGCTGGCCGTGGCGATGGCTTCAATGGTGGTGTCGACGGTGACGGCAATGGTTCCGTTGTACTTGGGCGATGAGGTGGTAGGGGTAGTGCCGTCGGTGGTGTAGTAAATGGTCGCGTTAGCGGTAGCGTCGGAGAGGGTCACGGATTGCGGCGCGGTAAAGGTTCCCGGCGCAGGCGAGAAACTGGGCGCGGCCGCGGCGGGCAGGGTGATGGTATACGTCCCGCTGGCCGTCGAGCTATTGTTGTAGCCCGAGGCCTCGGCGATGGCGCTCAGCGTAGCCGTCGCCGCGATCGAGACCGGCGCGGTGTACTTACTCGATGAAGAGAAGGGCGCGCTGCCGTCGGTCGTGTAATAGATGCTTGCGCCCGCGGTAGCATCCGCGATGGTGACGGATTGGGCGGCGGCAAAGCTGCCCGGCGCGGGCGAAAACGAGGGTGTCGCCACGGTCGGTGTTTGTGTCTGCACGGGGCCGCTGCCACTGCTCCCGCCGCATCCGTTCAGCGTAATAAAAAAGGCGCCAATCAAAAAAATCTGTCTACTCATTCCGAAAGACTCCTGGTGCAAGCTGTGGAGCAACAAAGTAAGACCTGCTCCGCTATGACGAGTGGGCCGCATCCAAGGAGGCGGCCCGCTCGCGGTGAAACAACCCAACAACGGTTTTAAAAGTAGAGCTTCGCCGCCAACTGCACAATGCGCGAGTTGCCGCCGCTGTTGAAGTCGCCGAAGTAGGTTCCCAAATGGTCCTTGGAGCCCGCCGGGCGAATGTTGTTGGGGTTGACGGGAACCCAGTTTGAGTAGGGCTGGCCACTGAAGATCAAGCCCCAGATATTGCCGCCGTTGTTGTTGCCGGTGTTGTTATAGGATGGCTGCGCATACAGGTTGCGGCCCCAGAATTGCGGATGGTTGAAGGCGTTGAAGGCCTCCATGCGCAGCTCGATATAGCGCTTATCGCCTGCCGAGATAGGCACCTTCTTGAGCAGCGCCAGATCGGTCGAGTTGGTGCCGCCGCCGCGCAGGTACTGTTTCGGCCAGGGAGCGGGAACGCCCACGTTGGGCATGGTGAATGCCGTCGGATCCACAGCCGCATAGCGCCCGTGGCCCTTTACCGGATTCATGCCCTTCTTGATGTACACCGAGGTCGGTTCGCTGTAGGAGCCGTCGATCATGCGCTGATACCAGCTCAGATCCAGGCCCACCGTCCCCGGCGTGCCTTTGATGAACTGCGAAACGCCGCTCACTTCATAGCGGTCGGTCAGCAGTCCAAGCACCTTGGAGTGGCCCATGTAGTTGCTGAACTTGGGCAGTTCATAGACGTAGTTGACGGCCAGGATCTGCGGCCGGTCGAAGCCCGCCAGTTGGTAGTTGTAGATCTTTTCGCTGATGGTGTTCACCCAACTGCCGTCGTTGTCGGTGCTGTCCAAGGTCTTGCTGAAGGTGTAGGCGCTGCCCACCTTCAGCCCATGGCCGAAGCGCCGGTTCACCGCTTGGCAATGTTGCCGTTTCGCTCGTCCAGGGTGGGCAGGTAGGTCTGCGCGGTGCTGCCCGGAACCAGTTGGTGGTAGTTCTCCTGGCTATAGAAGAAGAACAGCTTGTCGCGATTATGGTTGAACTGCGTCTTGGGCAGCACCAGCGGGCCGCTCAACTGCGCGCCAAAGGTGTTGTAGCGGAAAAGCGGCGTGGGCAGCATGGCACTGTTGGTCTGCTGGGCGTAGTAGTTGCTCTGGTCGTTGAACCAACTGTTGGCGTTCAGGCTCTCATGGCGATAGAAGTAGCGGGCGTCGCCGTGGAACTCCTTGGTGCCGTTCTTGACCGAGATCGCGATCTGCCCGCCGGAAGCCTTGCCGTACTCCGCCTGGTAGTTCGAGGTTTCCACCTTGACTTCCGCGATGGCGTCGGGGTTGATGGTCACCTGGACGTTGCCGTTGTTGCCGTTATCCTCATTCGACACGCCGTCCACCGTCAGCAGGTGGGCGTTCTCGCGCGTGCCGTTGATGCTCATGCTGCCCAGGCCTTCCTTGTTGCTCTCGGCGCCGTTGAAGGTGCTGTTGATGCCCGGAATCAGCTTCATGTCGTCGAGCACGTTGCGGCCGTCCATGAGCAGGTCGGTGAGCTGCTGGGTATCGATCACCGCCGAGCGCTCGCCCGAGGCCGCCTGCAACTGCATCTGGCCGCCCGAGGCCGTCACGGTCACCAACTCGGTGGCCGCGCCAACGGCAAGCTGGAAGTCGCCCACTGACAGCCGCTCTATTCTCTTCTCCTCCAACCGCGCCGGTCAGTCAGCTCTGTGGAAGGTCCCACTCGAGGGCGGAGCGACGCAGCGCCTGCCGGTGGGAACCGAAGACGCCACTCAGCCCGCTGTTTCCAGGAGCGGGAACAAGCTGGCCTTTGTGCAGAGTTCTGCGGTCTTCGGAATCCTGCGCATCGCGGCTTCTAAAGCAGGTTCCCGCGAGGCCGGGCAAACGGTGATCGTCTCCTCGACTGCGGCGGATTCGGCGCCCTCCGCAGCGCCCGGCGGCGGCCAGTTCGCCTTTCAGTCCTGGCGCACCGGCAACCAGCAGATCTGGGTCTCATCGATCGACGGCCAGTCGCTGCGCCAATTGACCCCCAACGGAGGGCCGCTTTCCGGCTCCGGCAGCCCCGCCTGGTCTCCCATCGGCGACCAGATCGCCTTCGATTCCCGCAGTTATGGGCACTCCCACATCTTTGCCATTGCGGCGGCCGGCGGCAACCCCCGTCAGCTCACCTTCGGCGACGTCAACGACATCGTTCCCCGCTGGTCGAGCGATGGCAAAACCCTCTATTTCCGCTCCAACCGAGGCGGCCGCTGGCAGCTCTGGAAGCTGCTCGCAACCGGCGGCGCGCCCCAGCCTGTCACCAGCGACGACGGTATCGCCGCGCAGGAATCCCCAGACGGCAAGTGGCTCTATTACGCGCGTGGCGGTGAGAACGGCATCTGGCGCATGGCAACCGCGGGCGGTGAGCCGGAGCGCATCCTCGATCAGCCTCTGGCCGGGTATTGGGCCTACTTCGCCGTTAGCCGCGGCGGCGTCTTTTTTCTCGATCAACGGCAGAAGACGCCCGCGATTTCCGTCTACGATCCCGTCCATCGCACGACCGCAGTCGTTTCCCGGCTTGACCGTCTTCCGCCGCTCTACTCGGGAATCAGTCTGCTGGGCGACGGGCGCGAACTTCTCATCAGCGACAAGCGCGCCGCCGGCAGCCACATCTCCATCGCGGAAGGGGTCTTTTGAGCTGCCCCTGCCGCAGACGCTTTTGAAAGGGCGCACCTTCTCAGGCCGCGGAAGCAGCATTCTGCGTAGGGTCTATTGATCCTGAATCCGGTGATTCCTTCGCCGCCAGAGGCCCATTCTGGAAGAATAAACAATTCATAATCAACCAGTTGTCATCCTGTGTGTTGTTGTCATCCTGAGCGCAGCGAAGGATCTGCGGTTCGGGCGTCACCCAACGGGAGGGCGAAGAACCGCAGGTTCTTCGCTGCGCTCAGGATGACAAATTCTTGTGACTATGGATGTTATAGGACAAAGAGAATCCTGGACCTGGGGGAGATATGCCGAATTTAGGGAACCTCTGATTAAGTCGGAGAATTGAAGGGTACAGGCTTTAGAGCTTATCCGTAAATAGTGTTCAACTTGATTCCCGATCGTATTTTGTGGT
>CAZBPD010000077.1:0-13456 GCA_964493705.1 uncultured Occallatibacter sp.
GCGCGGACCAGCCGAAGGCAGTATGAGCGCCCACGGCGCCTGGCGCGGACCAGCCGAAGGCAGTAAGAGCGCCCACGACGCCTGGCTTGCTACACTCGACTGGTCAGACCACTATCGAATCGAGGAGTCCGCCATGATCCGCCCTCTCACCCTTTTCGCCCTGCTGCCGCTCAGTTTGAGCGCGCTGCTTGCCGCGCAGGACACACGCACCGTCGTCGAGCCCACGATTCCGCCCGTCTGCGCCGCGCTGGACGCACAATTGACCTCCTCCGGCCGTTCGCTGGCCGAGGCCGACGAGAAGAAGCTGGACACAGAACGCATTCAGAAGGCCATCGACGGCTGCGCCCAGGGGCAGGGAGTGCTGCTGCGCACGCACGGCGCCGCCAACGCCTTCCTCAGCGGCCCGCTGGAGTTGCGCGGGGGGATCACGCTCATCGTGGACAAGGGTGCGACCCTCTACGCCTCCCGCGACCCTGAGGTCTTTGCCACCGCGCCCGGCAGTTGCGGACTGGTAGTGGAAAAAGGCGGGCGGGGCTGCAATCCGCTGATCAGTGTAGAGCACGCAGCCGGCGCCGGCATCATGGGTGACGGCACGATTGACGGCCGCGGAGGCGAAAAGATGCTGGGCCGCAAGGTCAGCTACTGGGATCTGGCCGAGCAGGCGCGCGATGGAGGCCACCAGCAGGTGCCGCGCATCCTGGTCGCCAATTATGCCGACAGCTTCACCCTCTACCGCATTACGCTCAAGAACTCGCCCAACTTCCACGTCAGCTATAACCACGGCGACGGCTTCACCGTCTGGGGCCTGAAGATCGACACCCCGCAGCGGCTGGCGCGCAACACCGACGGCGTCGATCCTGGCAACGGGACCAAGAATGTGACCATCACCCACAGCTTCATCCGCACCGGCGACGACAACGTAGCCATCAAGGGCGGGCCCGGCGGCGCGACCAATATGACCATCAGCCACAATCACTTCTACTGGGGCCACGGCATGTCCATCGGCAGCGAGACCGACGGCGGGGTCAGCGCCATCCGGGTGACGGACCTCTCGCTGGACGGGCCGGACAACGGCATCCGCATCAAGTCCAACGGCTCGCGGGGCGGACTGACGCGCGATGTGGTCTACGACGACGTCTGCATCCGCAATTCGCCCAACCCCATCACCCTCGACACCGGCTACACCGCCGCCGGCACGGTCAAGGGCAACTCGCCGCCCACCATGAAGGAGATTACGCTGCACAACGTGCGCATCTCCGGCGGCGGCAAGTTCAGCTTCAACGGCTACGACCACGAGCACCGCGTCGCCGCTGCACTCGATGGCGTGCAGATCACCGACGGCGTGGCAGCCTACAAATATTCCGTCAACCACGCCGACCTGACCCTGGGCCCCGGCGCGGCGAATCTGACGATCGGCGCGGGCGACGACTCGACCCTCACCGGCAAGCCCGCCAACGGCCCGGCTGCCAGTTGCACGGAAAAGTTCGTGGAGTTTACGAAGAGTAATTGATCCGGCTTGATTGAATTCCGAGGTTGAATCCCACCCTAGCCGCAAAAGCAAAGGCGCGGCGAGGGTGGGGCACCCCGGCCAGACTGGCGCAAAATGGTAGGCAACCAACCATGAATCTCCATTGATTTCATGTATCTTTTTTGGTACATTCAAAATGGCGACAGAACCCAAAAGACTGCCCGCGTTCTTCTATCGTTCCGATAGCGGACGGGAACCGGTAAGAGATTGGTTGCTCAGCCTCGGAGCAGAAGATCGCAAGGTGATTGGCGAGGACATCAAGGACGTGGAGTTCTCCTGGCCCATCGGTATGCCCTTGGTTGGGTTTCTGGGACGAGATCTCTGGGAGGTCCGCAGCAACCTTTCAGGAGCTAGAATCGCCCGCATCCTTTTTTGCATCGACAAAGGCAGGCTGGTCTTACTGCACGGATTCATCAAGAAAACGCAAAAGACGCCACAAAAAGAGATTGAACTGGCGCTCCGGCGCAAACGGGAGGACAGATGAACGAGAGCCATATCGGATCGTCTTTCGACAGTTGGCTGCGCGAAGAGGGGATCTACGAGGAGACCTCGGCCACCGCACTGAAGCGCGTTCTGGCCCGGCAGGTTGCAGCCGCCATGGTAGAACGGCAGTATTCGAAGGCAGAGATGGCACGCCGCATGCACACCAGCCGCGCCGCCCTGGACCGCCTGCTCGACCCTGAGTACGATGCGGTTACTTTGAGCACGCTACGCAAGGCGGCGCTGGCCGTCGGCCGACAAATCCGGCTTGAACTGATCTGATAGACCGGGCAAGCGCAAAGCCCTTCGAGTCCTCCGGCCGGTATGGAAACGCTTGCAAAAGCAGGGGAAAAAGACCGCAAAGAAGGGATAAAAAACGTCTATATCCCCCCAAGACCTCCGACATAATGGGACCGGAGTATCCCCGCAACGAAAAAAATCGCGTATCCTTGTAACAATTCCTTCTTGCCCTGGCGAGACCCACACAACCGAACAGATAAAAGAGGCAGATGACTCCAGTCGCATTTGCGGTTGACGATCTTCGGGAGCAGTATACGCAGGAGATGGTACTGGTGCGCCAGACCTGCGAGCGTACCGGCGACGGCACGGCTGCCATTCGCCGCCGCTCGGCGGTAGTGGACCGTATCCTCATTGAAATGTGGCGGCGGGCCTTTGCCGGGCAGCCGGCGGCCAACGTTGCGCTGCTGGCGCTGGGCGGCTACGGACGCAAGGACCTCTTTCCCTACTCCGACATCGACGTGCTCTTTGCCTTTGCCGACGAGAAGACCGAGTTGGCGGCCAAGGAGTCGGTGCGCACCATGATTCAAGGCATGTGGGACATCGGCCTGCGCGCCAGCCCCTGCTCCAGAACGGTCAAGGAAGCCGGCCGCTTCGACCCCGACAACCTCGAGTTCACCCTGGCCACGCTCGACCGCCGCTTTCTGGCCGGCCACTTTCCGCTCTATCAGCAACTCCATCAGACGGTTCTGCCCGGCCTGGTGCTCAGCGAGTGGAACACCATCACCCAGAAGCTGGGCGAGATCGCCCGCGCCCGCCACGCCAAGTTCGGCAACACTATCTTTCACCTGGAGCCGAACCTGAAGGACTGTCCCGGCGGCCTGCGCGACTTCAGTCTGGCCGTCTGGTTCGCCCTCCTCTTTCACCTCAAAGAGACCAAGGAATGGCCCCGCCAGCGCGGCGGCGTCTTCCAATCGGCTCGCGGCGACGCCGAAGCAGCCTTCGACTTCCTCGCCGCCACGCGATGTTTTCTGCACTTCCGCCATGGCCGCGACGACAACGCTCTGGACTGGCAATCGCAGGATGAGGCCGCCGCCAAGTCCATCGGCCTGGAGACCCGCGGCACCGCCGACCCGGCCTATTGGATGCGCACCTACTACCGGCACGCCCGTGTGATCTACCGCCGCGCCGCGCTTTTGATGGAGCACCTGCCCGCCCCGGTCAGCTTCTACCGCCAGTTCCGCCGCCGCCGCGCCCCCATCGCCGGCACCGACTTCGTCCTCGACCAGGGCCGCATCGATATTCTCCCCAGCGCCCAATTCAGTGACACCGGCGCTATTCTGCGCATCTTTTCCCTGATGGCCACCCACGGCTATACCCTCAGTCAGGCCGCCGAAGACCGCATTACCGACGCCCTGCCCGCCCTGGCCATCAACATCCCCGAAGGCCCGTATCTGTGGAACGCGCTGCGCGAGATCCTGCTGGGACCGCACGCCGCCCACGCCCTGCGCACATTGCACGCCCTGGGCATTCTGGAGATGCTGATCCCCGAGTTCCACGGCATCGACGCCTTGGTTATCCGCGACAGCTATCACCGCTACACCGTCGACGAGCACACCTTCCTGACCATCGACAACGTGCACGGCCTGCGCACCCCGGCCCACGAGAACGAGAAGCGGCTGGCTCAGCTACTGCCCGAAGTCGACCGCATGGACCTCTTCCTGCTCTCCCTGCTCTTGCACGATACCGGCAAGGCCCGCCGCACCGGTGAGCACGCCGTGCAGAGCATCGAGCTGGCTGACGCCTTTCTGGCCCGGCTGGACTTTGACACCGAGGAGCGGGAGATGGTGCTGCAGCTCATCCGCCTGCACCTGGATATGTCGGCCGCCATGCGCCGCGACATCTTCGATGTGGAGAACGTGCGCGCCTTCGCCGAAAAGGTGGGCAATCCGCTGCTGCTGAAGATGCTGACGCTGATGACCTTCGCCGACATCAAGGCGGTCAATCCCGAGGCCCTCACCCCCTGGAAGGCCGAGAATCTCTGGCAGTTCTACATGTCCACGGCCAACTTCATGGACCGTTCTGTGGACGAGGTCCGCTACCACGCTGCCATCGATCCAACGCTGCTGAATCGCATCCGCTCCATGATTCCCTCCACGCAATACGACGAGTTGAAGGGATTTCTCGAGGGCCTGCCGCAGCGCTACCTGCAGACCCGCCTGCCCGAGCAGATCCGCAACCACTTCCAGATGGCCTGCGACCTGGACAAGGACGCCGTGCAACTCGACCTGCGTCCTCAACGCCAGCTCTTCGACCTGACCGTCATCACCCGCGACCGCACCCGCCTCTTTGCCGACGTGGCCGGCGCTCTGGCCGCCTGGGGCATGAACATCGTCAAGGCCGGCGCCTTCTCCAACGAGGCCGGCGTGATTGTGGACAGCTTCCACTTCACCGACACCTTCCGCACCCTGGAGCTGAATCCGACCGAGAAGGACCGCTTCCTGGCCTCGCTGCACGATGTGGTTGCGCAGAAGGTCGAGGTGCAGCACCTGCTCGATGCTCGCCGCCACATGAACTTCCCCACCAACCTCAAGGTCGAGGTGCAGACGCGGCTCTCCTTCGATGCCGAGTCCTCTACCCACTCGACGTTGCTGCAGGTCATCGCCCAGGATCTGCCTGGGCTATTGCGACAGATCGCTCTGACCCTCAGCGCCGAGCACTGCGACATCAAGGTGGCGCTGATCGACACCGAAGGCGAGACCGCCATCGACGTCTTCTACCTCACCCACCAAAATGCAAAGCTCACTCCCGAGCAGCAGCAGTCGCTGGCCGATGCCCTCACGACGGCGCTGGAAGAGATGCGCTCGCCGGCATAGGCGCCTTCGCTTTGCCTGTGTTTTCGAATCGATGCGAGTCTTTACACTGCGATCTTTTGCGCCTCGGCGATACCTTGCACTGAGCTTTTCATTCCCACAAATCGCAGGTATTCCTGCGTGATGATGGAACGCAAACGAAGCGAGACGGACGAATCGCAGGGCATCTCCAGCGACCGGCAACGATCGATCGCCATGCGCAGGTTTCGCAGGAAGGCAACGCACGCCGGGCAGGCCTCGATATGGTCACGCATCGCTTCGCAGGTTGTGGGTTCGACGCGGCCATCCAGATACTCCGAGAGGTTCGAGAACAATTCGCGACACTCCGTGGAACGTTGTTCACCTTTGGCGCGAGCGCTCTTGGACTTGCCCTTTACGCGGCCGCGGCTTCCTGTGTCTTGGGGCGCGGCCTCCAGCAGCTTGTTCATCTCTCTGCGCACAAAGAGCCGCGCACGATGCAGCCGAACCCGAACCGTACCCGGCTGAAGGTTGAGAATCTGCGCAACCTCTTCGCTCGTCAGTTCCTCCATGTCGCAAAGCACAAGAACAATGCGATATTGCACAGGAATGCGCAAGACAGCTTGATGTATGAGATGATCCTGCTCGGCATGAAGCAGCCTGTCTTCCGGGCCCGCGGCGGAATCCTGAATCAACCGTCCCAGCTCCGCTTCGTCCGGCATCAATTCATCCAGCGACAGAAGATGCTTGACGGCATGGGCGGGTCTTCGGCGCATACGCCAGCAGCGGTTCTTGGTTACCGTATAGAGCCAGACAGCCAGAGCCTGCGGATCGTGAATCTTGGCCAGGTGATGCAGCGATCGAAAGAGAACCTCCTGGGTCGTATCCTCCGCATCTTCCCGATGTCCGCAGACCTTCATGCTGAAAGAATAGACGGTGTTCTGCAGCAAACCGATTGCCTCCCCGACAGCTTCCGGAGTATTGCTGCGCAAGAGATCGGCTGCTTGAGTCAGTTCGGGACGCATCGGCTTCTTCACCCAGAAACAGGATCAGTATACTGCTGCGCCTCAGCCTCTGAGTTGGAAGAGATTCATCTGCACAGAAGGCGAGCCGCGAGGCCGGTAACCGGTATCGGGCGCATCGTCTCCAGGCGTTCATGAGCCGATCATGGACGTCTCTCTCATCTTCCTGCGTCGCAGCCCGCGTCCTTCATGCCCATGGAGCGGAAGATAGTCATGGCCGGGCACCAGTTCGTGAATGCCGACTGCAACAGATTGAGCCCAACAAAGGCTGTCAGCCAAAGCCAGTTTGTCGAGAGATAGTGTGCCAGGCCAAGCGATAACAAAATCGCAACACCAGCCATCAGTCGCAGTGCGCGTTCAACGGTCATCGAGTTTCTCCTTCATCGGTGCTGGGTTCACACGCTGTCCTGGACTGGCTGCGTGAGTGAACCATGTAGTAGAGAATGGGAATCGTCGGCCACGATAGGAATGTCGAAGCGACGGCTCCGGCGATCAGAGAGATTGCAAGCCCTTGAAAGATGGGGTCGGAGAGAATCACGCTTGCGCCCACAACCACGGCCGCCGCGGTCAGCAGCATGGGGCGGAAGCGCGTTGCGCCGGCGTCAATCACCGCTTCGGCCAACGGCATTCCCTGCCCTATGCGCAGTTCGATGAAGTCAACCAAGATAATCGAATTGCGCACGATGATGCCTGCCCCCGCAATGAAGCCGATCATCGATGTAGCAGTGAAGAACCCGCCCAGCATCGCGTGCGCCGGCAGGATGCCGACCAGCGTGAGTGGGATGGGCGCCATGATAATCAGCGGCACGATGAAGGAGCGGAACCAGCCGACCACCAAAACATAGATGAGTATGAGCACCGCGGCAAACGCGAGGCCCATATCGCGAAAGACCTCGATGGTGATCTGCCACTCGCCGTCCCACTTCATCGAGTAATGATTCGTCGACTCCGGCATCGCCGAGTTGTAGCGAGCCAGCGTGTATCCTGCGGGCAGTGTGAGATGATCGAGAGCCTTGTTCATCTTCAGAATGGCGTAAACCGGACTCTCCTCCGCTCCCGCTACATCCCCGGTCACGTAGACCACCCGGCGCAGATTCTTGTGATAGATGCTGGGCTCGATCGTCTCGTGCACGATGCTCACCAGCTCTCGCAATGGAACCATCGTGCCGTCGGCGCCGGGCAGGTGAATGCTTTCGAGAGCCTGCTGGGAAGATCGATCGGCGCGCGTCAGTTCGACTGTTATGGGAACAGGCTCCCGCGAGTTGATGTCATGATCCAATCCAACTTCAACTCCCGATGTTGCCAGCGCCAGCGTTCGAGCCACATCGGAGACGGCGATGCCGTGTTGCGCGGCCTTGGCTTCATCGACATGAATCGCAAGTCTCTGCTGCGCATCTTCAACATACCAATCCGTGTCCACGACTCCAGCGGTATGCTGAAAGATCGTCTTGATCTGCTGCGCGACGCGCGTCTGCCCATCGAGATCGGGACCATAGACTTCGGCCACCAGCGTTTGCACGACAGGGGGGCCAGGCGGAACCTCGCTGACTTGAATGCGCGCGCCATACCGATCGCCAATGGCGATCAGCAGGGGGCGCAAGCGCTTGGCAATTGTGTGGCTCTGGTCGCTGCGCTCCTTGCCAGGGAGCAGGTTGACTTGAATGTCGGCCTGATTGGGCAGACGCCGCATATAGTAATGGCGCACCAGCCCGTTGAAGTTGTAAGGGCCGGAGGTTCCGGCATAGACCTGATAATTGAGCACGTCGGGCTGCTGGCCAAGTTCGCTTCCCAATGCTTGCGCAACGCGCGCCGTCTGCTCCAGCGGCGTCCCGTCGGGCATATTGACGACCACTTGAAGCTCGCTCTTGTTGTCGAACGGCAGCATCTTGACGCGCACCAGTCCCAAAGGAACCAGGGCCATGGATGCGAGTAACAGCACGATCACCCCAACGAAGAAGAGAGTCCGATTTCGCGCCGAGTCAATCAACGGCATCATGAGGCGTCGATAGGTTCGCGTTCTCCAATTCTCCTGCTCCGGCTCCAGCAAGTGCGCTCCATCCAAATGCTTGCCGATAAGCCGCATCGCTGCCCAGGGGGATACCACGAAGGCCACCAGCAGCGAGAAGAGCATGGCCGCGGAAGCGCCCACAGGAATAGGACGCATATAGGGACCCATCAAGCCGCGAACAAAGGCCATGGGCAGCACGGCTGCAATCACCGCGAATGTGGCTAGAATGGTGGGGTTTCCCACTTCCGCGACCGCTTCGACCGCAACATCGCTGTAAGAACGGTTTCGATTCCCGGGGAGCCTGAAGTGCCGCACCATGTTCTCGACGACGACAATTGCATCGTCGACAAGAATGCCGATGCTGAAGATCAACGCAAAGAGCGTGACGCGGTTGATAGTGTAGCCGAGAAAATAGAAGATGGACATGGTTAGCGCCAGTGTGACGGGGATAGCCAGCAACACCACGCCCGACTCGCGCCAACCCAAAAAGACCGCAACCAGCAGCGTAACCGAGAGCGTTGCCAGCAGCAGGTGTTCCAGCAGCTCGTCCGATTTTGCCTTTGCTGTTTCGCCGTAGTTGCGAGTGATGGTCAGGGTCACATCGGAGGGGATGGTCACGCCCTGCATCGCATGTACCCGCTTGAGCACGGCGTTGGAGATGTCGGTTGCGTTGGTTCCCTTGCGCTTGGCCACGGTGATCGTAACCGCAGGATATTGGCGCGGAACTTGCGATGCGCCCGCACCGGCTTTGGCCGTTCCAAAAAGAACATAGTCGGCCGGGTCGGCAGCTCCGTCGACGATCTTTTCGGCAACATCGCGCAAGTAGACGGGGCGGCCACGATCGACCGCAACCACGACGGCTTCAAGGTCCTCGCGCCGCGTGAAGAGATTGCCGGCATCGACGCGGATCTGGGTGTTGTTCTCGGCAAAGCTGCCGGCCTGCACACTGGCGTTGGCTGCCTGCAGATGCCCGGCGATAGCCAGCGGCGACAGTCCATATGCATTCAGCTTGGTTGTGCTCAGCACTACGCGCATGGAGCGCGGAAGCCCGCCGATGATGGCCGTCTCGGAGACATTGTCGACCTGTTGCATTCCATGCTGCATCTCTTCGGCGATGGCGCGCAACTGGTAGCCGTTGTACCGTTCTCCCCAAAGCGTCAACGACAAAATGGGAACATCGTCGATGGAGCGAGCTTTGATAATCGGCTGAGTAACTCCAGGCGGCATCCGGTCGAAGTTCGAGTAGAGCTTGCTGTAGACCTTGATGAGCGCATCTTCCTGCGCTGTGCCGACGAGAAAACGCACGATCACCAGACTCTGCCCGGGCATGGAGGTGGAGTAGACATACTCGACGCCGGAGAGTTGATGCACCAGCGTCTCGATGGGCACGGTAACGCGCTCTTCCACCTCGGCCGGAGAGGCTCCCGGCATCGCCGTGGTGATGTCGAGCATGGGAACGAGAATCTGCGGTTCTTCTTCACGCGGAATGATGGCGACAGCAAAAACTCCCAGCGCCAGCGAAGCAGCGATGAAGAGCGGCGTCAGCTTGGAGATGAGAAATGTGTGTGCCAGACGGCCCGCAATCCCAAGGTCGTGGTGGTTGGAGGGGTTCGTCATGGCTAAACCTCGATCTTTTTGCCTGATAAATCGCGGTCGCCGGGAAGGTCGACCAGTTTCTCACCGGCAGAGAGACCCGACAGCACTTCGACAAACTCCCCCTGCGCCGCGCCCAACGTGATCGAGCGGAGTTGCGCAATGGCGTTGGCGTCGAGAACATACACGCAGGCGAGCGAGCCGCGCTGCACCACAGCGGAGCGAGGAACGAGGATTGCTTCGCGTGTGCCGAGAGCGAGTTCGGCAATTCCATACATCCCTGCGTGCAGTTGACCCGAAGCATTCAGATCGATCTTGATCATGAAACTATGGCTGGCCGGATCGGCGGCGGGAACGATCTCTGCGACGGTTCCGGTAACCTCTTCATTGGGCAGAGCATCGAACGCCAAGGGAACCTTCATCCCTTTGCGTATGCTTCGAATTGCAGACTCATCGATCGCGGCTTGAAGCTGCAATGGGCCGGCGCTCTCAATCTGGAGCAGGGGCACGCCGGGCGCGGCCAACGTTCCAGGATCGACCATGCGCGCCGTCACCAATCCGGCAAAGGGCGCACTCAGCCGCGCATAACTCAACATCGCGCGAGCGCCGCTTTCCTGCGCCTTGGCCGCCTCTACTTGAGCGCGCAAGGCATCCACACTGGCAGCGGCAGCCTCGGCCCGTTGCGCCACCTCATCCATCTCTTGCAAACTGACGCTCTTCTCGGCCTGCAATTGCTTGTATCGAGCCAGCGTGCCGGCGGTTAGCGCCGCTTGCGTTTGCGCCGCGGCCTGCTGATGCTGCACGGCCCTGACCGCGGCCTGGGCCTGATCCGCCGCGGAGCGCAGCGTTTCATCATCGAGTACGGCAAGAGTTTCCCCCGCCCGCACGCTGTCTCCCTCATGCACCAGCACCTGTTCGATGCGGCCCACCATTTGGGCCGAGATGGTTGCCGATTCTCGTGCGTGCAGCGTTCCTGTCGCGCGCATCATTGTGGGAGCCTGCTGCTGGCGGCTTTCCACAACGCGCGCCGCGACGCTCTGTGCGGCCGGCGGTGCAACAGACTCGACCGAGTGGCACCCGGCGAACATTGCCGAAGAGGCGGCTAACAAGCAACCGGATAAAAACACTTTCATTGCAATTCCTCCGCCGCTTCGGGAGTGAGGGTCCCCGTTGCGTATCGTTGCGTGGCATAGGCCGAGGCGTTTCCATAGACGGCGTGCCAGTAGTTGGCCTGGCTCTGCCGTTCGGCATCCTCGCCACGCAGCAGATCGGTGATGGTGGCCAGTCCGGCCATGTAGCGGTTGTGCAAGATGCGCAGACTCTCGGCCGATTGGTCCATTGCGGCGCGTGCTGTTTTCATCGATAGCTCTGCTGTTTGCCGTTGAATGTGCGCCTGGCTGACAGCCAGGCGAACACCCTGCCGGTAAGCCGCTAACTGCGCATCGATGCGCTGCTTGGCGGCCATCACTCGCGCCAGTTCGGCGCGCTTGCCCAGGGGAAGAATGTCGATTTGAATTTGGACTCCGGCGACCCAGTTATTGCCGCCGGAAGCGGTGATCGACGCGCGATCTTCCTCCCAGTTGCCGTAGGCGCTCACCTGGGGTCCAAAGCTCGACTTCGCTGCTCCCACCGCTTGTGCCTGCGCCGATTGCACCGCTCCCATCGCCGCCAGATCGGGACGCATCCTTGCGGCAGTCGCCAATTCTTCCTCGAGCGCCTGGTGGGGAAAGATGTGCTCCTCGATAGGCCGCAAGGCGGGCGTCTTAAGCTCGGTGTCGCCCATTGCCTCTCGCAACTGCGCCCAGGCCAACTCCAGTTCGCCTTGAGCGGCAATCAAATCCTGCTGGCGCGCGGCCACGTTCACCTCGGCCGACATACGATCCGAATCGACGGCAAGCCCCGCCTTGACGTGATCCTGAACTGCGCGGAGCAACGCCGCGGCCGTCTCCTGTTCATGCTGGGCAACGCCGATCTCCCGCTCGGCGTAGAGCACCGACTCATAGGCCTGCACAACATCGAGAACGATCTTCTGGTTTACCGCCTGGGTGTTCGATGCAGCGCTTTTTTTCATCAGGTCGGAACCGCGAATCGCCTTCTGCGTTTTGAACGAATCGAAGGCCATCCATGAGCCGGAGAAGCGAGCGGCAAAGTTTCCCATCGGCTGAGGCCGGTTCAGATCGTTCAAGGCAAAGTCGGCTTGCGCGAACTGCCGCTGCCGCAGGCGCATACCAAAGGCATATACGGGGTCGTCTCCGCGCGAGATCTCTTGCGTAAAGCTGAGTTGCGGGAGCAGATAGGTGCGGGCCAACCGTGCCGAGGCAGAGGCGGCTTTTTCGTCGGCGCCGGCAACCGCCGCCTCTGGGTTTTGCCCCAGGGCGCGGTCAATGGCCTGTCGAAGCGTCATCTCCGTTGTCTGCGCTCCGGCTCCGCTGCTCCAGATGCAACAGAAGATCAGCAGCGTTATGGCTGAAAGTCGTTTCCAATTCATCGTATTCACTGTCCTTTTTGCGCGCTCATCCGAATAAAGACAGGAATGAAAGGATTTGTTACAGGATTTGCCGATTTATTTTTTCGGGAGCGAAGACCCGGTCCGTTCGTCCCACTGCTCAAGCTGGCGATCGAACCTTCGGCCGGAGGCGAGCAGAGCAGATCGTCAAGATTCGCCTTTATTTCACCGCTCAGATGGGTTTGGAACCTGGCCCTTCTTCCGTGCCGGCATTCGCCGGCCTTCGGAAGATGAAACTGTAGCGCTGGCCTCCCAGCTGGCTGTAGGGTGAACCTCCCGGTCCAGGCTTGTTTCTTTGTACAGGGCTTGCGAGTGTAAGTTTTGCCGGGAGTCTGTTCCGCCGGTCCAGCCCATCCTTCCCCAAAGAGCGTCAAGAGGGGGAGGCGCTCCTGCCGTTCACCAGCGTCTCATTGGTGTTCAGCCTTCGCCTGGCCGAGCCTCTCCGGAAATCCCATAATGCGGATTTTGCCGGCCTTTTGCAGCTGAAGCCAGCGGTGAAAGCTCTTTTTGTCCCACCATGCGGTGACCCATCCACCAGCGAAGGCCGAAGCAGCAACCGCCAAAGTGCATTGGGCGCAGGCTTGTTTGATTTGGAACTGACAGGTCATCTATAGGATTTCAATGAGTTTATCATCATGAAATCTGTTTCGAATCGAGCCATGACGATTGTCTCCTTCGATAGTGAGTTTGCTTTTTATCGATACCTGGCCAAGGAGCGGCGACCCTGGCACACCATCCAGAAATAATTTCGATTTTTGTATTGCGTTTTTCCGAATATATAGTAAGCTGTATTTATTCCAGTAGAAGAGATGCCTTAGACGGCTCTCCGATGCTGGAAGTAAGTTGCGTCACTGGCCTCCCGGCACGAACAGAAAACCGTTCGTGCCGTCTTTTTTTGCTCCTGCGGAGGGCGACGTTACTGGCTTCCCCGGTTCTTCCTTTCTTTTGTGAGGCAGGAGACAGGCGGCGTCATCCCTGCGACTGCTCCATCCAGCGACCTTCCCCGGCGACGCCCAAACCGGAATTGCAGTAGAATGGAAGCAGCAGCACGAGCCAGTTGGCCCGGCTCGCACCCGGCGCTTGCTTTCAGAAGGTAGAAAGCGGGCCGTAAAGATGGGGGCGTCACGGTTTCGACGGGATTGATTGCGGCTCCGGAGGCATGTCGGGGGGTGAGCACCCGTAATCGCTTGCAAAACCAAAGTTGCCGACTACAGTCTGCCACTTGCAGCTTAATTAAATAAGCTGCCGTCT
>CAZBPD010000078.1:0-13363 GCA_964493705.1 uncultured Occallatibacter sp.
GTTGTGCTGACCGCAGAAGTCGAGCATCTGCTGGGTTTCGGCGATACCGCCGATGAGCGAGCCGGAAAGGCTGCGGCGTCCGAAGAGCAGCGCGAAGGCGCTGACCGGAAGAGGCTGTTCGGGCGCGCCGACCAGGGTGATTTTGCCGTCGAGACGCAGAAGGTTGAGATAGGCGTTGATGTCGTGCTGCGCGGAGACGGCGTCGAGGATGAAGTCGAAGCTGGATGCATGTTTCTGCATCGCGGCGGAATCGGTGGAAAGAACGACCTCGTCGGCGCCCAGGCGCAGGGCATCTTCTTTCTTCTTCGGCGAGGTGGTGAAGACCACGGTGTGCGCGCCCAAAGCATGGGCCAGCTTTACGCCCATATGGCCCAGGCCGCCCAGGCCGACTACGCCAACCTTTTTGCCGGGGCCAGCCTGAGCGCGGCGCAGCGGAGACCAGGTGGTGATTCCGGCGCAGAGCAGCGGCGCGGCGCCGGCAAGATCGAGATTCGTGGGAACACGCAGCACAAAGCGCTGATCGACAACCACGCTGTCGGAGTATCCACCGTAGGTCACGCCGCCCAGATGCTTGTCGGGCGAGTTGTAGGTAAAGGTTGCGCCGGGGCAGAACTGTTCTTCCAATGCCTTGCAGGCGGGGCACTCACCCTCGGAGTCGACCAGGCAGCCGACGCCCGCCAGATCGCCCACCTTGAACTTTGCCACCGCCGCGCCGACCTTGGTTACGCGGCCCACAATCTCATGACCCGGAACACAGGGATAGACGGTGGGCATGATGCTGGCCCACTCGTTGCGCGCGGTATGCAAGTCGGAGTGGCAGACGCCGCAGAAGAGAATCTCAATCTGCACATCGGTATCGAGCAGATCGCGCCGCACGATCATGGTAGGGGCAAACGGCGATGTTGCGCTGGCTACGGAATAGGCTTTGGCGTTGACCATGGGGAATACCTCTCGGCTTGTCAGATGATGTTGGCGGGGCGCGCGCTGCGTCTCAACCAGAGAATAGGCCATGACGTTCTTCGAGCGGTATCCCGATCCTTCCCATTGATTGCCTGATCCTGTCGAATGGCGATTTTCTGTGTAGTGCGGGCCAGATCAGCGGTAGGCTGAGATTATTGAAGAATTGGAGGGTCCAGATGGCGGAGAGATTGGTTGCTGGAGCAGAATCGCGGGCGGAGATTGAAGAGCAGCGGGTAGAACTGGCGCGCCGGATTGCCGCTCATGTCCATGGGGAGGGTCCGGTGACCACCGCTCTTCCCGGTCTGTCGCTCTCCCGCAGAACCGCGCCTTCGGAGTGCTTTTGCACGACGTATGAACCCGAGCTGGTGGTCTTTGCGCAGGGGGAAAAGCGCATCGGCGTGGGCGGCACAACCCACCTGTGCGACGGATACAGCTTTTTGCTGACCTCGGTCGAACTGCCCGTTGAAAGCCAAATCATCGGGGCCTCCCCGAGCGAACCATACCTGGCACTGGTGCTCAAATTGGAGATGCCGCTGGTGCGCGAGATTCTCAGTCAGGACGAGTTCCTGACTCCGGAGGCGGCCTTCGGCGTGCGCGGCATGGCGGTGGGCAAAACCCCAGTCGAATTGTTTCGGGCCTGCTCCCGATTGCTCGATCTGCTTGACGCACCGCAGGATATTCCATTTCTGGGCAGCTTGTTGCAGCGCGAGATTCTTTACCGGCTGCTGCGTTCGCCGCTGGGCAGGCATCTGCGCGCCATCGCCACTCTGGGCGAACAGAGCAACCGCACGGCTAAGGCGGTGGGCTGGCTGAAGGTGAACTTCGCCAAGCCGCTGCGCGTCGAGGAACTGGCTTCGATCGCGCAGATGGGCGTCTCCACGCTGCACCATCACTTCCGCTCGCTGACCGCCATGAGTCCGCTGCAATATCAGAAGCGCCTGCGCCTGCACGCGGCCCGCGCCCACATGCTCAGCAACGGACTGGACGCCGCCAGCGCCGCCTTCCAGGTGGGTTATGAGAGCGCCAGCCAGTTCAACCGCGAGTACAGCCGCTTCTTCGGCCAGCCGCCCATGCGCGACATCAAAGCCCGCCGCCAGGCCAGCGCCTGAATGCGCCGCAATGGCTTTGCTTCGAGCGGCTCTAGGAAAAGCCCGGCGCGGAGCTCGTCTAGCATTTCGGATGAGGGTTTTTGAAGACCAGCTCAATCGGCACCCAGTCCGACATGCGTTTTGCCTCTACTTCCGCATCTCCGGCCTGGGGGTTGAGCGAAGATCTGGCCAGAGCCACCGATACGTTCACTTTGCCCTTGATGCAATAGGCTCCCAGAAACCCTGACAGTTCCTTGCTAGTCCGCTCCATATAGTCCGCGGGAAGCGCGCCCTCGGCTCCTTTAATATCGAACGGAGCGGCAATCATCCGGTTCATGGTCGGCCCATTGTTGGCGGCGCCCGCAGCTTCGAATCGCACCACAAGCACGGCTCTCTTCTCCAGCGCGTCTGGATTCGCGGTGAACTTGATCCCCGGAATGGTGATGCCCGCCGGGTTCGCCTTGCCCGCCTGCGGATCGAAGGCAAGACGGTAGGGAGCGCCCTTCCATTTCGGCTCCGTGGGAATGCCGGCAGCCTTGTCTCCGCTCTTGCATCCCGCCAGAAGCATCAATCCCCCGAGCGCCAATAGAATGGTCTTTTTCACGCTATCTTCCTCCATCGAATGAAACGACGAGCAAGAATACCATCTCAGCGCGGCAGCGGAAAGGTGGTCGGGAATATCGTGGCGCAACCTTCCACGAGCCTCTTGAATGGCAACGAAGAACAACCGCAGATCCTTCACTTCGTTCAGGATGGCAGCGATTGAAGGTTGAGGATGAAGATGCGTGTTAAACGGCGGGCAGGGCGGCGAGCGCCTCGGCCATCTGCCGGGAACTGCGCAGCATGGTCAGCACCAGGGCCTCCAGTTGCTGCGGCTGCACGCGCGCCTTGGTGAGAAAGTGGGTGGGTCCCAGGGTAAGCTGGCGGCGCTCGGCGGGGCTCAGCTCGCGGGCGGAGTAAACCACCAGTGGCAGGCGGGCCAGGCCCTCGTGCTGGCGCAGCCAATCGACCACGTTGAAACCGTCGCCATCGGGCAGGCCGATGTCCAGCACCAGCAGATGGGGCTGAAAGGCGAAGACGGCATCCAGGGCTGACTGGCGGCTGTGCGCCAGCTCGACTTCAATGGCATCGCGGCTGAAGACCTCCCCGATGATGCGGGCCAGGTCCTCGTCGTCTTCGATGATCAGGATGCGGGCTTTTTCGCAGTTTCCGCAGAGCACCCGGGCCAGCTCGCTGAGCAGGGCATCTTCTTCAAGCGGCTTGCTCACCCAGCCCTCGGCATTGCTGGGCAGAGCGGTGGGGTCGGCTTGGTCGTTGAGGCTGAGCAGCACCACGGGGGTGCGGGCCTCGGGGTCCAGGCGGCGCAGCAGGGGCAGAATCTCCCAGCCGTTCATGCCGTCCAGAGAGGTGTCGAGCAGAATGGCCTGCACACCCTCGCGCGCCGCGGCCAGGGTTTGCTCGACGGTCGCGGTCTCCACCACACGGTAGCCATGGCGGCCCAGTTGGGCGGCGATCAGCGGGCGGGTGGCGCCGTGGGCATCGGCCAGCAAGACGGTTCCCTGCGCAGCCAGGCCGTCGGTGCGGCCCTGCTGGGAGGAGGTCAGCGGCTGGTAGGGCAGAAAGACATGAAAACTCGAGCCGTGCAGCGGATTGCGTTCCGCCCAGATGCGCCCGGCGTGCTGGTGGACGATGGTGCGGCAGATGGCCAGGCCGAGTCCGCTGCCGCCCTTCTGGCGTGCATCGGAGGATTCCACCTGTTGGAAGCGCCCAAAGATGGCCTCCAGCTTGTCGGCGGGAATGCCACGGCCCTCGTCGATCACCGAGAGGGTGACGCCGGCGTTGGCCGTGCGCAATTCCACCGAGACGGTGCTGCCGGGTTGGGAAAACTTGACCGCGTTGGAGAGCAGATTGGTCAGCACCTGCAGGATGCGATCGGGGTCGCTGGCGATCTCCGCCTGGTTGGCGTCGTGGAGCAGTTGCACATGGGCGGCTTCGGCCACCGGCATCATGCCTTCGATCGCCTGGCGAACGATCTCGGCCAATTGCACCGGGCGGAAGGCCAGCGGCTCGCGGCCGCTCTGGATGCGCTCGATGTCGAGAATGTCGTTGATCAGGCGGACCAGCCGGTCGGAGTTGTTCAGAGCGATGCGCAAGAGCTTGGCAGCCTTCTCGCTCACCTCGCCCAAAATGCCTGAGGAGAGCAATCCCAGAGCGCCGCGGATGGAGGTAAGCGGCGTGCGCAGCTCGTGGCTGACGGTGGAGATGAACTCATCCTTGAGGCGGTCCAGAGCGTGGCGCTGGCTGATGTCGCGGAAGCTGAGCACCGACCCCGAGAAGCGCCCCTGGCCGAGGATCGGCGTCAGACAGCATTCGGCGGGAAAGTTGCTCCCATTGGCGCGCAAAAAGCTCTCTTCCCCGGCAAAGGCGATGTTGTTGTACAGAGCCCGGTGCAGGGGGCAATCGCCGGCGCAGAGAAGAATAGAGCCGGCAGCGCCGTGGATCAGATCGTGCAGCGGCTTGCCGGCCAAGGCGGCGGCGGGCACACCCAGCAGACGGGCGGCGGCGGGATTGGCAAAGCTGATCCGTCCCGCGCGGTCCACGGCGCAGATGCCGTCGGCAACCGAGTCGAGCAGATCCTGAAAGGGCTGGGCGGAATCCACGACCGGAACTGGGTGGCCTTGGAGGGATTTCTGTTCCAAATTGGCCCGGCTCTGCATGGTTCCTCCCGTACAAAAAACGATGGGCGCTGGCGCGCTGCCGTGTCGCCCACCGCAGGGCTTCCCCGCAACCGGCGCAGTGCATGAACTGAGGTCCGGCGCTTTGATTCGAGTATATGCGCCGGCCCGCGGGGGTCGCTGTTCAACCGCCGCAGCCGGGCACAAGGGGAAACGTTGCAGTTAACTACGCTGGAGGGCTTTACCGGGCCTTCATGACCACGGCAACTCGACCGCCGTATACTGGCGAAATGTTGCGCTTTTCTTTTTCTCCGCGTTTTGTTTATGCAGTCCTGGCCTTTGCGGGGCTGGTGAGTGCTGCCGTTCAGCCGCCCGCGGCCTATGCCTGGGGCAATGAAGGCCATCGCATGATCAACCGTCTGGCGGCCAGTTCGCTGCCCGCCGACGTGCCCGCCTTCCTGCGCACACAGGCCGCCATCAACGAGATCGAGTACCTGGGCCCCGAGCCGGACCGCTGGCGCTCGCCCGCCGAGCCGGAATTGGTAGCCGCACAGGCTCCCGAGCACTTCATCGATCTGGAACCGGCCGACGCGCTGGGTCCCCTGCCGCGCAAGCGCCTGGACTTCGAGGCCAAGGCCTTTGCCGCCGGCCAGCGCCCGGAGAAGCTCGGCTTGCAGCCCTGGCAGACTACCGAGGTCTGGCAGCGCTTGAAGGCCGCCCTGCGCGAATACCGCCATTTGCAAGCGGCCAAGCAGGATACGGCGCCGGTGGAGCAGGCGATCATCTTCTATGCCGGCTGGCTGGGCCACTACGTGGGCGACGGCTCACAGCCGCTGCACACCACCATTCAATACAACGGCTGGACCGGGCCCAATCCCAATAGCTACACCACCGAGCACAAGATTCACTGGCAGTTCGAGGGGCCGTTCGTCGGCGCCAATCTGCACGACGCCGAGGTGAAGGCCAAGATGACTGCTCCCAAAGCCATCGACGGCGACCTCTTCGACAGCTACGTGGCCTACCTGCGACACACGAACACATTTGTTGAAAAGGTCTATCAGTTGGACAAGGTGGGCGGATTTGTGGGCGCAGGATCGGCCGAGTCGCGCGATTTCACCGCCGAGCGCCTGGCCGCCGGGGCCAGCATGTTGCGCGACATGATCTATACCGCCTGGATCGAAAGCGGCAAACCGGTCAACGATCCCTACGCGGGCAAGTGAACGACAGTGGACAGTGATGAGTGGTCAGTGGTCAGAAGGTAATTTTTCCTGACCCCTGACCCCTGACCCTTGTTTTTCAGTCTGCCGCTTCGGCTGCGGCCACTGCCGGCACGTAGCGCAGCAGCGGGGTCAGCGCGGCGGTAATCAGCGCCACGGTAGGAATCGCGATCAGCAGCCATGCGCCCAAGGCCAACCCGGCCATGCGGCCCATCTGTGTAACCAGAGCCAGCGGGGAGCTGTGCAGCAGCGCCACTGCGCTCACCTGTATGCGCGGGCCGGAGGTGAACAGCCATCCGCCCAGGCGCACAAAGGGCACGATCAGCGCCACCTGAAAGGGCATGGCGGCGTAGTTGGCGGCCTGAATGGCGGGCAGATTGAGGCGCATCGCCAGAGCCAGCCCGGCGCACAGCACGGTAGGAATCCCCACCACCGGAATGCAGCCGATAGAGAAGCCCAGCGCCAGCGTCAGGGCCAACCGGCGCGGCGTAATGCCCTGCCGCAGCCAGAGGCCGGCTTTCTGCTGGAGCGAATTGAGGGCTCTGCTCATCATCTCGACTTTAGGTCAACCTCGGGTGGAATCCGGTAATTCCACGGTTAAACTTCAGTGAATGGATCAAATTGGGAACGGCCGCCGCCAGCACTTCGCGATGCTCCTCATGCAGATTTGTCGCACCGACTGAAGCACCGTTGCGCGGCTTCTTCTCTTGGGATTAGACCCCGCCTCGCCAAGGAAGTTGCAGAAATTGCCGCATCGAGGGATAGGATCAGGCGCCGGGTTCGGAGAAGCGCATCAATCCACGTTTACGCATTTCGGTGAGCACCCGTTCCACCTTCCAATCGAGCGCGTCCGAGCCGTCCAAAACCAGATCGGCGCGGACCGCCGAGGGGCGCACAAAGGCCAGGCTCGAGGGCCGAACGGTGGAGTCGTACTGCGCGCGCACCGACTCAGGCGTTCTGCCGCGCTGCTCCACATCGCGCTTGAGGCGGCGCGCAAAGCACAGCTCGTCCGGCGTATCGACGTAGACGCGATAGTGGTAAAGCGGCAGCAGCTCCACAAAGTACAGGGCGAAGATCCCCTCCACCAGCAGGCAACGTCCGGGATGCACCGGCTCGGTGACGCCCAGAACGCGGGTGTGGGTGGCGAAATCGTAGACCGGACGCTCGATGCCGTGGCCGGCGGCCAGTTCGGTGAGCTGCGCGATTAGCAGCGGACTCTCGATCAGCGCCGGATCGTCGAAGTTCTGCCGGCAGCGCTCGGCCGGGGGCAGATGGGTCAGATCGCGGTAGTAGTTGTCGAAATGAAAGTGAATTCCGCCTAGCGTCCGTGCCAGCTCCGCCGCCAACGTCGTTTTGCCCGACCCCGAGCAGCCGGCAATGGCTAAGACAACCGGGGGAAAAGGGAGTGCCTGCGGCACGGCAGACGCCTTCGGCTGGTCCGCGCCAGAAAAAAGGCGCGGGAGCTGGCTTGATTGCTCGTGTGACGCGGCAGTGGATTCTTGCTCTTTAGACACAATCCCCTCCAGATGGGGCCGAAGGCGTCTGCCGCACCGCAGGTGCCCGCATTCTGGCGGCGATGGCCGGAACGACGCGCTGCAGCAACCCAGCCAGCCGAAGCTCGACCTGCTTGCCGGCGGCGAAGACCTCTTCGTGGCTCAATTGGCTCTCGCCCAACCCGGCGGCCAGGTTGGTGACGCAACTGATGCCCAGCACCTCCATGCCCATATGCCGCGCGGCGATGGTCTCGGGAACCGTGGACATGCCCACCAGCGTGGCCCCCAGAGTGCGGAAGGCGCGAATCTCGGCGGGCGTCTCGAAACACGGCCCGCTGACCGCCAGATATACCCCTTCGCTGAGCGCAAACCCTTCTTGCTCCGCGGCTTGCTGGGCCAGCGCGCGCAGATCGCGGGAGTAGGCCTCGGTCATATCGAAGAAGCGCAGTCCGGCTCCGGGACGCACCGCGTAGCGCGGCTCATTGGGCCCAACCAGCGGATTCCAGCCCATGCCGTTGATGTGATCGGCAAGGAGCACCAGTTGGCCCACCTGGTAGCCCTGCTGAATGCCGCCGGCGGCGTTGGTCAGCACCACCGTCTCGATGCCCAGCGCGCCCAATACGCGCAGCGGAAAGACCACCTGCTGCGGCGTGTAGCCCTCGTAAAAGTGCACCCGGCCCTGCATGACCACCACGGGAACGCCGTTCATCAGACCGGCCACGATGCGCCCGGAGTGGCCCACCACGGTCGATTGCGGGAAGTGGGGAATCTCGGCGTAGGGAATCAGGACGGGGTCGGTGACAGCCTCGGCGACAGCGCCCAGTCCCGAGCCCAGCACGATGCCGATGCGCGCCGGCAGCGCGCCCAGCTTGCCGCGCAAAAAGGCGGCAGCCTCGGCCGTCTGGTCGAACGATGAAGAACTCATATTCAATACTTTATCGGAACCAGCGGGAGATGTGGGCCACCCTTCTTGACAAACCCTCCGTCCATATCGATGGGCACCTACAATTCCAGGGATGGGGACCTGGACGACGCGCCATACTTATATCACTTCACCTTTTGAAACTATCTTTGCAGAGGGCTGAGATTTGATGCACCCAGTTCGCCATAGGGTCCTTCTCCATTGGATTCTTTACCGCGTCATCAACCGTCGCCTCACCATGCACATATCCGCCATTGTCATAAGTAACGAAATACCTTGAGGCATGCAGCACGACTACGCCGCCGTCGGTCAAGACAGTGTTATAGCTATTTCCTGCGTTCGCCATGAGTTCTGAAAAAGCCGTCGTGAAGTCGCGGTGAATTGCCGCAAATCTGTCAGCGCTGATCACTTTGGTTTCCCACTTCATAGGCAGAAGCTTAGCGGCATCGTGAGGACTCGCCGGAAGACCACTGGTTTTTTCAATTTCGTACAGAGAATCGTAGACGGTTTTTGCGAGGGTACCCCGCAACAGTTCAAATTTTCCGCTTTCAGTCGCCACCAGCATGATTTTCAAATTGGCGTCGAGTATTACCGAAATCGCTATCAGCGGCTTTGTCGGCTCGGGCGGCGTGGCCTGCTTCAACGCCTCTTGGGCATACCAATAGCTCACATTACCCACTACGCAGTCGGTGCACCGAGGGTGAGCAACACCACCGCTTCCTTGTGACCAAAGCCAAGACGCCGGAACCATCAAAAGAGCTATCGCAAGTCGCATGGCTAGAACCTCTACTTAGAAACTTTGAATTAATGCGTAAGTACCGGCTGGCGGCCTCGATCTCATGCCCCAGGTCTTATCAAGATGAGGGTGCCCCTCGCACCATCGTCATAGGCTGGTCAAAGGTGAGCCACCCGCCTGGCCGAACTTACTTCTGCTCTTTCTGGTCGTCTTGATGGCTAAATCCCACCCCACGAGAGCCATCGCATCCGCCTGTTAGGAGTTCCGACAAACGACTTGCAGTCTCAACATCCTTGTCTCTGAGAAAAATCACATCATTGATTACAAATTTCCCTGCTTCCGGCATTACGACGACTGCAACCCGCCAATTCCACGGCTTCTCTGGTGGCCCTTCTGTCAGGCTCACGTAAACGCGAAAAGAACCATCCTCCTCCGCTTCCGCCTTCTCAATCCGAAAAGCTTGTGGTTGGCCTCGGTCGTCGAAACCCGAAAAAAGTCCGAATTCCGTCCACGTTGACGGTGCCTTTTCGTCATTCTTCGGGTGCAGGCGAAACCAATCATCACGACAGGCACGTGTTTGGTTAATTCCATGAATCAATGAGTTGCTGAGGTAAGGGGATAGTACCTTCATCCTCTTCGGCGTCGGAATGCCCCCGATCCGTTGAGATACCAGTTGTCGATAGAGCTCCCGAACAGGGGTTTCGGCCTGGATCGGCAACTCAACTCGGCGGGGCTTTTGCGGGACTTGGCCATAGCCTAGTAATGTGACCAAGAGGAAGACGGGTACGTAACGAAGGATAGTCATTTACTTCTCATTCCTCTCACGGATTTGGCACGATGATGACGGCGGGTGGCTCCGATCTCATGGCGCAGATTGTATCAAGATGATGGTGCCCCCAATCCTTTGCTCTTGGGGACCAGGATAGGACAGAAATCTGCACACAGACAAAAAACGGCCCCCATCGATGATGGGGGCCAAGTTGCCTTGGTTCTCTCGTTGTACGAGAGGTGGTGGGCAGCGGACTACTTGATCGCTGCCAAACTGTTTTCCATCAACCGGATCTGGACGCTGCCAGTTCTGATCGGCTTGGCCTCGTCCTGCCCGGCGGCAGGGGTGTTGCCCAGGCCGACCGAGTGCAGGCGGTAGACGGGAATGGCGTGTTCGGCCACCAGATAGCGCTTGACGGTCTCGGCCAGGCGCTCGGAGTTCTGCAAGCCCAGGCTGCCGGCGCCGGGAGCGCGGGCAACGATTTCGACAATGTAGCCCTGGCGGCCGGTGAGGCTGGCGGCCAGATCGTCGAGCTGCTTGCGTGCCTCGGCGGAGAGGATGCCCTGGCTGCCGTGAAAGGCGATCTCGGCAGCGCTGACCTGGCGGTACTGGTCGAGTCCGCCGACAGTTGCGCCAAGCTGATCGACGCGGCCCGCGGCGTTCTGAGCGGTAGCGCCGGCCTTACCGGCCTGATCGCCGGCTGCGGCCGCGGCCTGGCTGGCGGCGTCGGCGGTGGACTGCGCCTGGTGGATGCCGGCCTGGGCGCGGCCGTCCACATCCTTGATCTCGCTGGCGTTGTTGGCGTTGACCTGATCGAGTTCGCTGAGCCGGTCCTTGAGGGGATCGACGCGCTTGTCCACCCAGTTTTTGCGGGCAAAGGGATTGACGCGGCCCCAGAAGCCCTCGCGGGCGGCTGGCTGTGCAGCCGTCTGCGCCGCGGGCTGCGCTGCGCTGCCTTGCTGGGCCAGCGCGGGAATTGAGAGTGCCAGCAAAAGAGTGCTGGAAAAAAGGATGCGAGTTAGCGACGCGCTTTTCATGGTCGTACTTTCTCCGCCACCTGACTCTGCGGTCTGGCTCCGCGAACGGGCTGCGGGGGGAGCGGTCTTGTCTGCTCGCCCTCTAGAAGTGCAAAGTGCGTGCCAAACGGTTTGTGTTGCCGGAAATAATCGATAAGGCGTTTATTATGTTTTATTTGGAATAAACTGGCGACGGCATGGCAGGCATTTCCGGCAGGTTAAAAGAAGATGGGAGAGTGTAATTTTTACCGGGATGGGCATTTTCTACGCGGTAAAGATGCGCGGTGGGGAGGAGCATTCCTTTCCGCTTGGGGGTATAGAGCTGCATCTTGCCCGAAATGGTACTTTTCCACAGTACCCGGACAAGAATCCGCCGTGCACTGTAGAGCATTTCACCCCAGGATGGTGGGGAGGACCGAATTCATCGGCGCGGGTCGCGACGGACAAACGGCCAGAGGAAAAAAGATGGAGCGCAGGCTTTCGCTATTTCGTCTCGACGTGCACGATGCGGATCTCCGGGTAGGCGCCGTCCCAGGTGGTGGCGACGGTGTCGAAGATGAGGCGGAACTCCTGCGCGGCGCTTGGTTTGAGGGGCGCGGCGGAGACCGGCTCCAGATCCACATAGGGCTCTCTCATGCGGATGAAGCGCAGCGGCTGGGTCTCGTTTTGCACGACTTCGTGGGCGTAGTTGCGGAAGAGCACCTGCACAGTGATCGCGGTGACGATGCGGCTGCCCTGATTGGCGATGTGGCCGTCCAGATACGTGACCTTGCCACCGGCCAGATTGGCCGACTCGCTCATGGCCAGACCGGTAATCGGCAGACTGACGGCGTAGGGGTCGGGCGCGGCGGAGATGGGTGTGACCTTGACCCCGCCCTTGCCGTGCTCCGTCCAAAAAAAGAGGATGGCGGCCATCGCGAGCACAACGGTGGCGGCAATCGCCAATGGCAGCCAGTTGCGTTCGCCAGCGGCGGCGGAAGAGCCGAGTTCCGGTGCAGTGTTCACCAGCGAATTTTACACCGTTACCGAAGGAAACCCGCTGCCAATCGCGTTTTAGTTCATAGGAGAAGTTTTTCTCTTGCCGGTCGATAGGCAAGGCAGCGACACGTACGATGTGCCTCCCGGCAGTTCACAGAGGATTCACAACCGGCGCGCAACTCCAGGGAATAGACGGCGTCTAAGCAGTCAGAAATCTCTGGAACCTGAATCAATTGGAAGACGTAACACTTTGCTGAAAGGCAGGCCAACGATGCACCCCTCCCCTCTCACCGCATCTACATCTCTGCCCCGTTCCGCAGTGGGTCTGTCCGCATCCCGGCAGGCGGAAAACCTCGTCTACCAGGCGGTCACCGTGGCCGCCATGTTTCTGCTGCTGGTCAGCATCTGGGTATTTTGAAAGCAACCGAACCGCGGGGCCGCAATCACGCCGCTGCGCCGCGGTCGTGTGTCTGGATGGGGTCAGCCGCGAGCGATTGCGGCGCGCCGAAGAGCGAGCACGTTCAGGATCACAGTTGCGAAGATCACCACAATCCAGGCCACAATCGGCGCGCCCACCCATTGGGAGAAACCTCCCTGCGGATGGCGCGCGGAAGAGATAATAAGCCACTGCACGGTGGCGAAGAGGCAGACCATCTCCATGCGCATCCAGGCGAGAAGATTCAGCGTAATCGCCTGTAGCCGCCCGCGATTTTCGTCCGTAACCTGTACCGGATAATTGAAGAGTTCCGGATGGCGGGCGATGAAGCTCATCAAGACGAAGACCCCCAGCGCAATGGCTGGAAAGAGCGGCAGCATCAGCGATGCAGGCGAACCCCAGCCGTTGGGGTTACCAGCCGAATCGAAGTGGACGGGGATGCGGTCCGGCAGCCGGTGCGGCCCGACAAGGGCGTCGATGGTAATCCAGATCTGATAGATAAAAGCAACAAGAGCAATAAAACGACGGCTTTCGAACATGTTCTCCCTCGCGGGATGATTGTACAGCAGAGCCGCGGGGAAGCAGGGCAGCCGCCTACCGCGAGTCTTGCGTTTCATGCGAGAGATTCTTCAGCCGCGCCAGCGGCGTCCGCCGCACCGCAGGTACTCAGCCGAAGCGGGCGCGTTTCACGCCGGTCTGGCGGAAGTCCTTGCCGGTCATTTCGATGCGGATGCACATTTCGGCCAGGCGGCTCAACATGCGGTCGCCGATGCGGTCGCCCAGAGTGGGCTCGCGGGCGGCGCGTTCGGCCTCGGTCTTGGCCCCGCCGCCTGCCGACTGATCCAAATAGTTGGTGGTGATGATGGTGGTCAGCTTGTCGTTGTAACGGGAGTTGAGGATCAGCGCCACCGTGTCCCAGACCCACTCATTGGGCTTTTGCGCGCCCAGATCGTCCAGCACCAGCACTTCCGCGTTGAAGACCGGTTTCAGCAGTTCGAGTTCGGTGGTGTGGACCTGCGGGTTGTAGCTGTTCTGGATGTTTTTGAGCAGCTCGCGGTAGTCGCAAAAGAGGC
>CAZBPD010000079.1:0-12224 GCA_964493705.1 uncultured Occallatibacter sp.
GTGATCGGCGAGAAATATCCCGGCATGCAGATGGTGAGCTTCGGCCCGCAGATCGAGAATCCGCACAGCCCCAACGAGCGTGTGCAAATATCGTCGGTTGAGCCCTTCTGGCAGTACCTTTGCGCGGTGCTGGAGGCGATCTAGCCTCTGCTGTTGGTTCGCGCCTTCGGGTCGAGCGATCTGCAAGAGCAACGAAGCTCGATCCGACTGCGGAAGATAGGCGCCGGTTTTCTCCCCGGCGCCTTTACCCAATATGCGTACCCGAAGAGCCCTGATTCTTTCTGCGACCGGCTCATCCTCTCCGCGAAAACCCATGGAGCTTTACAGCACCGATCTGCCGTCGAAGAGCGCCTCGACGGTGGAGCGTAAAACCAGATTTCTCCCCGGTTACATGGGTGTTTCATTCCGAGTTCCTTGCCCATCGCAACCCAGGAGGGGCCAGATAGGATTGAATTTGTGAGATGGCCCAGGGCAATCGCATTTGGGCTTCTTGAGATATTTTGAAAGGGCACGGCTTTAGCCGTGCCGCAAACCAAGCAAAAAAACTCCTGGGCTTTAGCCCCTGAGGGATGGTTCGAAAGCAGTCAATACGTCCCTCGGCGGCTAAAGCCGTGCCTTTTCAAAAACCCTCCGGCAGGTTCAAATGGAATTCCCCTGGAGACGGCCGAGTCTGCAAGGCCGGTTCCGGTGAAGGTGAGATAAACTCATCTTGGATTATTTGTAAAGAGTGCGCCTCCGGTTTTTTTATCGTTCCGGGCGATAAGCGGTTTTCGATTTATTTACCATGCAGCAAAATACGAGGGCGGATCGCCTTTGGGGAGGAAACGTTTGTGGCGCCCATTCTTGTTTGGCTGATCCTGTTTCTTTGCCTGGTGATCTCGATCGTCAAGTATCTGATGGGTCTTCTGATGAGGCTCGCGTTTCCCAGTGCAAAGATCCGCAAGGACTACACATGGCAGCCTACAGTAAGCGTCCTGCTTCCCTGCTACAACGAAGGCCAGACGGTTTACAACTCGATTGAGAGCATCAGCCGCAGCAACTATCCCGCCGGCAGTTTTGAAGTCATCGCCCAGGACGACTGCTCGGTCGACGATAGTTACGAGTGGATGCTCAAGGCGCAGCGCGATTTTACCAATATATCCATCCGTGTGGGCCGCAACGACCAAAACTGCGGCAAGGCTCGCACCGTTTGCAACGCGCTGCAACATTCCCGCGCGGAGATCATCATTTCCATCGATTCCGACTGCATCTTTCACCCCGATGCCATGCGCGAACTGACGGCTTGTTTCGCTGAGCCAGGCATTGGCGCTGTGGGCGGACGGGTCGGCGTCAGCAATCCCAACGACAACATACTTACGATCATTCAGACGATTGTTTATTACGCGGCCTTCGAGCTGTACAAGATTCCCGAGAACTCGACCCGCAGCATCTGCTGCATCAGCGGTTGCCTGTTCGCCATTCGCCGCGAGTTATTGCTGGAGATCGAGCCGATCCTCCGCGCCCGCCACTGGTTTGGCATTCCCGTCAATCAGGGCGAAGACCGCTTTCTCACCCATCAGGTGCTGATGCGCGGCTTCGGAACCTACATCAACAACGATGCTCTCTGCTGGACGGCCGTTCCCACCAAGCTGTCTGTGCTGTTCAATCAGCAACTGCGCTGGCGAAGCAGTATTCTGCGCGATCTGTTTTACACACTCCGCTCGCTGCCGAAACATGTCTTCAAGCTGCATCCGAACGCCATCTACACGATGATTCTAACGCCGCTGGGCGCGATCGTCGCATTGCTGGTGATGGTGACCATGCTCAGCTCCAATCCGCTGGCCTGGGCCAGCCCCTTGCCGCTGGTCGCCTATCTCGGCCTGGGCGCAATCTTCAGTTGGGCCATCGGCAAATTCAGCATCCGCGAGACGATCCGTCATCCACTGGCCTTCGGCGCTTACATCGCATGGTCGTTCTCCAGTTCGCTTTTTATTACACCGCTCGCTCTATGCACCTTTGATTCGGGAGACTGGGGTACGCGAGCCAAAGTTTCCGAGGAGGCTCATCTTGACCACCAAAGCAAGTGATTCCACGCTCAGAAGTGAGAGAGCCCGCAAGCCGATCTACGGGATTCTCTACAAAATAACTCTTGCCTTTTACCGCGTCTTTGCCATCGTGACATTGTATGCGGTACTGGCCGGCATCTTTTGCTATGCATTCATCATGGGGTTCTATGCGCTGAACCGCAGTTGGGCCGCGCCGATTATTCTTTCCGCATCCGATGACAAGAGCCTCGACTTTGTGCAAAAACTGGTCCTCAGCCGGCAATCCATCGAGGATCTCAAGGTGGATGTCGTTCGCCAGCAAACAACGCTAGACGAGATGGCCAAGTACCGCTCTTCGCTGCTTGCGCTCGACGCTCAGTTGCAAGCGGCGATTGTGCGCGAGCGCGCCCACGACCGCCTTACCGGACCGCAACTGACCGCGCTCGACGAGCAGAAGCAGGCCGACAATCGCAAGACGCGCGAGGTGCTTGCGCAGAGCCATCAGCTCGCAACGCAGATCAAGAACGACCTTGCCTCCGGGCTGATTGCCAAAGGAGACGCCGCCGCGCAACTGGCCGCGCTCAACCACGCCGATACCGACTATACAGACAGCCGGATTGCCGGCGTCATGCTCTCCGACAGCGTTCTCGACAAAACCACGGTCGGGACAAAGTCCCTCGAGGTGCTGGAGAAGCAGGCAGAACTCCGCTCCGACATTGCCCAACTCGATGTAACTCTCAACGTCGCCCAGAAGCAACTCGAAGAAGACAATCGCCAGATCGACCGCTTGCGGAGCGCCATCGGCATTGCCAAGCAGAGCCCCTACTACCTCAACGCCAACGGCAGCAATCGCATCTACTTCGCTTTTGTTCCCTACGACAATCAAGCCAGCGTAACGGTGGGAGCGCCGATATACGATTGTTATCTCAATATGGTTCTTTGCCGCAAGGTCGGAAGCGTCAAGCAGGTCTTTGTCGGCGAACAGGTTATCAACCATCCAATCTTCAAAACCCAGGTACGCGGCCTCACCATCCAGATGAATCTCTCTCGCCCCGAATCGGCGAAATCGCAAACCGTTTTCCTTGGCGGCAAGCCGCTGCTGTTTTAGTGCCCGTCAATCTGGACTTCATGGAGCAAGACATGTCTCGACGCAAATTATTCCTCGCTGTTCTCTTCCTCTTTCCGTTGTGGGCGGCGGCACAGAATACTCAGGCCGATCAGCAAACCTACTGTGTTTATCTGGACGAGCAAGCCAAGGCGCAGAGCGAATTTCTACGCACACCCACTGCGCTCGCCGGCTTTACTCAGCCCAACACAGGGCTTCCCGAGCAACTGGTTGCCGGTGCGCAACTCAGTCTTTCTAATCTGAAGAAGGCTGGGATCACGCTCGATGCCGCGCGCAAAAACTGCGCGTTGTACAAGGCCAGCACCGGCGTTCAGATGACGCTGCAATATGCTCTGTCCGCCATCGAAAAAGACGCGCTCTCGCATCGGCTTCTGCTCATCGACGAAGCATCGAAATCGCTGAATGCGCTGATCGACGAAACAACCAAGATGGTGGAGGCGCAGAACATGACCCGGCCGATGCTCATGGCCCTGGTCGCCAACCGGATCAAGCTCGAATCCGACCGCGCGGATACTCAATCGCGCCTCGCCGCGCTCTATGTGCCGACGCTCTCCGCAGAGCCGCTCAAGCAGCAGGTCGCCGTCAAGCAGGCCAGCGACATCGACGAGCAGAAGTCGCTTGCCCGGATCACGCGCCAGAATAACTGGGACATTGCGCTGACCGTCGGCGCGCATCAACAGATCAACCCCGTTGCCAGCGGACTCGAACCCTACGGGGAAGTCAGCTTCAACTACAACCTCGCGAGCCACGCCATCGACAAGCACCTGGACCGCTCCGTCGTTGCCTACGGCGATTGGAAGAAGGTGCAGGAAAGCGAAGTCGCTCGGGAAATGGATATTCTGAAAGACCAGCTTCAGCAATCCATCGCGGTGCAGAAAGACCGGCTGAAATCTCTTCAACAAGAGACACAGGAGATCGATAAGTCCCTGCAGCTTGTGAGCGACCCTCAAACCACCGCCGCTCTCGACTTTCGCAATCAGCTCAAGACGACTCGCCTTCTGCTGGGAATCGAAACCGGCGATGCGACCTTTCGGCTGGATACCCTACAGAGCTTTGCCGTAAAGAATTTTTGAGGACCACCTGAATTTACCTCTATTTGCGCAGAGGATCTGTTGGCCCCTTTTACCGGAAGAGTTGTGGGTTCCTTGAATCGAGTCGACCGTCCCATGGCGGAGCACAAATTGGTCCTTGAGCCATCCACCCGCATCCCTTGGTGCGTTTCTGCCGTCTACAATCAAGAGAGATGTCCGACACGCTTTATTTAAGTTTGTGGTACCCGAATCTGCGTCTGGCGGCGCTGGCCGACAAGCTGACCGCGGTCTTGTCCACCTTTGCCGCGCACGGCGGCGAGGCGCGGGTCTATTCCGCCACGGTTTGGCCGGTGGGCTGGAGCGAGACTCCGGTCTTTCAGCAGGTCTATGGACGGCGCATTCTGGCCGCCGGCGTCGAAGCCAGCCCGCAGGACCCGTTGGGGGCGCTGCCACAGGATGCCGTCGCCGAGGCGCTCGAGCAGCTCCACGACGACTACGCCTACGAGTTCCAGATCGGCTGGAATTTGTGGGAGTTGGAGAGTCCGGGTGAACCAGGTCCTTCGACTGCGCTGCGCTCCGCTCAGGATGACAAGGTGTCTCCTTTCCCTTCACTTCACTCAGGGTCCATTCAGCAGAACAAAGTGCTCTGGGAGCCCCGCTGGGTGCGGCAGCCGCGGCTGGTGCGGGTGGTGGGCTACGGGCCGCTCTTCGATGAGGGAGCGTACCAGGCCGATGGGCACATCCGCATCGATTTTGGTTCCGATGCGCCGTTTCTTGAGGATGATGTCGAGTTGGACTCAGTGGGAGCCGGGCACGTGGCGGAAAATGTGGTGCAGTTGGTGGCTTTGGCGGGAGCGCTGGAGAAGGCGTCAGGAGCCACAGCCCGGCTGCTGTGGAGCGAGCTGGGCGAGAGCCTGGCCGAACGGCTGGCTTTGCGGCTGGGAGTGAGGAACTAAAGCGTGCGGCTCACCATCGAGCGAATGCGGACATTGGTGCTGGTGGCAGGGGCTCTGCTGCTGCTGGCTCTGGGTGTCTCTCTGGCCATCGGCAAGTGGAAGAATCCCTTCAGCCGCCGCGATCTTCCCCAGCGGCTGGGTCTCAACATTGTGCAAGAGGCTGATGGCTACACCTATTCGCACGCTCTGGGCGCGCACTCGCAATACAAAATTCACGCCTCGAAACTGGTTCAGCTCAAAGACAATCGCGCCGTGCTGCACGACGTGAAGATTGAGTTGTACGACATCGACGGCGGCCGCGTGGATCGAATTCAGGGCGACGAATTCGAATACGACCAGCAGGGGGGTACCATCCGGGCAGAGGGTCCGGTAGAGATTACGCTCATCCGTCCCGGCGTCGCTCCGGCGGTTGCTCCCAAGGCAAACACCGCGCAGGCCGCGGGCGGAAAGAGCGACGGGAAGCCCTTGACTGCCGCGGCCCAGAACGCGGCTTCGGGCGAGATTACGGTCAAGACCAGCGGGCTGAGCTTCGACCGCGCCAGCGGCAAGGCTACGACCGACCGGCATGTGGATTTTTCGCTGGCGCAGGGCGTGGGCAGTTCCATGGGCGCGACCTACGACTCGCAAAACGGGGTTTTGGTCTTGCAGCAGGCGGTGGTGCTGCATACTCAGCGCGGCCAGGAGCCGGTCGACCTGCAGGCGCAGCACGCCGAGTTCGAACGCGATACCAGGATTTGCCGGCTGCACGCGGCAACCGTTCACAGCCAGGGCGACGATGCGGCAGCGGGCGACGCCACGGTCCTCTTTCGCGCCGACGGCTCTGCCATGCGTTTGGACGCCGTCAACGGATTCACCCTGACCACCGGCAGCGGCGGCCATCTGGCTGCACCGACCGGTCAACTTGATTTCGACGAGCACAATCAAGCCCGCCACGGACATATGGAGGGCGGAGTTCTTTTGGACTCGACCGGCCAGAGTGAACGTCTCTCGCGCAAGATGCACGGGTCCTCACCCAGCGCGGAGCTTGAATTCAACGCCAAAGGCAATCTTCGTCAGGCGCATCTGGAACGCGGCGTCGAATTGCACAGCGAAGAATTGAGCGACGATCCCAAGGCAGGTCCGCTGCGGGTCAGCAGAGATTGGAAATCTCCATTTGCCGACATGCAGTTCCGCACGAAGGCGGCGGGAGAGATCGAGCCGGAGTCGATGCACGGCACGGGCGGCGTGGTGGTAACGAGCGAAAGCCAGCGCGGCAATGCCGCCGGTGTTCCCTCGCGGATTGCGGCCGACGATCTGGCCGGGCAGTTCGGCCCCGGCGCTTCACTCACTTCCATGGTGGGGGTGGGCCGCGCCAGTTTCGAGCAGACTTCCGCCAGCGGAATTCGGCAAACCACCAGCGGCGACCGGCTTGAAGCACATTTTCTGCCTTCCTCTGCCGTGCACGGCTCGGCGAGCGCCAATGCAGCCAAGGCGGGGAGCGATGCTGCGCAGATTCAGTTCGCCAGCGTGGATGGCCACGTCGTTTTGACGCGGGAGCCGGCGGCCAAGCCAGGCATGCAACCTCCGCCGCTGTTGCGGGCGACCGCCGGTCGGGCCGTCTACGAGGGCGCGGGAGAGGTGCTCCACCTGACCCTCTCGCCTCGCGTCGAGGATGGCGCGATGCAACTCACCGCGGACAAGATCGATGTGGCGCAGATCAGCGGCGACGCCTTTGCTCACGGCAACGTCAAAGCCACCTGGATGGACAATCGCCCTGCCGGCCAGACGGGCAATAGCGCTCCTAGTCAGAACGCCGCGGCTCTGGGGGGCCAGGGACCCTCCCACGCCATCGCGGCCGAGGCGCAGTTCCATCAGGCGACGGGCGAAGCGACCTTCCGCGGCGAGGCTCGGTTGTGGCAGCAAGCCAACTCGGTGGCGGCGCCGGTGATCGTGCTCGACCGCACCCGCCAGACGCTGACCGCGCATACCACCAGCGCCGCAGAGCCAGTGAAGGTCGTCCTGCTCAGCGCCGGGGGGGTGGGGCAAGCCAAAGAGGCCAAGCCCACCGCGCCCTCGGTGATTCGCCTGCGCGGGGGCGACCTGCGATACTCGGATGCGGAGCGCAAGGCGCTGATGCGCGGCGGGGTTTTGAACCGGGTGACGGCAGAAACGGGCGCAGCGACCTCGGTCTCCAATGAAGTGGAGCTCATTCTCTTGCCCGCAGGCAATCACGCGGCCAAAGACGGCGCAGCCGCCCAGGTGGACCGCATGATCGCCCGCAACCGTGTGGTGCTCACCAGCCCTGACCGGCGCGGCACCGGCGAGCAGTTGGTTTACAGCGGGCAAACCGGCGAATATGTACTGACCGGCAGCGCCGGCGTTCCGCCGCGCATCACCGACTCCGCACACGGAACCGTCACCGGCGAGGCCGTGATCTTCCAGAGCCGCAACGACAGCGTTACCGTCGAGGGTGGCAGCGGCAAAACAAGTACCGAAACCAGAACGCCGAAATAGGGCGGAAACGAGCCAACGAAGTCGATGCAAACGCTGATCGCCGAGGGAATCGGCAAATCGTACAAGGGCCGGCAGGTGGTGCGCAATGTGGACCTGCGCATCTCGCGCGGCGAGGTGGTGGGGTTGCTGGGTCCGAACGGCGCAGGCAAAACCACCAGCTTCTATATGATCGTCGGCCTGGTCGAGCCGGAGACCGGCCGCGTGCTGGTCGACGATACCGATATTACCGGCGTCCCCATGTACCTGCGCGCGCGCAACTTCGGCATCAGCTACCTGCCCCAGGAGCCCTCGGTCTTTCGCAAACTGACCGTGGAAGAAAACATTCTGGCGGTGCTGGAGGCGCAACCGCTGGACAACCGCGAGCGCCGCGCCCGCTCCGAGAAGCTGATTCACCAGCTTAACCTGGGGCACATTCGCACCACCCGCGGCTACGCGCTCAGTGGCGGCGAGCGGCGGCGCGTGGAGATCGCCCGCTGCCTCTGCATTCAGCCCAACTTCATCCTGCTCGACGAGCCCTTCAGCGGCATCGACCCCATCGCCGTACTGGATTTGCAAAAAATCATCTTCGAACTCAAGGCCAGCGGCATCGGCATCCTCATTACCGATCACAATGTCCGCGAGACGCTGAGCGTCACCGATCGCGCCTACATCATTGCCGAGGGGCGCATCTTCCGCGCCGGTACGCCGCATGAACTGGGCAACGATCTCGAAGTGCGGCGGGTCTACCTGGGCGAGGGCTTCACGCTGGGTTGAAGGCCGTATGAGGGCGCGCCAAGAATCTCCGGAACGGGTTGGGCTTTGTCAATGTGCCAAACGTGTTGTTTTGGGTACCGATTTCCGTGGGACAATTCCCAGAATGAGCCGTGCCCAATCCGGAACGACTGAATCAGAACACGACATTTCGCTTTCCCTTCCTTTTTCCTTCCAATTACACTGACAGAGAGTTCAAACGGAGAAACAGACCTCTTTATGGCGTTGCTGCAGCCCAGACTGAACCTGAAGATCGCACAGCGCCAGATCCTGACCCCAGGCCTGATGCAGATGGTGAGCGTCTTGGCGCTCAACAAAGTCGAACTGAAGGAGATGATCGATGCCGAGATGGTGGAGAATCCCGTCCTGGAAGAGATTGACGAATCGGTTCCGATGCTGGATGCGGTCGCGGGCCGTCAGGAGCGGTTGGAACGCGGCGCGGAAGAGCCCCCACTTCCCGCCAAGGATGTCTTCGAGGAGATCGACTTCGGATCGTACTTCCAGGAGTATCTGGACCCCGGCTATCGCACCCAGCCGGAGTTCGAAGAAAATGAAAGGCCCTCGTTCGAGAACTTCCTCTCTCAACCCACGACTCTGTCCGATCACCTGGCGTGGCAACTGGGAGCTTTAACCCTCGATCCGGCCCTCTTTGAAGCCGCCGAGTTCGTCATCGGCAACCTCGACGAAGATGGCTACCTGGCCACCAGCGACGAGGAACTGGCTGCGTCCCTGGGGCACTTTGTCGACGACCGGGAGCAGTACAACGCCGCCCACAGTGCGACGGCCCAGCCCGCCGCCGATCCGGTGGAAGAGGCTGCGGAGTTGCAACTGGTGCGCCACGCCATCGATCTGGTGCAGCATCTGGACCCGGTGGGCGTGGGCGCGCGCGACCTGCGCGAGTGCCTCCTGATTCAGATCGCCGCCCAGCAGCACGAATTCGCTCAGGTCTATAGCCGGCAAGCTGCCGTGCCCGGCGAAGACCCTCATCGCAGCTTCCGCGCCGAGGCCGATGCCCGCCTGGAAGAACGCCGGCGCAGCATGGAAGTGGCTGCTGCCATCGTTGACCGCCATCTACCCCTGTTGCAAAAGCGCGATGTAAAAGATCTGGCGCGGGCGGCGCAGATCACGCTCACCGAGGCGCACAGCGCTGTCGAGTTCATCCGCACCCTGGACCCACGGCCCGGCCGCCAGTACAACCGCGAGGCGACCCGCCTGATCGAGCCCGACGTGGTCTTCGTCAAGCGCGGCGCAGAGTGGGCTGTCAGCATGAACGAAGAAGACTTGCCCAGCCTGCGCCTCAGCCGCCGCTACCGGCAGATGCTCACCGCCGAGGGCACCGACAAAGAAGTCAAGGAGTACGTCAAGGAGCGCTTCCGCTCGGCGCTGCAACTGATGCGCAACATCGCCCAGCGCAAGAGCACCATCCTCAGAACCTGCGAGGTGATTGTCCGCCGCCAGCAGGACTTTCTCGATCGCGGCATCGAGGCCCTGCGCCCCATGATGATCAAGGAAGTGGCCGAGGAGATAGGCGTCCACCCTTCGACGGTGAGCCGCGCCGTGGCCAACAAATACGCGCACACGCCGCAGGGCGTGATCGAGTTGCGCTTCTTCTTCTCCGAAGGATCGAATGGCCCGGAGGGCGCCGATACGCCGCTGCTGGTGCTCAAACGCAAGGTGCGCAAGCTGATCGAAGAAGAGAACCCGCGCCACCCGCTCACCGACGACCAATTGGCCGCGCTGTTGCAATCGCAGGGCATTCAGCTCACCCGCCGCACGGTGGCCAAGTACCGCGAAGACATGAACATTCCCTCCACCCATCAGCGCCGACGGCGGGATGCGTAAGGTAGTCCATTTCAGGTTTTCTTTTCAACCAGAAATGGATTGACGATCTTCATCGATCCAATCTGCTGCCCGTGTTGCATATCTTCGCTGTAGAGGATGTTGCAGCCAGCTTGTTGCGCTGCGGCCAGGATCAGCGAATCGTAGATGCGGAAACCGTAATTTCTGGAATAGCCCAAAGCTGCGCGATGCATTTCCACGGTCAGCGGCAAAGCCCGACCGCAAAGGGTTTCGATCTCGTCGAGCGCCAATTCGATCTGAACCCAACTAAATTTCAGTTTGCGCGACGCAACGTCCGCAAATTCATTCAGAACCTGAACGCTCACGAGACCTCCTGCGGCGAGCAGTTCTTCCGCTGTCTCGATGCGGGAATCGAGATGCGATCCGGCACGCTCCGTGAAGGCATACAGGATTACATTTGTATCGAAAAAGATCTTATTCGTCATAGATTTCCGCGCGGTTAAAAGTGAAATCGGCAGGAACCACAACGCGCATTTTGCGAATCGCTTCGATCGCCTTCTGGCGGCTCCGGTCTCTGCCGATAAGCAGCTTTTGATCCGGAGTCACCTCAATCCAGGCTTCTTCGCCGGGTTGAAGGTTCAATGACGCGACACACTCGGCTGGAATACGAATTGCGAGGCTGTTTCCCCACATCGCAAATCTCATGAAGCACCTCCTCATCTACATGTTGATTGTATATCCATTTTAGCTTGGATACACGTCCGTATTCACTTCCCTGCCCGCCTCTTTCGCGGTACCATTTCCCCACAGTTGAGGAGGGGACTGGGCATGGTTCCGCTTTCGAGAAGCCGGATCGAAAATGCCGCATTTCACCGCGCCCCTACAGGGCGCGAGGATGATTTTTGCCGTTATCCCAGGACTGCGCTGCGCTTGTCCTGGGCTATTTTCCCTGCCTCCCTACAGGAGGCACGGGAGGAGACACGGCAAGAGGTACAGCAAGTGGTGCGGCAAAAAGAACTGCAAGAGATACAGCAAGAGACACGGAAAGAGGCACAGCATGAGGTAGGGCAACCTGTTCATTGCAGACGAGACTCGCCGGCGCGAGTCAAAATGCGCCGCACGATCTGCTTCTTCCTGATGTTTTTTGCTCCCGGCGCTGCTCTGGCAGCCACGCCCAAGCCCTGCGTCTCCGCCGACGAAGCGGCCACGATGGTCAATCGCGACATCTGCGTCAATGCCCATATCTACGATGTAGTGCAACTGCCCGATGGGACGCGTTTTCTGGATGTCTGCTCGCCGCAGACGCCGGACGAAAAGTGCCGCTTTACCATTGTCAGTTTGTGGGAAGACCGTGACCTGGTCGGCGAGTTGCAGAAATACCGCGATGCCGATGTGCATCTGCGCGGCATTGTCCGGCCCATGCACGGACGCGCCGGCATGGTGCTGAGCCACGCCCGGCAGTTTTATGGCGGGCCGCCGCGCTTCCATCCCAATTCCCTGCTGGCGCGGGGTTTCAGTGCGGAGCAGAGCCGTCCGCCGCTCAACGATCCCAACCTGCGCGCCCAGAGCGGCCGGCGCGCCTTCATGAACACCCGCGAGCAGGAAAAAAGTCCCGCCAAATAAGAGCTAGGATTCGGACCGTGTGGAGCGCTATCTCCGTTCCTGCTTTCTCCGGTCTCAAAATTGAGACCGGCAGGCACCCTCAGTGCGACGATACCGCGCGGTTAAAGTGTTGAGAGCGCAAGAAATAGTCATTCTAAATCCGGCGATTCCTGCGCCGATAAATGCCAGATCTGGAAGGATAAGCAACTCATAATCAATCAGTTGTCATCCTGACGCTGAGCGCAGCGAAGGATCTGCGGTTCTTCGCCCTCCCATTGGGCGACGCAAGAAACGCAGATCCTTCGCTGCGCTCAGGATGACAAGTATTTAGAACTATGGATGTTATAGGGCAAAAAGAACCCTGAACATGGAGGAAGGCTGCCGGTTTTAGAGCATTTCTAGTGTTACTATAATGATGCTCTGTGCATCTTCGCGGACGCTA
>CAZBPD010000080.1:0-10699 GCA_964493705.1 uncultured Occallatibacter sp.
TCGATCTGATCCAGCCGTTTTTGAAGGGCGGCAAGATCGGCCTCTTCGGCGGCGCCGGCGTGGGCAAGACGGTCGTCATCATGGAATTGATCAACAACGTGGCCAAGAACCACGGCGGCTACTCGGTCTTTGCCGGCGTGGGCGAGCGTACCCGCGAGGGCAACGATCTGTGGCTGGAGATGAGCGAATCCGGCGTCATCAAGCCCGGCGACTTCGCCAACTCCAAGTGCGCCTTGGTCTATGGCCAGATGACCGAGCCGCCTGGAGCCCGTCTGCGCGTGGCTCTGACCGGCCTCACCGTCGCCGAGTTCTTCCGCGACGAAGAAGGCGCCGACACGCTGCTCTTCATCGACAACATCTTCCGCTTCACGCAAGCCGGTTCCGAGGTCTCCACGCTCTTGGGCCGTATGCCTTCGGCGGTGGGCTACCAGCCCAACCTGGCCACGGAAATGGGCGAGTTGCAGGAGCGCATCACCTCGACCAGCAAGGGTTCCGTCACCTCCGTGCAGGCGGTTTATGTTCCCGCCGACGATTTGACCGATCCCGCTCCGGCCACCACCTTTGCCCACCTCGACGCGACCACCGTGTTGAGCCGCCCGTTGTCGGAACTCGGCATCTACCCCGCCGTCGATCCGCTGGCTTCCACCTCGCGCATTCTCACCGCCCGCGTGGTCGGTCAGGATCACTACGATGTGGCCCAGGGCGTCAAGCGCATCCTGCAGCGCTACAAGGATCTACAAGACATCATCGCTATTCTGGGCATCGACGAACTGAGCGAAGAAGACAAGCTGACCGTGGCTCGCGCCCGCAAGGTGCAGAAGTTCCTCTCCCAGCCCTTCCACGTGGCCGAGCAGTTCACCGGCATGGCGGGACGGTATGTGAAGGTGGCCGACACCGTGCGCAGCTTCAAAGAGATCATCGCCGGCAAGTACGACGACATCCCCGAGCAGGCCTTCTACATGCAGGGCGCCATCGAAGACGTGCTGGCAGCCGCCGAAAAGATGAAGGCGAGCGTGTAAACCAGCTTCCAGCTTCTAGCTCCTAGCCTCTAGCGAATCGCTGGAGACCGGGGCTAGCAGCCAGAAGCTAGCAGCTAGGAGCTGTTTTATGTCCGACGAAACAACACAACTCCGGGTCCGGCTGGTGACGCCCGAGCGCACCCTCTTCGAGCAGGTTGCCGACGCGGTGCTGCTGCCGGCCAAGAACGGCTACTTCGAAGTGCTGCCCGGCCACGCCCCGCTGATGGCCGAACTGGGCGCCGGCGACGTCACCATTCTGGGCGGTCCAGGTGGGGAAGCTGGCGGCGAGATGCGCTACAACGTCAGTTGGGGATTCGTCGAGGTGCTGCCCGAGCGGGTCACCATTCTCGCTTCCGACGCATTGAAGCCCGAGGAAATCGACGTGCCTCGCGCCGAAAAGCAGTTGGATCACGGCCTGGAACTCTGGAAGAAGGCTGGCGACAGCGCCGATGCCTACACCGACGCCCTGCGCGTTATCGCCGAAGCCGAAGCCAAACTGGCCTCCGCCGCCGACAAGCACTGAGTTTTTTCACCTTTCAATTTGTCGCCGCACAATCCGTAAATGAAAATGCCCTGCTCCGATGAGCAGGGCATTTTTTTGCAACGAAAATCTCAATCCTCGCCAAAGACCATCGTGAGAAATCCCCGGAGTTCGTCCTCGGGAACGCTTTCAGGTGCGGTAGCAAAGGACAAAAACGCCTCACCGTCCCCGCCTTCATCTGGCAGGGAGGGGTGCGAGAACCGGAAGATCGGAGAGAGGCGCTCAGTCGCCGTCGCCATCGGCGTAGGGGTCGACGGCAGCGGCGGCCTGGGCCAACTGGCGGCCCTGATCGCTGATAGAGACGGTGTCTGGCACCAGAACGGCTGCGCTGCCGCCCGAGGCCGGTGCATTATCGGGGGAAGAAACAGTCAGCACGGTACGCGAGAGTTGAATCGTGGCTGTACTGCTGGTCAGGGAAGAGATCATCCAGTGGTCTCCTTCGTATCCTCATTCCCTATCGGAAGCCTGAAGGAGAGAAAGAGAGAGAATCACTGCTGTGAAAATCCAGCGTCATTCAAAGAATTTAATTCTCCGATACGCTTTTAAGAGGAAGAACGCTTTCTCAGGTTGAATCCATCCTGTGTTTCGTTTCTGAATGGAGCATTTGTAATCCTCCCGAAGGGAGGGCGCGATAATAGCCCAGGGCCAGCGCAGCGCAGCCCTGGGTGGGAGCGAAAGAATGATCTTCCGCCCCGTGGGGGCGGTGCGAGTTTGCCTCGATGCATGTTCTTGTGCTGAAGGGTTCGCAGCGCCCCGACAGGGCGCAGGCAAAATTTGCCGGCCTACCCAGCACGTGGCTTCGCTCCGTGCTGGGCTATTCTCGGACCGCCCCTTCGGGGCGAATCTCGCGAATAATCTGCGTCGTCGGCAACACATACGCGGTTTTTTCATCACCCCTCTAGGGCAGGGTTTGTGCCCGTATGTATCCTCCCTAACCCCAGATGTAGCGCGGATCGTAGGCGATGCCGTGCTTGTTGAGCATGGCCACAAACTCGGCCTGAAAATCGCGCTTGCGATGATGCTCTGTCTGGTTGGCGATGTAAGCCCGAGTCGCCTCAATCTGCGCCATGCCGATGGAGAATGCGCCGTAACCTTCTTGCCAACCGAAATGGGGCATGTCGAAGGTTTGATGCAGCCAATGCGATGAAACACCCTTGATCTCGCGCATGGCGGTGGCCACAGGCTTGACCGCCGGCAAAGAGAGCAAAAGGTGGTCGTGGTCTTCCATTCCGCCTACCATCAGCGCCGTCATCGCGTGGTCGCGGGCGACACCTCCCAGGAAAGCCCAAAGGCGCTCTCGCATCTCCGGTACAAGCAGCGGCCTACGGTCTTTGGTCGAGAAGACGCAATGATAGAGCGAGAAGCAATAGCTGTGCGGCATACGCAGCCATCCTACACCCTGGCCGGTTACCGCTGGCCGTCGCCGCTGTCGTCCACGGCAGCCGAGGTTTTCATGGCCTGTTGGGCGGCGGGGCTGATGGTCACCCGGTCCGGCTCATAGGCATTCGAGGACGAAGCTGTCTCCCGGCTGCTCACAGCGGGCGCGGGCGGCGGAGTGTCGTTGACGGAGGGGGCGTTATAGACCGGAGAACTGAGCGGGTAAGCGCTGGTCATGGAAGGCATTCTCCTCTCTCACATACGATCTATCGGCGCGCGCAGCGCGCAGCATCATTTTTCGCAAGTGGTACTTTGGAGTTCCTCAAGCGCTGTCTGTTTTCGGGAACGAAAAAGGGCACACCTCAACCGCTCCCGGCGCTGGCGATAGGGGTGTTACTGGCGCAGAATCCAGCTCGACATCTTCTCCAGCGCCACAGGGGAGATGGTCTCTTCGATCTCGGCATATTCACTGATCGCGCCGGTCTTGGCGGTCTGGAAGAGGTGGTTGAGGCCGGGCAACTCGTCCACTTCGGCGTGCTGGTTGCCGCCCTCGGCAAGCGCCTTGCGGATGGCCGGCAAATTGAGCGCGGGCGGCACTTGCAGGTCCTTGGAGCCGTTGATGGCCAGCACCGGGCAGGTGACTTTGCGCAACGCCGTGGCCGGATCGTAGCTGAGAAAGTAACGGAACCAGGGCGAGGTGGCCACCTTGATCTGCGTGTCGATCTGTGCGTCGGAGAGCTTTCCGGCGAGTTTGGCGCGGAGTTGCTTGTCCAATTCGGCGGGATCCTTTCCGGTCTCGATCAGGGTCAGGATCTCGCGCTCCAGGGCGGCATTCTGCTCCGCCTTCTCTTTGTCCATGCCATTGGCTTCCTCGATCAGGCGGCCCTGCTCGACGATGATCTGGTCGCCGGGAACGCCGCTGCCGGCCATCAGGACGATGAAGGCAATCTTCTTGTCCTCGACGGCAACCATGGGGGCGACGATGCCGCCCTCGCTGTGGCCGATCAAGCCAATGCGATGCAGATCGACCTCGGGCCTGGTGCGCAGGTAGGCTGCGCCGGCCTCGGCGTCCTGGGCAAAGTCGGCGGTGGTGGCCTTGTCGAGATCGCCGGTGGACTTGCCCACTCCGCGCTTGTCGGCGCGCAGCACCACGATGCCCTGGCGGGTCAGATAGTCGGAGAGAACCAGAAAAGGGGAGTGTCCCATCAGGCTCTCGTCGCGATCGTGCGGCCCGGAGCCGACGATCAGCAGCACCGCCGGAAACGGCCCCTTGCCGGGAGGAATCGTCAATGTGGCGGCCAGCGTGTTGCCGGCCGCGGGATTGGTGTAGGTGACCTCTTCTGCGCGATAGGGATAGGGCTTGACGGGATTCTGCGGACGGTGGCGCTCCAGCGAGGATTGGTCCTTGACCCGCTTCAGGCTCAAGGGAAGGGGATTGCCGCCCTGGCTAAAGGTGCCGTCGATCACGTTGAGGGTGGCGTCGAGGGTGCCTTCATAGACAATCGCGAAGCCTTTCAAGACGATGGTCAGTTTGCTGCCCGCGCGGGTGACCGAGGTGGCGTCGGCCCAGGCCGGGCTCTGGTCGGGGCTCTGCATCTGGGCGGTGAGGCCGTCCTGGGTATTGACGATCTTGAAGACAATGCGCAGCTTTAGGGAGCCGGCGTCGAGCGTGCCCAGCCAGGCGCCGTCGATCTCCGAGGGCGGAGCCGGCTTGGGAGCGGGTTTGGCAGCTACCACGCCGCGCTTGAAGTTCAGCTCCAGCGGCTGGCCCTGCGACCAGGTTCCAGCGATCTCGGTGGCCTCCTTGTTGACCGTGCCCAGATAGCTTCCGTGGACGGCGTCGACGGTGAGGCTTAATTTGGAGTCCTTCAGGGTAATGGTGGTGATCGGAATGCCCATCGCGCCCTGATCGAGACTATCCATTGTCGCGGTGAGGGTTCCATCCTTGGCTGCGGCGATATGCAGGGCCAGACGCAACTCCATGCCGCCGGCGCTCAGGGTTCCCAGCCAATCTCCGGCAATCTGCGCCTGCGCCCGGCCCAGCAAGGGCAGGGACAGGGTGCAGAGCAGCATCAAGACGATCTTTCTTGCAACGGGATTCATCTGTCTCCTGTTCTTTCGTACAAGGCGAGAAAGGCTTCAGCGACGCTGTTCTGGTCGAGGATGGCCAGCAGAAACACAAGGGCGCAGGCACACGTCGCCTGCATTGACTACGCGACGGGGGCGGAAAAAGTTCAATGCCGCGGCCAGCCGCATGGCCCGCCAAGGTTCCTCTTACCAGATCGTGCGCGGATAGTGGCGAGCGATGACCTCGTCGGCGGAGATGAGCCAGGCGAGGCCGTTGGCCTTGGCATGGGCTACAATCACTCGGTCAAAGGGATCGCGGGTCCACTTTTCGTCCAGGGCGGCGCTGGCGATGGCGGAGAAGGGCAGATCGCAAAGCCGTACGGCGAGCTCGTACTCGACCTTGCGCTGAATGTCACGGGCGGGTTGCTTGAGGCGCTTGATCTCGTACAAAAACTCAAGCTCAAGCAGTACCATCGGTGAATACAACAGATCGGCCTGTTGCAGCAGCCGGGTGACTTTGGAGCCGATGCGGTCCAAACTGCCCTGGGCCAGCAAGACAAGAGCCTGGGTATCGAGATAGGCAATCATGGTTCGGCCCGTGGGGAAGTGGAATCGCGATCCGGTGCTGGACCAAAGTCGCGCTCCCAATCCGCCTCCCAACTGCGGGTCATCTCTGCCAGCAGAGCCGGGTCGTCAAGAAGGGACTCACCGGGACAGACGATTTCCATGGGTGTAATCCGGCTGAGGCGGCTGACTGGCTGGCCTTCGGGAACGATCTTGACGCGGCGACCCCGGTGCGTCAACCAGACCTCGCCGCCCTCGAGCGCCAGATTGACGAGCGAGAAGATCTCGCGGCGGAATTGGGTGATGGGGACTTCCATGGGGAGATGTTAGCATATGTACGTTTAAATATGTACGTCCTGTACGCTTCATCGAGAAGCCTGTCGGAAAACCGTGCAAAGCGCGGCGCAAACGCATACAATCGGGGATTGAAATGGCAAAGACAAAAGAAAAGATGTTCGAATTGGCGTGTCCCGATTGCGGGGCGATGATGAAGATCGACGCTGCGACCGGGCTGGTGGTCAGTCACACTCCGGCGCCGCGCAAGCGGATGTTCGAGGATTTGGAGACCGCGGCCCAGGCCATGCGCGAGCAGGAAGAACGCAAGGAATCCATCTTCCGCCAGTCCATGGACGCGGAGAAGAACAAGGAAGACTTGCTGGCCAAGAAGTTTGCCGAGGCGCTGCGCAAGGCCAAGGACGCCCCCGAGGGCAAGCCGCTGCGCGAGTTCGATCTGGATTAAGAACCAGGGACCATGGGACTAAGGGACTAGGGACCAAGGGACTAGGGACTAAGGGACTTAGGGACTAGGGACTAGGTCTTTGACCGCATAGTTTTGTACCACTGAGGGTGCCCCCGGTCTCGATTTTGAGACCGGGGAAAGTACAAACTGAAATTCATCTTCATGCGGTCAGAGACTGAGGGACTGAGGGAATTGCAATGCAACGGGACCCGATACGGTCCGGAGAGGAAGGATATCCGATGGCAGTGGTTCCGCTCTTGAAGAACAGGTTTGTCGAGCAGGCGCAGCAGAGCGCCGCACAGGGGGAGGGGTTGACCTGGATGGATATTGCATCCGGGGCAGCGCTGGTGGCGGGAGGATTGCTTCTGCTGGCCGGCAAACGCCGCGCCGGGACCGTGGTCGCCGCTTCGGGCGCCGCGCTGGTGCTCATCGAGCAGGAGGCCTTGCTGCGCACCTACTGGGAGCAACTGCCCGTCTACATCGATCGCGTGCAAGAGGTCGTCGGCCAGGTGCAAGAAGCCGTCGAAGAGATGGATGAAAAGCGGGTAAAGCTGCACACGTTGCTGCATCGCTAACCGGGCGATGCAGGCGGGTTAGCACTCAGTTTTTGCGTTCGACCAGGTAGCGGGCGACGGATTTGAGTCCCTCGGCGCGATGGCCATAGGGAGTGAGCGCGGCAAAAGCCTCTTCGATGAGCGCGGCGGCATCGCGACGGCTCTGCTCGATGCCGAAGACGGCGGGCCAGGTGGCCTTTTCGGTGTTCAGATCCTTGCCGGCCGTTTTGCCCAGCGTGGTGGAGTCGGCCGTTATATCGAGAATATCGTCGGCGATCTGAAAGGCCAATCCAGCCTTGCGTCCAAAGGTATCGAGGCGGGCGACATCGCCCACTGTGGCCCCGGCATAGACGCCCCCGGCAACGACGCTGACGCGGATCAGCGCGCCGGTCTTGGCGCGATGGATGGCGTCGACCAGTTCGGCGGTGGGCTTGACGTGTTCGCTTTCAATATCCAAGACCTGGCCGCCGATCATGCCCTCGACGGTGCCCACGGCGTTGGCCACAAGAGCGATGATATGAACGGTTGCCGGGGGCGGGCAGTCCAGCCCGGCCAGCACCTCGAAGGCGCGGGTTTGCAGGGCGTCGCCGGCCAGAATGGCGATGGCCTCGCCAAAAGCCTTGTGGCAGGTGGGCTGGCCGCGGCGCAGGTCGTCGTTGTCCAGGGCGGGCAGGTCGTCGTGAATCAGGGAATAGGTGTGCAGCATCTCCAGAGCCGCGCCCAGGCGCTCGATGCCCTTGGGCAGTTCGCCGGCCAGGGTGATGGCCGCCTGCATGGCCAGAACCGGGCGCAGCCGCTTGCCGCCGGCAAAGGTGGAGTGGCGCATGGCAGCGTGGATCGAGGCGGGGACCGTCGCCGGGGTGGGAAGAAGCGCTTCCAGGGCCAGGTCGGTCAGTTCCGCGCCCGCTTGAATCATCGATCTTACGTCGATAGCCATCGCCTTCATGATACCTGAGTACGACTCGAACGGCGCTCGAAAAACCACAGAACTGTGAGCAGCAGCACAGCCGTCAGGCTGAGGGCGCGGCCGATCCAAACGTCGGGCGGGCTGGACCAGTCGATAGACAGATCGACAGCTCCCTGCGGCGCGGGCAGAGCCATCAGGCCGTCCGGGCGCGCAATCATTTTATCGACTTTTTGCCCATTGATCCGAATCAACCAGGCAGGGTAGCTGCGCAGGCGCAAAATCAAGAAGCCGGCGTGAGGCAAAACGGTTGTGAGACGGCGATGCTCGGGAGTGCCCGCCCAATCGGCGGCGACAGCCTCGCAGGAGTGCTGATCGGCATTCCAAATGGGCGTAGAGATTGCATCGCCCGATGCCGGCGGAGCCACGCTCAATACGGTGTCGGGTGCGGTGGCCAGACAGGCGGCGGGCAATCCGCTGGCCATCATTGTCTGATCGGCGCCTTGTGGAGCGTACTCGTCGGTGCCCTGAAAGCCGGCTCCGCTGCGGTAGACGCCCACCATCGAAGCTACGTTGTCCTGCTCGTCGCAGACTTGGTAGAAGGCGTGCCCGGCGTAAACAGTGGAAGCGATGCAGAAGACAGCACCCAGCGCTCCCAGCGCCCAGCGCCGCCAAGGCGGAGCGTTCTTGTCGGGCCAGAGGGCGGTGGCTACAAAAAGCGCCATGGGCGCCTCCAGCGTCACCAGCCAACGCCAGGGAAACTGCAGAAAGCGCAGCTTGGGCAGCAGATTCCACAGCGGCAGAGAGAGAGGAAGCTGCAAGAGCAAAACCAGCGCCGGAATCAGCGCCAGCGGTAGCCACCAAGCGTGGTGGGTGAGTCGTTTGCGCTTCCAGGCCAGGAAGATGCCGGCCAGCGCCGCCGCCAGCATGGCTGCGCCAATCAACGAGACGCGGAGCAGCACCTCATCGTGAAAGGCCAGCAAAACATCGCGGTGGCGGGCAAAAATGAAGCTATTCTCGATGCGTTCGCCGGGGTCGCCGGTGGCCTGGCGAATGTCGACCCAGCGCTGCTCCCAGGCGGCGGGGACGAGGTAGAAGGCGGCCAGCCCCAGTCCCAAAGCGGTTGCCAAGGCGGCGCGCAGCAGCGGAACCCAGGAGCGCGAGGCGAGAGCGGCGATCAGCGCCACAAAGGCCAGCAAATAGCTGGCCATCACCCCCAGCGGAGCGTTCGCGAGCCAGGCCGCAGCCAGAATCCAAGCCAGCGGAGCGGCTGAGCCGTCGAAGATTTGTCGCAGCACGTGCGAGGGAGAAGAGCGCACCTCAGGGGCTAAAGCCCAGGTTGTTCTTGCGGCATCTATGGCACGGCTAAAGCCGTGCCCCTTCAAGTCCCGATGGCGCAGGGCCAAGAGAAGCAGCAGGGGAATGCAGATGCCGCCGGCTAATTCTCCGTAGGCGGTGCGTTCGTAGGCGGTGAAGAGCGCGTAGCCGGAGAAGATGGCCAGAATCCCGGTCATTGTCGATGGAGCCTCGCTCAGCGCCTGGCGGGCCAGGGCGCGGGTGGCCAGACCGGTTCCGGCCAGCAGCAGAAAGGTCAACGCCGCGGGAACCAGCGTCCAGGGCAGCGCAAAGCCCAGCAGCGCGCCTAGCATCCAGGTCAGGGGTGGATAAAAGACGAAGCGCGGTTCGCCTGCGCCGAAGTTCGAACTGGGCGACCAGTGGGGATAAAGCAGCCCATGCCGCCAGGCACTCTGTACGTCCAGCCATGACACGAGGTGGAAGTCGAAGTCGTGGCCGCAGGAAGCGCCGTAAAAAAAGAGTGGGGCGCAAGCCAGCAAGGCCGCCAGCAGGAGCAGTGCCGGGCCGGTCAAACCACGAAGTTTTTGAAGGAAGATCATGTACTTGTTCTGCGTTCTGTTTTTGTTTGCCCACCCTAGCCGCAAAAAGTCACAAAAAGCAAATTCGTCGACTTCGTTACGCTTCGATCCTAATGACAGCGGCGAGGGTGGGGCGCCCGCATCATCCGGTCCTCGCGGCTGAAAAACGCCGTGAAAAATGGCGCGAATAGGATTCTAGTCCCTCAGTCCCTCAGTCCCTCAGTCCCTTAGTCCCTTAGTCCCATAGTCCCTTAGTCCCTTAGTCCCATAGTCCCTCGTTCCCTTAGTCCCTCGTTCCCTCGTTCCCTGTCTTTTCACGGCACCAACCGCAGCGTGTGCAGGGTTTGAGCGGTTACGGCGGCGGGGGTGAAGGGCAGGGCGAAGGTGGTTCCGTTGTACCATTCGTTCCACTGGTCGCGGAAGTAGGGAGAAAGAGGATTGCCGCTCTCGCCCAGAGCAATGTTCTCGGTCGAGCCGTCAATGTTGCTCCAGTCCATGGTGAAGCGCTGCGAGGGGCCGAATTCGCGGCCCACCTGCTTGACGGTGTTGGTGTCGCCGCTGAGGGGTTGGACGCCGGTCGAGGCGATGCGGCCGATGAGGGGCAGGAAGCGGCTCAGCGGGTGCTCCAGATCGATGGTGTGCCAACTGCCGTAGTTCCAGCGGGCCAGGTTGTAGGGGGCCTTGCCGTCTTTCATCCCGCGGCGCACGGCGGCGGTGAGCAGGGCGTCCCAATTCTTGACGCCGGGCGGCAGCCAGGCCGGGTTGCCGTGCATGACGATCTCTTCTTCGGCGAAGTTCTTCGAGGCCCAGGTGTAGGTGCCGGCGATCTCCTTGCCCAGCTTGGGTTCGAGGATCATGGGCCAGAGCGCGCCGCGGGTTTGGGTGACCAGCGAGGCGGCGGGAGAGTCGACGGTGAGGCGGCCGTCCCAACTGCGCATCAGGTTGGCGGCCTGACGCAGGCGGGCGTCGGCGCCGGGGGTGTGGTCGATGGCGTAGGCAAAGCGGTGGCCCATCTCCTGATCGACCTCGCTGTAGATGTCGGTCTGCACCGCCAGCATGT
>CAZBPD010000081.1:0-10594 GCA_964493705.1 uncultured Occallatibacter sp.
GTCGCGGTACTCCTGCATGTAGCGGCCGGCCTGGCGCAGAAACCAGACGGGGGTGCGGTCGACAGGGCGGCGCAGACAGGCGCGGACAAAACGGCTGCCGTCCAGAATCGTCTCGGGAGCGGCGGTAGGGGGGTTAAAGTCGCTGATTTCCATGCTCCATCGATTTTATCTGGATTGAATTGGAGAAGTAAGGCGAAGGGGCCCTTTCTTCCGACATCCAGATGCTACAGGGTCTTCTTTGGAACCACTTGCCATCTTTTTTATCCAGAATGACCGTACCACCATTTCCGCACAGACCTCCGCACCTGAATCCGTACCAGACAATTGCATGTTCATGCTTTGGATCGAATCGGATTTCGCTGAGCGTGACCAAACCATGAGCGAATCCATTTTTAACAGCCTCGTCGACAGACTTTCCCTGACTGATTGCCTTCCCTGGATCGTTCTCCCGAACCTCTTTGTTTTGTGCGTCGGGGTCAACAAGGCCGATATTCTTCAAGCCAAGCGAGGGCAGATCTTCAGTGCGAAAACGATGGATCAGATTAGGGTCAACTTTTTCTAAGACAATCTTCTTGTCGCAATTCTCGGCATCGTTTTCTAGCGGTGTGGTGAAGATTGCCAGATGAACAGGGTGCTTTCCGTCATTCATCCAGTCCTTGAGGATTTCGCGGTAGATGGCGAGCTGCTCCGCAGTCAATGGCTGTTCACTCACTTTGGGCTTATCGGACTGCGCATGTGCAGTAACAGCATAAAGAGCGATTGAAAGGAAAAACGTGACGCAAGCAGCCAATACAAATAGGCCAGGTTTGAAAAACTTAGATCTCATCCACATCGAGTGTCTCCCTTACGCGATAGATACATATCCCTTTAGACACCGCGCCAAGAAAAAGTGGGCAAACTGGCTCTGAATTGATGTGGAAAACCGGATTTGCGTTCAAGTCTGATTGTATTTAGAGCTCCAGGCGTGAACGCAGATCCTTGATCAGGCGGAAAAGATGCAGCAGGTCGCCGGGGGGAGGGAGAGAAAACGGCATCTGCCTTCCCTTGCGAAGGGAACGATTCTGATGGTTGCATTCAAATCCCTCAGAATCCCGACAAATCCGGTTTTGTTTTTATCGCATTGGATGGCTGAGCTCGTCGGCACGCGGCACCAGATCGAAGTAGAGCGCGTTGGGCAGATGGGTTTGCCAATGCCCGGTGGCTTTGGCCGCCAGAATAAGTCCGAAAAAGATCAAGGCCAGCAGAGCAGCTACGGTACGCGGCCCGAACGAGCGCCGGTACCATCGATCCGAGGACCGAGCGAAGCTGCGCGGCGGCAGGGCGAAGTGCAGCGCGTTTTCGGTCGCGCAGACGGAGACGCAGGCCATGCAGCCGGTGCACTCGACGGAGCGAATCTGCAGCAGCCGGTCCACGGGCAGCGCGGCGGGGCAGGCGCGGGCGCACTCGCCACAGTCGATGCAGGCTTCTCTGTCGCGGCGGATCTTCATCGGGCTGAGCAAGGAAACCAGCCCCATCAGTGCGCCGTAGGGGCAGAGATAGCGGCACCAGAAGTTCTGAATGAAGAGCGAGAGCGCGGCCAGCGTCAGCAGCACCACCGCTCCCGTCAGGCCGAGATGACGGAAGAAGTTCAACATCTTCACATCGGCGATCAAGCCGTAAGGGGTCTGCAAAAATTCGGTTAGCGCGGCCGCCGACATGGAGCCGATGATGAAGGCAAAAAAGGCCAGCAGCAGGTATTTCAGCGAGCGCAGCGGCAGATCGGCCCAACGGGGCAGATGCAATGAGCGTCCAAACATCTTGCGTCCAGCCTTCCAAAGAAGCTCGGAGAGGGTTCCCACCGGGCAAAGCCAACTGCAGAAGGCTTTCTTCAGGAGCAGGCTCATCAGCAGAAAGGCAATAAAAAGCACCATGGCCGCGGGATGAATCGCGGGTACTTGGCCGGTGAGCAGAAAGAGCTTGAAGTTCATCAATCCGGCGATGGGCAGCCAGCCCTCAGCGCCAGCCGGCCGGGAGACGGCCAACCCCGCGCCGCCGCGTTCGATCCAGCCCACCCAGAGCAGGAATTGCGCGCCGATCCAGAGATTCAGCGCGACAAAAAGGCCCTGCACGATCAATCGGATGCGCTGCGAGCGGTCGGACGCCGTGCGGCGAACAAACTTTTTCTTCTCGACGGGGATGGCAGAGGCCGAAATGACAGGTTGGCTCATGATTCTTCCTTCAATTGGAAGATAGTTCGTCGACAGTTGGACTGGATATGACTTTAATCACGCGGGGGAGAGAAAAGGCTGGAGATCGTGCAGTCAGCTCCGGTCTTTTTGGTTTAGACCCCCAACTCTGCGCGAATGGCGCTGGCGATGGCGTTGGCGTGGAGCTTCATCGCGGCTTCGCTTTCGGCTTCGATCATCACCCGGGCCAGGGGTTCGGTGCCGCTATAGCGGATGACCACGCGGCCCGTTTCCTTCAACGCCTCTTCGGCCGCGCGTATGGCGGCGGCGACGGTGGGAATCGACTCGAGCGGAACGCGCTCCCGCACCTTGACGTTGACGATCACCTGAGGAAAGACCTGCAAATCCGCGGTCAGCTCGTCGATGCTCTTGCCGGAGCGGGCGATCAGGTCCAGAACCACCAGAGCGGTGAGCAATCCGTCACCGGTAGTGGCCAGGTGCGGCAGCAGGATGTGGCCCGATTGCTCTCCGCCCAGCGCCGCGTTGTGCTTGAGCATCTGTTCGAGCACATAGCGGTCGCCCACCGGGGCGCGCAGCATTTGGATGCCGCTCCGCTTGAGCGCCGCTTCCAGGCCCATATTCGACATCGTGGTGGCTACGACCAGATCGCCGGTGAGCAGGCCGCGGGACTTCAGATCGCGGGCGGCCACCAGCAGGATGGCGTCGCCGTTGATGACGTTGCCCTCGGCGCCGGCCAACATGCAGCGGTCGGCGTCGCCGTCGAAGGTCAGGCCAATCGCCGCTCCGCGTCTTTTGACTTCCTCCGCCACGTGAGCCGGGTGCAGCGCGCCGCAGCCGTCGTTGATGTTGCGGCCGTCGGGGAAGACGTGCAGCAGTTCGACCTGACCGCCCAGGCGGCGGAAAAGCTCCGGAGCAATGGCCGCGGCGGCGCCGTTGGCGCAATCGGCGACGATATGCAGGCCGGCGAGCGAGAGGCCGGGAATTGTGTCGGTGAGGAATTGAATGTAGTCGGCCTGCAGCGCGGCATCGTCTTCGACCACGGGCAGGGAAGCGGGGTCGGGCGCCGCGGAGCCCTGTTTCTCGAACTGCGCGGCGTGGTGCAGGATCTCCTCTTCCATGGCCAGTTCGAGGGCGTCGGGGAGCTTGAATCCGTCCGCGCCGAAGAGCTTGATGCCGTTGTCCTGCCAGGGATTGTGCGAGGCGCTGATGACCACTCCGGCGGCGAAACCATGGGTGCGGGCGAGAAAGGCGACAGCGGGGGTAGGAACGACGCCGGCGCTGGCCACTTCGGCTCCAGCCGCGCGCAACCCGGCGGCCAGCGTGGCCGCGATCCAGGGGCCCGACTCGCGCGTATCGCGGCCCAGAATGACCTTGGGTGCGGCCATGCCGCCTTTCGGCAAGGAGTGGCCCAGAGCCAGCCCAACGGCGTAGATGGTGGCGGCGTCCAGGGGGAACTGGCCGGCGACGGCGCGGATGCCGTCGGTGCCGAAGAGTGTACGAGTTTGTGGCTGGGTCATAGTCTCATTTCTTGGAACGAAGACGCGGAATCAAAGAAAAACCCGCGAAGAACACACAATAGGAACAACTGTCCCTACTTATTTCATTTTACTTTTGTGGGGGCGTTTTTCTCGGCCAAGCAAGCATTCATCCACTCATCGTACCAAGGCGCGAACGTCGCAGGAGAGCCGTCAGCCAAACGCAATCGGCTCAGTCCGCCGTACTCGCTTCTTCTGTCTTCCCAAATGCATCCCGCCTGAACTCCCGTGACCACAAGCCAGATTCGCAGAGCACATCCTTCATGACATATAGGAATTGCTCCGTTCACAAGAGAGGAATTCCAGTAAATCTTGTCGAAAACCTCTATTTGCCTGTCGTATTCGGATTGATCCCGGTCAGGCAAATCCTCTTCTGGCAAGGCAGACAAATCGTTCCACTCTTGATCGAGTGGGAACGCTTCAGAAAGAATGCCGACCAAACCATCATTTTCCTGCCAAACTTTAAAGCCGAAGTTGTCATCCATCGTGCCAAGCGGATAAAGACCATAAAATGGGCCGGCCCCGCCATTCCCGATGGAAATCAGAAACTCTCGATAGTCTTGTGGAAGAGTGATTTTATGTAGTTGCTCGAATGCGGCAACGTCTTCTTCTGGCAATGGTAGGTTCAAACGAAAGCCGTGGGAGTCAGCTCCAAAAACGTTGGCCCGTGCCTTCTTCAAACACGCCAGCGTTTCTGTGACGCGAGATGGACTGAGTCGCTTCATGAGAAAAGTGTAACGCTCGGAAAGCTACTGAGAGGTTCCATTTGCTGAGGTAGGCGCTTCCACGCGACTGCTGAAGGCGCCGTCGTGCAGGCGGGTGACGACCCTGTCGCCGGCAGTGAGTTGCGCGGTTGAGCGGATTAGTACACCCTCGGCGCTGAGCACCAGGGCGTAGCCGCGTTCGAGCACGGCCAGCGGGGAGAGCGCGTGCAGGCGGGCTTCGAACGCGCCTAACTCGGCCTGACTGGTGTGCAGAGTGCGCTCCAGGGCGCGGTCCAGGCGGGTGCGGCAGCGCTGCAGACGCTCGCGGGCCTGCGCCAATCCCTGGCGGGGATCGTGGCGCAAGACGGCGGCTGTCAGGCGTTCCACATGGCGGCGATGCTGAAAGATCCGATTCCGCAAAGCCGCTTCCTGGCGGAAGGTGAGATCGTCGAGTCTTTGTTCGTAGCGGCGCAACAGGGCGGCCAGACGCGCCTCCGCGCGGCTCACCTGCAAGCGGCTGAGCTGCTGGCGGGCCTGCAACAGATGAAAGCGGGCGGCGCGCTCCAGGCGGTGCGCCAGCGCGGCGAGCAGTTCGCCAACCTTGTGCTGGGCCTCGGTAATCAGCTCGGCGGCGGCGGAGGGCGTGGGGGCGCGCAGGTCGGCGACAAAATCGGCGATGGTGAAGTCGGTCTCATGGCCCACCGCGGAGACGATAGGGAGTCTGCTCGATGCAATCGCTCTGGCCACGCGCTCGCTGTTGAAGGCGGCCAGGTCTTCCAGTGAGCCGCCGCCGCGGGCCAGAACGATCACGTCCGTCAGATCGGCGGCGTTCAGCTCGTTGATGGCGAAGTCGATCTCCGCCGGGGCCTGGTCGCCCTGCACGCTGACCGGATAGAGCAGCACATTTAGCCCGGAGTGGCGGCGGGCGACGATATTCAGAAAGTCGCGAATCACCGCGCCGGTGGGCGAGGTGACGATGGCCACGGTGCGGGGAAAGGCGGGCAGCGGTCGCTTGCGATCGGCTTCGAAGAGCCCTTCGGACTTGAGCCGCTGTTTGATCTGCTCGAAGGCCAGTTGCAGCGAACCTGCGCCGACCGGCTCCATGGTCTCGGCCACCAGTTGCATCTGGCCGCGCTGCTCGTAGACGCTGACCCGCCCGCGCACCAGCACATGCAGGCCGTCTTCGGGACGAAAGCGAAGCAGCATCGCCTGACGGCGGAAGAGCACGATAGGAAGCTGCGCTCCGGCATCTTTCAACGTGAAATAGACATGGCCGGAGGGCGCGGGGCGGAAGTTCGAGATTTCGCCCTCGACCCAGACGTCGCCAAACTCCTCTTCAACGCGCTCGCGCACCAGTCCCACCAGCGCGCTGACCGGCCAGATGCGCCGCGACTGCCGAGGCTCCTCAAAGCTGAGGTCCAACTGCGGCGTGGATGGGGCTGAGCGGGGCACTAAAAACGAGTTTACCGGAAGCACCTGCAGTGGGGCAGACGCCTTCGGCCCCTCCCCAGGGCAATCGCATGAATCCGAATCTAAGAGTATGGCCAGCTTTTTACCGCGCCGGAGGCGCAAGGTTGGCTAGCCCAGCGCTTCAGCGCTGGGAAAGCAGCCAGAAAACGCCTCCGAAGCCCTGAAGGGGCGGCGCAGAACGGTGATTTTGTCATGGGAATTACGTTCATGCGATTGCCTTCGGCCCTTCCCGCGATAGGCTTCGAAGAGCCCTTACTGCCTTCGCCTGACCCACGCTAGAAAGGAGCGTGGGATGAAGTTCTTTTGAGCATATTCAGGTGGACGTCTTCTTGAGGTTTGATTGCAATGGCAGGAAGAGAGATCGGTAGACGAACCGGGGCTAGCAGCTAGCGGCTAGAAGCTAATGGCTGTTCTTCTTCTCCTCGATCAGGGTGCGCAATTGGGCGGTGATCTCGCGCAACTGTGCGGCGGCAGCGGGGTCGGTCTCCGGTTCGCCGGAGTAGAGGATCTCCGCCTCGCGCGCGAGGATGGTGCCCTTGGTCAGCCCGAAGCTGCCCAGCACCCCAGCCAGCTTGTGCGCTGCGGCGTTGGCGGCGCTGCGCTGCTCGATGGTGAGGATGTCGGCCCCCAGGGCGGCGTCAGCCTCTTCGAGGATGGCAAGGCGCTCTTCCATCTGGGGCAGAAACTTCGTCCACATTTTCTGAATGGCTTCTTCGAGGAGGGGCAGAGCGATGGGTTCCATGGCGGCGGCTTTCTCGGGGTGAACCTTTCAGCTCCAGCCCAGCACGGAGGCGATCTGGGTAGAGAGCGTGAGTGGGTCGAAGGGCTTGAAAAGCACGGCCTCGACGCCCAGATCGGCGAAGCGGCGCTGATCGCTGCTCTGCACCTTGGCGGTAAGCAGCAGGACGGGAATGCGGGCGGTGGCGGGGTTGGCGCGCAGTTCGCGAAAGGTGCTGGGGCCGTCCATCCCCGGCATCATCACGTCCAGCAGGATAGCGTCGGGCTGAGCTTCGGCGGCGCGGGTCAGGCCCTGCGCGCCGGAGCTGGCGGTGAGAACCTCCCAGCCGGCAACCGTCTCCAGGCTGAGCGCAGCTACTTCGCGGATGTCGTCTTCGTCGTCGATGATCAAAATGCGATGCGCCAAACCGGGTCCCCCTCTTTGCTTCTCCATTGTGCAGCGTGGCCGCGCCGCTGTCGATGGGCGTAGAGGAGTTCTTTTCGTCAACGGTCTTTGCTTTGGCAATAAACCGGGAAAGCGGCCAAAGAGGGAAAGAATCAAACGCTGCTTCGGGGAGTTGCCCGCCGCCGCCAAGGCTGCCGCGGCGCCGGCGCCCATTGCCGATGTTGAGCACTTTAAATGTTGTTCCGCGGAATCGGTACATTCAGGAATTGCTTGGGGGCGCTATACTTGCCCCAACATGATCCACGCCCAGGAGCCGCTTACGGAAACCCCAGCCGATCCTCGTTCCACTGCGGAGTTGATCCAGCTTGCCCTGGCTGCGTCCGATGAGGATGCGGCCTGGAAGTACGTCTCCATCCTGCGAGCGCGCGGCGATCACGAGGTGCTGGACTCCGCTCTGGGACTCTGTTTCAGCACCGAGATCGGGGAGCGCAAACTCGGCGCTCACATTCTGGGCCAGTTGGGCACACCGGGCAGAGGCTTTCCCGATGCAACCTTCGACGGCCTGGCTGGCCTGCTGCGCCGCGAGACCGACGAGGACGTATTGGCGGCCATCGCCTTCGCGCTTGGCCACCTCGACGACCCCCGCTGCCTGGATCTGCTGCTCTCGCTCAAGGGCCATCCCAGCCCCGCGGTGCGTTTTGGCGTGGTCAACGGCATCAGCGGACAAAACCATCCCGCCGCCATTCAAACCCTCATCGAACTCAGCCGCGACGAAGACCGCGAGACCCGCGATTGGGCTACCTTTGGCCTGGGCACCTTCATCGATGCCGATAGCGAGGAGATTCGCGATGCGCTCTGGGCACGCCTGGAAGACAGTTGCGAGGAGACCCGTAACGAGGCCCTCGTGGGACTGGCGCGACGCCAGGACCGGCGCGCACTCGAGCCGCTGCTGCGCGCTCTGAACGTGGAAGAGCCCGCGGCGATGCACATTGAAGCGGCCATGGCCCTGGGCGATCCGGCGCTCCTGCCCGCGCTGCTGGCCATCAAACGCCGTTTGCTGGACCATTACAGCGCCGAAGCCGAGTGGCTCGACAAGGCCATCGCCAACTGCGAGAAGAGCAGCGATCGGGGGTCAGGGGTTAGGGATCAGTAAACAGTTCTCAGATGTCAGTTCTCAGTTACAGGACGGCAGCGTTCCTTCATCCCTGGCGCGTACCTCTAATCCCAGTTCCCTATTCCCTATTCCCTTGTTCCCTCGTTCCCTGTCCCAACAACATCCATGGCCACAATCAACGTCCGCGGCGGCATGCAGGCGTTGTTGTCACAGGCCTGGTAGCGCAGCTTGGCTTCCACCAGATGATCGCCCGGAGCAGCCACGATGCGGGCCAGCAGGACGAACTCGCCAGTGTAGACGCTGAGTTTGTTCTTGGGCTCCAAAGGCAGTGCGAATTCCGCTCCGGCGGGATAGGTTACCGCTTCCAACTGCACCCCGCCGCCCTCGGGTAGGGTGAAAACAGTGGGGATGAGGAATGCGTCCTTGGGGCTGTGGGAGTTGATATGCATTCCTGGAGCCACGCGGAAGTGCAGTGTCACCGTCGAGGCTTTATTGGCGGGAACGGTCACTTGCTCGGGAAAAAGAAACTCGACCGAACCCTTTTCTGCGGCCGGTCCGGTTTGAGTCAGCGAACGGTCTGATCGCGTCCCCACCGGCGTCTGGCCCAGGGCCATCGCCGCCAACAGACCTGCAGCCGCCACACCATAGCTCCACTTTTTCATCCCGCCTCGCTCTCTCTCCTTTTGCCTGCGCCGCTCATCTGTCTGACTCACTTTATCTCTCCCAGCGCCTTGCGAATTTTGGCCTCGGTCTCGTCTTTCGAGACCAGTCCGGTCTGCGACGCCACCACCACGCCGTTGCGATCGACAAAGAACGATGCGGGCAGCGAATCCAGGCCGCCGAAGGCCTCGGCCAGCGAGCCGCCGTCGATCAGCACCGGGTAAGGAATCTGCATCTGCGCCGCGGCCCGCGCGATCTGCTTCTTCTCGCCGGCCAGCTTGGCCGCATCGCCGCGGTCCAGGTCGTCGGCGGAGATGCCCAGCACCTCGAAGCCCTGCGCGGCGTACTGCGCGCGCAACTCGATCAGCCAGGGCGTCTCGATCTTGCAGGGACCGCACCAGGTGGCCCAGAAGTTGATGAGCACGGCCTTGCCTTTGTAGTCCGCCAAAGAGACTTTTTTGCCGTTCAGATCTTCAAGTGTGAAGGCCGGCGCGGGCTTGCCCAGCAGCGCGGAGGCGGCAGGATCGGCGGCGGCTTCGGCCACGATCTCAACCCGCGCGGCCGGCAGCGACGCGGAAAAACGATTTTTCCTAATGACCCATGCCGACCCGGCACAGGCGGTCAGAATCAGCACTGCGGCGGCAAGCACCAGCGGTTTGCGTTTCATGGGGAAGTGACCTCTGCGCTTATTGTACGAGCGGGCGCCTGCCCCAGCGCAGGTGGTGTTACCATCAGAGACCGATGAGCGAGATCGGAAAAACCTTCCAGCCTGACCAACTTTCCACCCTGACCCCGGCGGCTTTGGTGCGCACCGAAGCCATGGCGCTGGAGGCCTTGGCCGCGCGGCTCGAGGGCCCCATGGCCCCCGCTTTCGCCCGCGCCGTGGACCTGTTGCTGCGCTGCGGCCACTGCAATGGCCGGGTGGTGGTCACCGGCATGGGCAAGAGCGGCATCATCGCCCAGAAGATCGCCGCCACGCTCAGCTCGACCGGATCGCCGGCGCTCTTTTTGCATCCTGCCGAGGCCGTCCACGGCGACCTGGGCGTGCTGATGCCGGGCGATGTGGTGGTGGCGCTCTCAGCCAGCGGCGAGACGGAAGAGATTCTGCGCCTGCTGGCCACGCTCAAGCGCAAGGGCGACGCCCTGATCAGCCTTTGTTGCTGCCCCACATCGACCCTGGCCCAGGCCAGCGATGTGGCCCTCGACTGCTCCGTCGAGCGCGAGGCCTGCGGGCTCAACCTGGCTCCCACCGCCTCCACCACCGCCATGCTGGCCCTGGGCGATGCGCTGGCCATCGCCGTCAGTGTGCAAAAAGGCTTTCGGGCAGAAGACTTTGCCGATCTCCACCCCGGCGGCAAGCTGGGCAAGCGCCTGGCCCTGGTGCGCGACCTGATGCAAGCCGGCGACGCCGTCCCCATCGTCTCGCCCGCGACGCCAATGACCGACGTGATCTACGAGATGTCGTCGAAGAAGCTGGGTATGACCACCGTGCAGCAGCAGGGAAAACTGCAAGGCGTCATCAGCGACGGCGACCTGCGCAGACTTTTGGAGCGCGAGGGCGGCGCCGCCTTGAGCCGCACCGCCGGCGAAGCCATGAATCCACATCCGCGCACCATTGCCGGGAGCGAGCTGGGCGCGCGAGCGCTGGCGATCCTCGAAGAGCGCAAGATCACCTCGCTGATCGTCGTCGATGCCGACAATCACGTTGAAGGTGTGCTCCACCTGCACGACCTGTGGGGAGTGGAACTGATTTAGAGTCCCCGATAGGGGATCCGTAAACCCCTCGCCTTTAGGCGACGGAA
>CAZBPD010000082.1:0-10445 GCA_964493705.1 uncultured Occallatibacter sp.
TAGCGTCCGCGAAGATGCACAGAGCATCATTATAGTAACACTAGAAATGCTCTAGCCCGTACATAAAGCCAGAGGAATCAATGGGCTTTAGAGCGATTCCAGAATGGCTATACCCTGCAACCTTCTTGCCAGGTCGTCGCTCGCTGGGGCTCGCGCCGACTTGAATGCATGGTTTCTGGGTACTCCAATTCTGGAATCGCTTTAGCCCCTGAGGGGAGGTCGGTTCTTAAAAGGCGCACTTAATCGGAGGTTTCTTAGAAAAGGGCCGTTCGCACTGGTCCTGCGCTCTGGTCCGCAGTGTTCTCAAAGCCCTAGCGCGTTGGCTGATAGGGAGTCACCCGCAGAAAGTCGCTCAGAATGCCTCGTTCTTCGGGGGTAAAGGCGCCCTGGTAGCGGCCGGAGTTCAAGACCGTCGGACGCTGCTCGATGGGCACCGCGCGCAGATCGCGGAAGGCGTTCTTCAGCAGCACCTGGCGATCCGGCGCCAGTGCGGCCCAGCGGCGTCCGGAGGCGTTGATCTGCATCCGCTCCTGCGGCGAGAGCCGTTCCAGCATCTCCGTCCAGGCCAGGCGGCGCTGTCGCTGCTCTTCGTTCATTTCATTGACCTGATGCAACTGCTGCACCAGCCTCTGCTGTTCGGCGGAATTGAGCCGTTTGAAGCTGGGATCGCTGCGCAGCATCCGCTCCTGCTCCGGGGTGGGCAAGTTGCGGTGCTCGTTGAGCCAGGCGCCCAGATGGCCGGCCGGCAGCTCCGCCGGCGGCGCGTAGCCCGGAACCACCGGGCGGGCGTAGCCAGGACCCAGATACGGAGGCCCAGGATACGCAGGTCGCGGCGAGATTGTCGTTCCTGGCGCTGCCGGCCGCACCGTACCCTGCGGCCCCTTCGGCTGCGCAGGGTGCGTTTGCCCACTGCGTACGGGATTGCTGGAATTCTGACTCGGGGGGTGGGAAGGCGCCGCATGAGGCGCCGGAGTACTGGTCCGCGGCGCGGCGGCAGAGTGCGCGGCAGGGGCCGAGGACTGGCCATGCGCCCAGGCCGCAGTGGCGCTCCCCAGCGCCATGGCCGCCGCCAGACATCCGACCCATCCCGCCGTACCCTTCCCGCTCCTCATCGCATCCTCTTTCCGTTCCTCATCAACGGCCATCCCGAGCGCCTCAATCGCCGTTGTCGCCAGGGTTGGACATGGCCTCCAACTGGTCCAGCAGTTGGGCATTGTTGTCCATCAATTGCAGGTCGTGCACCACCGCCGCCGAGGGTCCCGGCTGCGGCAGGTCCCGTTCTCCGCCGGTGACGCCCAGATAGGTGCTGCCGCCCACCAAGAGAAAGATGGTCATGGCCATCGCCGCCAGTGGACGGACCGGGGCGCTGGCCCCAAAGCTCAATCGATCGCGCAAGCGCGCCAGCCAGCGCGCCGGCCAGGCGGCTGGCTCCTCTGCCCGCGCCTCGCGCAGCCGGGCCTCCAGACGGGTCATGAAGTAGGGTGTAGGTTCGGGAGCCTCGAAGCCGTCGAGCAAAGTCATGGTGGCGCGCAGTTCATCGAGCGCGCCGCGGCAGTGCGAGCAGCCCTCGACGTGCGCGCGAACCTTGGCCGGCGCAGCCGCGGCGTCGAAGAGCATCTCCGCCAGGCGCTCTTCCATCCCCTTGCACGTGTTCTTCATCCGATCATCAGGCAACTCAATCATGACCTACCTCACTCCCTGCCGGTGTGGCCCGGCTTGCACGTCCTAAACAAAATCCTTCAACTTCTCGCGCAGCGTCTGATAGGCGCGAAAGAGCAGCGACTTGGTCGCCGACTCGCTCAACTTCAATACCTCGCCGATCTGCCGGTAGTCCATCCCCTGGTATTTGTGCATCAGCACCGCCAAGCGTTGCCGCTCGGGCAGGTCCATCACGTGTTTGCGGATGGCCGCCCGGCGCTCCTCGCTCAGCAGGCGCTGCTCCACCGAGAGATCTTTGCTGGCCACCTCGGGCGTCATGCCGTTCTCTTCGTCCGGCGCGTCCAGCGAAACGTTTTGCGCCGCCCGTTCGTGGCGCGTGTCGCGGGCGTGATTGACCGCCAGGTTGGTGGCGATGCGGTAGAGCCAGGTGGTGAACTTGGCCTCTGCCCGGTAGCTCTCCCGCGAGCGGTAGACGCGCAGAAAGACCTCCTGCGCCAACTCCTCGGCGACCGCCTGGTTGCGCACCATGCGGAAGAGAAAGTGGATCATGGGGCGGTGGTATTTCTGCACCAGGTAGTTGAATCCAGCCTCATCGCCTGCAGCCGCGCGCAGCATGACGGCTGCGTCCGATGCCGGGTCCAGTCCCCGGCTCAGCGCTTCCACCCGCTCCACTGCTGTCTGCGGAGCGCCGCCCACCCCCAGAGCCGTGTTGTCCAGGACAAGGGTCGCCATGATTTCTCCAACCCCATCTGTGCCGGAAGGTTGCGCTGGATCTACATTATCTTGAAGGGAATTTAAGCTGGAGTCTGTGTTGGGAACGAAGCGGGAAACCAGATGGGAAGAAGGATGGGAACCTGCCGCCGGGTCAGCCGCGCGGAGCGTCTCCTCGCCTTCAGCGGTGAAGGCGGCGTCCCGGCAATTCGGACTGGCTCCAGCGTGCATCGATCGGCGGCTGCGGCCGTGGAGAGCGGGATTTGGCCTCCAGGCTCCTCTGGTGTTACTCTAACCTACGGGATGCCCCACTGGCTCGTCCATCGCCAACCCCAGGGGCGCTTAACTCAGCGGTAGAGTGCCACCTTCACACGGTGGAAGTCGCAGGTTCGAATCCTGCAGCGCCCACCATAGATAGGTTTAAAGCAATCCACTGTTATCCCCACATCACAAATAGATCGCCTTTCAACAAAATCCCTCGCAAATAGGGGAACTTTGGCCAAATGCCTAGCATAACCATAGCCGAACTGGAGCCGCCGCATCCCGAGACCTCGCAGCCGCGCTGGGCGTTGCGCGACTTGGTCGCGGGCGCAGTGCTGTTTGCAGCCACGGCTGGCGTGGTGCTGTGGCAGAACGCGCACGTCGCCGTCCTCTTCGACCTGAGCTACATTCTCAATACCGCCGAGCGCATTGCCCTCGGACAGGTTCCCTACCGCGACTTCCCCCTGGCACACGCGCCCCTCACGTTTCTCCTCCAGGCCGCGATCATTCGCCTGACGGGACGGATAGTTCTCCACCACGTTCTTTATGTCGCAATCACCGGGGGGCTGGGTACGGTGTTGACGTGGAGGTTGGCGCTCGCCCTGCTGCGCGGGCGTGTCGTAGCTGCCTGGACGGTGGCTCTGCTCACGGCTGCGCCGCTGGTCTTCCTGGGCATCTACTGCATTGTCCCCAACCCCGAGTACGACTGCGACGGTGGCTTCTGGCTGCTGGTTGCTTTGTGGTTCTTCGCGCAAATCGAGCCAAAAAAAGGCGCGGCGCTGGCGTTTGCCGCTGGAGTTGCGGCCTGCGTTCCCATGTTTTTCAAGCAGAATATGGGCGGGCCGTTTCTTTTGGTCGCGGTGGGCGCGGTTCTGCTGGTACTGGTTCAAAAGCGCTTGCAAGGTGGAAATGCTCCGGCGTCTGTTGTTGAATCACGATCGTTGCGGGCGTTTTTAACCGGCGTTTGCGCAGGATTGCTGACTGCACTTCTAGCGCTCGAATGCACTGTAGGTCTGGGCAACTATCTGCACTGGACCATCCAGTATGCAGGCCAGCGGCGGCTGCCGGGGCTCGGCTTGATGCTCTCCGTCTACAGCGATCCCTCGCTTGCCTGGACACTGCCGTGCGTCGCAGGGGCGTTGCTTTTGCTCGCACTGAAGCAGCGAACCAGGGTGCCCCATCCTCGCCGCGATTTTGTTTTTGCGGCTAAAGTGGGGTCCTCCCGCTGGCCGGCGATGGCAGCATTCGCACTGCTGGCTGCTCCGTTTGTCTTTACGCTTGCCTCGCTCGCACGGTACGACGACGCCGACGAGCGCGGCGACGCCCTGCTGGCGCTTTGGCCGCTGGTGCTGGTGCTTGCCGCCGCACTGGCGCTCGCCCATCTTGTCCGGTTGCGCCGCCAACTGACTCTGCGCGCCTTTATGCCTTTGCTGCTGCTGGCCGCCATTCACGGCACGTTTCTCTCGCAACAGCTTTGGGGATCGACTTACGGCATCTGGCCGTTGCTGGTTTTGGCAATTGCGGAACTGCTGGCGTTTCTTGGCCCGTTCGCCGCTCGCGAAGGTGGAAATCGCTGGTTCACGCCGGCACTGGCCGCGGTTATTTCCATCACCCTGCTGGTATGCGGAGGGTTTTACACGGCGAGCGAGGAGCGGCTCAGCTATGCAAACCTTCCGGATGGCCCCGCGGCGCACTCCGCGTTTCCCGAGCTGGCCGGCCTGGCCACTCCGGGACCCTATCTACTGGAGATCGACGAACTGCTGCGCTACGCCCAGGCCAATATTCCCTTCGACGACGGAATCGTTCTCCTCCCTGGAGAGGAGCCGTTTTATTTTGCGACGGGTCGTGCGCCGCGCTTTCCCGTGCCGTTCTTCGATCCCACCATCGATCCCTACACGCCGGCCGAGATCGCCGCGCTGGTGCGATCCCGCAACATTCGCTGGCTGATTGTGAAGACCGATGTGCAAACCAAAGAAGACCCCACGCCCGATCGCGCGGCAGTGATGCAGTTGCTGATGCAGGAGTTCCTGCCCGCTGCGCATTTGCGCGGATACGATGTGTACCGGCGGTGACGACGGCGGTGCGTTCCAGCCAAAGCCACAACCGGCGCGGCTGGTTGGCTGCGCCGGTCGGAACGCTGGATCTTGATTTCCCATCTCACTCAAAATGGGTTTGCGCACTTGAAGATAGATTCATTCTCCAGCGGGTTTGCTATGCGTTTACTGGACTGCCAGTTGCAGCGGCGCTTGCAGCCGGATGTCGCGGGAACTGGCTCCCACTTGAATCTCAAAGACGCCCGGCTCGGCTACCCAGGCTTTTTCTGCCGGGCTCCAATAGGAGAGCGCTGCGCGGTCCAGCTTGAATCGCACGGTTTTGCTTTCGCCCGGCTTTAACTCGACGCGCTGAAAACCCTTCAATTCGTGGCTGGGGCGGTCGATCTTGGAGTGGCCGTCGTGCACGTAAAGCTGAACCACCTCGGCTCCGGCGCGGCTGCCGGTATTGCGCACCTGCACGCTGACCTCGACCGCCTGGTTGCCGGAGAGTTTGCCGGGAGTGACGGTCAGCCCGCTGTAGGCGAAGGTGGTGTAGCTGAGCCCGAAGCCGAAAGGGAACTGCGGTTCGACGTTTTTGGTGTCGAAGTAGCGATATCCGACGTAGATTCCCTCGGCGTAGTTCACGTGCAGGTTTGTGCCGGGATAGTTGGCTGCGGCCGGGGAGTCTTCAAACTTCTTGGGGAAACTTACGGGCAGCTTGCCGGAGGGGTTGGCGTCGCCAAAGAGGATCGAGGCCAATGCGTGGCCGCCCTCCTGGCCGCCGTACCAGAGCTCGACCAGCGCAGGGGTCCCGTCCAGCCACTTGCCCATGGTCACCGGGTCGCCGCTGTTGAGCACAACGACGGTATGCGGATTGGCCTTTTCGACGGCTTGAATCAACTCATCCTGGCCGGCGGGCAGGTCCATGGTCTTCACATCGAAGCTCTCGCCCTCCAGCTTGGGGTAGCGGCCCACCACGACGACGGCTACATCGGCGTGGGCGGCAACTTCAACGGCCTCCTTGAGTAGGCGGGCGCGGGCTTCGGGAGTGTCCAGCGTGGGGTCTTCACCTTCCATGCCGACGCCGAGAGCGGAGGAGACCGCGATGCTCTTTCCCACACGCTCCTTCAATCCGTCGAGCGGCGAGATGGAGTATGCGGGCCGCACCAGCGAACTGCCCCCGCCTCCCGTCCGCGCCACGGCGGCGTTGGGTCCGATTATGGCGATGGAGTGGATCCTGGTGGGATCGAGCGGCAGCAGTGCACCGGCGTTCTTGAGCAGCACGATCCCTTCGGTCGCTCCCTGGCGGGCGACGGCGATCTGCTCGGGAGTATCGACGATGCCGGTAGCCGTGTGCGGATGGTCGAAGAGCCCGCTGACAAAGATCACGCGCAGAATGCGGCCGACGTTGTCGTTCAGCGTGGACTCGGCGATGTGCCCGGCCTTGATCTCGGCCAGCACCTTCTCTTGGGTCAGCCAGCCGGCGCCGTTGCCCGAGGCTTGAGTCTTGGGGAGGACAAACCACGCCTGCATCGGCGCGCCGCCCGGCATCTCCAGGTCCATTCCAGCGTTGACCGTGGCCGCAGTCGAGTAGGTCGATCCCCAGTCGGAGATGACGAAGCCCTTGAAGCCTAACTCCTTCTTCAAGATGTCGTCGAGCAGCGCCTTGCTCTCGGCGCAATGCGTGCCGTTGACCAGGTTGTAGGCCGACATGACGGTCCACACATCGGCCTCTTGTACAGCCGCTTTGAAGGCGGGCAGGTAGATCTCGTGCAGGGTGCGCGCGTCGACCGTCTCGTCGATGCGGTGGCGCTCGAACTCCTCGTTGTTGGCGGCAAAATGCTTGAGCGAAGGGATCACGCCCTCGCCCTGTACGCCCTTGATGTAGGCCACGCCCAGCCGTGCAGCCAGAAAAGGATCTTCGCCGTAGCCCTCGAAGTTGCGTCCCCAGAGCGGCACGCGGTTGATGTTCACCGTGGGGCCGAGGATCATGTCGCGGCCCAGCGCCTTGACCTCCTGCGCAATCGCCCGCCCCTCACGGCGGACCAGGTCGGAATCCCAGCTGGCGGCCATGGCCACACCGGCGGGGAAGCTGGTGGAGGTGATCTTGTGCGGATCGTTGGGGCCGCTGGTTATGGCCGAGCTGCCCGCCCAGGAACGCACCCCCATCGGCCCATCGGCCATCTTGATGGCGGGAATGCCTAGCCGCTCAATGGGCATAGACTCCATCCAGCCGGAGCCGGCAACCATGCTGGCCTTCTCCTCCAGCGTCATGCGGGCGAGCAGGTCGGCAACACGCTGGTCGACGGGAGTGGCGGGATTCTTGTAAAGCGCGTCGGCGTGGACGCCCGAGACCGATCCAGTCTGCGACCGCACCGGCAGTGGCGTCAGGGTGATGGATGCAAGCAAGGCAACGAGCAGGGAGGTGCGCAAAGACTTCATGGAAGACTCCTGGGCAGGCGGCGGTTCGCGGGCATTGCAGGCGCCTCCATCCTGCGCGGCTCATGGTAATTGATTCAGGCAGGGTCGAACAACCCGGCCAACGCCGGCATGGAAAAGCCACTATTCCTTCAAGTCAAACGTTTTTGTTGTCCGCGCGCAGAAACGGGCCGAGGGCTGCGGCGACACCCTTCCCTGTGCAGTAGGGAGGCCGTGATCTCTGCCTCACTTCTTGATTGAACAAGGGCTAAGGCTGCGTCTTGGAGCTTGAAAGCAATAAGCTATCCCTCGATAACACGGAAATCGTGTACACTGTTTTCGTATGAAAAATATCACCTTGAGCGCGGATGAGGACTTGATCGAACGGGCGCGGCTGATCGCTCGCGGGCAGCGCAGAACGCTGAACGAGGCCTTCCGGGAATGGCTTGCGCAATTTACCCAGAGCGCCGGAGACGTTCAGGGCTTCGATGCGCTGATGGGCCGCTTGCAACACGTCGATGCAGGCCAGCGCTTCAGCCGGGATGAGTTGAATGAGCGATAGATTCTTTCTCGATACGAATATCTTCGTCTACTCCTTCGATCAAAGCGCCCCGGTAAAGGCGCATCGCGCCGCGCAACTCATCCGCGAGGCGCTGACGACGCAAAAGGGAGTCATCAGCTATCAGGTAGTACAGGAGTTCTTCAATGTGGCCCTGCGGCGCTTCTCCCAACCGATGCAGGCGGCCGATGCCGAGCAATATCTGCGTACCGTCTTCCGACCGTTGCTGGGGGTGCAATCGTCCCCGGCGCTCTGTGCGGAGGCCTTGCAGTTGCACGCCCGCAGCGGGCTTTCCTGGTACGACGCACTGATCGTCGCGGGCGCAATGCAGGCCCGGTGCGATCTGCTCTATACCGAGGACCTGCAGCACGGTGAGCGCTTCGGAAGCATAAGGGTGATAAACCCGTTCCTTTAAGTTTTTTGAGAGAGATTGTTGAAATTGCAGTCGATAAAAGCTGGATCGGTTTGGCGGGACCGGCGGTCGGGGCCAACCGGATGGCGCCGCAAGCCTCTCACAAGGGGCAGACTTTGAGACCCATGGTGCATGTTTTCCGCCTGCTGGCGCCTCCTGTAGACAGACCATCTCCGATTCCCATTTGCTACCATTGACATCAAATGAAGGCGGGCGCAGAGAATGTATGGAGTGTAGTCAGGTCATTTTTTCCCGACATGCAGTAGAGCGAATGTTTCAGCGAGGAATATCGCCCGAGATTATTTCGGATTTGCTTCAGTCAGGAGAGATCATCGCCCATTATCCTGAAGACCGGCCCTACCCCAGCGTGCTGCTGTTGGGATTTGCGCTGCATCAGCCCATACATGCCGTGGTTGCACGCGATCCAGCAAAGGGCGCATGTTACTTGGTGACCGTTTACCGGCCAGACCCTCTTCTGTGGGGATCTGACTTCAAAACCAGGGGTTAATCATATGGAGGCAAGCATGCAATGCGTTCTCTGCAAGACTGGCCAAACTCAGCCCGGTACGGCGACGGTTACGCTGGAGCGAATCCCCACGGTGGTTGTTTTCAAGGACGTTCCCGCAGAGGTCTGCCAAAACTGCGGCGAGTACTATCTATCCGGCGCCGTCACGAAACGGATCTACCAGCAAGCCGAAGAGGCCGTTCAGCGCAATGCCGAAGTGGAAGTCCTTCGTTACGCGGCGTAACTCAAAAAGGGATCTTTGTGCTGTCTCAAAAAGGTTGAGTTGGGCCACAGCCAGTCTTTCCGGGGAGGAGTATCCCCGAAGCCGGGCCTGAACCTGTGACGCTGCTCCAATGGCTTATAGACATACAAGCCCAAAAGCAAAAAAATTGGCGACCTCCGCGGCGCTGTTCGCATCGGAGTGAGAACTGGCCATTCAGCACCCGGCCGTCCTGTAAAGGAGGAATCGCCATGAGAAAGATCGTCGCCATTCACCATGTCACGCTCGACGGTATCGTGCAGTCGGGCGGTGGGCCGGAGGAGGATCCGACAGGAAGTTTCACCCAGGGGGGCTGGCAAGTGCCCTTCCGATCGCCGGATGGCTTCGCAGCCTTGACCGAACTCATCTCCCATGAGTTCGACCTGCTCTTAGGACGCCGTACCTACGAAATATGGGCGGCCTTCTGGCCCTTTGCCGGCGACCATCCCGTCGCGAAGTCCTTCAACAAGGCAGCGAAATACGTCGTGACGAACAGTCTCGACAGCTTCGACTGGGTGAACACGCATCGCTTGAGCGGCGACGTCGTTGCAGCGGTTCGCCGGCTGAAAGCATCCGACGGACCGGAGTTGCACATCTGGGGGAGCAGTCAACTGCTTCAAACCCTGATCGCCGCGCAATTGGTCGACGAGTTTCGCGTCTGGATCTACCCAGTGATCCTTGGCAAAGGCAAGCGCCTCTTCGCAGAAGGCCTGCCGCCACTTGGTCTTACCCTGGTGGAATCGCGCCCCACATCTAAGGGCGTCCTCCTGAAAACCTACCGCACTGTCGGCCCTTTCACAACCGGATCGCCTCAACCCGACAATCCGTCGGACGCGGAACAGGCACGGCGCAAAAAATGGGCGGCAGAGGATAGGCCGGCTCGATTGTAGGGCCCTTGCGGTTGGGATTGGCGCGTCTCAAGATTCGGCCTCGGGGATGAAGCGGGGCCGTTCCGGCAATGGCCGCTGCCTCTTCGCCGGTGGGCGGGGTGGGAACACCTCACTGGTCTACAATGGAAGATGGGCCAAGGCCAACATTTTTTGCGCGCCGAGCGCAAGCACAGCAAGGAGCAACCCCCTTTATGGCGATTCCCGCCACTCAAATGCGTCCGGGCATGATCATCAAGCACAACGACCAGTTGCATCTGGTCTTCAAGGTGGAGCACCGCACTCCCGGCAACCTGCGCGCCTTCATTCAGGCCAAGCTGCGCAACCTCAAGTCGAACGCCATGTTCGAGCACCGCTTTCGCTCCGCCGACGCCATCGAGAAGGTCTCGGTCGACGAAGTGACCATGGAGTATCTCTACAACGACGGCGACGACTACTACTTCATGAACCCGGTGGACTACGAGCAGACGGTTCTCAAGGGCTCGCTGCTGGGCGACGCGGTCGAGTACCTGACCCCCAACCTGCAGATCGAAGTCAGCTACATCGACGGCGTCGCGGTGGGCATCGACCTGCCGACCTGCGTCGAGTTGACGGTTGTCGAGACCGAGCCGGGGCTGAAGTCGGCCACCGCCTCCAGCGTCTCCAAGCCGGCCAGAACCGAGACCGGCCTGATGGTGCAGGTGCCTGCCTTCATCAACGAAGGCGAGAAGATCCGCGTCGACACCAGCGAAGGCACCTACA
>CAZBPD010000083.1:0-10154 GCA_964493705.1 uncultured Occallatibacter sp.
GGCTTCCAGCCGTAACCCGAAGCCACCGGCTATTAGCCGGTGGTCGTTCACAGAAAATCGGGAAAAAACCCGACGAAATCTGGATAAATTCGCGTTCCACGTGGAAAACACGGTACGGAATTATGTCCTGCAGCGGACAGTCCCACTAGGCGAGATGAAACGAGCTTTGGAGCCCATAAATCTCGAATCGGCAGTCTTTGTCCTGTGGAAAACAGGTCCACAACTCAACGCATTATCAGACGATGGAGAACCATAAATGCAAGTCACGACTGGCGTCCGGGTGCGCTACGCAGAAACCGATCAAATGGGCGTGGTCTATTACGCCAATTATCTGGTGTGGTTTGAGATTGGCCGGGTAGAACTGCTGCGCGCGCTGGGCTTCTCCTATCGCCAATTGGAAGAGGAGCACGGCTGCATTCTCCCGGTGGCCGAAGCCCGCTGCCGCTACCGGGCTCCGGCGCGCTACGACGATGCGATTCTGATCGAGGCCCGGCCTGCGCTGCTGCGCGGCTCGGTGCTCAAGTTCGCCTATCGGATTCTGCGCGACGCCGGGGAGGGAACTGAACCCACGCTCCTGGCCGAGGGAGAAACAGTGCACGTGGTCTGCGATACCGAGATGAAGCGCAAACACCTGCCCGCCGCCTACGCCGCCGCCCTGCGCGGCAGGATGGAAGGGGCGTAAGGAACGTCCACATGAGCCTGACGGAAACGGCGGATTGCGTTATGCTAAACCCCATGGAACTGATCTTCGAGGTGCGCGAAGCGGAAGAGGGCGGCTACACGGCGCGGGCGCTCGGCCATTCGATCTTTACCGAAGCCGAGAGCTGGGACGAGTTGCGCGACAATGTATTGGAGGCAACGAGCCTCCATTTTGAAGATGAACCTTCGCGTCCAAAACTCATCCAATTACATTTTGTCAAAGATGAATTGATTGCGGTCGAGGCGGCATGAAGTTGCCGCGCGGGGTCTCCGGCGAGCGGTTAATTCGCGCCCTGGAACTCATCGGCTACAAAGTGCTTCGCCAGAAGGGAAGCCATGTGAGGCTTCTTCATGTTGGACCGCCTGCCCATTCGGTTTCCGTCCCGCTCCACAGTCCATTGAAGACTGGTACGCTCCACGGCATTCTTGCCGACGTGGCCGAGCAGCGCTCGGCTTCAGTCCGAAGCATCGCAGAACTGCTTTGAACAGGTGCGAACCGTATCGACCAAGCGGCTGGATCGACTCTAACTTGTAGAAAAAGGTGTCTACTTTTCCCGCGCCACCACGAAATCCGGCGCCCAGAGCAGGGCGCGCTTGTATTCGGAGTCGGGCAGGAAGTCCAGCGCCTGGCGGGCCTGTTCGGCGTAGCGGTGGGCGGCGGCCATGGCGTATTCGACCGAACCGTTGCGGGTCAGGATCTGCTGCAACTGCTCGCGGCTGGTGCGGGTAAAGCCGCGGTCGTCCAAGACGCGCTTGATGGCTTGGCGGTCGGCGGCGGTGCCGTGGTCGCTGGAGTGGATCACGGCCAGCGTGGCTTTGCCCTCGCGCAGGTCGCTGGCTACCGGCTTGCCCAGAACCTCCTCGGTCGCGGTCAGGTCCAGCACGTCGTCGACGATCTGGAAGGCCAGGCCCACGGTGCGTCCATAGAGCGCGAGCGAGGCCTCCTGCTCTTCGGTCGCCCCGGCCAGCACTGCTCCCAGACGCATCGAGACAGAGAAGAGACAGGCGGTCTTGCGGAAGATCAGGTCGAAGTACTCGGCCTCGCTGACGGCCTTGCCCAGCTTCTGCATCTGCAGCAGTTCGCCCTCGACCATCTGCTGGGTCAGTTCGATCAGCAGTTCGAGGATGCGCAGGTTCTTTTCCTTGAGGGCCACGCGGAAGGCCTGCATGTAAAGCCAGTCGCCGGCCAGCACGCACTTCTCATTTCCCCAGGTGGTATTTGCGGAAGGGCGTCCCCGGCGCCGGTCGGCGCCGTCGATGATGTCGTCGTGCACCAGCGTAGCGGTATGCACCATCTCCACCACCGCACCCAGGCGGATGGCGGCCGAGCCGGAGTAGTCCAGCGCGTGGGCTGCCAGCAAGAGCAGCGAAGGGCGAATGCGCTTGCCGCCGCCGGCGCGCAGGTACTCGGCGATCTCGGTGATGGTGCTGACGCCGGAGGCGGCGTCGCGGCCCAGCTCCTGCTCGATCGCCACCAGGTCGTCGCGCAGCAGATCGAAGACTTCACTTGCCGTCGCTATCGCCAATGTGCTCAAAGTACTCCGCTTCTTGTGCCGGTGGGAATGGGGTTCAGAGGCTACCCTCTCATACGATGCGGCAGGCGGTCAAAAGGCGCGCCCCGCCTAGTTGGTGCGGTAGTTGGTGAACTGCAGTTCGACGCCCAGTTCCTTGCCGCGCAACAGGGCGATGATCGACTGCAACTCGTCGCGGTCCTTGCTGGAGATGCGCACCATGTCGCCTTGAATGCTGGCCTGCACCTTCTTTTTCGAGTCCTTGACCAGCTTGACGATCTCCTTGGCCTTCTCGATGGGGATGCCCTGCTGCAGCGAGATCTTCTGCCGCACGCTCTGCCCGGCGGCCTGTTCCAGCTTGCCGTAGGTCAGGTTCTTGAGCGAGACGCCGCGCTTGACCAGCTTCTGGCCGAGGATCTCTTTGACGGCCTCGAGTTTGTACTCCCCGGCCGAGGCCAGTTGGATCTCCTTGTCGTCTTCGACGAGGTTGATCTCGGAGTGGGAGTCCTTCAGGTCGAAGCGCTGCTTGATCTCTTTGAGCGCCTGATCGATGGCGTTGCGGACTTCCTGAATTTCTACCTTGCTGACGATGTCGAACGAATTATCCTGGGCCATGTTTTTCGATCCTCGATGCTGGGCAAACTCTGCCGAATGCAATACCTTTAACAGTTTCCCACGTCCGCGCCAAGACGAAACAGGCGTTGAAAGTTTTTCCTGGTAACGGCGGCAATTTCTTCTACGGAAAGGCCGCGCAATCCCGCCATTACGCCGGCGGTGTGAGCCATCAACGCCGGCTCATTGCGCTGGCCACGGTAGGGCGCGGGAGCCAGCCAGGGAGCGTCGGTCTCCACCAGCAGGCTGTCCAGCGGCAATCGAGCGGCCACATCGCGCATCGGCTGCGCCTTGGGATAGGTCAGATTGCCGGCAAAGGAGACGAGAAAGCCCATCTCGATGCCTCTCTGCGCCTGCTCCAGAGTGCCGCCAAAGCAGTGCAGAATGCCGCCCAGGCCGGTCGTGCGCCAGTGGATGTCGAGAATCGCAAAGAGGTCGTCCCAGGCGTCGGTCTGGCCGTCTTTCCACCCCAGCGACGAAGGCCTGCCGCTGGGGACCCCGGCGTCTTTAGGCCGGCAATGGATGAGGATAGGCCGCTGGCGGCGGGCGGCGATCTCCAACTGGGCAATCAGCATCTCTTGCTGGACGGCGTGCGCGGCGCCCTCGTGGTAGTAGTCGAGGCCGATCTCGCCGCAGGCGATAACTTCGGGCTCGCTGAGCAGGCGGTCCAGTTCGGTCAGGATTTCGCCGTCGATCTCCGGGGTGTTGTGGGGATAGACGCCGGCCGAGGCGTAGAGCCGGGGGAAGGATGTCCCAGCCTCTTTACGTTGATTGAATTCTCGACAAATCTGCAGCGCCCGGCCCATGCCGCGGGCGTGCTCGCCGATGCCGATGGAGAGGATGGTGGTCACACCGGCCTGCCAGGCGCGCCGTAACAGAGCCTCGCGGTCATCAGCGTAGCGCTCGCTGTCCAGATGGGCGTGGGAATCGATCAGCAAAGGGAACCTCGGAGAAATATCTCCTCTAGTTTAAAACGCCGACAGATGGGTCAAGAATATCCAACCCCAAATGGATGTGAAAGGGCACGAAATCGCTGTCGTGTTGGAGAAGCTGAAATCGGTTTTCGATGCAAAAGGTGGCGATCAGGCAGTCGATCGACGTCCGAATGGTAACGCCCTTGGAGTGCAGGAAACGGTAATTCTCCGCGGCTTGAATGGCCAGGTCGGCAGAGTAATTCTCGAAAACCGTGAGTCGCAGCAACTCGTCCCGAACCTGACGGATGCGCTTTTCCCCGCGCATACCCTGCAACACCTCGCAGAGGATCAGGCTGGTCAATCCGACCCCCTCCCGGTGAAGCCATTGATGCAGCCAGATTGCCTCCGCGGAGGAGACGCCATTGATGGCATCGATCCACACCGAACTGTCTACGATGACCATGGAAAGTCCTTCTGTCAGTGGGCGGGTACTTCCTCGGACGGGGCGCTCACGGCAGCGCGGACTGTCGATTGCTCCGCTTCCCACTCCGGAAGACGGCCTTCGCGCATGGCTCTCAGATCGCCCTCCCAGCCTCCGATGCCGAAGATCTTCCGAACGCGGCCCTGCCGGCGCAGTTGCACCACTTCGCTCAAACAGGCCTCAACCGCTGCTTTCTTGGTAGAGGTTCCGGTAGCCGCCATCGCCTTTTTGAGTAATTCGCCGTCAATGTCGATATTGGTTCGCATGGAATCGCCTCCCGATGTGTAAGGATAGCGCGATTTATGTGTATAAGCAATCCAGACTGCAGCGGGTCTGTTTGCCGTCTCAAAATGGTTTTTTGGTGAGAAACACAGTCACTCTTTTACCTGCCAGCTCACCTTCAGCCAATTGCCTCTGAGTTGACAAGTGTCAATTGACGTTTTACATTTGGATGATGATCGAGAGCTTCAAACACAAGGGCCTGCGGGGCTTGTTTGAAGAGGATGACTCGCGCAGGGTCAGCGCCGATCATGTCGACCGTTTGCGGTTGATCCTTTCGGCTCTCGATCAAGCCGGTGATGTCGAGGATATGAACCAGCCGGTATTTCGATTGCACCCATTGAAGGGCGACCGTAAAGGCGTGTGGGCCGTGACCGTAAGGGCCAACTGGCGGGTGACCTTCCGCTTCCAGGGAGGCGACGCCTACGACGTAGATCTGGAAGATTACCATGAGGAGGGGAAGACGCGATGCCGATGAAGATTCCCGTTCACCCAGGCGCACTCGCCAAGGCGAACCTTGACGAACTTAACCTGAGCGTGGCCCAGGCTGCGAAAGCAATCAAGATCACGCGTCAGCAGCTTCACAACGTGGTGAGGGGCAGAAGCGCCGTCACTCCTCAAATGGCGTTGCGTTTTGAAAAGGCTTTTGGCGGCAGTGCCGATATGTGGCTGCGCATGCAGGCGGCCTACGATCTTGCCCAGGCACGTGAGCGCGAAGGGGAAATGAACATCCCGCGCCTCGTCGAGCAACCGTCGCTTTGACCTGTTGGACGTTTCACAATCGATACTTTGTGCTGTCTCAAAAAGGTTAAGTTGTGAGATAGTTCGGCGTCGTATCGATCAGGCCATTGCGCGGTAGTGGCGTCGCTTTTCCTTCCCTCAGGGAAGGAAAGACAATAGCCCAGGGTGAAACCCTGGGAACGCATTTCCATTGAAGCCATCCGCCCCGTCGGGGCGGCGAGAAGCGAGAACACGAAGTCGGCGGCCATCCAACAAGAAGCCACCTTTCTATCCGCCCCTACAGGGCGGACTCCATTCGATACGCATCTTACCCAGGGTTTCGCTGCGCTTCACCCTGGGCTATTCTCTGCGGCTCCCTACGGGAGCAACCCTGCGACCCGATTCATTCGGACGCCGCTACGTAGTGGTAAAATACTGCGCATGAAACCAGACATCTACACCAAAATTGTTCTAACCGTTATTGCATCATTGCTCATTAATTCAGATTTCTTTGCTCAGGACAGAAAGAGGCCATCGTTGCAGGCTGAATCACAGAAGGTCGGGATGCAAATACTGAGCCATGAGTACACGGCATGTGGGGCGATCTATTTTGGGAAAAGCAATGAAAGGCTGATCGAGTTCAAGGGTGGGCGGATTACTGTTGTGCCAGAGAAGGTCTCAGATGCTGATCGTCTAAACGGAGTTGAGTGGAAGGGGCTAAGCAGGTTCAACTATTCAGCTTTCCGCTGGAGGGAAAACGGGGTTTGGACCGAATGGGAGGATAACAGGAATGGACCTTGTCTAGAAAATGGGAGTTGCGGTGATGACCATTACCAAGCTTTCATCAAGAAGAGTGGAAAATGGTACATCACATATGCTTGGAACAGGTCACATTCTTGGAAAGGTGTAGACGACACGCCCATGCCGCTTGACGAGTATCTCAAGACCCTGCAGGCACCGGAGTGTCCAAATAGGTAAATCCTCGTCTCACAAAGGGTAGGACTTGAGACGCATCTTCCGGGTATGAAGATAGAGAGTATGTGCGTCTCAAGTCCTAGTCTCAAGTTCATTGCACACGGCTTTACTTCAGCCTTGCCCCCAGCGGAACCTCTTCCAGGAAGCCGGCGAGCACCGGCGCGCCGCCTTCCAGCGAAGCGGCCAGCAACATGCCGTTGGACTCCAGGCCGCGCATCTTGCGGGGAGCCAGGTTGGCCACGATGACGATCTTGCGGCCGACCAGCTTCTCCGGCTCGTAGTATTGGGCGATGCCGGCCAGAATCTGCCGCTTTTCGTAGCCCAGATCGACTTCCAAACGCAGCAGCTTGTCGGCCTTGGGGACGCGCTCGGCCACTAGAATCTGGGCCACGCGCAGGTCCAGCTTCATCACGTCGTCGATGGAGATCACCTGCGCTGAGGCAGACGGCTGTTCCGCGGCCCCCTGCGGAGGAATCGGCGATAAAGCGGCGGGAGCATCAGACGCCAAAGCTGTCTTTGCCAGCGTCTCGTAGCCCTTGGTCTCAACTGCCGAATCTTCGCCCACGGAGTCTACCGGAGCTTTATCCAAAGCCGCTTGATTTCGAGTGATTTCGCTCATGATTCCCTCATTTCCCGCTTCCTTTGCCGCAAACGCCGAAGCGGCCCTGTCGACTTTGGCGGCTAAGCCGCCCTCTGCCCCACCGCCGCCGGCGGCTTCGATCACGCTTTTGCTATTCTCAATTTCCAGATTCTGCATCCGTTCCACGGCGTCCTTTTCTGCGCGGGGGAAGAGCGGAGAGGGTTCGGCGAAGCGGGTTCCGGCCTTCAAGCCGCCCCAGGCAACTTCGCTCAGGAATGCATTCCTGGCGGCGATGGCTATCTCGCCCTGGCCCAGTTGCAGCCAAACCTTGGCCGCCGCGTCGGGCAGGATGGGGTAAGCCAGCGCGGTGATGATGCGGATGGCCTCGGCTGCGGTCGAGAGCACGCGGGCCTGAAGCTGCACGTGTTCCTCGTCGGAGCGGTCGGCGGGCTTCTTCCAGGGAGCGTTGGCGGTCAGGTAGCCGTCGGTCTCGGCGACCAGGGTCCACAGAGCCTTTAGCGCCTCAGAGAAGTTCAGCTCGTCGAAAGCCGGTGCAAAGGCGGCAATGGTTTTCTCAGTTGCCGTGCGCAAGGTTGTCTCGGCAGCGGTCTCCGCGCCGGCTTCAGGCACGACACCGGAAAAATACTTGTGCACCATGTTGACGACGCGGCTGACCAGGTTGCCGTAGCCGTTGGCCAGATCCGAGTTGTAGCGCTGCACCAGGGCGTCGAACGAAAAAGTCCCGTCCTGGCCGAAGGGAATCTCGCGCATTAGGAAGTAACGCAGGGCATCCGAGCCCAGAACCGCTTGGACCGTCTCGGCGCGCACGATGTTGCCCTTGGACTTGGACATCTTGCCCTGGTCGAAGAGCAGCCAACCGTTTGCCTTGACCGAGCGGGGCAGGGGAATCCCGGCGGCCATCAGAAAGGCCGGCCAATAGACGCAGTGGAAGCGGCTGATCTCTTTGCCGATCAGGTGCAGGTCCGCAGGCCAGAACTTCTTGAAGCGCTCCTGGTCGGCCGGGTCGTCCGAGCCGTAGCCGAGCGCGGTGATGTAGTTGGCCAGGGCGTCGAGCCAGACGTAGACCACATGCTTTTCGTCGCCGGGGACGGGAATGCCCCAGCTAAAACTCGTCCGGCTGACGGAAAGATCCCGGAGCCCGCTGCGGACAAAGGAGATCACCTCGCGGCGGGTGGACTCGGGGCCCATGAAGCCGGGGTTGGCCTCGTAGAACTCCAGCAGGGGCCGCTCGAAGGCAGACAACTTGAAGAAATAATTCTCCTCGCTCACCGTCTCGGTAACCCGCCCGCAGTCGGGGCAGACGGTTCCGGGAGGGCCATCGACGTAGAGTTCGTCCGAGACGCAGTACTGGCCGGTGTAGGAGCCCTTGTAGATGAAGCCGCGCTCCTGAAGAGCAGAAAAGAGCTTCTGTACGCCTTTTTTGTGCCGCTCGCTGGTGGTGCGGATGAAGTCGTCGTAGGTCAGGCCCAACTGGTCCCAGAGGCCGCGGAACTCGGCGCTGATGGCGTCGGCAAAGGTCTGCGGTGGGCAGCCTGCTTTTTCAGCCGATCTTTCAATCTTCTGCCCGTGTTCGTCGGTGCCGGTGAGGAACCATGTCTCGATGCCCAACGCCCGCTTGCGCCGCGCGATGGCGTCGCAGACGATGGTCGAATAGGCGTGGCCCAGGTGCGGGCGCGCATTCACGTAGTAGATGGGCGTGGTGAGGTAATAGCGTTCTGTGCTTGATTTGCTCATGAGTGTGCTGCGCACTGCAGCCCTATGTGGATTCCGGGCGGAAGGTGCGATCATCATCCATCTTACGGTATTTGTGTCTTGGTCATGCTGGGGTGGTCCGGCCGAAGGCCTCTGCCTCACCGCGGGTGGTGCTAAAATTGGCCTTGAAAATCAACGATTTTTGAGGATTTCCCAGTGTACCTTGAAGTACAGCAACGGCTCAGCGCGCATCTTCGCCAACTTCTGGCGGCAAAGTACGGCATTCAGCTCGACAGCATCGCCATCGAGATTCCGCCTGATCTGCAATTCGGCGAGTTGGCCACTCCGATTGCCTTCGAGCTGGCCCGCAAGCTGCGCAAGGCGCCCAAGATCATTGCCGCGGAGATCGTGGCAGAGCTGGGAACGCTCGATGGTTTTGCCTCCTTTGAGGTTGCCGGAGCGGGATACATCAATGCCCGGCTGGACCGCGTTGGTGCGGTGCGGGCGATTTCCGGCGTCGCCGAACCGCTGCCCGCCAATGGAATTCACAGCCTGGTCGAGCACACCTCGATCAATCCCAATAAGGCGGCCCACATCGGCCACCTGCGCAACGCCATTCTGGGCGACACCTTTGTTCGCCTGCTCGAGGCCGCCGGGCAGAAGGTCGATGTGCAGAACTACATCGACAACACCGGTGTGCAAGTGGCGGATGTGGTGGTCGGCTTTCAGCATCTGGAGGGCCAGTCGCTCTCCGATGTGCGCGCGATCATTGGGGAGTGCGCGAAGCGCTCGACGGGAGTCAGTGAGAAGGCAGGGGCCTTCGACTTCTATTGCTGGGATCTGTATGCCAAGACCTCGCAGTGGTACACCGGCGGGACACACGAAGAGAACGAAGCGCGCAAGAAGCTGCGCTATGCCACGCTGCACGAGATTGAGCGCGGTTCCAACGAGACCGCCGAGATGGCAGAGCTGATCTCGACAGCGGTGCTACGGCGGCATCTGGAAACCATGCTGCGCCTGGGCATCGAATACGACTTTTTGCCCCGCGAGAGCGAGATTCTGCACCTCAAATTTTGGGAGGCGGCCTTCGCGCAGTTGAAAGCGACCGGCGTGCTCTACTTCGAGACCGAGGGCAAGAACAAGGGCTGCTGGGTGATGACGCGGCCCGGCGCGGAGATTGCCGAGGGCGCATTGAACGAAGACGCCAAGGTCATCGTGCGCTCCAACGGGACGGTCACCTATGTGGGCAAGGACATTGCCTATCACCTGTGGAAGTTCGGCCTGCTGGGCAAGGACTTCGGCTACAAGCCGTTCTTCACCTATCCCAACCACGAGTGCTGGATCTCGGCGGAGAAGGGTGAGGAGACCCATCCTCACTTCGGCGGGGCGCAGGCGATTTATAACGTGATCGACTCGCGGCAATCTGACCCGCAGGCCAATGTGATTCAGGCCCTGCGCGGCATGGGCCATGTGGATCAGGCCAACCGCTATACGCACTTCGGCTACGAGATGGTGGCGCTGACGCCGCGCTGTGCGGTCGAAATGGGCTACGACGTGGCCGAGGAAGACCTTGGCCGCGCCTACATCGAGGTCAGCGGGCGCAAAGGCTTCGGCGTCAAGGCCGACGACCTGATCGACAAGCTGATCGCCGCCACCCGCGCCGAGACCGA
>CAZBPD010000084.1:0-9678 GCA_964493705.1 uncultured Occallatibacter sp.
CTTCCGTCGCCTAAAGGCGAGGGGTTTACGGATCCCCTATCGGGGACTCTAAATGTTGCTGTCCAGCGCATCCTGTGCTTCCAGGGCGGCGATCTTCTGCTGCTGGCGTTCGACGCTGAAGCGCAGGGCGAGCAGCAGCGCTCCCCAGGCGGCCCAGGCCACAATATTCCAGAGAAAGGCGTGCATCATCGCCGGGTCCAGACCGGAGTCCTCACCGCCGCCCATCACCGGCGCCGGATGCTGGGTGCGCCACCAGCGGTTGGACATGTAGACGATGGGCACGTCCAGCGCGCCGAAGATGCCCAGCACGGCGGCCAGCGTCTGCATCTGCGGCCCCGCGGCAAAGCGCCGCAAGAGCAGGTAGCTGACGTAGATCAGCCACAGCACCAGGGTGGTGGTCAGGCGCGCGTCCCAGGTCCACCAGATGCCCCAGGCGCGGCGACCCCACAGCGGCCCGGTAATCAGCACCACGGTGCAATAGATCACGCCCACCTCGGCCGCGGCCACCGCCCAGGCGTCGGCCATCAAAGCCCGGTCGGGATGGCTGCGGCGATAGGCCAGGTAGCCGATGGAGCCGGCCAGACTGACCACAAAGAAGAGAAAGGCCAGCATCGCCGAGGGTACGTGGTAGTAAAAGATGCGCTGAATTTCGTGCATGGTGGCTTCGTCCGGGGCCACGTAGATGGCCTGGTGAAAGCCCACGCCGAGCAGCCAGACGGTAACGGCGGCATAGAGGCCAAAGAGGATCTTCTTCATCGCGATTCAGTCCAGTTTCCGGCATTGCTGCCGAGGGGGGAAGTACAGCCAAACGGGCTGAGTGCCTTCATTGTACCGGGGTTTCCGGGGACGTGGCTCCGCGGCGACAAAACCGTACCGGGAAAGGCAATTGCCAAAGTTTCTCAGGAGCCCCAGACGAACTCGACCGGAATCTCCATCTCCGGATGCAGGCTCTTGTGAACCGGGCAGGTATACACGCCATTTTCCAGTCGCTTGCGGTCTTCGGCGCTAACCGGGTGCGGCACATGAATCTTCACCGCCAGCCGGGCGATGCGCCGCGGCGGAGTGCTGCTCATCTCTTTCTCGACGGTGGCCGTGGCGCCGCCGATCTCGATGTTGTGGGTGCGGGCGACGATGCCCATGATCGTCAACATGCAACTGCCCAAGGCGGTGGCCACCAGATCGGTGGGGGAAAAGCTCTCGCCGCGTCCCTGGTTGTCTTTGGGGGCATCGGTTGTCAGTTGTTTGCCGGAGGGCTCATGCGTCGCGCTGCAGTGCAACTCGCCCTCGTATTCCAGATGGATGCGGACCATTGTCCCTCCTCGTTCCACAGGATAGTTTGGCACACACCATGAGCAAAGAAGGAACAAAGGAGCGAAGGACTCAGAAACAAAAAGAAACGGCAAACCTCCCGCAAGGCTTGCCGTTTCCCTTATAGATGGTCAACTGTTCCCTTGTTCCCTTGATCCCTCGTTCCCTGCTTCATCGATACGATTCGTCGCGATGAATAACGAACTCGGGGTACGCTCCTCCGCCCAGCTCGTGCAGGTCCATGCCGATGCGCTCGCCGTCGGGATCGACGCGGAAGGGGACCCAATGGTTGAGCAGGGCAAAGAGCAGGTAGAAGAGCGGCAGAATCACGCCCAGCAGGGTGGCGATGCCCACCAGTTGCGCAATTAACTGGCCGGGCTGCGGAGCAAAGAGGCCGACGGCTAGCAATCCCCACAATCCGCCAATGGCGTGAACGGAGATCGCGCCCGAGGGGTCGTCGATGGAGAGAGCCAGTTCCAGGGCCTCGACCAGCAGCGGAGTGATGACGCCGGCCACAATGCCGATCAGCAGCGAGATGCCCGGCGTGACCATGCCGGAGGAGGCGGTCGAGGCCACCAGGCCCGTCATCCAGCCATTGGCGCAGAGGCTGGCGTCGGGCTTGCCAAAGCGAAACCGCGTCATGGCGAAGGTGGCGGCCAGCGCGCCCGCGGCGGTCAGCAGGGTGTTGAGCGCGTTGACCGGCAGCGCGCTCAGCGGAGCGTGCAGCCAGAGAATCGCTCCCGCCGCGTTCCAGGCCAGCCAGCCCATCAGGGCCAGCAGCGCGCCAAAGAGCACATAGACGGCGTTGTGTCCCGGCATGGCGGTAGAAAGCCCTTCCTGGGGAAACTTGCCCTTGCGCGGTCCGGCGATCCACACCACGGCCAGCGCGCCCAATCCGCCCAGCGCGTGCACCGAGGCCGCACCGCCGCCATCCAGAAAGCCCGCGCCCAGGCCGAAGTTCTGGCCCAGTTGCGCCAGCCAGCCGCCGCCCCAGATCCAGTGCGCGGTGAGTGGGAAGACCAGTGCGGCGATGATCGCCGCCGCCGCGCAGCCCGCCGCCAGCCGCCAGCGGTCCGCGCCCGAACCCCAGGGCAGCATGGCGGCTAGCGCCACGGCCAGAAATTGGAAGAGCACGGCCAGTTGCGCCTGTGCCGGTGCAGCGCCCAGTCCGCCCAGCAGGAAGGGCGCCGTTCCCACCCAGTTCCACGATTTGCCGGCCAGTTGGAAGCTCAGTCCAGCGGCGCCTGCTGCGCCCGGCTGGCTGCCGGCCAGCGTCGCGCCCACCAGCGCAAAGACAATGACCGTCACGGCCAGAATGGCCAGATTGCCCAGCAGCGCCTGTGCTGCCGAGCGCGAGCGTCCCAGCCCGGTATTGATCAGAGCCACGCCGGCAATGGCCAGCGGCGCCAGAAAGAGCAGCGCCAGGGTAAGAGCAAAGGTCGAATCCGTCAGGGGAGCGTTCATGCGCGGTTTCCTCTCCGTGCTTCCATGTGGCCGCGTACCGCGACGCCCAATCCCAGGCCTTCCACCGCCAGCCCACAGAGCACGAACGCGGCGCGCGGCCCCGGCGCGGGATACAGCACCAGCGCGGCGATGGTAAGCAAGAACCCCGCTGGCATGGCCAGCAATCCGGCGTACTTCATGGTCGTTCCTTTCGTGCTGCGCACCGTTTTTCGACGGCGCTGGGGCGAAAGTGCTTGGCGCCGTTCTCGATGGCGCATCGGCGAGGCGGAGATTGGAATCGACGCCCGTCCCGCGGGATCGCCTCCGCACAACTGCTGGTTTTTCTTCGAGGGCGGCTGAGGGAACCGTCTTGATGAAATACTAATGCATCTCTGGCTACGATTAGGAATAAGCCCGGCGGCTGCTCCCCTTGCTCCGCCCGGACCCGGCGATTGCGCTTCCCCGCGATCCGATTCTGTCGCTCTCGATCCTATCCTGGAGGTTGTATCGATGAATACTCTGAACCGTTTGGTCGCCCACCCCCTGGGCGCGGCGGCGGCTCTCTCTCTGGCTGCCTTCCTTGAAGTCTACGGAGACTCCTTCTTTCAAACCAGCTTCTATCGCTCCTCGGGAGTGGGGCGGTTGGCCGCTTTTGCGGCGGGCGTAGCCGTGCTGGCCGTCTATGGATCGGCGGTCAACGTGCCCCGCTGGGACTTCGGCAAACTGCTGGGTATCTATGTCGCGCTTTTTTTCGTCATGGCGCAGTTGGTGGCCAAGGTGCGCTTCGGCCAGTCTCCCACCTCGCCCATCTATGCCGGAGGCGCACTGATCGTGGCCGGCGGCCTGGTTATCGCCTTCTGGAAAGGCTGATCGGAACACCACCGGCGCAGTTGATCCAAACAGGTCCGTCTCAAGATCGGGAACTTCGCACGAAAATGTTACTTGTTCAACCCTTTAGGTATTTGACCGCATAATCTCGAACCACTGAAAATGCCCCCGGTCTCGATTTTGAGACCGGGGATGGAAGAAACTGAAATTCAAGTTCATGCGGTCAGGGACCTAGCCGCCGGATTGAGGAGTATATCAATATGTAGGAACTGGTAACTGACGAATAGACGGTGATCCTCTACTTAGCTTGGTGCGCCTTCTCCAGCAAGGAGCGGTTGCGCAGTGTCTGAGTAAATGCAAGGCACATGCAGAGGACGACCAGAGCTACGGCGAAAGGCGAACCACCTCTCCCGCTAGTGTTGAGCCAAGAAGCAGGCATGTATCGAGTCAGTTGCAAGGCGATTGTCTCAAGGGCGACAACCGTGAGGAGAAAGCCAAAATGTCGCCGAGCCAGCCGGGGCATGGTTTGACGAACGATGGGGCACCCGAAAAAGTAGGGCTGTTGGCCATGCTGGGCGCTGAATGTGGCTAAGACAATGAAAGCTGTATAAGGGATAAGTGAACCCAGTTGGATGCCGTAGGGAAGATCGGCCATGCCAAGAAGGAGGCCGAAGCTGGCAACCATGATGATGATGAGGGGCAAGAACAGCACCGGGCGATCAAGAGTAGCTGGTTCGTGGTCTCGGCATTCACATGCTACGGAGTTTTGATCAAGCATAATAGCCAGAAGAATACCACTACGGCAAGCTTTGAAAAGCGGGAATCCGTTCATCTGAGGGGCGACATCTTGAAATACGGCCGAGGATGAATATTGCACATGGATCGACGCTAACTCGGAAGTTTCCCTCTAGTCAATCCCTTAACCCCGCCGGCATTCGCTCCTCTGCGGTGAAACTTCCTTCTTGCCCAGGAACTCTTCGTCTTACCCAAACTGTCGGAGTTCCTGGGCAAAGCCACTGAGGGAAGGCTCGTCTTGAAGAATGCACTTAATCCGAGGTTCCTTCAGCATCGCACCGCTGCATGGTCGCCCGAAAGGTCCGCCTACTTTACGCAATGCCCAGAACGCGGTTGAGGAAGCCGACGATGTACTTCCAGACCAGGTAATAGCCGGCCACGGCGGCCAGGAAGCAGGGAACGATCAGCGCGTACGGCACAAACAAGGCGTGGAACCAGGTGGCCCCCGACGCGCCCAGCGAGAGCACGCCCAGGCAGCATGCGGTCACAGCGCCCGTCGGCATGAGCAGGCAGGGCAGCACCGCGCCGTGCAAGCCGATGGGCAGATGGGTGCGGCCGTGCGAGGCCAGCCAAAGCATGTTCCACAGGCCGAAGAGCGAGGGCACCACGGCCATGGGGAAGATCATCCCCTGTTCGATGGGGACCGCCACACCGAGCACGATGCGCACCACGATGAATACCGTCAGCATGATCGGCAAGACCAGCACGGGCACAAAGGTTCCGGCCAGAAATGCGCGCAGGAATGGATGCGTGTTCATTGAATTCTCCAGTCTGCGGGCGGATCGCCCGCGGGGTTACAGATAATAGAGCAGCACGGGAATGGCTGTGGGGAAGAAGATGGCCCCCGCCGCCAAACCTCCCGCCAGCGCCCAATCGAACCAGGGCGGAGCGGAGGGTTTCTCATCGATGCGGCGCAGCACGGCGGGCCACAGATCGCGGCTTGGCTGCGCCGCTTCGACCTTCGGCAGTGCGCCCTGCAAAACTTCCTTCAAGCGTTCTTCTTCGCGGATGTTCATGGCATGATCCCCTGCTGTTTCAAGTCTTTTCTGAGCAAGCGCAGTGCGCGGAAGACGCGCAGTTTGACGGCCGCCAGGCTGATGCCCAGCGCCGCGGCAACCTGTTTGTGCGGCAACTCCTCGACTACCGCCAGCACGGCGGCGACGCGCAGCCGGGGCGGCAGGCGGTGAAAGGCCAGAGCGACGGCGGCGCGCCTCTCTGCACTGACTGCGGGGTCGGCCGCGGCCGGCGCGGGCAACTCGCCCATTTGTTCCACACTGAGCGCCGTGGCCGGCCGCTGCGCGCGCATCCAGTCGAGCGCCGCGTGAGTGGCGATGCGCCGCGCCCAACCCTCGAATCCCTGCGCCGGGTCGAAGCGGGCGTGAGCGCGATACATCCGCCAGAAGGTCTCGATGGTCAGATCTTCGGCCGCCGCCGGGTTGCGGACGATGCGCAGCGCCCAGCCGTAGACAACGCGCTGATGCTGGCGGAAGAGGCTTTCGAAGGCGTCCAGGTCGCCCTGGCGGAACCGGTTCAACACGCCGCTCGTTTCGTCCGGCATCCGCTTTTCCCCCTTCTATCCATCCTTACGGAAAGGGAACAGGAAAGGTTACACGCTGCTTTGCGCCCCTGTCGCGCCGAGGCGATGAGAAACGAGGGTAATTGGATTTGGAATCTGTTGCGAGCAAAGCCTGCATGTCGCTAAAAATGTAGATTCCAAGACGCTTTGTAACAGGGCACGACTTTAGTCGTGCCGCTCGCCGCTCCCAAGGAATGAGGGCTTTAGCCCCTGCAAAAGGCAAATTCAAGCAAGCCATTGAGTTTGCAACAAGACGACCCATTGCAGAGAAGGAGGATCATTGGGCTTCTTGCAGGGCCTAAAGGCCAACCGGTTGAGCTGCCTGATCGGCACGACTAAAGTCGTGCCCTGTTACAAAGCCCCTTTTTCGTGAATTTTTCGATCTTGCGCTTTGGGAGGCGTTCCAAATGCGATTGCCCAGCAAGAAAACCTCGAGCCCGGCGCCAACGAAAGAAGAACCCATTTTGAGCTAAACCGATTTTTCAAGGTAGAACGTGGAAAAATGGCGCGCTTGACAGGGGTTTCCCCAAGGCTTTAGGTTGGCTCTCGTAAGGTGGGCAAGCGTTTTCTGGCGGCATCGGCCGCCAAGTCAAAGAACCCGCCGGTGAGGAAATCGATGAAGAGCCTTGGATTACGCAGGATTGCGGCGGCATTGACACTGTGTGCGGCGGTGGGGGCGGCGAGTGCGCAGGAGCCCCAGAAGCCCGCTTATCTGGATACCAGCTTGCCTGCCGAGAAGCGGGCGGCGGATCTGGTCGGCCGCTTGACGCTGGACGAGAAACTGACCCAGTTGGTCAATCAGTCGCGGGCCATTGCCCGGCTGAAGGTGCCCTCCTACGACTGGTGGAGCGAGTCGCTGCACGGCGTGGCGACGGCCGGAACCACGGAGTTCCCCGAGCCGGTGGGTCTGGCGGCCACTTTCGACCCCGCCGGTGTCCACCAGATGGCGGTGGCTATCGGCACCGAGGGGCGTATCAAATATGCCCAGGCCGTACGCCGCGAGGGGCAAAGCGGCATCTTCGAGGGGCTGGACTTCTGGGCCCCCAATCTGAACCTCTTCCGCGATCCGCGCTGGGGCCGCGGCCAGGAGACCTACGGCGAAGATCCTTTCCTGATCGGGCGCATGGCCGTGGCCTTTGTCACCGGCATGCAGGGCGACGATCCGCACTACTACCGCGTCATCTCCACGCCCAAGCACTTTGACGTGCACAGCGGGCCAGAGTCCACCCGCCATATCGCCGACGTGACCGTCAGCAAGCACGACGAGCTGGACACCTATCTGCCCGCCTTCCGCGCCGCGGTGACCGAGGGCAAGGCCGGTTCGGTGATGTGCGCTTACAACGACGTGAACGGCCAGCCGGCCTGCGCCAACGAGTTTCTGCTCGAAGACCAGTTGCGCAACAAGTGGGGTTTCAAGGGCTATGTGGTCTCGGACTGCGGCGCGGTGATCGACGTCTTCGCCGGCCACCACTACAAGCCCACCCAGGCCGAGGCCTCGGCCATCGCGCTCAAACGCGGCATGGACAACGAGTGCATCGACTTCACCACCACCGTCCAGGACGACCACGATTTCAAGCCGTATGCCGACGCCGTCAAGCAGGGCTTTCTCAAAGAGAGCGACATCGACGTCTCGCTGGTGCGGCTTTTTACCGCGCGCATGAAGCTGGGCATGTTCGATCCGCCGGAGATGGTTCCCTATAGCAAGATCGACGAGAGCCTGCTCGACAGCCCGCAGCATCGCGCCCTGGCCCGCAAGCTGGCCAACGAGTCCATGGTGCTGCTCAAGAACGACGGCGTGCTGCCGCTCAAGACTGCGGGCATCAAGATCGCCGTGGTGGGCCCGCTGGCCGAGCAGACGCATGTGCTGCTGGGCAACTACAACGGCATTCCCACGCATACCGTCAGCATTTTGGAAGGATTGAAGGCCGAGTTCCCCGGCGCCACCATCAACTATGTTCCGGGAACGCAGTTCCTCAGCAAGCAGGCCGACCCCATTCCCGCCGATTTGCTCAGCGTGGATGGAAAACCTGGCTTGCAGGCCACCTATACCCGCCTGGATATGGACTGGGGCCCCGGCAAAAAAGAGCCTGAAGTGCTGGCCAGCCGCACTGAAGCCAATCTCGACGTCTCCGACCTTGCGCTGCCCCGCCAGGTTCTGGGCATTCGCCCGCTGCGCATTCGCTGGGTGACGACTTTGACCCCGCCCGAGAGCGGCGACTTTTCCATGGGCTTGCAAGGCCTGGGATACTTCCGCCTCTCCATCGACGGCGTTGAAGTGGCAACCGACTACGACACCCAGGATGTTCAGACCAAGATGGCTCCCATTCATCTGGTGGCGGGCAAGCCGGTCCAACTGATTGCCGAGTATGGCGTCACAGATCGGCATCCGTCGGTGATGCGCCTGGTGTGGAAGAAGCTCGACCTCAAGCCCCAGCCCGCAGCTTTGGCCGCTGCTAAAGACGCCGATGTGGTGGTGGCCGTGGTAGGCATCACCAGCGAACTCGAAGGCGAAGAGATGAAGGTCATCGTCGACGGCTTCAAGGGCGGCGATCGCACCAGCCTCGACCTGCCCAAGCCGGAACAGGAACTGCTCGAATACGTCGCCGCGGCGCACAAGCCGCTGGTGGTGGTGTTGACCAACGGCAGCGCTCTGGGCATCGAGTGGGCCAAGAATCACGCTAACGCCATTCTCGACGCATGGTATCCCGGCGAAGAGGGCGGCGCGGCCGTGGCTGAAACCCTGAGCGGCAAGAACAATCCCGCCGGGCGCTTGCCGGTCACCTTCTACAAGGATGTGAGCCAGTTGCCGGCCTTCGAAAATTACGCAATGAAGGGCCGCACCTATCGCTACTTTGAAGGCACTCCGCTCTATCCTTTCGGCTACGGATTGAGTTACACCACCTTCTCCTATAGCGGTTTGACCCTTCCGGCTTCGATTGCCGCGGGCAGCCCGCTCACAGCCGAGGTTACGGTAACCAACACCGGCCTGCGCGTGGGTGACGAAGTGGCGCAGCTCTACCTCAACTTCCCCGACGTGGCGGGAGCGCCGCTGCGGGCTCTGCGCGCCTTCCAGCGCGTGCATCTGGAGCCGGGCGCATCCGAGAAGGTGCGCTTCGAACTGAGCCCCCGCGACCTGAGCATGGTGACCGAAGCCGGTTCGCCGATTGTTGCCGAAGGCGAGTACACCGTGTCGGTCGGCGGCGGCCAGCCGCACACCGGCGCGCCGACCGTCAGCAAGACCTTCAACGTCAAGGGCAAGCTGACGCTGCCCGAATAAATCAACCGCAGCATATACACAACGGGGCGCTTTCTCGTCGAGAGAGCGCCCCGCTGCTTTTGGTCTCGCTGGAGCCTCTGCAAAAATCCATTGAGAATGCGAAACGCATCAGGGCACGACTTCAGAGGCTGCGGAAAAAGGTCGAATGAAGGGCGAAGATTCCGAAATACATCCCTCTGGGGCTAAAGCCCTCGTTGATTTTGTGGCACTTACGGCACGGCTAAAGCCGTTCCCCTTCAAAACCCCCTCTTGCGATGGAGTTTTTCCGCAGCCTCTTCAGTCGTGCCAATAAGTCCGTCAAAAATCATTTGGGGCTTTTGCCTCTGAGGGAATGCGGTTACGCTCATGGATTTGATCGGAGCTTGCTGGGATAATTCCCGTTCGACTGAGCTGCAACTTAGAACTTATCCGTAAATAGAAGTTGTCTGCCTCCAGCAAATCATGGCGGCGG
>CAZBPD010000085.1:0-9366 GCA_964493705.1 uncultured Occallatibacter sp.
CGCGGACGGCGTTGCGCAGGGCGTTGGCGGCCAGCTTGGGCTCGGTGATGATGGGGGTGAAGAGGTGCGGCACACCTTCGTACATGCCCAGTTCGACGCGCTTGGGATCGACCAGAATCAGCCGCACCTGATTGGGTGTGGTGCGGAAGAGCAGGCTCATGATCATGGCGTTGATGGCCACGGATTTGCCCGATCCGGTCGAACCGGCGATCAAGACGTGGGGCATGGAGGCCAGATCGGCGGTGACGATGCGGCCGTTGATGTCCTTACCCATGGCCAGGGTGAGGCGCGATTTGGCCTTATTGAAGGTTTCCGACTCGAGCACGTCGCGCAGGTGAATGGTCTCGCGCTCGTGGTTGGGAACCTGAATGCCGACCGTGCTCTTGCCGGCCATGCGCTCGATCAAGATGCTCTCGGCGCGCATGGCCAGGCAGAGATCGTCGGCCAGGCCGGTGACGCGGGAGTATTTGACGCCAGCCTCGGGCTTGAACTCGTAGGTGGTGACCATGGGGCCGGGATTGATCTGGACCACCTGGCCGCGCACGTCGAACTCGCCGCATTTCTCGACCAGCACTTTGGCCTCCTGGCGCAGCGCGTCTTCGCGGATGGTTCCGGGGGCTTCGCCGAGGTTGAGCAGAGTGCTGGGAGGGAGCTTGAAGCCGCTCACGTTCTTGGGGGCGACGGTGGCGGTGCGCACCTCCGCGTCGGCGCGGTTGTGAATGGCGATGGCGCCTTGCGGATCGCGCGGGGCGGCTTCAACGGCAGCCCGAGTTGCGGGAACGGGTTCACTGGCGCGCGGAGCAGTGGCTTGCGGCACGGATTTGAACGCCGGAGGCTGCGTTTGCTCGGCCCGCACTGGCTGGGGACGGATCTGCGCTGGAGTGGCCGACGCAGCCGTTTGCGCCGCGACGGCAGGCAGACTCTCGGCGGAAGCATCGACTCCAGGAGCATCGGCAATGGAGCGCTCCCAGACGCTGGGCTTGCGGGCAGTGATGGGGACCGGCTCCTCCAGCGGCGCAGGGCTGGTTTCGAGGGGAGTGCGCCGGACGGCGGGAAGGTCGTCCAACGCGTCGGCATCGGCGCGATGAAAGAGGGGAGCTTTGCGGGCCGGGATCTCTTCGCGGGCAGCAAGCGGGCGGCGGGAGGCGCGCTGGGCTTCACGTTCGGCCTTCAACTCCTGACGCTCGGCGCGCAGTTCGGCGCGTTCTTCGCGCCAGTTGCGCCAGCGGTCGCGCCAACGCATGAGTTGCAGCCAGCGCTCGTGCAGGCTCTCACGCATGATCCAGAAGCTGACTGCGGAGCTGAAGTAGAGCCCGGTAGCCGCCAGCGCGCCGGCCACCAGCCAAGCGCCCTGCACGTTCAGGTAGGTCTTCAGCAACTCGGAGAAGATGCGGCCGAGGACGCCTTCGATAGGCACCATTCCCAGCCAGCGCCAGTGCCAGGGCAACAGTCCCAAACAGGCGGGAAGAAAGAGCAAAGCCAGCAGCGACCCCGTCCAGCGCAGCATCGGCGAGCCGCTGGGCCGGGAGCGCATCCAGGTCCAGCCCAGGCCGCCGAGCCAAAGCGGCAGCAAAAAGGCGCTCAGACCGATCCATTGCAGCAACTGGTCGCTGAGCAGGGCGCCGAAGAGGCCGATCCAATTGCTGACGGCGCGGGGCCCTGAGGCAGAAGCAGCGGTGTTCAGGGAGGGATCGGTGGCGCGATAGGTGGCCAGCGCCAGCAGCAGCAGCAGCGAGACCAGCAACAGCATCAGTCCCAGAAAGATATTCAGGGGGCGGCTGCGGGTCGGCGATAGAACAATGCGAATCGGCTTCATGGCGGGCTCATACTCGCTCCGAACCCTGCGTAGAACCGCTGCGAACGGGCTGCGGGAGCGGGGAAAAAGAGTCCCAGAGCAGATTCTATTATCGCTGCAAGAGGGGAGAAAATTGGGCAAAAGAAGGCGGGGGAATCTCGGCGTCCACCCCTACCAGATGCGCCGGACGCCAAACTGATCGAGTTTCGTATCCGGGCTGAGAATAGCAATATCCAGGCTGAGGGCCTGGGCAGCGATCATGCGGTCGAAGGGGTCGCGGTGCGCGGCAGGGAGCCTGCCCGCGCGCAGTGCATCCGCAGTGTCGATGGAGAGCAGATTGTAGCCTGCGATTTCCATGACCTCGAAAAAACTTCGTTCCAGATTCTCTGCGTCGGGCAACTTTCCTATCCGCACTTTGGTAGCGATCTCCCAGGCCGAAGCTGCCGAGACAACGATCACATTTCTCTCGTCGGTTACAACGTTCCGTGCTTCGGGGCTGAGAAAAGACGGGGAGAGCGTAGCCCAGATCAAGGCGCAGGTGTCGAGCAAAATCTTCACTCCCCGCCCCCATCCCACAAATCGAGCTCGTCGTCCGGCAGCGGTTCGAAGAACGACTCGGCGAGAACAAATCCGGGTGTTTCCAATGCACCCAGCCTCTTTTTGCGGACCGGCTGAATCGCTTCCAGGCGGGCCACAGGAGTCTTGTCTCTGCCCGAGGTGATGGTGACCACTTCGCCCTTCTGGACCTGTTTGACGAGTTGGGAGAGGTTGGTTTTGGCTTCGAAGATGGTTGCAGAGATCATGAGAACTTCCCTCCTGCTAATTTATCTTAACCAGGATAAAAGGAAAAAATCAAGCGTGTTTTGAATGAAGCAAAGAATGAAGAAACCGCTATGCGGAAGAGAAAGAAAAACCGATGAAATCCGAGGGCGGCGAACTTTGCTGAGAGGGAGCTCGCCGCGAATGTGTCTTTATCCCGCCAGAAAGCGGGCTCCGAAGAGCAGAATGGCTGCGCCCAGCAGGATGCGGTAGATGGCGAAGATGGTAAAGCCGTGGCGGCGCACCCACATCAGGAACCACTCCACGACGCCCAGGGCGACGAAGAAGCTGACAACGAAGCCAATCAGAAGCACGACCCAGTTCTCGATGTTCATGGTCACGTGGGCGGTGGCTCCGCCGCTGGGGAAGACCTCTTTTTTCAAATCCCAGACGGTGGCGGCGATCATGGTTGGAATGGAAAGCAGGAAGCTGAACTCCAGCGCCGCCGGCCGGTCCATGCCGATGAGTTGCCCGGCGGCAATGGTGGACATGGAACGCGAGGTCCCAGGGAAGATGGCGGAGAGCGACTGGCAGAGGCCGATCCAGATGGCGTGGCCGACATGCATCTGTTCCACGTCGTGCGTTGAAGCCTCGCGGCCCGCGGCCCAGGCGTCGATGATCCACATGGCGATGCCGCCGATCAGCAGCGCCAGCGCGATGACCGTCATGCTGCCCAGGTGCTCGTCGCTCCACTTGTGCAGGGCCAGCGCCGGGATGGAGGTGAAGACGAAGGCGATGAAGGTGAGCGAAAGCGGATGGGTGAAGACATTGCGGGTGTTGTTCTCGCCCTTGGGAAAGGTTCTGAGAAAGCCGACGATGCGGCTGAGAAAGAGCAGCAGCAGCGCCAGGATGGCGCCCAACTGAATGACGATGGTGTACATCTTCCAATAGGCATCGTCCAGGGGGATCTTCATCAGAGCTTCGGCGATGCGCAGGTGCGCCGTCGAGCTGACCGGCAGAAACTCGGTCAAGCCCTCCACAATACCCAGAAGAACAGACTGCAAAAAGGGATTCAAGAAGCCTCCAAGGCTCTAAATGTCGAAGCAGGGTCCGTTCCAAGCACGGGCTCAGGGGTGGTCGATGCCGTAGACGGGGATTCCTTCATCCAATTTGAACACGAGCGCCGCGGCTCGCGCTGTGAAATCCGATTGGGGAAACTTTTCTTTCAACCGCGCCGCCAGTTCGCGGGCATGAGCATGGGCGGCGTCGGCCTTGCGGTCGCTGTTGTCTGCGGCAAACATGTCGGTGAGTACGGCCTGGCGATAGACGGCCAGATAAAGGGCCTGAGCGGTGCGGGGGCCGTCGCTATATTCGGCGGCGTACTTTTCGTACTCCTCGGATTCCTTGGCCGGGCATTTTTCCGAACCCTGCCAGTCTCCGCAGAACTTGTTGTCGAGCAGATCGTAGGCCGCCAGCGCCGCCTGGCGGGTGTGGGGATAGAGGTGAATCACCTTTTTCAGCTCCTCCTCGTCCATCTGGTCGCGCAAGTAGGCATCGCGCTCGTGCGCCGAAGGGCGGGAAGAGGTGTCGGCCTTCTGCAACTGCCAGAGAATGTCGGCGGCGCGCCAGGCGGCCTCGGGAACCAGCGGCGAGTTGGGGAGGAGTTCGACCAGCCGCTTGTAGAGCAGGCGGGCGCTACGGGCGGCGTTGAGGGGGCCGCGCGGGTCGGAGGCCAACGCCTCCTGATTGGCCGCCTCACCCAGCAAGACCAGGTCGGCGTTGGGCGTGGATTCGACCACCACCCCCCGCGCCTCGATCCAGCCGGAGACGGGCGGGGTGACGTGATCTTCGCCGATCAGCGGCGCATCCTTCTGGCTCTGCTCCTCGACATCGGTGTTGGCGTAGACGCGCAGCCACTTCTCGGCGCGCTCGGCCACCACCATCTCGCGGCCAATTTGCACCTTATCGACTTTCTGCGATCCGGTGTCGGGAGCGACATAGAGCCAGGTGACACGCAACGCCGTAGCTCGCGGCCCGGCCATGGGCTTGACCTGCTGCTGCGGCTTCTTCTGCGCCATCGAGGGCAGGGAAGCACAGGCCAGCGCGAGGACAAATGCAAGTGTGCGAGGAGCGGAAATGCGGAGTTTCATCACGAAGAGAATTTTAGCTTGCCCGCCCACCCTGGCCGCAAAAGTCCTCCCACCCTAGCCGCAAAAGCTAATGCGCGGCGAGGGTGGGGCACCCGGCGTTTGTCTTTGCAAAAACAAACCGCAGATCCTTCACTTCGTTCAGGATGACAGATTCTCGATGGGGTAATCGGGTTGGACGGGATCAAGCATTGGCTTCGGTCAGAATCTCCGCCAGCAGCGCCGGGTCGAGGTTGCCGCCGCTGAGCACGGCAACTGCCTTGCGGTAGGGCGGCAGCTCCGCGCCATGGAAGAGCAGGGCGGCCACGGCCACCGCTCCGCTGGGCTCGGGAACCAGGCGCGTGGCGGCGACAATGGCCCGCATGGCGGCGCGAATCTCGGCTTCAGTGACGGTGACGACGCCATCCACAAAGGCCTGGATGTGGGCGAAGTTGCGCACACCGACGCTCTGCGTGCGCAGGCCGTCGGCCAGGGTGCGGCTGGTTTGCTCCGCGCTCCAGGTAACGATCTGGCCGGTGCGGAAGCTCTCGGCGGTGTCGGCGGCCAACTCCGGTTCGACGCCGAAGACCCTGGTGTTGGGGAGCATCCGCTTGACGCCTGTCGCCACGCCGCTGAGCAAACCGCCGCCGCTGACCGGTGCGAGAACCAGATCGACATCGGGAAGGCTTTCGGCAATCTCCAGGCCGCAGGTGGCCTGGCCGGCGATGATCTGCTCGTCGTCGTAGGGAGGAATAACGATGTAGCCATGTTGGCGGACCAACTCGTCGGATTTGGCTAGGCGCTCACTCGATGCAACGCCCACTTCGACGATCTCCGCGCCCAAAGCCAACGTGGCGGCGCGCTTGACCGCCGGAGCGTTGGACGGCATCACGATGACCGCCTTGGCGCCCACCTGGCGCGCCGCGTAGGCCACGCCCTGAGCGTGGTTGCCGCTCGAGTAAGTGATGACGCCGCGGCGGATCTCCTCCGGCGTCAGTTGCAGAATTTTGTTGGCCGCGCCGCGAATCTTGAAGGCGCCGATGGGCTGCAGGCTCTCTGCCTTCAGCCAAATTTTTTTGTCGGTTCCAAATCCGGAGAGGCCGGGAAAGGCCGCTTCGACCAGCGGAGTCTGGACGGCGATCTGGGCAATGCGGGCGGCGGCGGCGCGGATGGTCTCAAGCGAAACGAGTTCTGCGGGCATGGAGGATCTTCCTTTACTAAGCAAGTTGCGCGGGATGAATGGCTTCAATGCCGTCAAAGCGAGAGAAGTCCTTTGTATTGAATGTAAGTATACGTTTTACTCCGTGAATGTGCATGGCCGCGACCAGACGGGCGTCGTGTACCTGAACGCCGTAAACGCGATATTCGACCAACAGACGCCGCCAAATATGTTGAACGGCGGGATCGTCCGGTAGCAAAATTATCTTGGATTCAAAGGAGTGAGCCCGCCGGTCGGCTTGTTGGGCGCTGAGACCGAAACCGTTCTGTTTTAATGGGCGGGTCAGCACATTCCAAAACTCGCCTAAATTCTGAGAGGAATAGCACAAATTCGCGCCATCAAGAACAAGTTTCTTCAAAGCGGATTCCAAGAGAATTTGATCTGGATGACAGGGATCAAGCCAGCGGAGAAGGACGTTTGTATCGAGAAGGATATACATCGAGATCGTCCCAATTGATCAAGGGCATCCTTGGTAGATATTCTCGCGGCTAAAGGCGGAGGTAGGATATTTGGGCAGATTCTCGGAGCCTTCGGCGATCTCCTCCAGCATGGCGCGTAAATCTTCGATCGTGAGTGGTTGGGGCGGCGCGTCAGGATGCTCCATACGCCATTTCACGATAGTGCCGGCAAGTTTGCCAGGCGTTAGGCCAAGCAAATGAGCGGCGTTGTTCAGTCGCTCTTCAACTTCGGGATCGAGATCGACAAAAAGCGCCATCTTCGCCTCCTTGGCAGACTGTTGAGTGTTCCCATTATCTGCCGATTTAGGGGAGAAATGGTAGATTTGCAGAGAGAAATCTTGCGCGACGCTCCGAATCGCACAAGCTGAATGAAAAAATGATGGGAATTCGAAAGTTCTTTCGAGTATTTAAAGCGCGGTGCAGATTTGCCCGGATCGAGCGGGAATGGAATCGCTCGGAACGCAAGCGGGAGATCGAGGCCGAATGCGAGATGCCGCCTCGGTCGCTCACATTGGAAGAAGAAAACCTCTTGCGGTGGATTCTGGAGCACGGTTCGGAGGAGGCGCGCTCCTTTCTGCCCCAAATCGAAGGAATGAAGGCCGTGCGATCCTGTATTTGCGGCTGTCCAACGATACGACTCGTAGTCGCGGCGAATCTTCCGCTCGGTTGCCTTCCCACAAGTAGAATCGTTTGCGATCTCGAAGGGGATACAGCAAAAGGAGAATTGGTCGGAGTTCTGCTCTTTCAGGACGATGGCAAGCTTTCGGAATTGGAAGCGTATTCGATTGATGGGATGATTCTGTCCGAATCGAATGAGTATGGATTTCCAACGATTGAGAGCCTGCGGGAGCTTCGCTTTAACGATCCTGCGCAATCCGGATTGTAATTTGATACCGTTCAAATCAATGAAAAAGCAGGTTCTTCGACTGCGCCTGCCGCAAAGAACGCGCCAGTCTGTGCTCAGGATGACAAGGTAATTGGAAAGAAGAATCCTAAGCGCAAAAAAAACGGCAGGGGATGAGCTCCCTGCCGTTTCTTTTCCAAATTGATTTCTGCCGAGCTTACAGTTCGAGAATCACCGGCATTATCATGGGACGGCGGCCGGTGGTTTTCTGGATGAGGCGCTTCAGTTCTGCGCGCACCTTCTCCTTGACCATGCCGTAGTCGGCTTTTTGCTCGAGGTTGAGGCTGTCCAGGGTCTTGTAAACCGATTCGCGGGCCTGGTCGGTGATGTCGGCGCCGCCGAAGCCGCGCAGGATGATCTCTGGCGCCTGCTCGACCTTGCCGGTGCGCTTGTTGATGGCCAAGACAGCCAGCACAATGCCGTCTTCCGACAGGATGCGGCGGTCGCGGATGACCAGATCCTCGACAACGTCAATCGAAGAGCCGGAGTCGATCAGAATGCGCCCGGCGGTGACCTTGTCGCGCTTGCGGAAGTCGTCCTTGCTCAGCTCGAGCACGTCGCCGTCTTCGATCACGACGGTCTGTTCGACGGCGCCGGTTTGCATGGCGATCTCGGCGTGCATGCGCAGATGGCGGTAGTCGCCGTGCACGGGGATGAAGAACTTGGGCCGGACCAGGTTGATGAGCAGGCGCTGTTCTTCCTGGCTGGCGTGGCCGCTGACGTGGATCAGGCCTTGATGGCCGTCGTCAAAAATGACGTGAGCGTCGCGGCGGTAGAGATGGTCGATGACGCGATAGATGCCCTTCTCGTTGCCGGGAATGACGCGCGAACTGAGCAGCACGGTGTCACCGGCATCGATGCGGGCGTGCTTGTGATTGTCGACCGCGGCGCGGCTCAGGGCGCTCATGGGCTCGCCCTGGGTGCCGCTGATCATCACCAGCAACTGCTCGGGGGGATAATCGCGCATCTGGCCGGGGTTGATAATCAGGCCGCTGGGTACGTCGATGTAGCCCAGATCCTGCGCAATCTCCGTGCTCTCCATCATGGAGCGGCCGACGATGGCCACTTTGCGCCCATGCTTGCGCGCCAATTCCAGCGCAATGCGGATGCGGTAGATGGACGAGGAGAAGCAACTAAAGAAGAGCTTCTTCTTGGTGCGGGAGAAGATCTCGTCGAGGCGGGGAATCACCGATGTCTCGCTGGGCGTGTAGCCGGAGCGCTCGACGTTAGTCGAATCCTGCAGCAGAGCCAGCACGCCGCGCTTGCCGTATTCGGCAAAGGTGTGCAGATCGAAGGGCTTGCCGTCGAGCGGCGCGAGATCGATCTTGAAGTCGCCGGTGTGGATCACGACTCCCACCGGGGTCTCGATGGCCAATGAAACCGCGTCCACAATCGAGTGGGTGACGTGGATCGGCTCGATGGTAAACGCCCCAATGGTGAACTTCTGCTTGGGCGTGATCTCGATCAGCTCGGTCTCGTCGAGCAGACGATGCTCTTCGAGCTTGCCCTCGACGTAGGCCAGGGTGAATTCGGTGGCGTAGACCGGGACCTTGATCTCGTTGAGAATCCAAGGCAGGCCGCCGATGTGGTCCTCGTGGCCGTGGGTGAGGATGATGCCGCGCACATGCGCTTTGTTTTCAATCAAGTAGGAGATATCTGGAACAACGATATCCACGCCCAGCAATTCCGACTCCGGGAACATCAACCCGGCATCGATCACGATAATGTCGTCTTCCCAACGCAAAGCCAGGCAGTTCATACCGAACTCGCCCAGGCCGCCCAGGGGAATGATTTTCAAGTTTTTATTGTCCATCTGTCACTTCTGATCCTACCACCACCTGCGGTGGGGCCAACTGCCTTCGGCTCCTCCCCCTCCGGTGCATGTGGTCGATCAGGCACCAAGGCGCTCTTGCGGCCTTCGGCTGGTCCGCGCCCAAATGCTGGCGCGGGAACTGACTCATTGGCACACCATGAGCAATGCTGGAAGGGACTGAGAAAAATCGGAGCAGATGCGGCAAGTCAGCCCCGCTTGGCGGGAAAATCAAGTCGGCTAGAGCATTTCTACTTTTCCTGTAAGGCTGGCGTGGCGTGTTTGAACCATGCCT
>CAZBPD010000086.1:0-9286 GCA_964493705.1 uncultured Occallatibacter sp.
GACCACAAAATACGATCGGGAATCAAGTTGAACACTATTTACGGATAAGCTCTTAAGAACAACCGCAGATCCTTCACTACGTTCAGGATGACAAACGCTGCTTATGCAATCGTTCTTGGCGGATCGGCAAATCACTTCGCTGTGTCGTCAATTGGTTCGCGCAGCATCTCCTGCATCTTGAGATAGACGCCGTTGGTCCAGCCGAAGCCGATCTCATTGCTTTTGTAACCAGCCGTGACCTGCACTGCGGCGTTGGGGTCGGCGACGTTGTATTTTTCGCGGATGGTCCCATCCCGTGTGAAGCCCGCATCGACCGTGGCGCAGAAGGCGCGGGCGATGCGGCGGGCCTCTTGCCGATAGCCGAAGGCCTCCAGCCCGGCGACGGCAAGCCATGTCGACGGCGCCCAGCCATAGGGCTCGTCCCATTGCAAGCCGCTGGCGGCGGTGCTCATCGACAGGCCGCCGGGGCGCTCGAAGAGCTTCAGTTGAGCGACGATCTGCGCCGCCTGCTCGCGCGTGGCCACGCCCGCCCAGAGCGGATAGAGCGAGGTCAGGTAGGCATAGGTCGATGTCTTGGCATGGACAAAGTCGAAGTCGGCAAAGATCTGGTCCTTGGGCCGCCACAAGTAACGCTGCATATCGATGGCGCGGGCCTTGGCGCGGTTCTTCCAGTGCTCGGCATCTTGCGGCTTCCCCAGCAGGTGAGCGAGATGCTCCAGGTCGCGCTCATAGCGATAGAGCAGGCTGTTGAGGCAGACTGGCGCGAAGTGGTGGGTGAAGCCGCCGAAGGGCCCGAAGCGGTTGCTCGAGTCGAATCCCGACTCGCGCATGGCCCGGTCGCCTTGATAGAACTCGCGGCTGAGGCGGTAGCCCGCGGCCCAGGCCTTGCTGCACACCGCGCTCGAGCGCACATCGCAACTGGAGAGTTTGAGGCGCGCCGCCTCGGCGCTGTCGGGGTGCTCGGCGCCTTTGACCAGAAGCCCCGCGCTCTCCTTGGGGTGGTCGATGAGCCAGCGAATCACATCGCTGTAATAGCTGCTGTCGTCGGCCATCTCAGGGACTGGGCCGTCGCCCAGATCGAAATAGCGCGTCAGGCCAGTAGTGCCTGCCTTGTGCGCGGGCTGCGTCCAATTGGAATAATCCTTCAGCGCCAGCGCATAGGCGCGTTCCAGCCAGGCGCGGGCCTCGGCGCGGCCGGCGGGCGAGGCGGCAAAGCTGGCCGGATTCTCATAGACCGCGCGAATCATCGAGGTCAGCAAGGGCGGTTGCGAGCGGGTCAGGTAATACGTTCGGTTGGCGTTGAGCACCGCGCCGTAGTGCTCTATCTCGAAGAGGAAGTTATCCACCATGCCCTTGGCCACTTGCTCATGGTGGTCCGCCTCCAGTCCAAGCAGAATGAAATAACTGTCCCAGCCGTACATCTCGTTGAAGCGTCCGCCGGGAACGACGTAAGGGTTCGGCAGGTACAGCAACCCCGGCGCGGGCAGCTCCTCGGGGCGCACGTCGTCCAGCTTTTGTATGTGCCGGGGCAGCCAGGCGATCTTGACGCTGCATCGATCTTGCACCGCCACAACCTCGGCGGTAGCCGGCCTACCGGCGGGTAGATAGAGCAGGGGAGCCGCGCCGGTCTTGCTGTCGGCAAAGGCCGTGCAATCGGCAGCCGAGCGGGTCAGCGTGGACCATGCGTTGTGAATGTAGGCTAGGGTTGCGGCGGAACCGGGCGCGAGGGCGCTCGCAGCTTGCGGCTGTGCCTCGGCGTTGGGCGCCTGTGCGCAGGCCATCGGCGGGGTCAACGCGGCCAGAGCAAGCAGCAGCGGGAACAAAGGCCTCATCGCACCTCCAGGGAGAAGTGTTGTGGTCTGGATGGAGTGTATCGCAGCGGGTGGAACCATGCTCCCTTGGGCCACCCGCTGGATCCGCGGCTCCAGGGACCGGCTGATCTCTGACCACTGACCCCTGATCCCTGACCACTCGCCCCCTCCTTACGGATAGATGCGGTGCAGGGTGCGGGCGAAGGGAATCGTCTCGCGGACATGCTCCAGGCCGCAGATCCAGGCCACGGCGCGCTCGATGCCCATGCCGAAGCCGCTGTGCGGCACCGAACCGTAGCGGCGCAGGTCCAGGTACCACTGGAAGGCTTCCAGGGGCAGGTTGTGGTGCTCGATGCGGCTCTTCAGCAGTTCAAAACTCGACACGCGCTGGCTGCCGCCGATGATCTCGCCGTAACCCTCGGGGGCGAGCACGTCGACACACATGGCGAAGCGGTTGTCCTGGGGGTCGGGCTCCATATAGAAGGCCTTCACGTCGGCCGGATAACGGTTGACCATCACCGGCTTGTCGTATTGCGAGCTGAGCCAGGTCTCGTCGGGCGAGCCGAAGTCGTTGCCGTATTCGAAGGGATTCTCCAGAATGCCGTCGCGGTGGGCCTGGTTGAGCATCTCCGCGGCCACGTCGTAGCGCAGGCGGGGGAAAGGCGGGCAGATGGCGGCCAGCTTGGCCTTGTCCCGGCCGATGACGTCCAACTCGAGTCCGCGATTCTTGAGCACGCTCTGCACGATGTGGCTGAGGAAGTTCTCAGCCAGCTCCAGCAGGCCGTCGAGATCCATGAAGGCCACCTCGGGCTCGATCATCCAGAACTCGGTCAGGTGACGGCGGGTCTTGGACTTCTCAGCGCGGAAGGTGGGGCCAAAGCTGTAGACCTTGCCCAGCGCCAGCGCCGTGGCCTCGATGTACAACTGGCCGCTCTGGGTCAGAAAGGCGGGGTCGCCGAAGTAATCCACGGGAAAGAGAGTGGAGGTGCCCTCGCAGGCCGCCGGCGTCAGAATGGGCGGATCGGTGCGGATGAAGCCATTGGAGTCGAAGTACTCCGCCGCGGCGCGCATGATCTCGGCGCGAATGCGCAGAATGGCAGACTGGCGCGGCGAACGCAGCCACAGGTGACGGCGCTCCATGAGGAAGTCGACGCCGTGCTCCTTGAGGCTGATGGGATAGGGGTCGGACTCGGGGACGCGCTGCACTACCTCGATGCCCTCGACATCCAGTTCGTAGCCGCCGGGAGCGCGCTGGTCGGCGCGCACCTTGCCGGTGACGACCACCGACGACTCCTGGGTGAGGCTCTTGAGCGCTGCGAAAACCTCGGCGGGAACGCCCTTCACATGGGCCACGCCCTGCACCGTGCCGGTGCCGTCGCGAAAGATGGGAAAGAGCAGCTTGCCGCTCTCGCGCAGGTTGTACAGCCAGCCGCGCAGGGTGACCAATTGGCCTTCAAACTGGCCCAGTGTGGCGATGGTGGCCAAAGGCGGGGCCGGTGCATTCGTAATCTCTTCAGACATGCATACTTCCTTGGCGGCCGAAGCGTCGGTTCTGTCCGGCCGAACCCTCCTAGAATAAACCTGCCCATCGCCGTTGGGCTGGAATGCGTCCCAGAGCACAAAAATCCCCCAGCCGAAGCCGAGGGATTTTTCTTTCCTGCAAGAGAGCTGCTTCAGTCTCCCTGCACCTCGACGCCCATCTTGGAGACCGAGAACTGCGCCCCGGCGAAGAGGATCAGGCCGGTGGCATAGGCCCAGAAGATCAGGCCGACGGATACCGAAAAGGCCCCGTACAATTCCTTCAAATCCAAATGCGGCAACAGCCATTCGACAAAGACATACTTGCTCAACAGCCAGATCAGGCCGGTAATCACCGAGGTACGCAGCACCGGCTTCCAGGGCACCTTGCGGTTGGGCAAGAGCCAATAAATGCAAAAGAAAAAGAGAATGGAGGCAATGCCCGTGGAGATGGCCAGCACGACAAAGTGAAACACACTGTAAAGCCAATCCCCGGCCGTACCGATCCAGCCGCTGTGCCCGAGCAGTATATCGCCGAACATGGTCCCGGCGAGGGAAGTCACGAAAATAGAGGAGAAGCCCAAAATCACCATCAGAAACGCCAGCCCAAGGGCCACCACCTGGTTGGCCAGGTAGTTGCGGCTCTTGGTCACACCCCAGGCTTGATTCAGCGCCACCTCCAACGGCAGAAAGATGCCGGTACAGGCAACCAGAATCATGACGATCGAAAAGAATTGAACGCGATGCGGATGTTGAATCCCAAACGCCACCTTGTGAAGGTCAATACCCGCGACCCCGGCCAGAGAGGTTGCAACAAAACCCTGATTGGAGGGAAAGAAATAGGCAACCATATCCGTGATGGTCTGGACCATTGCCGCCGACTTGAAAACCGAGGCCGCCAGCGTGTACAGCAGCACAATGAAGGGCAGAAAAGAGAGGATGGCGTTGGCGGCCACGCTGAAGGCAAAGGTGTGCACCTCGCTGTCGAGCAGGTATTTGGCCAGCGCCGTGCCGTCTTTGCGCCAGCGGTACCACTTGGACTGCTCGGCCACCTGCTCGGGGCTTAAAATGGCCGCCGACCCCTGTTGCACGGCGATCTCGATCCCCGCCTGGACCCCGGCTTGAAACTCGGAATTTGTTTTTTCGGCCAACCTTGGCCCCCTATCTTAATCAACTGATTAAACTTAACAGGAGTCCCATAAAAAGCGTGCGCGGAGGCTGCCTGCTGCTATAAGAATAGCCGCTGCGGGCCTGCTTTTCCTATGTTTACTCTTTTATTAATAAGCATTTTTTTCTTGCAACTGAAGCCATTTCCTGCCATAACTGGAGCACGGATCGCATACGCGGACCGTTTCGACTGGGAAGGCTGTTCGCAGTGGATGTTGCTGTTTTCGAGAAGCCGAATGCAACATAGGTAGTCGGTCGAGCTGCCAGGACGCAGTAACTTGCGCACCGGCGGCTCGTGGCGTTTCTGGGCGTCCTTCGTCCCCAGGACTGCGAGTTGCATGATCTTTTCAGGCCGGTAACTGGAGGGATTCGAAGTGCGCCGGCCCTGCTGCAAGGAGGCATGGTTTGAAAGAACAAGGTGTAGTCAAGTGGTTCAACGGAGCCAAGGGATTCGGATTCATTCAACGCCAAACCGGGGAAGATGTCTTCGTGCATTTTTCCGCCATTCAGGCCAGCGGTTACAAGATGCTCAATGAAGGCGAAGCTGTCGAGTTCATCTGCCAGCAGGGCCCCAAGGGCCTGAGCGCCGCCGAGGTAACTCGGGCGTCCTAGTGTTTTGACCGCGTGGGTTGGCCGTTCATACTGGACGAGCGCGGACGAGGACGTCCGCACCACAGCCGGCCGGGAGGCCGGCGCTACCTTCATGCCATGAAACCGGCCTCTCGCGGAAGCGCGTTTGAAGAGCAGGAAAAGATCTTGCCTTAACGCGCTTTCGAGGTAGCGGCACGCAGCTTGGCCAGCGCCCAGAGCGCGGCCGAGCGCAGGCCTTCGTCCGGACTCTCGCTCCAACTCTTTAAACGCGGAATCATGCGCCCCAGGCCGCTGTTGCCCATGGCGATGGCCAGATTGCGGCGCAGCCCGAGAAAGCCCGCTCGGCGCACCGGCGAGCCGTTGAAGAGGCGCTCGAAGTGCGCTTCATCGATCGCCGCCAGCGCCTCGAACGCCGGGTTGACCAACTCCGGTCGCGCTTCCAGTTCCGCGTCGACTGAGATCGGGGCCTTACGGTTCCACGGGCAGACGTCCTGACAGATGTCGCAGCCAAAGACCTGGCGGCCCATTCCTTCCATTAAATCCGCAGCGATCGGCCCCTTGTGCTCGATGGTCAGGTAAGCGATGCAACGCGTTGCGTCCATCTGGTAGGGGGCGATCAGCGCACCCGTGGGACAGGCTTCGATGCAGCGTGTGCAACTGCCGCAGCGATCCGGCTGAATGCCCAATCGGCTGTCATCCTGAGCGTAGCGAAGGATCTGCGGTTTATTTTTCAGTCCCTGATCGGATTGCTGTAATTCCGGCGCACGAAACGCAGATCCTTCGCTGCGCTCAGGATGACAGTGCATCCTTGTTCCCTGGTTCCCTCGTTCCCTCGCTTCCTCGTTCCCTTGTTCCCTCGTTCCCCCTCTCCCCCGTTCCCTTGTTCCCTGGTTCCCTTGTTCCCTGGTTCCCTGCGACTCCCCGAGCTCCAACGAGGTCAGCAGCACGGCCAGAAACCCGTACGACCCCAGTTTGGGATGAATCAGGCAGGTATTCTTGCCCGTCCAGCCGAGGCCGGCGGCCACGGCCAGGGAGCGCTCGACCACCGGCCCGGTATCGACAAAGGCGCGGGCTTCGATTTCGACGCAGGCTGCGCGCAGCCGTGCCTCTAACACGCGAAGGCGTTTGAGCAGGACCTTGTGGTAGTCGCTGGCCTGGCGGCCGCGCTGTGGATCGATGCGGCTGGACCATGCGTAGCGCGCGATCCATCCCGCCCCCTCGGGCGCAGGGTCGGTCGAAAGCGGCTGGCCGGCATGATACGGAGCAAAGCAGACCAGCACCGACCGGGCCCAGGGGAAGGGCGTCGCGACGCGCTGGCGCAGGAGTTCGCCGAGTTCACTGGTGCGAGTTAGATAACTCATGCTTCCGGCGCGGCCCTGGCGAACCCACTCCGCAAAGCGGTCGCCATTCCTGTCTTCATCGCCGTAGGGCAAGGCCAGCACGCCGGCCTCGGCAAAGCCCGCATCGAGCGCCCAGGTGCGCAGTTGCGCGGCGGTCAAATGCGGCTTATGACGGGAGTCAGGCGGGGCCTTTGCGGCCTCGTCCGCGGTTTCTTCGTGCTGGTGAAACTCACCCAATTCCCTCCCCTCGCAACTTTCGCTTGGCTACCTTAATCGGTCAGAAGACAGAGTATCGCAGTTTTGACAAAGTTAGGGCGCAGGGCTGCTCTTGGCCAGTAGAGATGACTGGAATCGATTGGAAGACCTGCCTGGAGCGTGGAGCGATGAGAGCATTCTTGGGAGGTTGGATCAAGTGGATAGGCGGGAAGCTCCATGTCGCCATGCGGTACGCTCGCCGCATTTTGGAATATTGATTTCCTTGCATCGTGGGATATTCATCAATATCGTCTCAGTAATTTACTTAGAAGCGGGTTTGCGTCTCAAAATGCGAAAATTCCCACCCACAATTACTACGGGACACCTTTGGCAAGCAATTCGTATGTGACGACCGGCACATGCAAGCGTATACTCGCAGCGATAAACCTTTCTGGCATTCTAAAAGCCGTGAGACGCGGCCGTGTGTCTGGATGACCTGCACGCACTTGGGATAGGCAAACTGTTGTGGTGATTGCCCTTCCGAGTCAACGTACCGCCACCCTCTCCGACGGACGCCGCCGTCGCGGAAATTTGATACGGAGGAAATACCCATGACGCAGGGCGTGGTGGATCAGGCGCTTGCTGGACAAGCAAGCTCGACAGAAACTCCAACCAAGTACGTCTACTTCTTCGGCGGCGGCGCGGCCGACGGCAATGGCCGCATGAAGGACACGCTGGGCGGCAAGGGCGCCGGCCTGGCGGAGATGACCAACGCCGGACTTCCCGTACCTCCCGGCTTCACCATTCAAACCGAAGCCTGTCGCGAGTACATGCGCGGCAACGTCAGCCCGCAGATGGAACATGAGATGCACGAAGCCCTGGAGCGGCTGGAGCGGCTGCAGGGACAAAAACTGGGCGCGGGCGACAATCCGCTGCTGGTTTCCGTGCGTTCGGGCGCGAAGTTCTCCATGCCCGGCATGATGGACACGATTTTGAACCTGGGCCTTAACGACCAGGCCGTGGAAGCGCTGGCTACACGCAGCAACAATCCCCGTTTCGCGTACGACTCCTACCGCCGCTTGATTCAGATGTTCAGCGACGTGGTTCTGGACGTGCACAAGCACAAGTTTGAAGTGATCTTCGACGCGGTGAAGGAGCGCGAGGGCGTCAAGTTTGACTATGAGCTCAGCCCCAAGGCGCTGCAAGAGATCATCGTCGAGTACAAGAAGCTGGTCAAGAAAGAGACCCACAAGGAGTTCCCGCAGAACCCCATGGACCAACTGGTCCAGGCGAGGGACGCCGTGTTCAGGAGCTGGCAGAACGACCGCGCCAAGACCTATCGCCGCATCAATCGCATCGACGATTGGCTGGGCACCGCGGTCAACGTGCAGGCCATGGTCTTCGGCAATTTGGGTGAGAACTCCGGCACCGGCGTGGGCTTTACCCGCAACCCGGCCAACGGCGAGCGCGTCTTCTTCGGCGAGTACCTGATGAACGCCCAGGGCGAAGATGTGGTCAGCGGCGTGCGTACGCCCATGCCCATCAGCGAACTTGAGAAGGCGATGCCCCAGGTCTACGACCATCTGCGCGCCATCACCTGGAAGATGGAAAAGCACTATCGCGACATGCAGGACTTCGAGTTCACCATCCAGGATGGCAAGCTCTACATGCTGCAGACCCGCAACGGCAAGCGCACCGGCATGGCCGCCGTCCGCGTGGCCATCGACATGGTCCGCGAAGGCCTTATCACTCAGGAAGAAGCCGTCTTCCGCGTCGAGCCCAACCAGTTGTACGACTTCCTCGTGCCCCGTCTGGACGAGAAGGGCTCAGTCGTCAACGTGCTCGCCACTGGTCTGCCGGCCTCGCCCGGCGCGGCCGTGGGACAGATCGTCTTCACCGCCGAAGCAGCCGTCAAGGCCCACGACGCCGGCACCTACGACGTCATCATCCTGGTCCGCGGCGAAACCACCCCTGAGGACATCGCCGGCATGGAAGTAGCGGCCGGCATTCTCACCTCGCGCGGCGGCATGACCTCGCACGCTGCTGTCGTTACCCGCGGCATGGGCAAGTGCTGCGTGGCCGGCGCCGGCGACCTGCAGGTCGACGAGAAGGCCAAGGAGTTGCGCGTCAAGGGAAAGACCTTCCGTGAAGGCGACTGGATCTCGCTGGACGGAACCACTGGCCGCGTGATCGAAGGCCGTCTCAAGACTCTGGCCGCACAGCCCGACGATGCGGATCTGGTCAAGTTCATGAGCTGGGTCGATCCCGTCCGCCGCTTGCACGTGCACGCCAACGCCGACATTCCTCGCGACGCCAAGCAGGCCCGCCTGTTTGGAGCCGAGGGCATCGGCCTGTGCCGCACCGAGCATATGTTCTTTGCCGAAGACCGCATCGACTTCATGCGCGCCATGATTCTGGCCGACAACGAAGCCGACCGCCGCGACGCGCTGAAGAAGCTGCTGCCCATGCAGAGAGCCGACTTTGTCGGTCTGCTCGAGTCCATGGACGGACTGCCGGTGACCATCCGCCTGCTCGATCCGCCGCTGCACGAGTTCCTGCCCAAGCGCGAGGATCTCTTGGTTGAAATCGCCCGTCTGGAAGAGACCAAGCCCCGCTCGCCCAAGCTGAAGGAACTGCGCAAGCTGCTGGCGCGCGTCAACGATC
>CAZBPD010000087.1:0-9039 GCA_964493705.1 uncultured Occallatibacter sp.
GCCATGATTTGCTGGAGGCAGACAACTTCTATTTACGGATAAGTTCTAAGGGACTGAGGGCAGGGCAATCGCAGGAACGTAATTTCCATGGCAAAATCGCCGTCTTGCGCCGCCCCTACAGGGCTCCGGAGGCGTTTTCTGGCTGCATTCCCAGCGCTGAAGCGCTGGGCTAGCCAACCTTGCGCCTACGGCGCGGTAAGAATCGGGCCATTCTCTTAGATTCGGATTCATTCGATTGCCCTGCCTACACCAGAGAGGATTCATGCGATCGCACTACGTGCACCAGAGAGGATTCATGCGATCTCACTACGTGCAGCAGAGAGAATTCTTGCGATTGCCCTGGGACTGAGGGACTGAAACAGGATATTGCGGGGCGGGATAGACTATCTTGGAACTCAGGCCGGAGACTGAATCGAGATCATGACACAGCCGATGAGCGACGGGAGCGGTAGTCAGAATGCCTGGCTGCGGGGCATGAGTCCCGCTTTCCGCCTGATGTTGGCGACTTCGTGGCTGGCACCGGAGTCCTGGCAGAAACGGCAAGAACAAGATATCCGGTTGGCCCACGCCGCTGGACCCGACTGGGATGAATACCTCCGCCTGGTGGACCGTCACCGCACTCCGGCGTTAAGCTGGGCGGCGCTGAAACGTGTACCCGGCCTGGAGATTCCAGAGAACGTTTCGAAGGTGTTGAAGGAAGGCAGCGATGCCTGCCGTCTGACGGCCCTGCGCCATATTCGCCTGTTGTCCGAGGTTTTGAAGGCTTTTAACGAAAACGATATTCCGGTCATGCCCCTCAAAGGGCCTTTTCTGTCCTTGGACCTGTATGGGGATCTGGGCCTGCGCCAATCCAAAGACATCGATCTGGAGATCGCACTGGAGGATATTCCAAGAGCCCAGACCTGCCTCTATAACCTGGGTTATGTTTTGGAGCCCGAATATTTCCCCATGACCCCTCGCCAAAAGGAGCGTTTTCAACTCATCGAACACCATCTCGGCTTCACGCATTTCCGAGACGGATGTCACCTGGAGTTGTGCTGGCGCGATACCACTGAATTGCCTGAGCAAACTTCTGCTCGATGGAACAGGAAAGTGCCTGCGATCTGGCAGAGATCTTCCTACTGGCAGATGGACGCTATTGGTCGAGTACTTTTTCTCTGCTGTCATGCAGGTGGACATGCATGGTTTCGCGCCAAGTGGCTGGGGGATGTGGCGCGTATCCGCGCCAATGAAGAGATCGATTGGGAAGCGGCCTTGGACGAAGCCAGAAAAATGCATCAGGAACGGATTCTCTTGGCGGCTATGCATCTCTTGCAGCAAGCCTACGGGCTTCCCTTGCCTGCCCTTCCAGAAAAGGCCTGGAAGAATCTCCCCATGTTCCTGGTGAACGAGCCACTGCGCGCCTTGGCCAATGAAAGGGAACACGAAGAACAGCGTGCTCTACCCAGATTGCGCAATGGATTTCGCTCCTTTCTCTACCTCAAGCGCCTTCTTCCACTCAGAACCTGGCGGCAAACTCTGCTTAGGCTGACTTACTATCGCGAGGATTTCAGGGAGTTCCCTCTACCCGACAGCTTTTTTTGGGCCTACGCGCCCCTGCGTCCGGTTTTCTGGATCTGGCGCCGCCTGCGCCCGCGGCGGATACACTAGAAGCATGTTTACCGGCATTATCGAACAAACCGGCACGCTGATCGGGCTGAAAAGCACGGGCGGAGTGCGGCGGATTACGGTCGAGGCTCCAGGGTTGGCGGAGCGGCTACGCGAGGGCGATTCCCTGGGCGTCAGTGGCGTCTGCCTCACCGCTCTGGATGTGAACCCCAACTATTTCTACGCCGACCTGGCCCAGGAGACGCTGGACAAGACCTCGCTGGGCGCGCTGGCCCCCGGCGCCAAGGTCAACCTGGAGTTGCCCACTGCCGCCGGCAGCCCGCTGGGCGGCCACATTGTTCAGGGCCACGTGGACGGCTGTGGCGAGCTTTGCTCGCTTGAGCCAGTGGTTCCTGTGACCGATCCGGGATTTGATCGCGAGACCACCGACTGGACGCTCAAGGTGAAGGTTCCCGAGAACGTGCGGCCGTGGATGGTGCACAAAGGCTCGGTCGCTCTCGAAGGGATCAGCCTGACAATTGCCGACTTCGATGGAGAATCGATTTCAATCGCCATTCTTCCCTTGACCTATTGGCGGACCAACCTGCACACGCTCTCGCCCGGCGCGCCCATCAACGTAGAGGCCGATGTGCTGGTCAAGCTGGCCCACGCACAATTGATTGCCGCCAGGAAGCCGGAGATGGACCTGACCGAGGGCTGGCTGGTGGCCAACGGGTACTGAGGAAGCTGCTCATCGTTTTCCGGCGCTACGGCGTTCAATTTGTGCCATACTGCTTTCATCTGAAGAGGACGAAACGCGATGAAGACCATCCAAGCCGCGGAAGCGCAGGAGCGTTTTCTCCACATTCTCGATGTGGTAGAGCGCGGAGAGCGCGTGCAAATTGAGCGGGACGGGCAGATGATCGCTGAGATACAGCCGGCATTTGAGAAGCAAATCGATCGCGCTGCAGTTGCCAAAGCCATCGAAGCGATGCAAGAGTTTCGCAAGTACGCTCCAAAGCTCACGCTTGAGGAGATTCTCACCGCGCGGGACGAGGGCCGTGCCTGATGGCTTTCGTCCTGGATGCCTCGATTGCGGCTGTCTGGGCATTTGCCGATGAAGTCTCGTCTTTGGCCGATCTGGCACTGGAACGTTTGCACACTGAAACCGCCTACGTTCCTCATCTATGGTGGTATGAGATTCGCAATATATTGGTAAGCAACGAACGTACGCGAAGAATCTCGCTTGCGGAGTCAGTCTTCTTTCTCCAGATGCTGAAGCAGTATCCGATCCGCATCGATTGGTCCGAAAACGAAGAGCTTAACCTCCAATTGGCCCGTCAATTCAGGCTTTCCTTCTACGACGCGGCTTATCTGGCGGTGGCCAAACGGAATCGGCTGCAACTGGTGACTCTCGATAGCGCCCTGATCAAAGCAGCGCCCATCTGCGGCGTTTCCCTGTTGGCTTGAGTTCCCTGTCTGGCGGCTTATGGTTTCGCGGGCAGTTTCGGCGGGTCAACCAAATATTCGTCGCCGGTGCGGGCTAGCAAGAGGGCGCGGCGGTCGGTGAGCAGTTTAAGGCGGCTGGTGGTGGCGATGAAATCCTTCTTTTGGTCTTCATTCAGCGCCGTGCCAGACTGGCTGAGCCCAGATTGGCTAAGTTTGGTCAACTCGTCCAGGTGGGCCTGCAAAACCGGAATCTCGCGATCGATCAGGATGGGTCGAATGATGGTGGTTTTGGTTTTGCCGCTGGCCAGTTCGTTGCGGTTGTTCTCGCCCCAGACGGGCAGAATTCCAACATGGCCTAGCTCAACGCGCACCCCGGCGGGGCCGTAGTCCTTGCGCACTGCCGAGAAGAGTCCCATCATTGAGTCGCGGGGGTCGCCGTCCTTGTCCGGCATCAGGCCGTCCACATAAGAGCGCGACTGGTTGCTGAGAAAGTTGCCCAGCGAGTAAAAGATCACGGAGTCGCGACCGTCCTGGGTCCTGTAGGTTTCGACCGGCTGCAAGACGTGGGGATGATGGCCGACGATCACCGAAGCGCCGGCTTCGAGCATCTTGTGCGCCATCTCCACATCCTCGGGACGGGGAGCGGGCGCGTACTCGACGCCCCAGTGAATGGAAACCACCAGAAAATCGCACTGAGCGCGGGCTTTTTTGACGGCATCGAGCACGGCGGCCTCGTCGGCTCCCGGCGCGCCGCCCGAGTCGTTGGGATACGGGAAGAAGTTCACATGCGGCTGGTCAGGCTTGTCGGGGTTCTTGTTGCCGTTGAGCCAGCGGGTCATGCCCAGCCAGCCCACCTTGATGCCGTTGGCCTCAGTAAATACTGGCTGCCACGCTTTGTCGGCCGTGTCGCCAGAGCCGGCGAAGAGCAGGCCTTTTTCGGCCAGATGCTCGCGCGTCTCGGTGAAGCCCGCCCACCCCTGGTCCATCACGTGATTGTTGGCAAAGGAGACGATCTTGACGCCGTTGGCCTTGAGCGCGTCGAGCAGCGCCGGAGGGGCGTCGAACATGAACGGCTTCGAGCCGTGGGAGTGGGCCGGCGCCACCGGGGTTTCCAGATTGACGAAGCCGAAGTCGGCCTTCTTGAATACGTCGCTCACATCGCTGAAGAGCGCGGTCCAGCCCTGCGCGCCCTCGCCAGCGGCAGCCGCGGCGGCGCGCACCGGCTCGTGGGGAATCACATCGCCGGCCACGGCAAAGCTGATCTGGGCCAGTTCATGCGGATAGGGAGCGCTGGCGGCGGCAGTGCGGCCGCCATGAAAGGCGGTGAGCGAAGCAATCGCGATTGCAACCAGCAGGACCGCAGTCCCACCGATCAGGGAATAAGGTTTACGTTTGCCCCGCAACATCCAATCCATTGGCTCAGGCCCTTCGTCTTTGCGCACTACGGAATGAATTCAGGATACAGAAACCACAGAGGACTGAAACTACCGGGGCGGGACGCGCGCCACACCGAGGATGCGCACGACAATTCCCTCTCCACTTCCCGTCAAGGCCAGATCGAGCACGCTGCCCAGAATCTCCCAGGAGACGTAAAAGCCGCAGGGCAATTGAAGATAGAAGGCCGCGTCGCCCATCTCGCGGCGATTGCCGGGGAGAGGGTTGTCTTGCAACGCCAGCAGAAAGCCGCCGATCTGGCGGCGAGCCGCCGCGTCGCAGTCGAGAATATCCTGTTGAACTTCGCAGGCTACGTCCAATGTGCAGGACATGGCAGGAATGATAGCACAGGGCTGAAACGATGGCTTGCGTCCGCCGCAGAAGAGATTACATCTCAGCAGCTTCGATTTGAGCAGCGTTGCAACTCTCCTGCACCGCCCGGATCTCCGCACTCTCGGCTACCCGTTGCGACCTCTCCTCCTGCTGCTCCTCGATCAGCACCTTGCGGCTGAGGTGAATCCGGTCGCCTTCGACGGAGATCACCTTGACGAGGATCTGATCCCCCAGGCGAAACTCGTCCCTTATATCCATCACATCGTGGTCTGCGATCTCCGAGATGTGCACCAGGCCTCGAATCCCAGGGTATAACTCGACAAAAGCGCCAAAATACTCGAGTTTGACGATGCGCCCCAGGAAGACTCTGCCGACTTCCGGCGAGGGATAAACCGCCGGGACGAGTTCCGAGGCTTCTTCCCCCCCAAGGGCAACGCGGTTCGACGGTACTTCGCCGGTGTTCTGTGCGCCGGCATGCGCGGCTTCGCCATATCCCATTTCGCCAAGGAACTCGTCGAGGGGAATATCGGTGGATTTTTGGCCGCGACGGGCCTCGAACTTCTGGCGAATCTCGTCGGGAAGATCGCGACGCGGAACGCTGACCATGGGCAAAAGAACGGCGTGATCGCCCACAATCTCAAGCAGCAGTTCCCCGCCCACTTCGAGCGAGAGCTGCTCCATGCAGCGCCGAGGGATGGTGACCTGGCGTTTGGCTCCGATGGGGAGCTTGAAGCGAAGGGCGGGCATAAAGGCTCCTGACAGCAGTATAGCGGAATGGAGGATTTTCCGCCAATCCGCCAAATCTATCACACCTCGCCGAAGCGCAGGAGCAACTGGGCCAGAAATCCGAGAAGAAGAAGCAAGAATCCCGCCAATACCCATCGCAGGGAGACGACAGCCGCCTTCCACTCATTGTCGGTGAGCTTGAGGTCCGGGAACTCCTTGAGGAATTGGGAGTTCGTCCGTGTTCTCTTCAGGTCCCGGAGGCGGAGAAAGGCATCCCGCGTGAGAATAAGCCCGCCGAGGAAGGTCAGCGAGTCAGCCAGGAGGCCGATGGGGAGGTGATGGGCAGCGATCCAGTTCATGCGACCATCTCAGGGCGTTTTGTGCAACGGAGTGAACTTCGCCGCCGGGGGCACGGCAACCAGCTCAGTGGAGTTTTGCGCGGGGACGGTCTTCATTCTGGGCCAAGTTATCGGAGCCGGGTGGAAGGACAGGTTGGGCCATTGAACGGGGAGCGGTTCCAGGCAGGCTATGTTTGTCTGCGCGATGGGTTGCAAGCGGAGATCGGGATATAGGTTGGGCGCCACGGGAATGCCGGGCGGCAGGTCGCCGATGCGCGATTGCTCGGGACGAAAGATCATCCTGGCATCGAACCGGTCCGCGGACGGGGGGCGATGGATCATCGCATCGGGCGAAGACTGCGGCGCAGCAAGGCGCGGACATTTGCTCAATGCCTCCATCCTCGGGCGCTGAAGGCTGGAGATGTCGAATCTGCCCGGACGCCGGAGTTGAAGGTGGTCGAGGTCGGTTGCAGGCGGCGGCGCAAAGAGCGGCGTCGGACTGGCCGGGCCGGAGATCGAGGGAGGCAGGACGGCGGTCTGGCAGAGGGCAGCAGACGAGAGAGCAAAGAAGAGAGCGGGGGCCACGCATCGCATCGGAAAAACCTCCTGACGCTGAGGAGCGCTGTCGCGCAGAAGTATATGCCCGCAGGCGGGACGGGGGCAAAGACGAAGATTTGATCTGGGCCAACGAAAGCGATCACGTGCCCCTTCGCGCATAAGGAGCTATGCAACCACCACACAGGTCATACAGATTGGTTCAAAACGTACAAGGGCCACCTCGTGAGAGATGGCCCTTGCGCTCTTCCTCCAAGCACATGCGCCCACAAATCAGGACGTAGGGGTAATCTTGGAGCCTATATTGGTGATTTTAGCACAAAATCAAATCATGGCGCACACCGGCTTTGCACCCTCTAGGCCAAACACGGGTGTAGCATAAGAAGCGCAAGTCGGTGTGTGGGGACTGGACCAATGGCAAAGCCCTTTAGCTTCACCACATCGGAGATGAACGTGGTCGAAAGGCTTCTCTCCCCTGAGAGGTTTCCCACCTATCTCTATCATGCCGCGGGAAACCGGAAGATGGCCTTGCATTTCTATCTACGCAATCTCAGGCTTTCTTCCTCGCTCTTCGAGGTCATTGGCGGTTTTGAGGTAACTCTCCGAAATTCCATCCACATCACGCTCTCCGATTCCCTGCAATCGGAGAAATGGTATGACAATCCCCCCATTCCTTGGCTGAGTCATGAGAGAACGGCTCTGCAGATTGCAAAAAAACATATCCAATCAAGACAAAAACAGATCACTTCTGGGCGGGTAATAGCCGAATTGACGCTTGGATTCTGGTGTGGCCTGACGGGGAGTCCATATCGCGATGCAATTTGGATTCCCCACATGCACAGAGCTTTTCCGCATAAGCGTCTGGGTAGGAAAGCCGCATTCGAGCGCCTGAATGCCATTCGTGAGTTGCGCAATCGTATTGCTCATCATGAGTTCATCCTCAATTTCGATCTTCCCGTCCTCTACGCCAACATCCTGGAGACTTTGGGATGGATCTGTCCCGTCATGCGCTCCTGGATCGAAACTTACAGCTCATTTTCGGCCATCTGGCGATCTCCCTCGTGCTGATGCTGTCAAGCGCCCCTGGCGAGCGCTGTTTCCCCCTTTCGCGTCTATCCGTTACGAAGACAACGGGTGGGAACTGGTAACCTGAATCCAGAGCACAATCGCTGGGGAAAGCCGGGACAACGCATCCGGCAGGCAGGGGAATGGCAGAATTCGTCATCAAATTGGCCGACGAGCGTGGCCACGTACTGGAGCAGGTGCACACGGCGGCCTCGGCAGAGGAGTTGCGGGCGCGCTTCACCCATGGCGGCTACCACGTCTTCTCCATCCGCACCCGCGGCGGCGGCATGAGCCTGTTCTCCAAGCGCAAGGTCAAGCTGGAACCGTTTTTGATTTTCAATCAGCAGTTTTTGACGCTGATCCGGGCGGGATTGCCGATTCTGGGCTCCATCCAGATGCTGGCCAAGAACCAGAAGAACGCCCATTTTTCCAGCCAGTTGGACGACGTATCGAACCGCGTCAAGACGGGCGAATCGCTCTCGGCGGCCTTCGAGGCGCAGAGCGGCTTTCCGGTGATGTACACCACCACCCTGCTGGCCGGCGAACGCTCGGGCAATCTGATCGAAGTGCTGGAGCGCTATGTCACCTTCCAGCGCATCTCGCTGACCTTCCGCAAAAAGATGACGGCCTCGCTGGTCTACCCTGCGGTGCTGCTCTCGCTGGTATCGGGGCTGATGTTCTTCATGTTCGCCTTTGTGGTGCCGGAGTTTGCGGTGCTCTACGACCAGATGGGCTCCAAGCTGCCTGCCATGACCATGATGCTGCTGAGCTTCGGCAAGACGCTGAACCACAATCTGGTGTGGATTCTGCTGGGCGTAGTGGGCGTGGCGGCGGGAATCTATCGCTTCGCGACGACCGATCGCGGCCGCGACTTTATCGATACGGTGCGGGTGCGTATGCCGGTCTTCGGCAAGATCTGGCTCAAGTATCAGGTGGCGCTCTTCTCGCGTACGCTCTCGACGCTGCTGACCGGTGGTTTGCCGCTGGTGCCGTCGCTGGAGACGGCGGCCCGCTCCATCTCTTCGCGGCGCGTCTCGCGGGCGGTGATGGGGTCGATTACGACGGTGCGCGAGGGGCGCAGCCTGGCCGAGGCGCTGAGTGAGACGAAGGTCTTTCCCGATCTGGCCTCGGAGATGATTACCGTCGGCGAGCAGACCGGCGCGCTGCCGCAGATGCTCAACTCGGTCTCGGAGTTTTTTGAAGAAGACGTGGCCACGGCGCTGTCCGCGGCGCTGACGCTGATCGAACCGGCCATCCTCATCATCATGGGCGTGGTTGTACTCTTCATTCTCATCTCGCTGTACCTGCCCATCTTCTCGCTTGGAGCGGGTGGCGGAGGTCAAGGATAGATCATGGCTGAGACAAGCGCACTTCCACTGCCCATGCCGCTGCCCACCGGCCCGCTGCCGTCCAATCAGGACGAACGGGCGCAGGCGGAGATGCTGGCTGCCCGCTATCGCGCCGAGTTCGTGGATCTGAAGAACTTCAAGATTCAGCACGACCTGCTGCGCACGGTGCCGGTGGAACTGATGTTCCGCTACAACTTTGTGCC
>CAZBPD010000088.1:0-9016 GCA_964493705.1 uncultured Occallatibacter sp.
GCCGCCGCCATGATTTGCTGGAGGCAGACAACTTCTATTTACGGATAAGTTCTAAAGTCGTTCCCTTTCAAAGCCGGACATTCACCACAGTCTGCTGGGAATAGGGCTGGGATGCGGGGAAAGAATTGAACCTAAATTCGGCAGCATCCCCCATGTTCAGGCTTTTCTTTGTCTTATAACATCCATAGTTCCAAGTACTTGTCATCCTGAGCGCAGCGAAGGATCTGTGTTTCCGGCGTCACCCAATGGGAGAGAGAAAAACCGCAGATCCTTCGCTTCGCTCAGGATGACAACTGATTGATTATGAATCGCTTATTCTCCCAGATCAGGCCGACGATGGCGAAGGAATCGCCGGGTTTAGGTTGAAACAGGTACAGCAAGTCAACCCCGCTTCACGGGGAGAGCAAGTCAGCGAGTTGGCACTGTGCAGCCCAAGTGGAGTGGAGGTTCATCCCCGCTGCCTGAAATGGAACTCCAGGTAATCAGGGAACGATCCCATTCGCCTATCCAATCCCTCGCGGCGTTCGGTAAGATGGTGCCGGCACTTCTGGCAGAGATTGCAACGCACATAGCCCGTGAACACTCCGAGCAGTTGCGGAATTGGAAGCTGAGCGGAGGGTGGAAATGATGAATTCGAAGAGGATTGCGGGATTTTTTGCGGTGAGTGCGTTGATCTTGCTTTGGACGGCATGTGGCGGCGGCAGTGGCGGCACCGGAATTGTGAACCCACCACCGGCAACGACGTACATGCTCTCGGTCGACTCCAGCAATCCCGCCAGCGGCGTGGCCATATCTGTCAGCCCCAGCGACAACAGCAGCCTGGGCAACGGCAGCACCAGCTTCTCCCGCACTTACAACGCCGGGTCGACGGTCACACTGACCGCGCCGCAGACCGCCAGCGGCGAGAACTTCTCGTCCTGGACTGGTTGCACCTCAGCCAGCACCGTCACTTGCACCGTTACACTCGGTTCCAACACCACGGTCACCGCCAACTACGCGACGCCGCCGCCCTCGACCTACACGCTTACCGTCAATTCCAGCAATCCGGCCAGCGGCGTGGCCATTACCGTCTCGCCCAGCGACAACAGCAGCCTGGGCAGCGGCAGCACCAGCTTCACCCGCACTTACAACGCCGGTTCAACGGTCACACTGACCGCGCCGCAGACCGCCGGAGGCGAGAACTTCTCGTCCTGGACTGGTTGCACCTCAGCGAGCACTGTCACCTGCACTGTCAGCCTGAGCGCCAACACCACGGTCACCGCCAACTACGCGACGCCCCCGCCCACGACGTACACACTCACCGTCAACTCCAGCAATCCGGCCAGCGGCGTGGCCATTACCGTCTCGCCCAGCGACAACAGTAGCCTGGGCAACGGCAGCACCAGCTTCTCCCGCACTTACAACGCCGGTTCGACGGTAACGCTGATCGCACCGGCAACTGCGGGCGGCAACAACTTCGCATCCTGGAGCGGATGCACCTCGGCCAGCACGGTTACCTGCACCGTCAACATGAGCGCGAGCACATTGGTCACCGCCAGCTACACCACGCCGGCGCCCACGACGTACACGCTGCTCGTCAACTCCAGCACGCCGGCCAGCGGCGTGGCCATTACCGTCAGCCCCAACGACATCAATAGCCATGGAAACGGAAGCACCGGTTTCAGCCGCACCTACAATGCCGGCACGACGGTCACGCTGATCGCCCCGACGACCGCCAGCGGCAACAACTTCTTCACCTGGAGCGGATGCACAACCGCCAGCTCTGTCACTTGCACTGTCACATTGAACGCCAACACTACGGTTACAGCGGACTACGTTGCGCCTCCCCCGACGGTCTACACGCTTACGGTCAACTCGACGAATCCGGCCAGCGGCGTGACGATTGCGGACAGCCCCAGCGACAACAACGGCAAAAGCAGCGGAATCACCGGCTTTACCCTCTCGTACAACTCCGGTACGGCGGTCACGCTGACCGCGCCAGCCACCGCGAGCGGCAACAATTTCTCCGCCTGGAGCGGATGCGCATCGGCCAATACGGAGAGTTGCACGGTCAATCTCACCGCCAACACCACCGTCACGGCGGCGTATACGACGCCGAATGGCGTCACCTCGGTGAGTGTGACGCCGAGTCCCTCGACGGTGACGATTGGAGCTACACAGCAATTCACCCCCCAGGTCGTGGGCACGGGCAGTTACGCCAGCACGGTGAATTGGTCGGTTGCAGCGCCCGCGGGCAGTTCGTTGAGCCCCGGCACCATTTCCAGCAGCGGCCTGTACACCTCGCCCTATCCGGCCCCGGCCACCGTCACCGTCACTGCCACCAGCACGCAAGACAGCAGCAAGAGCGGCAGCGTCACCGTAACCCTGACGCCCCCTGCGACCACCGCGGGCCCGGCGCTGACGGTGGATGCGGGCAATCAGACCCACGCCATCAATCCCTTCATTTACGGATGGAATGGCTGGTCGATCAACACCACGGCAGCCATGGCGGCCAACATCACCGTGGATCGCTGGGGTGGCGATAACACCACCCCGTACAACTATCTGCTCGACGTCTCCAATAGCGGCAGCGACTGGTACTTCGAGAACTCGACATCGGGCGGGGGGACGAAGGACAACAGCGCCTTCAACACCCAAGTGAAGAACGACCTCTCGATTGGCGCACGCACGCTGGGCTCCGTTCCGCTGCTCGGATATGTCGCCAAGAGCGGGAGCGGTTGCAGCTTCTCGGTATCGAAGTACGGAGCGCAGAAAGCGACCGGCACGGGATCCCAACAACAGGCTGTCGATCCCTGGAACCCCAACTGCGGCAGCGGCGTTTTGGCCAACGGCAGCAAGGTGGTAAACGATCCCACCGACACCTACACCCCCATCGACGGGACCTTCGTGGGTGGATGGGTCAACTATCTGGTGAGCAAGTTTGGAACCGCCGCCAATGGCGGCGTGGCCATCTACGATCTGGACAATGAGCCCAGTTGGTGGGATGCCGTGCATGTCGACGAACATCCGGTCGCCGCAACCTATGACGAGATGACCAACAGCGGCCTGGCCGCCGCCAAAGCCATCAAGGCCGCCGACTCCAGCGCCGCGGTGAGCGGACCAGTCATGGACTACTGGTGGGATTACTTCTACTCGAAGAAGGACATTGAGTCCGGGTGGAGTTCCGGTTCGTGCTGGCAGCCGTGGAGCAATCCCGTCGATCGCCAGGCGCATGGGGGCGTTCCCTTCATCGAGTACTACCTGCAGCAGTTTGCGGCGGCCTCGGCTACGGCCAACACGCGCCTGCTCGATTACCTCGACCTGCACACCTACTTCGCGGCCACCTACAACGGCAACGGCGTGGGTTTGAGCACCGCCGGAGACACGGGAGAACAAGAGGCGCGGTTGAACTCGACGCGGGCTTTCTGGGATCCGACGTATACCGATCCCAACTTTCCCCAGCCAAACTACATTACCGACGCCAACTACACCTCCAGTTGCAACGTCCCGTTGCAGGCGCCGCAGGTGATTCCCATGATGAAGGCGTGGGTGGCCAAGGACTATCCCGGCACCAAGACCGCCATTACCGAATACAACTGGGGCGGGCAGGAGAACATCAATGGCGCCGTGGCTCAAGCCGACATTCTGGGCATCTTCGGGCGCGAGGGGCTGGATCTGGGCACCCTGTGGGGTCCGCCCGATCCCACTACACAGATTCCCGGCCTGATGGCCTTCGAGATCTACCGCAACTACGACGGCAACAAATCGGTCTTCGGCAACGAAGCGCTCTCGTCGACCAGCGCCAATCAGGGCCAGCTTTCGGTCTACGGCGCCCTGCGCAGCTCCGACAACGCGGTCACCGTGGTGGTCATCAACAAGACCTACGGCGCTTTGACCTCGACGCTCTCGCTGCCCAATCTGACCCCGAACGGGACGGCCAAGGCCTTTCTTTACAGCAACGCCAACCTGAACGCCATCGTCGCGCAGCCGGCGGTCACGGTCACGCCGCCGGCCACGGGAAGCACCACCAGCAGCATCGCCAACTACAGCTTCCCGGCGCAGTCGATCACGCTGTTTGTCGTTCCCAAGCAGTAGCCCGGTCCAGGAGCGGGGCGGCGTCGACGCCGTCCCGCAGGGGCTAAAGCCCTCGTTGATTTTGCGGCACTTACGGAACCCTTCGGCTACGCTCAGGGCAGGCTTTAAAGCCGTGTCCCTTCAAAACGCCTCCAGCGATGGAGTTTTCCCGCAATCTGTAAAGCCCTTTTGATTTTGCGAGTCTTATGTACGGGCTGAAGCCCGTTCCCTTTAAAACAGATAAGCGAATACCAGCTTGAGACACACACCGAGGTCTCTGACCCTGAGAAATGGTTTTTCCGTCCCTCCTTTCCCCGGTCTCAAAATCGAGACCGGGGGCACCCATCGTGGCACCCCCCTCAGCGGCACCCTCAACGGTCCACCACTCTGCGGTCAAAGCGCTGGGGAGAGAGAAATCGCTCCAGGAAAGGCCGCATTCTCAGGCGGATGGTCTGTTTCCATGGTTCCCGGAGGGGTTCCAAGGCGGGATTCGGGCGTCGCAGGCTGGGACGGACTCTGGCGGGAGAGCCTTCTTTTCGATATAGTAAAGAGTTAATCCAGTTCCCAAGCGCCAGCGTCCAGCTACGGCAGTCCACAAACAGCACGGCAGGGCGGTTCCTCTCACAGGAATCGCGCCGTGGATGTGTCTTTTTAAGGGCGAGGGAGCCGGCAAGCGCCACCCGAACGCAACAAGTCCCCGGTACGCAACAAGTCCATTGAGAAGGTAGCCATGCACACATCGGAATCCCGACTTCAGACTCCCAAACCGCAAGGGCTCTACGAACCTCGCAATGAGCACGACAATTGCGGCATGGGATTGGTCGCCCATATTCGCGGCGAAAAGAGCCACGATATTATCCGCAAGGGCCTCGAGGTTCTCATCAACCTCACCCATCGCGGCGCCGCCGGCTGCGATCCAGAGACCGGCGACGGCGCGGGCATTCTGATTCAGATTCCGCATAGTTTCTTTGCGCTGGAGTGCGGCGAGCTGGGGATGCAGTTGCCCGAGGCCGGCCACTACGGCGTGGCCATGTGTTTTTTGCCGGTGGACAAGCAGGATCGCCTGCAGTGCGAGGGCGTGCTCGAGCGCATCGCGCAGGAAGAGGGTCTGTCGATCATCGGCTGGCGCGATACGCCGGTCAACGGCATGGCCATCGGCCGCGAGGCGCGCGCCAGCCAGCCGTACATCGAACAGCTCTTCGTGGGCAAGCCCGAGGGACTGCCGGAAGAGGCCTTCGAGCGGATGCTGTACCGGGTGCGGCGGCGTACAGAGAACGAGATAGCGGCCTCGGAGATCGAGGGCAAAGAGGATTTCTACGTCCCCTCGCTCAGTTGCCGCACCATTATCTACAAGGGGCTGATGCTGGCTCCGCAGATCGAGAAGTTCTACTTCGAGCTGGCCAACCCGCTGGTGACCAGCGCGCTCTGTCTGGTCCACCAGCGCTTCTCGACCAACACCTTTCCCAGTTGGAAGCTGGCCCACCCCTACCGCTATATCGCCCACAACGGCGAGATCAACACCGTACGGGGCAATGTGAGCTGGATGAACGCCCGGCAGTCGATTCTGGACAGCCCGCTGCACCAGGAGATGCACGACCTCTTCCCCGTAATCATGCCCGGAGGGTCGGACTCGGCCTCGCTGGACAACGCGGCGGAGTTTCTCTTTCAGTCGGGCCGTTCCCTGCCCCACGTGATGGCCATGCTGATTCCCGAGGCCTGGGCGGGCAATCCCGACATGGATGAGGACAAGAGAGCCTTCTACGAGTACCACGCCTCACTGATGGAGCCGTGGGACGGGCCGGCTTCGATTGCCTTTACCGATGGGCGCGTGATCGGCGCGACGCTGGACCGCAACGGATTGCGCCCCGGCCGCTACATTGTGACCAAGGACGATCTGGTGGTGCTGGCCTCGGAGGCCGGGGTGATCGAGGTTCCGCCGCAGGATGTTCGCAAGAAAGGCCGTTTGCAGCCGGGGCGCATGTTCCTGGTGGATACGGTGCAGAAGCGCATCATCAGCGACAGCGAGATCAAGAAGCAGTTGGCCGCCCGCAAGCCCTATGCCGAGTGGCTCAGGGAGCAGCAGGTCACGCTGGAGCAGTTGCCCGAGCCCTCGCGCATCATCGCTTCGAATCCCGAGACGCTTTTGCGCCGCCAGCGCGCCTATGGCTACAGCGAAGAAGACCTGAAGATCCTGCTTGGGCCCATGGGAGCGACGGGGATGGAGCCGATCGGTTCGATGGGCACGGATGTACCGCTGGCCTGCCTGAGCGACCGTCCGCAGTCGCTGTTCAACTACTTCAAGCAGCTTTTTGCGCAGGTCACCAATCCGCCGATTGACCCGATCCGCGAAGAGCTGGTGATGTCGCTGATCAGCTACATCGGCACCGAGCGCAACATTCTGGATGAGGCGCCGGAGAACTGCCACACGCTGAAGCTGCCGCATCCCATCCTGAGCAATCGCGATCTGGAGAAGCTGCGCCGCGTCTCGAGCGGCGATCTGCTAGCCACTACGCTGCCCGCGCTCTTCCGCGCCGAAGACGGCGAGAAGGGGCTGAAGCGTTCGCTGGAGGAACTCAGCTCGCGCGCCGCGCACGCGGTCGAATCCGGCTACACTCTGCTGATTCTGAGCGACCGCGGCGTGGACTCGACCTTTGCCCCGATTCCCAGCCTGCTGGCCATGGCCGCGGTGCACAACCGCCTGGTCAAGGACAAGACCCGCACCCAGGTGGCGCTCATCATCGAAAGCGGCGAGCCGCGCGAGGTGATGCACTTCGCGCTGCTGATCGGTTACGGCGCCAGCGCCATCAATCCTTACCTGGCCATCGAGACGCTGCACGATCTGAAGCGCCTGGGGCTGCTGCCGCACAGTGTAACCGGCAACCAGGCAGAGAAGAACTTCATCAAGGCCATCAACAAGGGCCTGCTCAAAACCTTCTCCAAGATGGGCATCAGCACGCTGCAGAGCTATCGCGGCGCACAGGTCTTCGAGGCGGTGGGGTTAAACCAATCGCTGGTGCAGTCCTACTTCAGCGGCACGGCATCGCGCGTCGAGGGCGTGGGCCTGGAAGTACTGGCCCGCGAGGCGCAGATGAAACACGATTACGCCTTCCAGCCGCTGACGGATTCCGAGACCGAACTGGTGGTGGGCGGCCATTATCAGTACCGCGAAGGCGGCGAGTATCACCTGATTAATCCGCTGACCATCAGCAAGCTGCAACAGGCGGTGCGGCAGAACAATCCCGCCACCTTCCAGGAATATTCGGACCTGCTCGACGAGCAGAACAAGCATCTGTCTACGCTGCGCGGGCTGATGCAACTCAAGTACGCCGAGAAGGCGATTCCGATCGACGAGGTCGAGCCGGCCAAGGAGATCGTCAAGCGCTTTACGACGGGCGCCATGAGCTACGGGTCGATCAGCAAAGAGGCGCACGAGACGCTGGCCATCGCCATGAACCGGTTGGGCGGCATGTCGAATACCGGCGAAGGCGGCGAAGACGAAGAACGCTTCACACCCGACGCCAACGGCGACTCGCGGCGCTCGGCGGTCAAGCAGGTGGCCTCGGGGCGCTTTGGCGTGACGGCGCATTATTTGGTGAATGCCGACGAGATTCAAATCAAGATGGCGCAGGGCGCCAAGCCCGGTGAGGGCGGCCAGTTGCCCGGCCACAAGGTGGATGAGATCATCGCCAAGACACGCCACTCGATTCCCGGCGTGGGATTGATCTCGCCGCCTCCGCATCACGACATCTACTCGATCGAAGATCTGGCGCAGTTGATCTACGACTTGAAGAACGTCAACCCGCAGGCGCGCATCGCGGTCAAGCTGGTCTCCGAAGCCGGAGTGGGCACGGTGGCCGCGGGCGTCAGCAAGGCGCACGCCGATGTGGTGCTGATCAGCGGCGACAACGGCGGCACCGGCGCTTCTCCGCTCAGCTCGATCAAGCACGCCGGCCTGCCCTGGGAACTGGGCCTGGCGGAGACCCAACAAGTGCTGCTGCTCAACGATCTGCGCTCGCGCATCAAGGTGCAGACCGACGGCAAGCTGCAAACCGGCCGCGACGTAGTGATCGCCGCGCTGCTGGGCGCCGAAGAGTTCGGCTTTGCCACCATGCCGCTGATCACCATGGGCTGCATCATGATGCGCAAGTGCCATCTGAACACCTGCTCGGTGGGCATCGCCACACAGGACCCGGTGCTGCGGGCGCGCTTCAAGGGCCAGCCCGAGCATGTGGTGAACTACTTCTTCTTCGTCGCCGAACAGGTGCGCCAGCATATGGCCAAACTGGGCTTCCACACCGTCAACGAGATGGTGGGCCGGGTGGACAAGATCGACGCAGCGGTGGCCGATGCGCACTGGAAGGCCAAGGGCATCGACCTCGCTTCGATTCTCTATACGCCCACCATGCCTTCGCGCGTGGCGCGGCGCAAGATGCAGGAGCAGGATCACGGTTTGGACGCGGCCCTCGATCATCAGTTGATCGAGCAGGCCAAGCCCGCGCTGCACTCGAAGAAGCACGTCTCGGCCAGCTTCAAGATCCGCAACGTGCATCGCACCGTGGGTGCCATGCTGGGCGGCGAGATCGCCAAGAAATACGGCTCGGCGGGGCTGCCCGACGGGACCATTCACTTCAAGTTTTACGGCTCGGCGGGACAGAGCTTTGGGGCCTTCGTTCCCAGCGGCGTAACCATGGAGTTGGAAGGCGACTCGAACGATTATCTGGGCAAGGGCCTAAGCGGCGGGCGCATCATCGCCTATCCTCCCAAGGCTTCCAGCTTCTTGCCGGAAAAAAGCATCCTGGTGGGCAACGTGGTGCTGTACGGCGCAACCACCGGAGAGGTCTTCCTCAATGGCATCGCCGGCGAACGCTTTGCGGTGCGCAATTCCGGCGCGCTTGCCGTGGTTGAAGGCGTGGGCGACCACGGCTGCGAGTACATGACCAACGGCACGGTGATCGTGCTGGGC
>CAZBPD010000089.1:0-8988 GCA_964493705.1 uncultured Occallatibacter sp.
CGCCAAGGCTGCCCAGATGGGGATGAATCGTAGCCTCATGACCTTACCCTTTCCTATCACACATCAGCCCGACAAACTGCCAGCACGGGACCAGTCATCCTGAAAGTGGCTAGCGGAAATGATACACCTGCAAGCGCGCGGTATTGGGGTCCGGGGAGCAACGGAACAGCCCCCGTTACTGGCACTTCAGGCACGACCACAGCAAGGGGTTCTAAGCCCAAACCGTTTCACTAGAGACCCAAACCAAGATCGAAGCTCTGCTCATGCTGCGGCGCAATCTCCCGCTGCGGCGTGACGGCCTGCTCCAGCTTCTGTTCCGGCTTCATCTCCAGCGCATGGGCGCTGCTGTGCGATACATCGTGCCCCAGCGCCGCGCCCAGTTCCTCGCGGTCGTTGGTGAAGATTTGCGCGTCGAGCGCGCCGCGCGAGACGGCGACGTAGGCCATGCGGTTGTTGAGCAGGTCCTTGGCTCCCAGCTCGGTATCGACGTGGATCAGCACACGGTCGGCGGTCTGCCCCTGGCTGGAATGACTCGTCACGGCGTAGCCGTGGTCAAGGTGCGGATTCTTCACCGAATCGAGTTCTACCTCGCGGCCTCCGTCCATCTTCAAACTCATGCGCCCATCCTGGCCGATGCCTTCGACGGTTCCCAGCTCGCGGTTGGCCAGCTTCAAGTCTGGATGCGGCGCGGTAAGCTGCACACGGTCGCCCACTGAGAAGGCCCGCTCCTGCTCTCGGTAGACGGATACTCCCTGATAGCGCCGTGGGGGGCGCTTCAGAAAACGGAATGCAGCGTACGCTAAGCCGAGGACGCTTAGTTGGGTTCTTTAACTGCCATGCCGCTTTCTTCCAATACGATCGAGCACGGAATCCCGGTCCTAATCGTTCCGGATTCCGCGCTCAACGGGCTTTTTGAAGAGCCTTTGTCAATTCGATGGTTCCGATGGCATCCGTTCTGTCGTCGAGCGAAAATCGTTCGCTGCCCGGATACACATAGAATCGCTTCTGCGGCTTCAGATCGGTGCAGGCAGAATGAAAGGCGCGCTCAATCTTCGGTGCGGAAGTGCGTTTGATTTCGATGGCCCAGAGTTCCCCCCCGGGAAGAGTCAAAAGTAGGTCTACCTCGGTTCCGTTGGAGGTTCGATAGTAGTGCGCCGCAGTTCCGTCCGGAGTTGCGGTGATCAGAGTCTCCAGGACAAAGCTCTCCCATGTTTGGCCAACGACCGGGTGACCAACTAGAGCTTCCTTGTCTCGTATGCCAAGCAGCGCGTGGGCGATACCGCTATCGCGCACATAGACTTTGGGTGCCTTGACCAGCCGCTTGCCGACATTCCGATGCCAGGCCGGCAAGCGCCGCACAAGCAGCAGGTCAACCAGAAGGTCAAGATAACCGGCTACCGTTTTGCCATCGACGGCAAGACCGCGCGCCAGATTGGCTGCATTCAGGATCTGAGCCTGGTTGTGAGCTAGCATCGTCCAGAAGCGCCGCAGTGTCTCAGCCGGTATGCGAGGGCCGAATTGCGCGATGTCACGCTCCAGATAAGTGCGGATAAAATTGCGCCGCCAGAGCAGACTGATATCGTCGGATTCGGCCAGAAAACTACGCGGGAAGCCACCTCTGACCCAGAGCAGTTCAAGAGAAGAAGGATCGATCTCCAAAGCGTCAAATGGGCCGAGTTCTAGATACGATATGCGTCCCGCCAGGCTCTCGCCGGATTGCTTGAGCAGGTCTATGGCGGCCGAACCCAGCAGAAGAAAACGTCCATTGGCCTTTCCGTTGCGGCGCCCCCTGTCGATGATACCCCGCAATTGCTGAAATAGTTCCGGCACGCGGTGGACCTCATCGAGGATGACCAATTCGTTTTCGTGGTCGGCAAGATACTTGCTGGGATTGGCGAGTTTGGCGCGGTCGTTTTCATCTTCAAGATCGAGGTAGATCGAATCTGTCTGGTTGCCAATCTCCAAAGCGAGGGTTGTCTTTCCTGCTTGGCGCGGCCCCAACAGGACGACAGCCGGAGAATGGCGAAGCAACTCATTTAAGTGCGAACTGAGGCGGCGGGAGATCATATATGTAATGATAGACCATCTCTCCATAATTACATACCTATCATTCAAGAACAAAATAGTGCTCCTGTGCTGGGGTCGCTTCAGGAAACGGATTTTAAAGCACCTTTAGCAAATCTCGTGTACATAGAATCAACAACTTGCAGAATTACATTGTGTGCAAGAAGGTTGCATTTTACAACTTCATGCAACTCTTTTGTTTTCAGCACGTATTCTCTCTTGGAGTGCTATTTTGTCCGTTTTCTGAAGCGACCCCATACTTTGCATGTCCTGACTCCTGGCGCTGGTAGCGACATCACGCTACGCGGAGTGGCAGAATTCATTGCCGTCGACACACGCGCCCAATTCTCCTCTCCGGTGCCTGAAAAAGCGGCGCTAGGAGCCCCGTAGACGCGTTATCTCGATGCCCCCTGTGGGACAGGTATCCCTTTTTGCCCCCGCCTCAAATCACAATCCTCTCGACCTCGTCGAGCGAGATCTCGTCGTGCCGGCGGTCGTAGAGCTGAGTCGTGCGAGTACTGGCGTGGTTGGCCATGGCAGCGGCCTTCTCCAGCGTACCGCCGTTCTTGAGATACGCCGTGATGCCGGTGGCCCGGAAACTGTGGTTGCCGATCTTGGTCTTGATGCCGGCCGCTAGCGCCCGCCTGCGGATCATGGCGTAGGCGTTGGCCTGGGGCAGGGAAGTACGGGTGAGCTGACCGGTGCCGCGGCCAATGGTTCGGAACAGCGGCCCCTTGAGGTCCGCCGCCAAGCCAGCTCCATCTATGTAGGAGACGAGGGCCTGCTCAAGATTGTGGTGCGTGGGCACGGCGTGATTCTTGCCGCCCTTCTCATGCAACCGCACCCAGAGGCGCCGGTTCTGGGTGAAGACATTCTCGACCTTCATGCCCACGGCGGCGCCGATGCGGGCAAAGCTATAGACCATCAGCGAAATCAGCGCCCGGTCCCGCAGGCCCGCCGGCGTCGTGAGGTCGATCGAGTCCAGCAGCGCCCGCGCCTCGGCCGGCTCCAGCACCGCGGTCTTCCCCGAGCGCACCACATGGCGCGGCCCGCGCACCGAGGCGGCCGGATTCACGGGCACCACCTGGCCAGTGACCATCCAGTCGAAGAGGTGGCGGATAGCGGCGAGCTGCTGTTTGACGCTGGAGGCGGAGATCGCGCGGCCCTGCAGCTCGATCCAGCTCGCCACGTGCAGCGGCTGAACTTGGGCAAGCGTTGCTACGCCCACGCTCTCGCACCAAGTCAAAAACCCGCTCACTGCCCGCGCGTAGGCGCGCCGGGTATGCGGGTTGCGGATCTGCGCGGCGAGGAACTCGAGGAAGCGTAGTCTGGCTCGGTCGCCAGAGTCGGCAACCAGAACCGGCAGGGATATAGGGGTTGAGTTCGGCGAATGGACCGCAACCAGCCAGGAACTCGTCTCGGTCACGGCAATAGCCCCAAGGTACGCGCCCACGCCTCTGGGATCTTGATCGTGATCCTTGCCGGATTGCCATGGAGTTCGATGGCTTTGTCCGGCAATCCATGCCGGCGCGCCTGCTCTCCACCAACGCGCAGCAGGAGACTGGATGGATACGCGGTTTTCAGATGCAAGGGGCCATCGATTTCAAAGGGAAGCCCCGCCAGTTCAAGCAAGACACATCCAGGTTCATCCGAATCCAGGTACAGGTGCATCTCCCGTCCGGAGGCCTCGTCATGCTCGAATTGCAGACTGCTGCATGTGCTCATGCGTCCCGTCCTTTCTCTCATTTAATATATATGATAAAGGATATTATCACACGTTTGGTGCCGCCCAGACTGCCGTCGGCGCAACCTGGCCGGTGATGGCAATTATGCGGCAACCGACTGCACAATTGCCCCGGCTCAAGTTTGGCGTTGCCGGCGCGGGAATCTCGCTCCTCCACGGCATACGCCAAATATCCCAGAAATTGACAATCTGGCCCTGACCTCTGACCCATGCACACCCTTGAATACAAAGGGCCTCTATCCTGGGCGACAACTTACCCCTTGCGGCCCCGTATGCAGCATGAATGAACGCAAGCCACGATTCAGGGAGCCCACGCGAGTACAGAGCTCAAACCGTGATTTGTACGACTTGCTCCGCCCTCTGGCGTCGCTCGTCTCCGGCCTTCCGCGCCCGATAAATCGGCGGCGAGCGAACTTTTCAACAAAAAAGTGCAAAAGGTAAAAGGAAACTCCCCCACTGTTCGCGTTTATATAGTCAGAAGGCAAATTCTGCCTACAGGAACTCCGATGAAGATGCACAAAAGTTCTGCTCTGGGCTCCAAGCGAACCCGATAAACCGCAGTGCAACAGTTTTACTCCCCGTCGTCGTTGTAGCTGTACAACCGCTTCGCCACGCAAGAGGGATTATGTTGATGATTACTGTAAAGTGCTCAGTCCTTCGTTTTTTCACTGTTCTCGCCATCATTACTCTCTCGCTGTTGCGCCCCCCTGCCGGGTTTTCGCAGAGCGTCGCCTCTGACGTTAATGTGGACAATGGCACCCACTGGTACGGAAGCTATGACGGCGTGCATGAGAACATCAGCCTGTCGAGCGGAAATCTTTCGTTCTGCATTCCTCTGGTCTCCCTGAGGGGCCATAACAATCATAATCTTACGTTGCCGCTCTGCTACAACAGCCAGTTTCAGGAAGTCACAACTCCGGGGGGCTCCCAATCCCCATTTGTTGGGGACGTTCTCTCATTTTTTCCATGGATCTGGGCGCCCAATACTCCTTCGGGCAGCACCACTCCTGCCATGGGGCCAGGATGGGCATTTACCGGAGCGCCGATGTTATATGCTTCTCCCAGCACCGGTACGCCCATCTACTTTTTCCCAGATGGAGCGAAGTACTCCTTTCCGTCGTTTGGAAGCGTGGGCCCCGATGGTCAAGGCGCGGACATCTGGGAATCGGGCAATGGTTATTTTGTTCAAATGAAGGATGGAACCGTCTTTAACCAGATATCCGGGGGAGGGAGCGCTTGCGCCATTGGCGTTGCAGGTTGCTCCAAGGAAACGTTCACCGATGGCTCTGCAATTTATTGGAACAACAACTGGGTCACCGGGACCGGTACCAGTAACAGCATCATTGATACTGTGGGGAGAACCGTTACCGTTCAGACCGGATCTGCTTTTTCCGGTTCCACCACCGCCTCCACGGCTTATATCAATCTCCAGTATCCGGACTCCAACGGAAATACGCAGACAGTTCAGGTCAAGATGTCGACGATGCAGTTTAGTTGTAATAATTTGCCTGGCAGCGTAGTCCCCAACGAGGTTGGCAGCGGGCCAATTACCAACAGTGAGACCGCGCCGCTCTACTCCATGCCCACGGAAATTATCCTTCCAGATGGCCTGACCTATTCATTTCAGTACGACAGTTGCGGCATGTTGAGAAAGGTTACGTATCCCAGCGGCGGATACACACGGTATGACTATACTGCCGAGCAAAGTGGTCTTGTCTATGATTCAGGCGGTACCATATCTGGTTTCAGCAATTTTCTATATTACACCAACCAAGTCACTGAGAAGCATGTCTGTTCAGCCGCATCGGGCGCATTGAACGCCGCGGCAGCATCGGGCGGCTATGGGAACACTTGCGCGGTACAGGAAGCCACCACCACCTACACCCCAACCGTCTATCTCGCCACCACGGGAGGCAGTATGAGTGTGAACGCCAACACTCAGAATACTGTGGTTGATCCAGTGGGAAACCAGACGGTTTATCAGTTCTCTTTGGGCAACACTATGCCTTTTTCGGGCATACAAACGGTTGAAACCAGCCGAGTCATGACTGACGCATCAGGTAATTTTCTAAAATCCGTCACCACACAATATGCAAGCACAACCATGCCGGGAAGTATTTTACACTCAGGTCTTGCTAGTTCGGTATGGACAGAGTTTGGCGGAACACCCCCGACTTTACCGACCATTCAAACAACCAAGTTGAATAACGGCCAGGTTTCGCAGATTCAATGGAGTTACGACCTGTGGAACCTGACGGAAGGCGACAGCCCACTGATCGAAGAGCGGGTCTACGATTATGGGCAGGGCGCGCCTGGTGCTCTCCTGAAACGGACGGACTACACCTGGCTGCACCGCGACAATCCTACCTATTATGGATGGTTTGTAAACACGAATCCTAACGGCGGTAGCGCGCACATTTGTGATCGAAAAACCAGCGAGACGGTCTATGACGGCAACGGTAACCAGATTGCCAAGACGACCTATGTATACGACTACGGCAATCCGGCAACGAAAGGCACCCGAGGATTGATGACATCGGAGAGCCATTGGCGCAATACAGACGGGGCGATGCTGACAACCAGCTATGTGTATGACGGGTACGGCAATGTCACGCAGAAGACCGACCCGGTTGGGAATATCACAAGTTACAGCTATAAAGACAATTTCGCAGGCGGTTATAGTCCTAATCCAGGCACCTACGCCTTCCTGACCAGTACTACGGATATGCTGAACCACATCACCCAGACTCAATATTACTGGGGCAGCGGCCTGGTTGCGGCTTCGTGCGGGGTCAACTTCACCGGGTCTAAATGTTCGGTGGGGCTGACCTCGGCAGCCGACTACGGCAGTTACACCTACGACGGGATGGGACGCCGCACCTCCAGTACCTCGGGCGACGGCGGTCAGACCATCAATTGTTTCAGCGAACTGGGCGGATCGGGTTGTGCGGCAAACGGCAGCTACCCGCTGCAGGTGACTTCGACCACGACGATTGCAGCGGGCATCGGCAAGTCGTCCACGGCAACCATCGACGGTGAAGGACGCACCGTGCGCAGCCAGTTGAACAGCGACCCCAACTGCCCCGGCGGCACGGTGAACGTGGACACTGTCTACGATCTGGATGGGCGTAAATCGACCGTCTCCAATCCCTACTGTTCAACTAATACCAGCGCAGCGACCACGGGCCTGACCACCTACAACTATGACGGGCTTAGCCGCGTCGTCTCGGTGGTCCATCCTGACGGAACATCCGCTTCTAATACTTATTCGGGCCGCGCGGTGCTGAGCGCCGACGAAGGGAATGGCACGAATAGGATTCAGCGCATCTCGCAATCCGACGCTCTGGGCAGGCTGCACTACGTCTGCGAAGTCACGGGGCAGACACAGCAGGGGAACGCGAACAATTCGCCCTCAGCCTGCAATCTCGATGTCTCCGGCAGCGGCTTCCTGACCACGTATGGATACGACGGATCTGGCTCCAACGGCCCGCTGGAGAGTCTGACCTCGGTCTCGCAGGGTGGCGTAGGCCGCAGCTTCATCTACGACTCGCTTGGCGAACTACGATCGGCCACCAATCCAGAGTCGGGGACCACGACGTACCAATACGACAATGCCGGCAATCTGCACAGCAAGACCGATGCGAATGGACTCACAACCACCTACAGTTACGACATCGTCTACCGTCTGACCGGCAAATCGTATTCCGACAATGTTACCCCTTCGGCCTGCTTCCAATACGATCAATCCAACACGGCTAATGGATCGGGCAGGCTTGCAACCGAGTGGACGCAGATGGGCGCCTGCTCTTCCGCGCCTCCGTCGAGCGGTGTCCTCACCCAGCGCACCTTTGCCGCCTATGATCTGATGGGCCGCGTGGTCACCGATGAGCAGTGCGCCACCGTGGGCAATTGCACCGCCAGCACTCCCTGGACGCTCAACTACGGCTACGACCTGGCCGGCGATCTGACTTCCTTCGGCAACGGACTGACCGGATCGCAGGCGCTCTCCTATGCTGCCCAGTACAACTCCGCGGGCCGCCTGGCCGCGCTGAGCGGATCGCAGACACCGGGAAGCGCTCCAGCCACGCTCTTTACCGCCACCGGCTACACCCCGGCGGGCGCTTTGTCGGATGCGCTGATCGGCTTCGGCAGCACTCCCAACCTCTCCTTCCATCGCGATTACAACAACCGCCTGCTGCCTATCGATGAGGTCGATACCGCAGCCAAAACGCCGGGAACCGCGACCGTGCAGATCACCGGCAGCGAACAGAAAGACACCAATATCTGGTACTCGATGGGATCGCTCACCATCAACGGCGCAGAGCTGAGTGGCGATTCTGGTGATATTCTTCTCCAAGTGAACGGAGCGCCGATTGCGGGTGCGGCCTATGGCCAATATGACACTCCACAGACAATCGCTGGCAACTTGGCGGCGCAATTGACCTGCGGCAACGGCGCGCTGGTGCAGGGCCACGCGGTGGGCGCTACCCTTTATTTGATCAGTTGCACCATGGCAAGCAATAACAACTACTCCTATAGTGCGGGCGTAAACGGTTGCAGTCTTTGTCAGAGCCCGCAGCATCTTATCTCGTTCTCCGTCACAAACGCCGGCTCCAACCTGACTCCGGTGACCAGCACCACAAGCCTTCCCAGCATGCCCGCCTATAACAATCCCAGCGCAACTTCTGTCACCTTCTCCGGGACCGGACAAAGCGGGCAGACTGGCGCCTACGAGTTCTTGATCTTCCCAGGATCGGTCAATAGCGCCGCGCCAGTCGTAGACATCGGGCTCAACTGGGGATCGACGAGTTCCACTGCATCATTGGCCGCGGCTCTGGCTGCTTCCTTTACTCCTTGCTCGTCCTCCAACACAACCGTTACGGCCTCTTTGAGCGGGTCCACTGTCACCATTGCGAGTTGCAACACGAGTACAACGTATTCCATTCAATCCTTGTTGGTCGCCAACTCTGGCGGATCAAGCCCATCGTTCCTGGCGATGACCAATGGTTCCTATCCAAGCTCTTCATCCCTGAGCATTCCGGGCTCCCCGGTTGACACCGGCACGGTCACTCTGACCGTCAACGGGACCCAGATCGCCTCTGCCACCTACGGACCGAACGACACGCCCTCCACCATCGCAGGCAATCTGGCCGCTGCCGCGAGCAGTAGCGTTGTAACTG
>CAZBPD010000090.1:0-8463 GCA_964493705.1 uncultured Occallatibacter sp.
TGGAACTACGCCATCGATCTGGGCATGTATCCGCTGGGCTCCTGCACCATGAAGTACAACCCGCGAGTGAACGAGTTGGTGGCCCGCACCGAAGGCCTGGCCGAGGCTCATCCCTATCGGCCCGACGCGCTGGCGCAGGGGTCGCTAGAAATTGTTGACCTGTTGCAGCGCACGCTCTGCGAGATCACCGGCATGGACGCCATTACCCTGCAACCGGCCGCCGGCGCGCATGGCGAGTTCACCGGGATCCTGCTCATTCGCGCCTGGCACGAGTCGCAGGGAAACGCGCGCAAGAAGATTCTCATTCCCGACTCTGCGCACGGCACCAATCCGGCTACCGCGGCCATCTGCGGCTACACGGTCGAGAATCTCAAATCCAACGCCGAGGGAGGCATCGACCTCGACGCTCTGGCGCGCCAGGTGGATGAGGAGACCGCGGCGCTGATGCTGACCAATCCATCGACCATCGGCGTCTTCGAGAGCCAGATCCACAAGATTGCCGATATTCTGCACGCCAAGGGCGCACTGCTCTACATGGATGGGGCCAACATGAACGCCCTGGTGGGCAAGGCGCGGCCCGGCGACTTCGGCGTGGACGTGATGCACCTGAACCTGCACAAGACCTTCTCCACACCTCATGGCGGGGGTGGTCCCGGCTCCGGCCCGGTGGCCTGCAAGGGATTTCTGGAGCCATTCTTGCCCGTACCCGTGCTGAAGAGAACAGGGAACGAGGGAACAAGGGAACTGGGAACTGGGACACAGGGACTAGGGACTAAGGGACTGGAGAGCTTCCACTGGGAGTACGACAGGCCGCAATCCATCGGCCGGGTGCGGGCTTTCTACGGCAATTTTGGCGTGTTGATCCGCGCCTTGGCCTACATTCAGGCCAACGGGCCGGACGGCCTGCGCCAGACAACCGAAGACGCCGTGCTCAACGCCAACTACATCCGCACCAAGCTCGAAGACCTCTACGAACTGCCCTACAAGACCGCTTCGATGCACGAGGTGGTTTTCAGCGACAAGCGCCAGGCGGCCAAAGGAGTGAAGACCGGCGACATCGCCAAGCGTCTGATCGACTACGGATTTCATCCTTACACGGTGAGTTTCCCCATGATCGTCTCTGGCGCACTGATGATCGAGCCCACGGAGAGCGAGTCGCTGGAAGAGCTGAACCTGTTCATCAACGCCATGCGGGCCATTGCTCTTGAGGCCGAAGAGAGCCCGGAAGTGGTGAAAAACGCCCCGCACTCGACCCGAGTGGGCCGCATGGACGAGGTTGCGGCAGCGCGCAAACCGGTTTTGCGCTGGAAACGGCAAGAATAGCGAAAAGACTTAGGTCGTTTTGGCCCTGACTTCGATCTCGGGTTGGGGCCGGCCCATTCCCTGAATCGGGGCTGGGGAGATTTGCGCTTGGTTTAATTACAAAAAATGGATGTAAAGCATCGTTTTTCGGCAGGGAAATTGCACTTCCGGGGGCAGAGTCGCGCGCTTTTATCGCACGAAGAGATGAGGGTTACCCAATGCATATCCCAGGCATACAGAACCATTCCGCATTTGCCGCATCTTCCTCACAGCCGACAAACAGCAACACTCCCCCGTTTGCGGGCAGCTTTTTAGATGCTGCGAGCAGCGGCGGCGACGCGGTTGAGCAATTCTTGGATTACGCCAAAGAAACTCCCGCGCAGCGCATGTTCGATAGCTTTTTGCAGAACCAGCATATTTCCAAAGACCAATACAACTCTATGACCCAGGCGGAGAAGCAAAAGCTCATCGACGAGTTCAAGCTAGAGCTCAAGGCAAAGATGAACGGCGGGTTGGGCGGATCAACGGCCTCTGCCGCCATGCCATCCATTTCGGCCTAAGCGAAAGGGTTTCGGCAAAGGGCGGCGGCCACGCCGATTTCTCTCCAGAGCGCCCAGCCGTCTTATCTTCCTGCCATTCCTGTTCCCGCTTTCCCCGCCCAAAGGGAAGGCAGAAACAGAAGAATGCATTTTTGCGTCAACGGAACGGCCTTCGGCGTCAGATACTGGAGATGCCCTTGCGGCGGCGGGTTTCTGCCGGTGAGGGGCAGTCTTTTCAATAGCTGGAAGCTGCACCGCGGCTGGGAGCGCTCTTCACCAGGCAAGCAGGAACGCGATCCGTCCGCGGAGATACAACAGCGCCGATTCGTCCCGAAGCGGCCTGCAGAAAAGGAAGATCGAGTGAAAAAGCGCATCGTGCAGTCTCTTGTTGGTTTCAGTTGCATTCTTTTGATGGGATTTGCGGCCAGCGGCTGCAAGGGAACGGTTACTCCGGCTGCCGCCAAGGGCGCCGGAATGCAGGGCCTACCCGTGCAGACCGTAGCCGTGACCCTGGCCCCGGTACCGCAATCGAGCGAGTACGTGGCCACCATCAAGTCGCGCCGCTCGGCCACCCTGCAGGCGCAGGTGGCGGGCCTGCTCACTGCGATTCCCGTCCATTCCGGCGAGCGCGTGAAGGCGGGGGCGGCACTGATGGAGATCGATCCGCGCCAGCAACTGGCGACGGTGCAGGCGTTGCGCGCCACCGAGCGGCAGAAGAAGGCGCTCTTCGACTTCGACACCATCGAAGAGGAGCGTCAGAACAAGCTCTTTGCGGCCGGCGTCACCAGCCGCGATGCCTACGATCAGGCGCACCAGGCCTACGAGAACGCCAAGGCGGATTATGAATCGGCCATCGAGGCGCGCAAAACTCAGGAAGAGTTGCTGGCTTACTACACCATTCGCGCTCCCTTTGACGGCGTGGTGGGCGACATCCCGGTCCATGTCGGCGATTACGTGACGCCCGCATTGGTGCCCGGCGGCGTGCTGACCACCGTCGATGAGAACAAGGATCTGGAAGCCTATATTTACGTCCCCACCGAACGCAGCAGCCAACTGCGCCCAGGGCTGGAGGTGGAGCTGAGCGACAACAACGGCAAGCTGCTGGAGAAGACCCGCATCGACTTCCTCTCACCCCAGGTGGACAGCACCATGCAGGGCATTCTGATCAAGGCGCCGGTGCACTCTACGCTGGAGACGCTGCGCACCGCGCAGATGATCAAGGCCCGCGTCATCTGGAGCACGGCGCCAACGGCCGTGGTCCCGGTGCTGGCCGTCACCCGCCAGGGCGGGCAGAGCTTTGTTTTTATCGCGCAGCAGCAGAACGGCATGACCATGGCCATTCAGACCCCGGTTACGCTGGGCGACACGGTGGGCAATACCTACTCGGTGACAACCGGTCTCAAGCCCGGCGACAAGGTGATCGTTTCCGGTACGCAGTTCCTGGTCAACGGCATGCCGGTTATACCGATGGGAGGCTGATCGCGGTTGGTGGCTGATCCACCGAAGATGCGATTGGAGCTTCAACCATCCCCAGCTATCCCGCCCGACGCGCGATGAAGCCGTGCCGAAGGCGAAACACCCGCTCGGTTGCGGGTGAGAATAGGAAGGCTTCTAGTGTTTGTCGATTTCTTTATTCGCCGGCCGGTCTTTGCCACGGTTTGCGCGCTCCTGATTATTCTGGCGGGTGCGGTGTGCATTCCCAACCTGCCCATCGCGCTTTATCCCGATCTGGCTCCGCCGCAGGTCACAGTGAGCTGCAACTATGTGGGTGCCAACGCCGACACCGTCGAGAAGGCGGTCACCATCCCGCTGGAAGAGTCGATCAACGGCGTCGAGGGCATGCGCTACATCAGCTCATCGAGCACCAACAGCGGCACCAGCGAGATCACCACCACCTTTAAGACCGGCTACGACCTGAACATTGCCGCCGTCGACGTGCAGAACCGCGTGGCCAGCGTGCAGGGCCGCCTGCCCGCGGCGGTTAACGCCACCGGCATCAGCATCACCAAGGCCAACAGCAACTTCGTCTTCGGCGCCGGCTTCTTTACGCTGGACGGACGCTATTCGCAGGAGTTCATCTCCAACTACCTCGATGTCTACGTCAAAGACGCCCTTAAACGCGTTCCCGGCGTGGGCGATGTGTTGATCTTCGGCGAGCGCAAGTACGCCATGCGCGTCTGGCTCGATCCCGTACGCCTGGCGGCGCGCAGCCTTACCGCCAGCGACGTGGTCGCCGCCATGGTCGAGCAGAACGTCGAGATTCCCGCCGGCCAGCTTGGCCAGCCGCCCGCCGATCAGACGCAGGCATTTCAGGTGCCGGTGCGCGTCGTCGGCCGGCTCACCGATCCCGCCGAGTTCGATCGCATCATTGTGAAGAACTCCGCCAACGGCCTGGTGCTGCTGCGCGATGTGGGTCACTCCGAGGTGGGCGCGGAAGATTACAGTTCTGCACTCAAATACAACGGCCACTACGCCATGGGCATCGGCGTCATGCAACTCTCCAACGCCAACGCGCTGGAGGTAGACTCCAAAGCCCGAGCGGTTCTGGTCGAGCTTTCCAAGAGCTTCCCTCCCGGTCTGGAATACCGTGTAGCCTTCGATACCACCACGGTGGTGGGCGAATCGATCCGCGAGGTGTTGCAGACCCTGGGACTGGCCATCTTTATCGTCATCACCGTCATCTTCCTCTTCCTCCTCGACTGGCGCGCCACCATCATTCCCGCGGTGACCATTCCCGTCTCGCTGATCGGCACCTTTCTCTTCATCAAGATCTTCGGCTTCTCCATCAACTCGCTGACGCTCTTCGGCATTACGCTGGCCACCGGACTGGTGGTCGACGACGCCATCGTGGTCATCGAAAACGTGCAGCGGCACATTCATATGGAGCACTCCGACCCGCATGCCGCCACCTCGCGGGCCATGGGCGAGGTGACCAGCGCGGTCATCGCCACATCGCTCGTGCTGATTGCGGTTTTTGTACCTGTCTCCTTTTTCCCTGGAACAACGGGCATTCTTTACCGTCAGTTTTCGCTGACCATCGCCTTTGCCATCGCCATCTCTGCCTTTAATGCGCTCACCCTCTCGCCGGCGCTGGCTGCGATGTTTCTGCGCGGCGAAGAAGAACGTCCGCATCAGCTTGACTTTTTGCATATCAAGCCCGTCTCGCGGCTCTTCGCTTTCTGCATTCACAGCGCCGACGCTTCCATCGACTGGATGTCGGCAACCTACGCCAAGGTGGTGCATGTCGCCCTGCAACTGCGTTACGTGCTGCTGGTGCTTTTCATCGCCGGACTGGGCGCCACCGTCTGGACCTACCAGAAGGTTCCTACTGGCTTTATTCCGCAAGAGGATCAGAGTTTTCTGATGGCCATTGTGCAGGCTCCTCCGGGCTCCTCGCTGGCCTATACCACCGATCTGGCCGATCGCGCCAATGCCGTGATTCACACCAATCCCGATGTCGAGGGATCGTTTTCGGTGATGGGTTTCAGCCTGGCCGGCAACGCCTCGAATGCGGGCATGATCTTTCTCAGCACCAAGCCCTCCGACCAGCGCCGCGGCAAGGGACACACCACGGCCGACATCGTCGCCGATCTCGGCCCCAAGCTGCAAAGCCTGATGTTTATGCCGAATGGCGGCATCGTGGCCATCTTCGAGCCGCCGGCGGTCAACGGCGTGGGCAGCTTTGGCGGATTCAGCTTCATGCTGCAAGACACGGGCAAGAACACTCTGGCCGATCTCGATCGCGTCGCCCATCAGATCGTGGGCGGCAGCCGCGCACGCAAGGATCTTACCGGGCTGCTGACCACCTTCAGCGCCAACGATCCCCAAGTTCTGGTGACCATCGACCGCGAGAAGGCCAAGGCCATGGACATTCCGCTCTCGCAGATCACCACTACTCTGGGTGTCTTCATGGGTTCGGAGTACGTGAACGACTTCGACTACAACAACCGCACCTATCGCGTTTATGCCCAGGCCGACCAGGCCTTTCGCATGACCGCCAAGGATCTGCACAGCTACTATGTGCGCTCCGGTTCTGGCCAGATGGTCGCGCTGGATAACCTGGTGACGGTGGCCCAGAGCGCCGGTCCGCCCGTAATCAGCCACTACAACCTCTTCCGCTCGGTGGAGATCGACGGCTCCGCCGCGCCGGGCTTCAGTTCCGGCCAGGGCATCAAGGCCATGGAAGAACTGGCCGGCAAGACCATGATGCCGGGAATGAAGTTCGAGTGGACCGGGCTGACCCTCGACGAGCTGGAATCGGCGGGCAAAACCATCCTCATCTTTGGATTGGGCCTGCTGGTGGTCTATCTGACGCTCAGCGCGCAATACGAGAGTTTTGCGCTGCCCTTCATCATCCTGCTGGCCGTTCCCATGGCCGTGCTGGGCGCGCTGGGATTGGTCTGGGCGCGCGGCATGATCAACGACGTCTACTGTCAGATCGGCCTGGTCATGCTCATCGGCCTCTCGGCCAAGAACGCCATTCTGATTGTGGAGTTCGCCGAGCAGTTGCGGCGCAAAGGACGCTCCATCAGCGATGCCGCCATCGAGGCCGCCGAGTTGCGTTTGCGGCCCATTCTGATGACCTCGTTTGCCTTCATCCTTGGCATTCTGCCACTGGTCTTCGCCACCGGCGCAGGCGCTCTGGGACGCCGCTCGGTGGGCACCACCATCGTGGGCGGCATGTTGCTCTCCACGGTGCTCAACCTCATCTTTATCCCCACACTCTACGTCATCGTCAGCCGCCTGCTGACCGTCTTCCACAAAGAGAAGCCGATGGTGGATATGGCGGAAGGGATCTGAACCTAGAAAACTGCAAGAAAAGGGGCGGAATGGTTCTCCATTCCGCCCCTTTTCATTGTTCCCCGTCCTTTTTTTGAATGATCCCCTGAAATTGAATCTAAAGTTGGCAGCTTTCCCCCTTATTCAGAATTTTGTCGTATAACATCCATCGTACCAAGTACTTGTCATCCTGAGCGAAGCGAAGGATCTGTGTTTCCGTTATCACCCGATGGGATAGCGTAAAACCGCAGATCCTTCGCTTCGCTCAGGATGACAATTTGTTGGTGAATATTTACTTAATCGAGTATCCAGCATTCAGGCCCGCAGGAGAACTGCTGCTTAAAGGTTGAGTGGTTTCATTGCTTCTCTCTATGCGCGATGACGAAATCCTTGATGCGGTTGTAGACCTCGGCGGTAACCACGCCGTTCTCCAGCAGGTCGGTTTTGGCGCGGTAGGGGCGAAAGCGCACGATTCGCCCCGCCCAACTCGGCGTCATGCCGGGAACCTTGAGCAGCTCGTCGATGCCGGCGTGGTTGATGTCGATGCGCGCTGCGGCGGGCGGAGCGTGCTCGCTGGTCTTGGGCAGGCCGCGGGTGTCGCGATCCGGATACTGTCCCATCGCGCCGAGACAGACGCCGGCCACGGCCAGCAACAGTAGCGAAGATCGACCTCTTCCGCGCATCGAGTCCATTTTCACCCGCAACGGACGCCGCGGCAAGAGAAAGCGAGCCATTGCGCAGGAAAGCCGATAAGTCTCTGCTCATCGGCTTGCCTGGCTGCCTGAATCTGTGCTGTAACCGCCTGCATCGTCCGCTGGTCCCGGCAGGGAGAATCTCTCTACTCGGCGCACACGTCTACGTCGTGGGAGGGTCTTGCAAGCGGCTTGCAGGGCTTTCCCTCTGTAAAAAGCACTCAGAGGGAATAGGAGCCGCTGAGAGTGACGCCGCAAAATGAGCCGCTGATAACCTCGCTGCCGGCGCCGGTTGAATCTGTGATCGTCGCCGTCAGATTCACGTCGATCGTGCAACTGGAGCTGGTCGTTTTGATGCCGCCGGTCATGGTCAAAACATCGGTGGTGACCTTCCCGGTATCGGTGAGCGTGTCGTTAATGGCGATGTTTGGATTGCCGCTCATGGTGAATCCGCCGTCCACGCAACTGTTGATGGTTTCAATAATGCTCAGCGATGCGGAGTTTGCGGTTCCCGAGTAGGAGCCATTCACCACAATCGTCCCGCCCCCTGGGCAGTTGTAGGTGAAGGCGGGAATGGTGGTAGCCGCCATGGGGTTGTCAACCAGAGGTACAAATGCTGGAGACTGGGCGGTTGCCGTGCCAGCCTGAACCGCTTCGCCAAGTCCAGCGGATTCGGCTTTGCGCAGCATCGGAGTCGCCGTAGCGCTGCCGAGCGGCGCGGATGCCAGCGCGGTGAAGATGTCGTTGATGGCGGTTGTGGCTTGCGCCTGGGTCACAGTACTGCCACTGGTGCCGATGCTGGTGGTGCTGCTGCCCCCGCAACCGAATTCACAGAGGGTGAGCAGCAAAAGGGAGCCGGCGATTGCAATTTTCCGAGTCATTGAAAAACTCCTCCTGTTCAGGTTGGAGGTGAACTTCGGTAGCAATTCAAAAGGGCCCTTGCAGGTTGGATTCCGTGGATCTCGATGCCGGGAGTTCGCTATGCTCTTCTCCTTCAGGGCTGACTTTCTGCACTGAAGATTGGTCTCCTGGAGCATATCGGTTGGCGCAATGCGCGGAAATCGCCCCCCGTGGCGGCCATTTTGAGCTGCCTGCAAAACATGTGAACGACCACCGGCTAATAGCCGGTGGCTTCGGGTTACGGCTGGAAG
>CAZBPD010000091.1:0-8331 GCA_964493705.1 uncultured Occallatibacter sp.
GCGGAAGAACAGAACCTCCACTTAACCCCTTGTCCGAATTTCCGGAACCAGCACTTTTGGAGAGAAACAAGCGTGGACCGGGAGGTCCACCTTACAGCCGGCCGGGAGGCCAGCGCTACAAATTCTCCTTCCGCGGGTCGGCTGCGCCGTTGGAGAAATCACAAGAAATTGTCTTTCCCAGCGCCCTTCCCCGCCCCCATCCGTCAAAATGGAACGTGGACTCCTCCGGCCTCCAACCTGTGGTGAAAATCGAAGCCGGCGCACCCGCGCGTTTGCTGCAGTTGAACCGTCTCCCAAACATCGTCATCCTGAACGCAGCAAAGGATCTGCGGTTGCTTTTCGTGAGGGATTATCTTCGACAGAGCGAAGCGCAGCGAAGCCGAAGGGCCTGCTTTCACTCTCACCGGAGCAAGCGCAGGGGATTACAACATTGCTTGCGCTCCAGATTTATGGGAACCCTCCGCGCCGGACTCGTTTTTCTCTGGATCGCGCCTCTGCTGCTGGCTGCTCCGGCCTGCTTGCGCGGCCAAGAGCCATCCGAGCCGCCAGAGCCGCCGCCGCCTCAGAACATGGAGCAGAGAATCGAACCGGCTGCTCCGCCCACATCTACAACCCCCGAGGGTCCGCTGGTTACAGTTCATGGCGTGGTGCTGAACGCCGCCAGTGGCGAGCCGCTGGTCCGCGCCCTGGTACGCATCGAGGGCGACGCCGAAACCGGCGCGCTCACCGACGGCCAGGGCCGCTTCGAGATTCCCGACGTACCGACGGGCCCGCAGAGCTTTCGTATTCTCAAGCCCGGCTTCCGCGACGCCTCTGAACCGGAGCAGATGAGCGGCAACGCGAACCACAATGTGCTGGTCGCCGCCGGGATGCCGGAGTTGCGCTTCCGTCTCACCCCAACCGCCTCGATTCGCGGCCAAATCACGCTCTCTACCGGCGATCCGGCTCTATCCATGCACCTGGAACTGTTGCACCAGGTAGTTGTCGACGGACGCTCCAAATGGCGAAACGAATCCAATGCGAGCACCGACAGCGAAGGCCATTTCAACTTTTTCGGGCACGAAGAAGGAGACTACCTGTTGTATGCCCTTCCGGCGTTTGAGTCCCGGGAGAACGGTCCATTCCTCCAGCCCGGCAGCGAAGCCCCCATCGAGCGCTCCGGCTACGCCAGCGTCTTTTATCCCCAGGCGGCTACGATGGCCGGCGCGGAGAAGATCCATCTCGGCAGCGGCGATCGGGCGCAGGCCAACCTGACCCTGACGCTGGAACCCTTTCACAGCGTGACCGCGGTCGCTACCCTGCCCCATGGCCGCACCCTGGCTCCCGAGCAAGCCAACCTGACCGCCCAGGTGCTCGACCCCACGGGACAAATCCTTCCCTACATCGCCGAATTCAACGCCGCGACGCTTACCGTGCAGGCTTCTCTACCCGATGGCGAATACACACTGCTGCTCGCTTCTTCGCAGCGCACCGCCCGCCAGCGATTCGTGGAGCCCGGCCGCTCCATCCCCACCGCGCAGTCACCCGAGTTTCTTACCGGCGCGGTAAACTTCACACTTGCCGGCCACCCCCTGGGCGGACTTGTGATTCCCCTGGCGACCGCGCCGGCCAACATCGTTCAACTCACTGTCGAGCGCTCTCCCAACAGCCCAGGCGCGGCCCATCCTGAGTCTTTTTTGCCCATCAACATCGTGGCCGATTCGACCGGCGACCTGCCCTTCAACAACTGGACCGAGCCGATTGCCTACAACTTGAGACCTGGCCAGAACCCTGCCGGCAATCCCCCACCCGGCGAGTATTGGCTGCGCGTCTACACCATGGACGACGGACTTTGTGTGCAGTCGTTGACCGCCGGCGGGGCCGACCTGGCGCGCGAACGGCTGCATGTCGGTCTGAACGGAGCATTTCCGCCTATAGAACTGGTCTTGCGCGACGATTGCGCCAAGCTGACCCTTTCCTTGCCGCCCCTGTTGACCCTGCTCGCACCCGGCGAGGAGCCCACTTACACGGTGTACATTGTTCCGGCATTCGACAGCGCCGTCAATCTTGCGCGCCTCACCCTGCGCGCCTCCTCCGGCGGCTCTGCAACCCTGCAAGGACTGCCCCCTGGCCCGTACCGCGTCTACACCTTCGACCACACCGTGGAGTTGGAGTACCACAACCCCGCTGCCCTGCAAGCCCTTCCCACTTCCGGGCAATCCATCACACTCGCTCCGGGAGGGACGGCCAACCTGGTCGTGGAGGTTCCCAGCCAATGACGCCCAAAGCCTCCTCGCGACTTGCTCTCTTCATCTGCCCATGGATTGCACCGATCCTGCTGGCCGCTGCCATCGGTTGGGCGCAGGCGCCTGCTCCCACAGCATCTTCCGCCGGGCTCTACCGCATCGCCGGGACGGTGGTGAACTCCATCACCGGCGAGCCCATCCCGCGCGCCACCGTTTCCTTTTCGGATGTGGAGACGCGCCGCACCGTTGCCACTTCTGCCACCGGCAAGGACGGTCATTTTGCTCTCGAAGGCCTGCCCGCCGGCAAATATGATTTCACCGCCGCCAAGCGCGGCTATCTCACCGCCTCCTACGACCAGCACGAGGCGTACAGCAGCGCCATCGTCACCGGTGAAGGCCAGGATACGGAGAACCTGACCTTTCGCCTCGCGCCCGGCGCAACTCTCACCTTCATTGTGACCGGCGACGGCGGCGATCCGGTTGAAAAAGCCCAGATCCTGCTCTTCAAGCGCGTTCACGACTACGGGTTGGGCCAGAGGATGGTCACTGCCGGGCAGTACGCCACTATGGACGACGGCGAGGTCAATGTCTACAACCTTCAGCCAGGCGATTATTTTGTAGCCGTCAAAGCCGAACCCTGGTTCGCCATGCATGGCGCCAAGAAGAACTCCAACGCCGACGCTGCGGGGCAACCGGCCGTTCGCAGAACCAATCCCGCGCTCGACGTGGTTTACCCGATCACTTTTTACAATGGCGTTCGCGACGAGAATTCCGCCACCCCGCTCCATCTTCTCCCCGGCAGCCGGGAGCGCATCTCCATCCAGCTCGAGACGGTTCCCGCGCTGCATCTCTTCGTCCCGGTTCCGGCGGTCTCCGCTGCTCAAACAGCCGAAGATGGGGGAGATGCTCCGAATCAATCCTCCTTGCAGTTGTTGCTCTTCGGCATCAAACTTCCCGGCATCGGCCCCGAGTCCGCCGACGAGGTAAAGGACGGGGTCGAGGAGTATACCGGCATCGCACCCGGACATTACGAGTTGCAGGCCGGCGACCCGCCCCGCATCCTCGCGCTCGATGCCACCGCCGACCGCCAGCTCGCCGCCAACACCGGCACACCCGCGGCCAGCTTCCATGCCCTGCTGCATAGCGCCTCCGGGGGGGATTTCACAGGGGACGCGACCCTGCTCTTCAACGGAACCGATCCCGCCCATCCCGCTGCACCCCTGCGCACGCTCTGCAACCAGAAAGAATGCAGTCTGGACGCCCTTCCTCCCGGAACCTGGGAACTGGCGATGGGCAGCGGCGAACACTTTCTGCCCATTCTTTCCATCGGTGAACACGGCCGCATCCGCTCCGGCAACCGCGTCACCGCCACCGACAAGCCGCTCGATCTGGTCCTCACCATCGCCGACGCCAATGCCCGCCTCAATGGTTTCGCCAAAAAAGACGGAAAGGGTCAGGCAGGCGTCATGGTTGTCCTGGTCCCACGGAATCCCGCCGCGCACAGTGACCTATTCCGCCGCGACCAGTCCGATTCGGATGGAAGCTTTTCGCTGCGCGATGTCGCGCCCGGCAGCTACACCGTCGTGGCCATCGAGGACGGCTGGGAACTGGAATGGCAGCGTCCCGAGGTTCTGGCCCCGTTTCTGCCCAAAGGGATCGCCGTCACCGTGCCGGAACTCAATCCTTCCCAGGTTTCGACGCCGCCCCTGCACCTCAGCTCTGCGGTTCCCGTACAGCAGGGGGTGGAAAAGCCTGTTCGCGCCGCCGAAACTTCTCGCAAAGCTCTCCTGGGGCTTCATTGAAGCCGGGGGGAGAGGATAGTCTAGGAAGGTACGGAAAGATCGTTGCCCCGCCGGCTTCAAATTGAAGACCGCGCCCAGCGTACAACCTGTTTTGAGGAGAGTCTCACGTTGAAGAGGAAGGTATTACTTTCGATCCTGGCCGCGGTTTTCGCCGCGTTCCTGCCCCTGGCCGCCGCCGCCCAGTCGCCTGCCGCCGCCGAGCGGCCTGAGCCCTCATACAAGTACGCCGCCTACATCGGCTACGGCTACACCGGCCTCAATCAGGTCAATGGCTCGCGCTACGGTTTGCAGGGCGTCAACGCCGATGTGGAGCGCAACTTTGGCAAATACTTCGCCCTCACCCTGGAAGGCGATTTCTTCAAGTACGCCTTGAACACCGGCGGCGCAACCTCATCTGAGACAACAGGTTCTGGCACGATCACTTTCCCAGAGGAGAATCCCGGCACGCCTTCCGTCGTCTCGGTGCTCGCCGGTCCCGTTCTGCGCGTTCCCATTACTGGGCACGTCGAGGGCTTTGTCAATGTTCTTTTGGGCGAGGAGCACACCGCCGGCGAGGCGATGGCTCCCAGCACCTCCTTTGCCGGAGGCTTCGGCGGCGGCCTGGGCTACAAGCTGAGCAAGCACCTCACGCTGCGCGCCTCGGGCGAACGGGTCGGCGCATCTTTCTCGTTCATCAACAACAAGACCACCAACGGCCAGAACATGGGCAACTCCTCGCACAAGACCTGGAACCCCCGCGCCTCCTTCGGCGTGGCCTACAGCTTCTAGTCGTCTGTCTCCAGGCGATGATCGTCGATTTGTTTTGAAGCGGCACGACTTCTCTCGTGCCGCGAGTCGGCGAAGCCAGGGAACGGTCCAGGAATATCCGTGCTGCGAAAGGACGCTTTCACGCCTATCGAGAATCCTGCTTGCCGGTTCCGGCGTTTTCGCGTTCCCCTGCTGAGGCGGCAGGGTTAGTTTCGATACTGCTCGTCGTTCACCTGTTCCATCCAATCGACGGTTTTGCCGTCGAGCTTCTCCTGGATGGCGATGTGGCTCATCGCCGTGGTGGGCGCCGCGCCGTGCCAGTGCTTCTCTCCTGCGGGAAACCAGATGACGTCCCCTGGGCGAATCTCCTCGATGGGGCCGCCCCAACGCTGCACCCGGCCGCAGCCCGAGGTGACCACCAGCGTCTGACCGAGCGGGTGGGTGTGCCACGCGGTGCGCGCGCCGGGCTCAAAGGTCACGCCGGCGCCCACAACACGCGCCGGATCGGGGGAGTCGAAGAGCGGGTCAACCCGCACAGTGCCGGTGAAATAATCCGCCGGTCCCTGGTAGCTGGCTTGAGAACCGATTCGCTTAATCTCCATTTTTGCGTTTCTCCCTTGCATCATTCCGCTCTCATTGTCCGATCGACACAAGCGGAGGTTAAGACGGGTTGTAGCGCCTACAACGTCTTGCCCATCTCGTAGGCCTGTCGCATGGCCGCACTCGACTGAATATCTCCTATCTCCCATGCGCCCACGCCATACACAACGCCCTTTTCTTTTGCCCCTGGCAGGCAGGAGGTGAATCCACGAAAGCCCTCGAGGGTTCGCTCCATGGCCGCCTTGTTGCTGTCCGCCGCGGTCACAATGAAATAAAACTCCTTGTTGGCGATCTTCGTGTAGCGGGCAACAGTCCGATCGATCACAGTTTTCATCTGCGCGCACATGGTGTAAAAGTAAACCGGCGTCGCCAGAACAATCGCGTCGGCCGCCATCATGCTGTCGAGGATCGGCGCCATGTCGTCCTTCTGCGCACATTTCCCGTTCCCCCGGCAGGCATAACAGGCGGTGCAGTAATTGATCTTCTTCTCCGCCAATACCACTTTCTCCACCTGATGGTTGGCCGCGCTTGCGCCTTCCAGGAAGCGGTCGCACAATGCATTTGAATTACCCCGTTTTCGGGGACTCGAGGATAGGATCAAAACCTTTTTGCCCATTTGTTCCTTTCTTGAAAGCCGATTTCTGCGCCGGCAAACTGCGTAGCGCTGCTGTCTGCCGGGGAGAATCCACCTCTTGGTGTGCGGGAGAGGCTTAGCGGCCAGTCAGCTTCTCGATTGCTTCGGGGTAGCGTGCGCCTTCCACCTTGATCTTCGCTGCTGCGCTTTCGATCTGATCCAGGTCTTGGGCGGTCAGCTCGACGGCGGCCGCGGCGATGTTCTCTTCCAGGCGATGCAGCTTGGTGGTGCCGGGAATGGGAACAATCCAGGGCTTCTGGGCCAGCAACCAGGCCAGCGCGATCTGGGCCGTTGTTGCCTGCTTCTGCGCGGCAATGACGCCCAGCAGATCGACGAGAGCCTGATTCGCCTTCAGTGCATGCGGCGTAAAGCGCGGCAGGGTGCTGCGGAAGTCGTTGCTGGCGAAGGTAGTCTTCTCGTCCATCTTCCCCGTCAAATACCCCTTGCCCAGCGGGCTGAAAGGAACGAAGCCGATGCCGAGTTCTTCCAGTGTGGGCAACACTTCCGCCTCCGGGCTGCGGGTCCACAGCGAATACTCGCTCTGCACGGCGGTCACCGGCTGCACTGCGTGGGCGCGGCGAATGGTTTTGGCCGCAGCTTCAGAAAGACCGAAGTGCTTCACCTTGCCCTGCTGGATCAACTCCTTCACCGCTCCGGCTACATCTTCGATGGGCACGTCCAGATCGACGCGGTGCTGATAGAAGAGGTCGATCGCCTCGATCTTCAGTCGCTTCAGCGATTCCTCGGCAACCTGCTTGATTCGCTCCGGGCGGCTGTTCAAGGACGGTGCGCCCTTCATCCCACGGGGATCGCTCTTGGGATCGAGATTGAAGCCGAATTTGGTGGCGATGACCACCTTGCCGCGAAAGGGCGAGAGGGCCTCGCCCAGCAACTCCTCATTGGTGAATGGGCCATAGACCTCGGCGGTGTCGAAGAAGGTGACGCCGCGCTCCACGGCTGCGTGGAGCAGAGCAATCATCTCCTGCTTGTCCTTGGGGGCTCCATAGGAAAAGCTCATTCCCATGCAGCCCAGGCCAATGGCCGAGACTTCCAGATTGCTGCTTCCAAGTGTGCGCTTTTGCATTACTGCTCCTTTTGCAAGATTGTTGACAGCCCATTGAGTGTTGCCTGCGGGGTCAGCGATTCGTCATGCGCTCGACTTCTTCGGGGTAGCGGCCGCCCAGCACCGCAACCTGCGAAGTGAGGCCATCGAGTTCGTGGAGATCGTCTGGGGTCAGCTCCAGGGCGACGGCGCCGATGTTCTCCTCGACGCGCTGCAATTTTGTGGTGCCGGGAATGGGAACGATCCAGGGTTTCTGGTGGAGCAGCCAGGCCAGCGCGATCTGCGCCGGCGTCGCATTCTTGCGCGCCGCAAAAGTGGAGATCAGATCGACCAAGGCCAGATTCGCTTTCAGCGCATCGGGGGCAAAGCGTGGGATGTAGGCGCGGTTGTCTTCTTTGTGGAATTGCGTCTTTTCGGTAATCGATCCGGCAAGAAATCCCCGCCCCAGCGGGCTGAAGGCGACAAAGCCAATGCCCAGTTCCTCCAGCGTGGGCAGAACCTCTTCCTCGGGTCGCTTCCACCAGAGCGAGTACTCGCTTTGCACCGCCGTTACCGGCTGAACGGCGTGGGCGCGGCGGATGGTCTGCGCGCTGGCTTCCGATAAGCCAAAGTGCTTCACCTTGCCTTCCCGGATCAGGTCTTTCACCGCTCCCGCCACATCTTCGATGGGCACCTCCGGATCGACGCGATGCTGATAGAGCAAGTCGATCGTCTCGATCCGCAGCCGCCGCAGCGAACCCTCGACGCTCTCCTTGATGGTCGCGGGGCGGCTATCCAACCCAGGAGAAGATTTACCATGTGCCTGCAAAGCAAAGCCGAACTTGGTGGCGATCGCGACCTGCTGCCGCAGGGGAGCCAGCCCTTCGCCAACCAACTCTTCATTGACGAACGGACCGTACACCTGCGCTGTGTCGAAGAACGTAACGCCCCGCTCGACCGCTCCGCGCATCACCGCGATCATCTCCTCTTTGCTGCCCGCCACCGGCCCGTGGCCTTCGCTCATCCTCATGCAGCCGAGGCCGATGGCCGATACTTCAAGGTTGCTCTTTCCCAATGTGCGTTTTTGCATGATTCTTCCTGTCTTCCCTCTGGAGTTTGAGGATGTTTCACTTCAGCCTTTCGAGGCTTCCGAGCCAGCTCTCAACTTCAGTCCCCTTGCCGCATCATCCTTGCGCGTAGCTTGGCATCATGATGCCTTCGGCGGCTAGAGCATTTCTAATTTAAGTGTTGACATTGTGCGATAATATCCGTGCCGTCTGG
>CAZBPD010000092.1:0-8292 GCA_964493705.1 uncultured Occallatibacter sp.
TGCCGAAGGTCATGACGGCGACGCCATCCACGCTGCGCTGCAACATGCGGCGGATCAGCGACTCGGTGCGTTCCGGCTCGTAGTTGGTGGAACCGATGAGCACTTCGTAGCCCTGGGCCACGGCCAGATTCTCAAACTCCTGCACCAGTTCCGGGAAGAAGGGGTTGGTGATCTCGGAAACGATGAGCCCCAACATGCGGCTGCGGCCCGAAACCAGGGCACGTGCCTGCGTGTTGGGCAGGTAGCCGACCTCGTCGATGGCCTGCCAGACGCGCTTGGCCAGCTCGGGGTCAACAGTGGGAATGCGGTTGACGGCGCGCGAGACGGTGGCGATGGAAACACCGGCACGCTTGGCGACGTCGCGGATGCTGGTGGACCCGAGGCGCCGCTTGTCGGACGGGTTGGACCTGGTAGGACTCACAGTGAAATGATTGTACGCTTACCCGGTGTTTCTCAACCAGCACTCGCGATAAAAAAGTTAGCGTAACTGGCTTATTAGCCGTGTCTTGCGGATTTTTCCCGAAGCCAGCGAAGATAAGCAAGGGAAAGAAAAAGAGCGCCGCTGCGGGGCGTTTTGGAAAGCGTTTCCCTCAAAGTTTGCAGCGCAGCCTCGCGCAGGAATCGAAGTAATCCGATTTACGTCTGGGCTCTCACGGGTGGGCCTGGCCCCCGGCGGCGACCTCGAGGGCATGCTCAAGCAAGGAGAGAATGGAAGACAGGCTTTCCTCAGCGCCGCGCTTGCTGCCGGGCAAGTTGATGATGAGTGTGCCGCCCTTGAGGCCGGCCACGCCCCGCGAGAGCCAGGCGAAGGGATTGCTGGAGGAGCCCAGGGAGCGCATGGCCTCGGCCAAGCCGGGGGCTTCCCGATCGAGGATGCGGCGCGTGGCCTCGGGAGTGCGGTCGCGGGGACCCATGCCGGTACCGCCAACGGTGAGCACCAGGGCCGCGCCCTGAAAGCTGAGTTTTTCCAGTGTAGCGGCGATCAGATCCTCGTCGTCGGGCACGAGGCCGGTCCAGAATTCTGCCCGCGGCCAGCGGCGAGCGAGCAAGGCCACCACCGCCGGGCCCGCAGTGTCGGTGAGCAGGCCCTGCGAGCAGCGGTCAGAGACGGTGAGGACGGCGAGCAGCATGAGAGCGATTGTAGAACCTATCGCACGGGCAGAACCTTGATGGTCCGCATCCAGGTTTCAACGCTCTGCGGCCAGGTGGTTACCGGCAGCGCGGTGCGGCGGAGGCCGTAGCCGTGGCCGCCCTCGGTGTAGATGTGCAGCTCGGCGGGTACCTTGGCGCTCTTGAGAGCCGTGAAGTAGACCACGGCATTTTCGACGTGCACCGGATCGTCCTCGGCCTGAACGATGAACTGGGGCGGAGTGTTGGCAGTGGGGTTGATCTCCGGATTGGGGGCGAAGTTCTTGTCCTCAAGGGCCAGGTAGCCGGGATAGACGATGACGGCAAAGTCGGGGCGACAACTGAGCTTGTCGGCTGCGTCCTGGGGCGGATAGAGCCGCTCTTCGAAGTGCGTGCTGAGAGCGGCAGCCAGGTGGGCTCCAGCGGAGAAGCCGAGAACGCCGATGCGGTTGGGATCGATGCCCCACTCGGCGGCGTGGGAGCGGACCAGGCCGAGGGCGCGCTGCGCATCCTGGAGGGCGGCCGGGGACTTGGGATAGGGGCCGGTGTTGGGGACGCGGTACTTGACCAGAACGCACGCGACACCGGCGGAGTTGAGCCAGTCGCAGACCTCTGTACCCTCAAGATCGATGGCCAGAATCTGGTAGCCGCCGCCGGGAAAGACGACCACCGCCGCGCCGCTGCTTTTACCCTTCGGCTGATAGACAGTGAGAGTCGGCGTGGAGACATTACCCAGACGCACGATCGGACGTCCGGCGACGAGGTTTTCCTTGGCGGTGGTGAGGTCCGCCTCGGCGGCGGGATTGGCAGGCGTACCGGGCGCCACGCCGGGCACAGAATTGGGCCAGAGCGGCAGGGTGAGATGGCCCGGAGCGGGCGGCCAGCCCGAGGATTGCGCCGCGAGAGTGGTTGAAGCTGCCGCAACGGCGGCGAAGAGAAGGAATGCGTTCTTGTTCATGCGAAGGGTTCCTCTTCAACAAAGTCCGCAGCGATGATTGCAGCCGGAGGGGCCGAGATGCAAATGGCGGCAGCGGTCATGAATCAAGAGCGGGGGATGGAAGGTGGCGGAGCGGATTCCCTGTCTGCTTGTTAGGGAAAAAACCTAGGCTCGGTTGAGGCGAAATCGTCGTGTACTCCTTTGACCAGACTCTCAATGCTGGGCGTGGAACACTTGCTTTCTGCGCATAGCCGGCACAGAGTGCAGTGAATATGCGCACGATAGAGAAACACCTGGAGGGAAACATGCTTGGAACTATTCTGATTGTGATTTTGATTCTCGTCCTCATCGGCGCGCTGCCAACCTGGCCGCACAGCCGAAACTGGGGATATTATCCGACCGGCGGGATCGGGCTTATCATCGTGATCCTTGTGATTCTGCTGCTATTGGGCCGGATTTGAGCCAAGGATCCCGCTCGATGATGGGGAATTGGCACCTGTCGCTAGCCCGCACGGCGACGCTTCTTCTTCTGGCGGCGCTCTCGGCTGGGAGCGTGTTTGCATACTCCGTTCTGACCCACGAGGAAATCATCGACCTGGCATGGACCTCGGAGATTCGTCCGCTCCTGGTCGAACGCTTTCCCGCGCTGACGGAAGATCAGCTCAAGGAAGCGCACGCCTACGCCTATGGAGGGTCGGTGATCCAGGATCTGGGTTACTATCCGTTCGGCAGCAGGGACTTCAGCAACCTGGTGCATTACGTCCGCAGCGGGGACTTTGTTGCGGAGTTACTGAAGGAAAGCCGGGATGCCGACGAGTATGCCTTTGCGCTGGGCGCGCTTTCACACTATGTGGCCGACATTGACGGCCACCCGGCAGTGAATGAGGCGGTGGCGATTCGGTACCCCAAGCTGCGAGCGAAATATGGCAACTCCGTTCGCTATGCCCAGGACAAGACGGCGCATTTGAAGACGGAGTTCGGATTCGACACATTGCAGGTGGCGAAGAATCGTTACGCGCCGGAACAGTACCACGACTTCATCGGATTCCAGGTATCGGAACCGCTGCTGGAACGGGCTTTCCCGGTTGTCTACGGACTGGAGCTGAAAGACGTGCTGACGCACGAGGACCTGGCCATCGGTTCCTACCGGTTCTCGGTCAGCCGGTTGATTCCGCAGATGACCCAGGTTGCCCTGGCGCTGCACAAGAAGGACCTGATGCGCGAGACGCCCGACTTTGCCAAGAAGAAGTTTCTATATCGTCTTTCGCGCTCCGATTACGAGAGGGAGTGGGGCAAGACCTATGCCAAGCCGGACCTGGGCACGCGCATCTTGACGGTGCTTCTGCGCTTGGTACCGAAAATTGGCCCGTTCAAAGGCTTGGGATTCAACAATCCCACCCCGCAAACGGAAGACCTGTATATCAAGAGCATCAACGCAACCACTGACGATTACCAGACCCTGCTGAAAGAGGTGCGCGCGGGCAAACTGGTGCTGCCCAACTGCGACCTGGACAGCGGCAACCGGACCAGGGCGGCCGAATACTCGCTGACGGACGAGGCGTATGCAAGCCTGCTGGCCAAGCTCGCCGCGCATCACTTCGAGGGGACATCGGGCGAACTGCGCGCCAACATTCTCGACTTCTATGCCGATCCCTCGCTGCCCATCGAAACCAGGAAAGACCCCGCTCGATGGCAAGCGGTGGAAACCGACCTGGCCCAGTTGAAGTCCGACATTCCCGCGCCACCCGCAATCCGATAGGAGCGACGGGCAGACCGCAGTCCAGAGGCGGATTCAAGGACGAGCGTTGAGGGGAATCAGCAGGGTGACGGCTTGGGGAACGATCTCGATCCGGACCGGAAGATCGCCCAGCAACTCTCCGTCGGCCTCGGCGAAGACGCGCTGCGAAGAACCGTTGCAGGGACGGCACTCGACCGAAACGGCGTCACGCAGCTCAATCTCATGGGAGAAGGTCTGGCGGCCGAACATGACCGCAATCAGGAAGCGAAAGTAGCTGAGACGGCTGCGGGTCTTGAAAGCGACCAGGCGCAGGCCGTTCCTGTGGAGGGTTGCGCCGGGGGCCAGGTTGTGCAGAACTCCGCCGAAGTCGCGGATGCGCACCGCCAGGAGCTGCGAGACTTCTTCCACCCGCGGAACGCTGCTGGCGCGCTCTACGAAGGCCGCCTGAAACAGAGGGAAAGAGTAGGTGGCCCAAAGGCGGAAGGCTTCCACCAGGTAAAGCGCATAACCAAAGCGCCGCTTGAGGCCGGGGTCGAGGCGGGAGAGAAACAGCGCGTCCGCCCCCACGCCGGCAGCCACCGTGAAGTAGCGCGAGGACAGGTCGCCGGTCGAGTCGCGGTAGGAGATGAGTCCCGCAGAGACGCGTACCGGGACTGCGGACAGCAGTTTGCGCACCGCTTTGGCCGGCGATGAACCAAGCCCCAGGTTCGCGGCCAGTGCGTTGGCGGTGCCCAACGGCACCACGCCCAAAGCCACCGTGGTGCCAACCAATCTCTGCAGGATTTCATGGACGGTGCCGTCGCCGCCACAGGCGAGAATCGTGTCGCAACCGCGGCGCATGGCTTCCCCGGCCAGCTCCCCGGCTCTGCCGGGCGCATTCGTCTCGAGCGCTTCGGCTTCGACGCCTGCCTGGCGGAGCACGGCGAGCGCCTTGTCGACGGCCGTGCTGTGCCCTGGCGAGAGCTGGCCGGAAGCCGGATTGTAGATGAGCGCAACACGCCGCATCGCCAGTTCCCCCAGGGATGGTCCGCGCCCGTATGGAAGACAAGCGGGAGTTATATTCCTATCTTCGCACTTTGTTTGCGATCCGGCGGATCGAAACGCATGTTGCTGCGCAGGCAGAGTATCCTTTTCCGATACAGACTTACCTTCATCCCTGAGGATCGAAGATGAAGCAGGCGTTTTTTGCTGTTCTTTTGAGTGCATCCATCTTCGTGCCCTGCGCCGCGGCAGCCGCGCCCATTCGCGTGCTGCTTCTGGATGGGGAAAGCGCCGGCGCGTTTCACAACTGGAGGCTGACGACACCGGTGCTGAAAGCCGAATTGGAGGAGACTGGGCTGTTCGAGGTTACGATCCTCACCGCGCCGTCCTCCGACGGGGACTTCAGCAGCTTCAAGCCGGATTTCAGCCTCTACCAGGTAGTTGTCTCGAACTATGACGCGCCCTCCTGGCCGGAAAGTCTGCGCCTCCAGTTTGAGCAGTACACCGTCAACGGCGGCGGTCTGGTGGTGGTTCATGCGGCCGACAACGCCTTCCCCGGCTGGCCGGCCTATAACGAAATGATTGGCATCGGGGGCTGGCGGAATCGCAATGAGCAGGCCGGGCCACTGTGGTATTTCAAAGACGGCAAACTGGTTTCCGATCCTGCGCCCGGGCCAGCGGGCTCACACGGCGCACGGCTTCCCTTTCAGGTGGCCACGCGGGAGCCCGAGCATCCCATCATGAAGGGATTGCCGCCGGCCTGGATGCACGCGACCGACGAGCTATACGCCACGCTGCGCGGCCCCGGCAAGAACATGATGGTGCTGGCCACCGCGCACTCCGATCCGCAAAACAAGGGCACCGGCCGGGATGAGCCGATACTCATGGTGCTGCACTACGGAAGCGGAAGGATTTTTCACACCACGATGGGGCACGACGTGGCCGCGCTGAGCTGCGTGGGGTTCATCACCACATTTCAGCGCGGGACGGAGTGGGCCGCCACAGGGAAGGTGACGCAGAAGGTCCCGGCCGGCTTTCCGACCGCAAATACCGTGAGTTATCGCGTGGATATTGCCGGGATGGACCCGGCCTTCCGCAAGGGCGTGCTGACCACGGCAATGCCTCCAGACTCGAATGCGCCAACCGTGCCGCCTGCCCCTGCGCCGAAATGAGCGCAGTTCGCCCGAGTTCTCGAGTCTTTTCGCCGGCCGAGAGCGTTTTCGCTTCCCTTCCCCGGCCGGGAAACGCCTCAGATCTCCGGGTAGAAGTCAAAGAACGCGTCCAGACTGCGTTTGAGCTGGGCTTCGATCTCCTCACGCGAGCCCTCGATCGAGTGCATGGCCACATGCGCCTGGTGGCCGTTGGCCAGCTTGATGGTCGCGTCCTGGATCTCGGTAACTTCGCCCTCGGGCAGCAGCCGCAGACCGTAGATAAGAGTCAGATTCGCCATGAGCCTCATCTTAAAGGAACGCGGCCTCGGCTGCCGCGGGGCGGTTGCCCGCTTGGACCGGCTAGAATCGACATGGGAAACTCAATGACAGACACTCGCGAAACCGTTATCCTCGGCTCCGGCTGTGCCGGACTCACGGCGGCCATCTATACCGCGCGCGCCGGCCTCAATCCGCTGGTTCTGGAGGGCCATGAGCCCGGCGGCCAGCTCTCCATCACCACGATGGTCGAAAACTTTCCCGGCTGGCCGGACGGCATCCAGGGGCCGGAACTGATCGACAACATGAAGAAGCAGGCGGCCCGCTTTGGCGCCACATTTCAGTTGGCCCATCTGAATTCAGTGGATTTGAGCGTAAATCCCCTCCGGCTCAACACTTCCGCGGGAGAAATCTGCACGCGCACGTTGATTGTCGCCTCCGGGGCCAGCGCGCGCTGGTTGGGGCTGCCCAGCGAGCAGGCGCTGATCGGTCACGGCGTTTCCAGTTGCGCCACCTGCGACGGCTTCTTCTTCCGCGGCAAGGAAATTGCCGTGGTGGGCGGCGGCGACTCGGCCATGGAGGAAGCTCTATTTCTTACGCGCTTTGCCTCAAAGGTGACGCTGCTGCATCGTCGTTCAGCCTTCCGCGCTTCGAAGATCATGCTCGACCGCGCGATCGCCCATCCCAACATCGAACTGCGCACCAACACCGTGGTCGAAGAGGTGCTGGGCGTGGACGAGAAGGATGTGAAAGGCCTGCGGCTGAAGGACGTGGTCACCGGCGCGGAATCGACGCTGCCCATCAGCGGCCTGTTTCTCGGCATCGGCCACGAGCCTAACGCCAGGATGTTCGCGGGCCAGATTGATCTGGACGAGGACGGCTACATTCGCACCACCGGCAACGTGCTGACCACGCGCAATGGAGCGGTGGTCCCCGGCGTGTATGCCTGCGGCGACGTGCAGGACCGCCGTTACCGCCAGGCCATCACCGCCGCCGGCTCGGGCTGCATGGCCGCGCTCGAAGCGGAGAAGTTCCTGGAGGAACACGGACACTGAACGATCTGAAGGAAAATCTCGAATGGCTGGAAGATGCGATTGCAGCCGCATGCCGCCGCGCCGGCCGCTCGCGCGTCGAGGTCGAATTGATGGCGGTATCGAAGACCTATCCGGCGGCCACGCTCGCCGAGGCTGCCGCGCTGGGGCTCACGCTTTTTGGCGAAAACCGCGTGCAGGAGTTTGCCGCCAAAGCGCCGGAGCTTGTTGCACTGCGACAAGAGGCGCACGCCGAAGAAAATCAGCCGGAAGCGGCGGTGAACCCTCCCTTGGGTCCCATCCGCGTACATCTCATCGGCCACCTGCAATCGAACAAGGCAGTTCGCGCCGTGGAGCTATTTGACGCCGTCGATTCGGTGGACTCGGTGCGGCTGGCCGAGCGTCTGAACGAGGCGGCGGGCAAGCTGGGCAAGCAGCTTCCGGTTTTGATCGAGGTCAAGCTCAGTCCCGAGGAAACCAAGGCCGGTCTCGACCCCGAGTCTGCCGAGGCCGCGCAATTGCTGGAGCGGCTGCCGGACTTGGCAAATCTGGACCTGCGCGGTTTGATGACGATTGCTCCCTTTGGTGTGCCCGAAGCCGAAACGCGCGCCTGTTTTCGCAGCCTGCGGGATTGGCGCGAACGCTGGGCCGCCGCGCACCCGCGGCTCACGCTCGACGTGCTCTCGATGGGCATGAGCGGCGACTTTCAGCTCGCCATCGAAGAGGGCGCGACGCGCATCCGCGTGGGCACGGCGCTATTCGGGGTGCGCCAGCCGCTCGCTGCGAGACAGGGATGATCCGCGAAACGCCAGCGGGAGTCACGCTTGCCGTGCGCGCTCAGCCGGGCGCAAAGAAGACCGCCATCACCGGCGTCTACGGCGAAGGCGCGGCGGCTCAACTGAAGATTGCCGTCCAGGCGCCGCCGCTCGAAGGCCGCGCCAACCATGCGCTGGTTGCTTTTCTGGCCGAGACTTTCTCTGTGCCTAAGAATGCGGTCGAACTGATCAACGGCGAGTTATCGCGAAGTAAGGTCTTCCTGCTGCGAGGAGT
>CAZBPD010000093.1:0-8289 GCA_964493705.1 uncultured Occallatibacter sp.
CTTCCGTCGCCTAAAGGCGAGGGGTTTACGGATCCCCTATCGGGGACTCTAAATGCAAGAAAAGATTCATTAGCGCCGCTCACGAAAGAAACTGCGCAGCAGTTCCGCAGCTTCTTCTTCAAGTATCCCTTGCTCGACGATCATCTTGTGATTCAGCCGGGGATGATTGAGTACTTCCAGCACCGAGCCGCAGGCCCCGGCCTTGGGATCGGCGGCGGCGTAGACCAACCGGTCCAGCCGCGCGTGGATCAGGGCTCCGGCACACATGGCGCAGGGCTCCAAAGTTACGTAAAGGGTGCAGCCGCTGAGGCGGTAGTTTCCCACTGCCTTGGCTGCCGCGCGCAACGCCACCATCTCCGCGTGGGCCGAGGGGTCCACGTCGCGCAGCACCCGGTTCTGGCCCCAGGCAACGATTTCGCCCTCGCGCACGACCACCGCGCCAATCGGCACCTCGCCCTCCGCCCCGGCCAGGCGGGCTTCGTCGAGAGCGGCTTGCATGAAATCCGAATCGGTCAATTGATTTGGCCCTTAGGGAGTTCGCGTATTTTTCAGATCGCAAAAATTGAGGATGGGAAAGCCCTTTTGGCGCAAGCAACCGGAGAGTCTGAAATCGTCGGTAATAATCAAAGACTTACTCGATACCTGCGCGATAGAAGCATCTGTCAGGCCAAAAGCCAGAAACTCCGGACTGACGACCAATTGCCTGGCTGACTTCCAACTCTCCTTTAACAACGGCTTGCAATCCTGGCAGCAGACTAATACGGCCATGTTGCGAAGCCATTCCTCGCGCCACTGTGCCGAAAGGCTGTTAGCAAGATTCCCAACTTCCGTGAGGATGTGAGGCGTAGTGAAAAGCACAGAAAATCTACTCACCAACCGATCCAGCAACTCATAATCGTCCAATGAATAAGCACTGATTCTTTTAAAATTACCGAACAGGCGAACATCGAGCCTGCCCGCCAGTAAAACGAGCAAAAGATTGGAATCCAGAAGAATTCCCTTTCCGGCATGACGGGCGAAAATCTGCTCTTCTTCAAACACTGGCGCACTCTCAAAATGGAGCTGGATTTCTGACCGCTACTAATGCTCCGTCCTCAACCCCCACAGAAACAACTTTCCTGACTCTACGAGTGCGCAGCAGGTCCGCCAGCGAGTTTTGCTCTGTCTTTTCCGGACCGCTTAGGGCACAAAAGGTGATATTCCAACTGGCGGTATTCTTATCTAATTCCATCTCTTCCACGTTGGGGTTCAGCGCGGCAAAGTCGGGAATCACCTCGCCCAAATACGATTGCGCTTTACCAATCACTTCGCTCGGTGCCAGCATGGTCCACTCTCCGTGAAATGGATTATACCCCGCTTTGAAACGCCGGCTGCTGCTGGGTCATGCAGTGCAGCGTACCCAGGCCCCAGACCATGTCCACGCAATGAATCCCGATGATTTCTCTATCCGGGAATACCTCGGCCAGCGAGTTCAGCGCTACGCGGTCGTTCTTGTCGTGGAAGGTAGGCACCAGCACCAGCCCATTGGCGATATAGAAGTTGGCGTAGCTGGCCGGCAGGCGCTGGCCGCGGAATATTACGGGCCGCGGCAGCGGCAGTTCGACCAGGTTGTACTGCTTCCCTGCCCCGGTGCGCGCGGCCTTCAACCGCTCCAGGTTCTCGGCCAGCGGCTCATGGTTGGCGTCGTTCCGATCCGGCTCGACGGCAGTCACAATCGTATCCACGCCGGCAAAGCGGCTGATGTCGTCCACGTGGCCGTGAGTGTCGTCTCCGGCAATGCCGCGATCCAGCCAGATTACGCGGTCCATCCCTAAATAATCGGAAAAGACCTGTTCCAGTTGCGCGCGGCTGACGCCGGGATTGCGCTGCTGCACTTCACTCAGCAGGCACTCCTCGGTGGTCAGCAACGTGCCCGCGCCGTCGGTGTCGATAGAGCCGCCTTCCAGCACAATGCGCTGTTTGAAGCCGTCTTCCAGCTCGACCGTTGGCTGCCACACGGGCAGGTGCAGAATTTCGTGCACCCGGCCGGGGATCTGGTCGTCGAGCTTCCAATCGTCGTACTTGGCCCAGGCGTTGAAGCGCCAGTCGGTGAGGGCGATCTTACCTTCGCTGTTGCGCACGAAGATCGGCCCGGAGTCGCGCGTCCAGACCCGGTCGGTGGGCCAGCGATGAAAGCGGACGCGGTCCAGATTGGCCCCGGCGCGCTCCAGAATGCTCTGCGCGCGGCTCTCTTCTTTTTCGTGCTGCACGATCAGGTGCACCGTCTCGCGCTGGGAAAGAAGCCGCACGATCTCCGCATAAAGCCAGGGAATGGCCTGAAATTTGCCCGGCCAATCCTCGGGATTGTGCGGCCAGGCCAGCCAGGTGGCCTGGTGCGGCTCCCACTCGGCGGGCATACGGTAGTTCTTTTGGCGCGGCGTCTCGATCATTTTGAATACCTTGAGGGCTTTCTGATTTGTCGATGTTTTGAAGGGTACGGACTTCAGCCCGTACATCAGTTCCGCAAAATGAATAGGGCTTTAGCCCCTGAGGGCAAAGCGTTCATCCCTGTTTATGAAGCAATGAGCAGCGACGCAACGAACTCAGCATCCTTTTTGATCTCTGAGAGTTTGGCATCGTCTCTACCATAAGACGGATGATAGGCGGCAACGATCTTGGCCGTCGTCTCGATTCCGTCGAACCTGATCGACAAATCACGAGATTGCATCCTGAGAGCCCCATAGGAATCTTTTGCTTTGATGAGCCAATCCGGAAAGTTCAAGCGATTCGATTTACCCAATGGCCGAATTACATTCCTCCCCAATGCCACAATTACCCTAGGCCGTTGCAAGATGACCTGCAAACAAAAGAAGTTCCAGCAATCTTCTTCGTAATTGGAAAACCCTCCTGTGCGTTCAAGTTCGCCGATATTCGTCTCGCTCTCCGACACGCCCATGAAATAGTTGGTGAAGAAAATATGATCTTCAAGTATGCAATCAAACACTCCGGCGCGTATCTTGCGCCAAGTCAGATTCTCTTCATAGCCTCTCCGCACAGACTGAATATATCCATTGATCTTATCGAAATAGTGCCCAAGATACATGACCCCGCCCAAGGGAAGGGTTTGACCTTTGTATCCCCTTCCGCCGGGGAAAAAACTCTGTCCTGCAATAGCACAGTATCCATCGGGATTTCCGATAACTCCCCCACGCCGAAGCACTTCGGAGCAACCGACGATGCCGCGCGGATACCGGACCGTTTTCAATGCTGCCTTGAGTTGTTCATGCTCGGCCATACCGATTCCCTATCTTGACGAAGTTGTTGAAGAAGACAGATACACATCCCTCAGGGGCTAAAGCCCATTATTGATCGTGCTTTGGATGTACGGGCTGAAGCCCGTACCCTTCAAATCCTCTACATACAGGAGGCTCCAAGCTATTTGGAATCCCCCTCCGCCTTCCAGTCGTTGACCGGATCGAGGAAGCGCTTGTTGATGGGCTTATAGGCGTCAATGCGGCGGTCGCGCAGAAAAGGCCAGTTGCGGCGGGTGTCCTCCTGCAAGGCCAGATCGATCTCGCCGATCAGAATCTCATCCCGGTCGTGCGAGGCTTCGGCAATGATCCTTCCGAAGGGGTCGGCCAGAAAGCTGCCGCCCCAGAACTCCAGACCCAGCCCCTCGGCTCCGTCGCCGCGAATGTCTCCATGTTCCATCCCCACGCGGTTCACTCCCGCAACAAAAACACCGTTGGCGATGGCGTGAGAGCGCTGGATGGTCTGCCAAGCGTCGTACTGCGCCGCGCCGAACTCGTTCTTCTCGGCCGGATGCCAGCCAATGGCGGTGGGATAGAAGAGGATCTCCGCCCCTTGCAGCGCCGTGAGCCGCGCGCCCTCGGGAAACCACTGGTCCCAGCAGACCAGCGTGCCGATGCGCCCAAAGGCGGTGTCGGCGGCCTGAAAGCCCAGATCGCCGGGCGTGAAGTAGAACTTTTCGTAAAACAGCGGATCGTCTGGAATGTGCATCTTGCGGTAGACGCCGGCGATTGCGCCGTCGGCGTTCAGCGTGACCGCGGTGTTGTGATAGAGCCCGGCGGCGCGACGCTCGAAGAGCGAGGCCACAATGGCCACCCGCAGTTCCCTCGCCAACTCGCCCAGTCTGGCGGTCGATGGGCCGGGGATCGGCTCGGCCAGGTCGAAGAGGCGAATGTCTTCGCGCTGGCAAAAGTACTGCGTCTGAAAGAGTTCCGGCAGGCAGACGATGTTGGCGCCCATCTTGGCCGCCTGACGGATGTGCGCGACCGCGGCGGCGAAGTTCGCTTCGGGGTCCGCGCCCATGCGCATTTGCACCAGGCCGACGTTGTATTTGCGTGTATTCATAGGATCAAATCAGTCTTTCTGGATAGAAAAAGAAGCCAGGCTGGAGTCGAGTCCCACAGTCCCTTAGTCCCTCGCTCCCTTCAAACACAAGGCCAACCCCGCGATGCAGGATTGGCCTCGAAGTCCCGCTGGCTGCAATCCTACTCTTCCAGGATGAGCACGGCGGCGGCGATGGTCGTTGTCCACAATCCGCGCTTGTCGCCCACAGCCGACTGGGTGATGTTGCTGGTGCGCACAATCTTGTTGGAGATGCGGTAGATCTCCTTCTTTTCGTCCCAGCTCTTGTCGGGGTCGAAGTCCACGTCCAGGGTGGTGGCGAGCATCTCGGCGGCCAGTTCTTCAGCGTACTCGCCGGCCTGCTCCTCGGTTTCGCCAAAGCTATGGTGCTCGCTCAGGTAGCCATAGGTATTGCGGTCGGCGGGAATGGCCACGCCGATACTGGAAACCACCAGCCGGTGGGGCTCGCGGGTGGAATTCTCCGCGATCACCGCAAAGACCACTTCGCCGGGGCTCAGGAACGCCTGACCCTCTTTGCGCGTCAGCACCTTGCACTGTGGCGGAAAGATCGATGAAACGCGAACCAGATTCTGCGAGGCGATACCCGCATCCCGAAGCGCCAGCTCAAAACTGGTCAACCGCTCCTTGTGTTTGCCTACGCCCTTGGTGAAGAAAAGCTTCTTCGGGACCATCGTTTTGCCCAATTTCTATGTGTCCTCCGTGATTTTGACGCTCGTGAATTTCGTACCGTTCCCGGTTGAGTGTATCGCATTCGGCGGGGCGCAAGAAGAGTACCGGGGGATTTCATCGCGAATTCATGAACGCCCGGTCCAGAACAGGCGGGAGCGCTTCACGCCGGGGCCAGCGGATTGACCCAGCGCAGCCCAGGGAAGCGGGCAAAATCGCGGTCATTGGTGTAAAGGACACCGCCGTATTCCATGGTTAAAGCTGCCAGTTGCGCGTCAGGAACAAGTTTGCCCCGCGCATCTATTTTGACCAGGATCTGGCGAAAATTGCGCCAATGCCCGTCCCCCGCTTCGAGTAGACAAACGTGCGGGAATTTTAGCCAAGCATCGACAACGGCAAGAACCTGAGCCAATGAGAGCATATCGCTGCTCCTGCGCGGCGTGGTGGCAATGCGAATAAAGGCGGAAATGGTTTGCCAGGGAAGACCTATCATTTCTTCGCCCTCAAAGGCTTCTTCCAGCCATCGCTTGGCACTGGGATGGAAGGGTGATTGAGCATCGTAAGCATAGAGCAGAAGATTGACGTCGAGTACGATCATCGGTACTCCGGACCTTCCATTGCCTCCAGCAGATCGGCCACTTTGGGGTAGCGGGTACCCAACTCAAGATTCAAATTGAACGGCGTGACGACAAATTTCTTTTCCGGTTTTGGTTGCGCGCTTGCTTTGACACCCTCGCGAAGAGCTTTGTTCACCGTCCCCTTGAAGGAGTCTCCCGTGCGCCGCATCTCCTGCTTCAGCAGGGCTGCAATATCGTCGTCAATGGTGAGAGTCGTTCGCACATCATGATGATCGATCTGAACGCATCATGATGTCAAACGAAAAACATGGTCTCCGTTCGTCGTTTGCGCTAAACTGGCCGACAATGCGATTCCGGCAGAAAACTCGCTTGATCGACCAGGCCATGGTGGTTTTGGGGCTTCTTTTCTTGCTTCGAATTGCGTTTGTCCATCACTTCTCTGCATCTTCGCAGTTGTGGATGATGGTGTTGCCCCTTTTGGCTTTAGAGATCGTTCTGGACAAATCCTTTATTTATTGGGAGTGCAACTCCAGCGGTTTGCGGGAACGCCGTTTCTGGCGCATCAAGGAAGTTCCCTGGGAAGAAGTCCGGCAGGTGGGGAGATGGAGGCCCAAAGCTGAGACCGTGGCCGTGATTTACGCTCATCCGGCGCCCTTGTCCTCTAGCGGATGCATCGTTGCCAATCCCGCCGACCGCGCCGGTTTTCTGGCGGCACTGCGCCGATTTGCACCCCAAGCCGAGTTCTGGGTTTAGATTTTTCCCGAGCCCCAGAGCGGGACCTTCGCCGCCGCCCGCTGCGTTCCCCATTGCACCTCGTAAATCCCGGATGGTAGCCTACCGGCTAACAACATAGGAAAACGAGGTCACTCAAGGCGATGCAAACCACCTATAACGGGCTGGAACTTCCCCCCGGCGGCCAGCCAATCGAGTACAGCGACGGGCAGTACGTCGTCCCCGACCATCCCATCGTCCCCTATATCGAGGGCGACGGCACCGGACGCGACATCTGGAAGGCCGCCCAGCGGGTCTTCGACGCGGCGGTTGAAAAGGCCTACGGCGGACGGCGCGCCATTCGCTGGTTCGAGATCTACGCCGGCGAAAAGGCTTTCCGTCAGTTCGGCAACTGGCTGCCCGACGACTCGGTGGCCGCGGCCCGCGATCTGCGCGTCTCCATCAAGGGACCGCTGACCACTCCGGTCGGCGGCGGCATTCGTTCGCTGAACGTGGCTCTGCGTCAGACCCTGGACCTTTATACCTGCGTCCGCCCGGTCAAGTACTACCAGGGCGTCCCCAGCCCGGTGAAGCACCCCGAGAAGCTGGACATCGTCATCTTCCGCGAGAACACCGAAGACGTCTACGCCGGAGTCGAGTTCAAACAGGGCTCCGACGATGCCGCCCGCCTGATCTCCTTTCTCAACGACGATCTCCTGGCCAAGACCAAGAAAAAGGTGCGTCTGGACTCCGGTGTGGGCATCAAGCCCATCTCCATCTTCGGCAGCAAGCGCCTGGTGCGCGCCGCCATCCGCTTCGCCATCGAGAACAACCGCAAGACCGTTACCCTGGTGCACAAGGGCAACATCCAGAAGTTCACCGAGGGCGCCTTCCGCGAATGGGGCTACGAGGTCGCCGTCGAGGAGTTCCGCGCACAGATCGTCACCGAGCGCGAGAGCTGGATTCTGGGCAACCTCGAGGCCAACCCCCATCTCACCCCGGCCGAGAACGCAGCCCTCATCGAGCCCGGCCTCGATATGGCCAATCAGGCTTATCAGGACGCGGTGGCCGCCGAAGTGAAGGCGATTATCGAGGCCATCGGCCAGAGCCACGGCAACGGCGCCTGGAAGTCGAAGGTGCTCGTCAACGACCGCATCGCCGACTCCATCTTCCAGCAGATCATCCTGCGTCCCGAGGACTACTCCGTGCTGGCCACCACCAACCTCAACGGCGATTACATCTCCGACGCCGCCGCCGCGCAGGTGGGCGGGCTGGGCATCGCCCCCGGCGCCAATATCGGCGATGGCTACGCGGTCTTCGAAGCCACCCACGGCACCGCTCCCAAGTACGCCGACAAGGACCTCATCAATCCCGGCTCGGTGATTCTCTCGGGCGTCATGCTGCTGGAGCTGATCGGCTGGAAGGAAGCCGCACTCTCCATCGAGCAGGCCCTGGAGAAGACCATCCTGCAGAAATTCGTCACCTACGATTTCGAGCGCCAAACCGCCGCAGCCACCAAGGTGGGCACCAGCGAATTTGCCACTCGGATCATCGGCAACCTATAAAACAGTGGTCAGTGGACAGTGAACAGTGCTCAGTAATTCGTGGTGTCGAGCCGCGCACTGACCACTGATCACTGACCACTCGTCCCCCATTCCCCAAGGAGATCGAAAAATGCGCAAGAAAATCAGCATCATCGGCGCCGGCAATGTAGGCGCCACCGCGGCCCACTGGATCATGGCCAAGGAATTGGCCGATGTCGTTCTGGTCGACGTAGTCGAGGGTGTGCCGCAAGGCAAGGCCCTGGATCTCAGCCAGGCCCAACCCATCGAACGTTCCGACGTGCACATCACCGGCTCCAACGACTACGCCGCCACCGCCAACAGCGACATCGTGATTATCACCGCCGGCATTCCCCGCAAGCCGGGCATGAGCCGCGACGATCTGCTGCACACCAACTTCA
>CAZBPD010000094.1:0-7824 GCA_964493705.1 uncultured Occallatibacter sp.
GGCATGGGGGTCCCGTGATGGTGGTGGTGACCGTGATGGCGGTGGCTCTGCATCTAGTTAAAACCATAAGGGAAAACCCATTTGGTGTCAAACGGAGCCGCCGCCGATCCTGAAAGTCCCGCCGTTATGCATCTCCGGCCGCTTGGGCCTTAGCTGCCGCTTGGCCATTCTCCTGATGTAGCAAATCGATGGCGCGCTGGTAGAGCCGGTTGCGCACTTCGAGCCGCTCGGATGCGCGGGTCACGTAGCGCACGTGAATCTCGATGCCGGAGCCGGAGGGACGCAGATTCACCAGCGGAGCCGCGCTGAACCGGCTCAAGCCGTCGTCGCGGGCACCGCGTTTCCACTCCTGTTCCGCCACGCGTGCATTCTCTGCCGTTTCTTCCTCCACCGCCTTGTGCATGTGCTCCACCACCCTTCGCGTGTCCGCTGAGGCGGGGATGCTTAAAGTGATCTCATCCCACATCCACTGCCCGGCGGTGGAGAAGTTGAAGTACTGTCCGCGAATCGCAAAACTGTTGATGAAGGCGATGCGGCGGCCGGTCGGATGCCCTCTGTCCGCCAGATCCCCGGTTTCTAGCAGCGTGGTGCTCATCAGGCCGATCTCGGTCACTTCGCCGCTCACACCGTTGATCTCCACCCAATCGCCGATGCGAATCCCATTCTTGCCCATGAGAACGAACCAGCCGAAAAACGCCAGGATGAAGTCCTGCATGGCGATGGTCAGCCCGGCGGTGACCAGGCCCAGAATCGTGGACATTTGCTGTGGCTGGCCGAAGACCACCAGCAGAATGAGCAGGACGCCGACGGCCTGGATTCCCAACTGCAGGACGGAACGCAGGGTGCGCATCTGCCTGCGGTCGAGCGCGGGGTTGGCCATCAGCCGCCGCACCAGCGCATCGCAGAGCACGATGCAGATCACGATGAAAGCGATCAGCGACAGCGACAGCAGAATCAGATGCAGCAGAATACGGTGTTGCAGAAGCACCTGCGCCAACCACCTGCCATAAACAGCCGCAAGCTGCTGCTGGGTTTGAATGCGATCGTTGCAGATGGAGAGCAGTTGGCGCTGCTCGCTGCGCTCGATGATGCCGGCCAGTTTCGATGCATGACCCGATGTATCGCCACCCGGCGCAGCCGCGCCGGCATTGGCCTGCGCCTCAAGTTCCTTGTGCTCGGCAATCAGAGTGGCGATATCGGCCTGTGCCTGCTGCATCGCCTGCTGGATCAGCGCGTAGCGGTCGAGCTGACTTTTCCACGCCTTCAACCGGCTGGCCAGCGTCCCGTGCTGCCGGACAGAAAGAACGGCTACCTGACCATCGCCGTGCGCCGCGCTGTCAAACTTGCGCATCAACGCCTCATGAGCGGCAAGCTCGCTTTGGATTTGAGCACGGTTGTCGCCCGATGCGCGATCCAGTTCCTCCTGCGCTTCGGCCATTTCGTCGGAGTCGAGCGTCAGTTGGGCTTTGGCTACTTCAAGATCGTCGTGGCCGGCGTCCGGCTGCGCGGCGCTTTTCGCCGGGCTGGGCTGGGAACCGGGTGCGGGGCCGAGCCGCTTGACCAGCGCCTGGTCTTCCCGGATGAGTTGCTCAAGCTGCTCCACCCTCTGCGAAAGCGCCTGCGCGTCACCCGTGAGGTTGCGATGCCGCGCCTGCGCGCTGGCCTGGCGCAAAGCCGCGGCAAAAGCCTGGTCCACCTCGTGATCGGCCAGGCGCTCGGCCTCATGCGCGTACTGGGTTTCCTCGGCGGTCACGGCCAGCGGCGCCAGCGCCTGGGCCGTCTGCCAGGGTCTCTGATCGACCAGGTTCTTCTGGTTCCCGGCAACGCTGCCGGCCTTGCTTTGGCCGGCGAGAAACGGGAGATGCGCCATGGCGTCGCGCGTAGTCCAGGCGAAGACCAGGCACAGGCACAGCAGAATCACCATCGCGACGAGAAAGACGAGGCTGGCCCGGACAAAGACGCGCTGGCCAGCGCCGCCCTCGGAAACGGGAGCAACGGGAAGGATTGCCATGCATCGATTGTGGCAGGCGGCCGTGCTTCCACGCTAAAAAACTGGTGGGATGCTGCGCCCGCTGTTTCCTCGGCCTTCCCGAACAGCGGATGGAGCGAATAAAACGCGAATCCCCTGCGCAGCCCATGCAGCCGGAGCGGCCCTGCGCAGCCGGGTCGAACGCGGCCTTTTCCCGCAGCCGCTTGCGGATGGCTCAAGACCGGGCGGAGAATGGAGCCATGCGGGCACGAGCGCGATTCGCGGCATGGGCGATCCTCTGCGCATCCCTGGCCGGGATCGCGCAGAACCAGGATCGCGACCCGTATCGGGCCTCGAAGACCTCCGCGACGGCCCCGCGGCCCGAGGCGCGCACCGATCTGAATCACGCCAGCGTGGACGAGCTGTTGAAGGTTCCCGGCATGACGCCCAGTTGGGCCGCGCGCATTGTGCGCTTCAGGCCCTACCGCACCAAGCAGGACCTTGTGGATCGCGGCGTGGTGACCGGCCAAGTCTACGACCGCATCAAGGACTATGTGATAGCACACCGCGAGAAACAGTGATTGCGTTGAATCTCTCCGGAAACGAAGAAGGTTGAGGGGGACGAGCTTCAGCCCGCTCCCCCTCAACCAAAACCGCGTGATTCGACCTGTTCTATGCTTCAGTCGGCACTTCCGCGATCGGATCCCCGCGCTTCAACAGCCGGCTCAGAATCACATAAAGAACCGGGATGAAGAACAGGTTGAGCATCGTGGAAAGCAACATGCCGCCCACGATGGTGGTTCCTACCGACCGCCGTCCCAGTGCGCCCGCGCCAGTGGCGAAGACCAGCGGCAAAATGCCCAAGATGAAGGCAAACGAGGTCATCAGAATGGGCCTGAGACGCAGTTCCGCCGCTTCGATGGCCGCCTCGGCAATGGAGCGGCCCTTGCGGCGCAGTTGCTCGGCAAACTCGACAATCAGAATCGAGTTCTTCGCCGAGAGGCCGATCAGCATCACCAGACCGATCTGGCAGTAGACGTCGTTGGACATGCCGCGCAGTGCGATCAGTCCCAACGCTCCCAACACCGCCATGGGCACCGCCAGCAGGATGATGAAGGGCAGCGCGAAGCTCTCATAGAGCGCCGAGAGAGTCAGATAGATGACCAGGATTCCCAGCCCGAAGATGAGAATCGCTTTGCCGCCGGACTCGATCTCGTCCAGCGTCAGTCCCGTCCACTGGAAAGTCATGCCCGGCATCATCGTCTTCTTGGCCAGATTCTCCATGGAGGCGAGTCCCTCTCCTGAGCTGTAACCAGGTGCGGGCGAGCCGTCGATCTCCACCGCGCGGAAGAGGTTGTAGTGGGTAATCACCGGCGGACCGGAGCTCTCCACCACGGTGGTCAGATTGTCCAAGGGGACCATCTCGCCGGAGTCCGAGCGCACATAGTAGTTGTGCAGGTCCTTGGCCGTCATGCGGAAGGGCTGGTCCGCCTGCACATAGACGCGATAGGTGCGGTTGTTGTAGTCGAAGTCGTTGATGTACTCCGAGCCCATGAAGACGCTGAGCGTGGTGGTGATCTGCGAGAGCGGAATGCCCATCGCCTTGGCTTTCTCGCGGTCGATGGTCACCAGCATCTGCGGATCGTTGGCTGAGAAGGTGGTGATCAGGCCGGTCAAATCCTTTTGCGCCCGGCTCGCGCTCACAATCTGGTGAGCCACGCGGTCCAGGTCGCTGAGCGTGTTGGCGCCCTGGTCCTGGAGCATGAACTGAAAGCCGCCGTAGCTGCCTACGCCCTGCACCGCCGGCGGTTCGAAGATGGCCACCAGGCCGCCGTTGGGCGCAAACATCAGGCTTTGCAGCTTGGGTGAGAGATTGGCCACAATGTCCGCGGCGGAGTGGCCCTTGCCGCGCCGCTGATCGGAGGGCGTGGTCGAGATAAACATCATGCCCGCATTGGAGGCCGCGCCGGAGAAGCTGAAACCCATCACGGAAAAAGCGCCCGCGATGTCGGGATTCTGCCCCACAATGGCCTCCGCGCGATCGGCCAGGGACGTGGTGTAGGCAAGCGAAGAGCCCGGCGGCGCCTGCACGATCACCATCAGAAAGCTCTGGTCTTCCTGGGGAATGAAGCCGGTGGGGACGTGCTCGTAGGTCCAGACCGTGGCGCCCAGCCCGGCAAAGAAGAGCAGCAGCAACAGGTAGCGCAGTTGCAGCGCGACATGAATGGACCTGGCATAGCTGCTGGCCATCCAGGTGATTGTCTTGTCCGCGCCGTGAATGAAGGAAGCAAAGGCGCGCGACACCGGACGGATGTGCAGAAAATCCAACTGGTGCGGACGGTCCTCTTCGCCGCGAAGGAACATCGCCGACAGCGCCGGCGACAGCGTAAGCGCATTGAATGCCGAGATTGCGATGGCAAATGCGATGGTCAGCGAGAACTGCCGGTAGAGAATGCCGGTGGTGCCGGGGAAAAACGAAACCGGCACAAAGACCGCGATCAGCACCAGCGATGTGGCGATGACCGCGCTGGTCACCTCGCCCATGGCCCGCGACGTGGCCTCGTGGGGATTCGAGTGCTCCATGGCGATGTGCCGCTGCACATTCTCGATAACCACGATGGCGTCGTCCACCACCAGTCCCGTAGCCAATGTAATGCCGAAGAGCGTGAGCGAGTTGATGGAGAAGCCGAAGATCTTGATGAAAGCAAAGGTGCCGATCAGCGAAACCGGAATCGTGACGGCGGGAATGATAGTGGCGCGCCAATCCAGCAGGAAGAGGAAGATGACTCCGATGACGATGAGGATGGCCTCGGCCAATGTCACCAGCACCTCGCGGATCGAGTCGCCGACCACGGTGGTGGAATCGAAGGCGATGGCGTATTCCAGCCCTGGCGGAAAGCTCTTCGAGAGCTCCTTCAGAGCAGCTTTGGCCTGGCGGTCCACTTCCAGCGCGTTGGCGTTGGAAAGCTGCTCCACGCCGATGCCCATCGCGTCGCGCCCGGTATATTTCAGCGAAGAACTGTAGTCCTCGGCGCCGACCACCGAGTGGCCCACATCCTTCAAGAGCACCAGGCCGTTGGAGGAATTCTTCACGATGATATTGTCGAATTCGGCGGGACTCGTGAGCCTGCCCACCACGCGCACCGGCACCTGAAACGCCTGCTTCGAATCCGAAGGCGGCTGCCCGAGCTGCCCGGCGGGAATCTCTACGTTCTGTTCCACCAGCGCGTTCACCACATCGGTGGCCGTCAGGCCGCGGGCAGCCAGCCGTACCGGGTCGAGCCAGACGCGCATGGCGTATTTGCGCTCACCGAAGATCATCACATCGCCCACGCCCGGCACGCGCTTGAGCGCATCCTTCACATAAACGTCGAGGTAGTTGGAGATGAACTCGGGCGAATAGCGCCCGTCCCGCGCAAAAAAACCCGCGCCGAAGACGAAGTTGCTGTTGGACTTGGTGATGCTGATGCCGGTCGAGTTCACCGCTGCGGGCAGCCGTCCCTGCGCGCTGGCCACGCGGTTCTGCACGTCCACGGCCGCGATATCCAGGTCGTAGCCGGTCTTGAAGGTCGTGGTGATCGAGCTGGTGCCGCTGTTGGTGCTCGACGAACTGATGTAGCGCATCCCCTCGACGCCGTTGATCGACTCTTCCAGTGGAATGGTGACGGCCTTCTCGACCGTGTCGGCGTTCGCGCCCACATAGTTGCTGGTCACCATCACCTGCGGCGGCGCAAGCGTGGGATACATGGCGATGGGCAGGTTGGGAATGCACACCGCCCCGGCCAGAATGATCAACAGCGCGCAGACCGTGGCGAAGACCGGCCGGTGGATAAAGAAATCGACAAACAAGATGAACCTTCCTTTTCGGCTCTGCGGAGGTATCCTCGGCCGGATACCCAACAAGAACTCCGTGCCCCATCCTTTCGCTTTTTTCTGGCGAAAGGGTGGGAAACCATCACCTCACCCGGCCCCATTCATCGGGAGCAGTTCATTCCTCAGGCACCGGGCAACAGTACAACCGGCATGCCGTTCACCAGAAACTGCGTGCTCGAAACAACCACCCGGTCGCCGGCATTCAATCCCGATGAGATGGAATAGGCATTGCCCACGGTGTCGCCCAGCGTGACTGGCGTTTGAACGGCCAAATTGTGTCCGCCCTGCTGCCGCACCACAAATACAAAGCTCTGTCCGCCCTGGCGCGTCACCGCCAGCACCGGAATCACCGCCATCGGCGTCGTGGCCCACACCACCCGCGCCTTGATCATCTGCGCGTTGCGCAGAATCTCCGGCGAGGCGTGCACCGGGGCCTTCACCAGAATCCCCTGCAGTGTGGGGTCCACCTGCGGCGAAAGAAAATCGATCTTCGTCTTCTCCAGCAGCTTGCCGCTGTTGTCCATTAGCTCCACGTCCAGCCCTTGGCGCACCTGGCCGGAGCGCTCGGTGGGAACGTAGATATACGCCTCCAGATCCTTATACTCATCCACCGTGGTCAGCACGCTGGGCGGAGAGTTCATGGGCGCCACAAAATCGCCCAAATGCACCGGAATGTCGCCCACCACGCCGTCGAAAGGCGCGCGGATGGTGTAGTAGGCGAGTTGTTCCTCCTGCGACTGGCGCAGGTTCACCGCCGACTCGTAATCTGCCTTCGAGTTGTCGTAGGACTGCCGCGCCTGGTCGTAAGCGTCGCGGCTGGTCACACCCGCTTCAAACAGCTTGCGCTGCCGCTCGATTTCCACCGCGTTGTAGTCGTAGACGGCCTTTTTCTGCCGCTCCGTCGCGCGCGCCGACTCCACCGTGGCAAGCTGGAGTCGCGGATCGATCTGCATCAGCACTTGGCCCGCCCGCACACGGTCGCCCGACGCGACGCGAATCTGCGTCAGCGCTCCCTGCACCTGCGGTTCCAGAGTGGCCGAGCGGCGCGACTTGATGGTGGCCACGTATTCGCTGGTCTGCGCCACCGGCGAGAGCGCGACCGCGACCGTCTGCACCGGCATGCCCTGCATCTCCGCCCCGGCCGGCGCGGCCTGCTTCTTCTGGCACCCGATAGCCACCAGCCCCATCAAAACAAAACAACTCATGCCAAAAATGCGATTCAACACCTTCATCCTCACTCGATCTTTCCTCTGTTCGGGCCTCTGCAGGCGGGAACTCCGCTGTATGCCAGTCATGATTGCAATGCCGGGAGCAGGTCTGCTCCCTCCAGGTCAACTTCCGCTTCTGAGACGATGTGCGGGTGTACCCCCAGGCGGTGAAAAATCGTCTAATTTACGTCTTTTCTATCTGACGACCGGAACCCGGTCATTGACGCAAAAAAACGCTGCGGACCTCCACCCCTCAGCCAACAAGCCGCAAAACAGTCCGACGTTCTCCCTTTGCGGCAAACGGTTCGTCCCGCCATCCATGACGGCCGCTCCATCAGCATGGTTCTCCCGGCCTCGCCGCCCGCGGGTCACCGCCTTCTTCTGATACGGCGAACAACCTGCCAAGGTTCCCCGCCACTCCTCAAAGAATAGCGCAGGCCTCGCTGCCGGAACTGTGCCAGAGCCACCTCGGGAGCGCTCCCAGCCCGTCCGGTAGTGCTCCCGAGCCGCTTCTTGGGTACTCCGGCGGGTGCTCCATGGCGGCTTCGCGCCGACTCTACGGTTCAGCCAACGCAACCGCCCGCCCACCCAGCCGCTTATCCGTTTTGGGGCCTTTCTTTGACATGAACCCCCTGAGTTGGTAGCCTTCAGAAGGGCGCACTCGGCCAATTCACGCCGCTTTTTGCCCTCTCAGCGTCCCCGTCGTCTAGCCCGGCCTAGGACACCGCCCTTTCACGGCGATAACACGGGTTCAAATCCCGTCGGGGACGCCAA
>CAZBPD010000095.1:0-7799 GCA_964493705.1 uncultured Occallatibacter sp.
GTTATCGCCGTGAAAGGGCGGTGTCCTAGGCCGGGCTAGACGACGGGGACGCTGAGAGGGCAAAAAGCGGCGTGAATTGGCCGAGTGCGCCCTTCTGAAGGCTACCAACTCAGGGGGTTCATGTCAAAGAAAGGCCCCAAAACGGATAAGCGGCTGGGTGGGCGGGCGGTTGCGTTGGCTGAACCGTAGAGTCGGCGCGAAGCCGCCATGGAGCACCCGCCGGAGTACCCAAGAAGCGGCTCGGGAGCACTACCGGACGGGCTGGGAGCGCTCCCGAGGTGGCTCTGGCACAGTTCCGGCAGCGAGGCCTGCGCTATTCTTTGAGGAGTGGCGGGGAACCTTGGCAGGTTGTTCGCCGTATCAGAAGAAGGCGGTGACCCGCGGGCGGCGAGGCCGGGAGAACCATGCTGATGGAGCGGCCGTCATGGATGGCGGGACGAACCGTTTGCCGCAAAGGGAGAACGTCGGACTGTTTTGCGGCTTGTTGGCTGAGGGGTGGAGGTCCGCAGCGTTTTTTTGCGTCAATGACCGGGTTCCGGTCGTCAGATAGAAAAGACGTAAATTAGACGATTTTTCACCGCCTGGGGGTACACCCGCACATCGTCTCAGAAGCGGAAGTTGACCTGGAGGGAGCAGACCTGCTCCCGGCATTGCAATCATGACTGGCATACAGCGGAGTTCCCGCCTGCAGAGGCCCGAACAGAGGAAAGATCGAGTGAGGATGAAGGTGTTGAATCGCATTTTTGGCATGAGTTGTTTTGTTTTGATGGGGCTGGTGGCTATCGGGTGCCAGAAGAAGCAGGCCGCGCCGGCCGGGGCGGAGATGCAGGGCATGCCGGTGCAGACGGTCGCGGTCGCGCTCTCGCCGGTGGCGCAGACCAGCGAATACGTGGCCACCATCAAGTCGCGCCGCTCGGCCACTCTGGAACCGCAGGTGCAGGGAGCGCTGACGCAGATTCGCGTCGCGTCGGGCGACCGTGTGCGGGCGGGCCAAGTGCTGATGCAGATCGATCCGCGACTCCAGCTTGCCACGGTGGAGTCGGCGCGCGCGACGGAGCGGCAGAAAAAGGCCGTCTACGACTACAACGCGGTGGAAATCGAGCGGCAGCGCAAGCTGTTTGAAGCGGGTGTGACCAGCCGCGACGCTTACGACCAGGCGCGGCAGTCCTACGACAACTCGAAGGCAGATTACGAGTCGGCGGTGAACCTGCGCCAGTCGCAGGAGGAACAACTCGCCTACTACACCATCCGCGCGCCTTTCGACGGCGTGGTGGGCGACATTCCGGTGCATTTGGGCGATTTTGTGGCGCCCATGAACTCTCCGCCCAGCGTGCTGACCACGGTGGATGAGTATAAGGATCTGGAGGCGTATATCTACGTTCCCACCGAGCGCTCCGGCCAGGTGCGCCAAGGGCTGGACGTGGAGCTAATGGACAACAGCGGCAAGCTGCTGGAGAAGACGAAGATCGATTTTCTTTCGCCGCAGGTGGACCCCACACTGCAGGGGATTCTGGTGAAGGCCCCGGTGCACGCCTCGCCGGAGATTCTGCGCAACGCGCAGATGATCAAGGCGCGGGTGGTGTGGGCCACGACGCCGATGGCGGTGATTCCGGTGCTGGCGGTGACGCGCCAGGGCGGACAGAGCTTTGTATTTGTGGTGCGGCAGCAGGGCGGACACAATTTGGCCGTTCAAACGCCAGTCACGCTGGGCGACACCGTGGGCAATGCCTATTCCATCTCATCGGGATTGAATGCCGGCGACCGGGTGGTTGTTTCGAGCACGCAGTTTCTGGTGAACGGCATGCCGGTTGTACTGTTGCCCGGTGCCTGAGGAATGAACTGCTCCCGATGAATGGGGCCGGGTGAGGTGATGGTTTCCCACCCTTTCGCCAGAAAAAAGCGAAAGGATGGGGCACGGAGTTCTTGTTGGGTATCCGGCCGAGGATACCTCCGCAGAGCCGAAAAGGAAGGTTCATCTTGTTTGTCGATTTCTTTATCCACCGGCCGGTCTTCGCCACGGTCTGCGCGCTGTTGATCATTCTGGCCGGGGCGGTGTGCATTCCCAACCTGCCCATCGCCATGTATCCCACGCTTGCGCCGCCGCAGGTGATGGTGACCAGCAACTATGTGGGCGCGAACGCCGACACGGTCGAGAAGGCCGTCACCATTCCACTGGAAGAGTCGATCAACGGCGTCGAGGGGATGCGCTACATCAGTTCGTCGAGCACCAACAGCGGCACCAGCTCGATCACCACGACCTTCAAGACCGGCTACGACCTGGATATCGCGGCCGTGGACGTGCAGAACCGCGTGGCCAGCGCGCAGGGACGGCTGCCCGCAGCGGTGAACTCGACCGGCATCAGCATCACCAAGTCCAACAGCAACTTCGTCTTCGGCGCGGGTTTTTTTGCGCGGGACGGGCGCTATTCGCCCGAGTTCATCTCCAACTACCTCGACGTTTATGTGAAGGATGCGCTCAAGCGCGTGCCGGGCGTGGGCGATGTGATGATCTTCGGTGAGCGCAAATACGCCATGCGCGTCTGGCTCGACCCGGTACGGCTGGCTGCCCGCGGCCTGACGGCCACCGATGTGGTGAACGCGCTGGTGGAACAGAACGTAGAGATTCCCGCCGGGCAGCTCGGGCAGCCGCCTTCGGATTCGAAGCAGGCGTTTCAGGTGCCGGTGCGCGTGGTGGGCAGGCTCACGAGTCCCGCCGAATTCGACAATATCATCGTGAAGAATTCCTCCAACGGCCTGGTGCTCTTGAAGGATGTGGGCCACTCGGTGGTCGGCGCCGAGGACTACAGTTCTTCGCTGAAATATACCGGGCGCGACGCGATGGGCATCGGCGTGGAGCAGCTTTCCAACGCCAACGCGCTGGAAGTGGACCGCCAGGCCAAAGCTGCTCTGAAGGAGCTCTCGAAGAGCTTTCCGCCAGGGCTGGAATACGCCATCGCCTTCGATTCCACCACCGTGGTCGGCGACTCGATCCGCGAGGTGCTGGTGACATTGGCCGAGGCCATCCTCATCGTCATCGGAGTCATCTTCCTCTTCCTGCTGGATTGGCGCGCCACTATCATTCCCGCCGTCACGATTCCGGTTTCGCTGATCGGCACCTTTGCTTTCATCAAGATCTTCGGCTTCTCCATCAACTCGCTCACGCTCTTCGGCATTACATTGGCTACGGGACTGGTGGTGGACGACGCCATCGTGGTTATCGAGAATGTGCAGCGGCACATCGCCATGGAGCACTCGAATCCCCACGAGGCCACGTCGCGGGCCATGGGCGAGGTGACCAGCGCGGTCATCGCCACATCGCTGGTGCTGATCGCGGTCTTTGTGCCGGTTTCGTTTTTCCCCGGCACCACCGGCATTCTCTACCGGCAGTTCTCGCTGACCATCGCATTTGCCATCGCAATCTCGGCATTCAATGCGCTTACGCTGTCGCCGGCGCTGTCGGCGATGTTCCTTCGCGGCGAAGAGGACCGTCCGCACCAGTTGGATTTTCTGCACATCCGTCCGGTGTCGCGCGCCTTTGCTTCCTTCATTCACGGCGCGGACAAGACAATCACCTGGATGGCCAGCAGCTATGCCAGGTCCATTCATGTCGCGCTGCAACTGCGCTACCTGTTGCTGCTGCTCTTCTTTGCCGGGCTGGGCGCCACGGTCTGGACCTACGAGCACGTCCCCACCGGCTTCATTCCCCAGGAAGACCAGAGCTTTCTGATGGTGATCGTGCAGGCGCCGCCGGGCTCTTCGCTTGCCTACACCACGTCCCTGGCCGATCGCGCGGAGGCCATTGTGGGGCAGAATCCCGACATCGCGGGCGCTTTTTCCGTGATGGGTTTCAGCTTCTCCGGCGCGGCCTCCAATGCGGGCATGATGTTTATCTCGACCACGCCCTCCGATCAGCGGCGCGGCAAGGGCCACTCCGCCGCGGACATTGTGGCCAATCTCTCACCCAAGCTGCAAAGCCTGATGTTTGCGCCCAACGGCGGCCTGGTGGCCATCTTCGAACCGCCGGCGGTGCAGGGCGTAGGCAGCTACGGCGGCTTTCAGTTCATGCTCCAGGACCAGGGCGCCAACACGCTCAGCGACCTGGACCGCGTGGCTCACCAGATTGTGAGCGCGAGCCGGGCGCAAAAGGATTTGACCGGCCTGATCACCACCTTCTCAGCCAACGATCCGCAGATGCTGGTGACCATCGACCGCGAGAAAGCCAAGGCGATGGGCATTCCGCTCTCGCAGATCACCACCACGCTCAGCGTCTTCATGGGCTCGGAGTACATCAACGACTTCGACTACAACAACCGCACCTATCGCGTCTATGTGCAGGCGGACCAGCCCTTCCGCATGACGGCCAAGGACCTGCACAACTACTATGTGCGCTCGGACTCCGGCGAGATGGTCCCCTTGGACAATCTGACCACCGTGGTGGAGAGCTCCGGTCCGCCGGTGATTACCCACTACAACCTCTTCCGCGCGGTGGAGATCGACGGCTCGCCCGCACCTGGTTACAGCTCAGGAGAGGGACTCGCCTCCATGGAGAATCTGGCCAAGAAGACGATGATGCCGGGCATGACTTTCCAGTGGACGGGACTGACGCTGGACGAGATCGAGTCCGGCGGCAAAGCGATTCTCATCTTCGGGCTGGGAATCCTGGTCATCTATCTGACTCTCTCGGCGCTCTATGAGAGCTTCGCGCTGCCCTTCATCATCCTGCTGGCGGTGCCCATGGCGGTGTTGGGAGCGTTGGGACTGATCGCACTGCGCGGCATGTCCAACGACGTCTACTGCCAGATCGGTCTGGTGATGCTGATCGGCCTCTCGGCGAAGAACTCGATTCTGATTGTCGAGTTTGCCGAGCAACTGCGCCGCAAGGGCCGCTCCATTGCCGAGGCGGCCATCGAAGCGGCGGAACTGCGTCTCAGGCCCATTCTGATGACCTCGTTTGCCTTCATCTTGGGCATTTTGCCGCTGGTCTTCGCCACTGGCGCGGGCGCACTGGGACGGCGGTCGGTAGGAACCACCATCGTGGGCGGCATGTTGCTTTCCACGATGCTCAACCTGTTCTTCATCCCGGTTCTTTATGTGATTCTGAGCCGGCTGTTGAAGCGCGGGGATCCGATCGCGGAAGTGCCGACTGAAGCATAGAACAGGTCGAATCACGCGGTTTTGGTTGAGGGGGAGCGGGCTGAAGCTCGTCCCCCTCAACCTTCTTCGTTTCCGGAGAGATTCAACGCAATCACTGTTTCTCGCGGTGTGCTATCACATAGTCCTTGATGCGGTCGTAGACTTGGCCGGTCACCACGCCGCGATCCACAAGGTCCTGCTTGGTGCGGTAGGGCCTGAAGCGCACAATGCGCGCGGCCCAACTGGGCGTCATGCCGGGAACCTTCAACAGCTCGTCCACGCTGGCGTGATTCAGATCGGTGCGCGCCTCGGGCCGCGGGGCCGTCGCGGAGGTCTTCGAGGCCCGATACGGGTCGCGATCCTGGTTCTGCGCGATCCCGGCCAGGGATGCGCAGAGGATCGCCCATGCCGCGAATCGCGCTCGTGCCCGCATGGCTCCATTCTCCGCCCGGTCTTGAGCCATCCGCAAGCGGCTGCGGGAAAAGGCCGCGTTCGACCCGGCTGCGCAGGGCCGCTCCGGCTGCATGGGCTGCGCAGGGGATTCGCGTTTTATTCGCTCCATCCGCTGTTCGGGAAGGCCGAGGAAACAGCGGGCGCAGCATCCCACCAGTTTTTTAGCGTGGAAGCACGGCCGCCTGCCACAATCGATGCATGGCAATCCTTCCCGTTGCTCCCGTTTCCGAGGGCGGCGCTGGCCAGCGCGTCTTTGTCCGGGCCAGCCTCGTCTTTCTCGTCGCGATGGTGATTCTGCTGTGCCTGTGCCTGGTCTTCGCCTGGACTACGCGCGACGCCATGGCGCATCTCCCGTTTCTCGCCGGCCAAAGCAAGGCCGGCAGCGTTGCCGGGAACCAGAAGAACCTGGTCGATCAGAGACCCTGGCAGACGGCCCAGGCGCTGGCGCCGCTGGCCGTGACCGCCGAGGAAACCCAGTACGCGCATGAGGCCGAGCGCCTGGCCGATCACGAGGTGGACCAGGCTTTTGCCGCGGCTTTGCGCCAGGCCAGCGCGCAGGCGCGGCATCGCAACCTCACGGGTGACGCGCAGGCGCTTTCGCAGAGGGTGGAGCAGCTTGAGCAACTCATCCGGGAAGACCAGGCGCTGGTCAAGCGGCTCGGCCCCGCACCCGGTTCCCAGCCCAGCCCGGCGAAAAGCGCCGCGCAGCCGGACGCCGGCCACGACGATCTTGAAGTAGCCAAAGCCCAACTGACGCTCGACTCCGACGAAATGGCCGAAGCGCAGGAGGAACTGGATCGCGCATCGGGCGACAACCGTGCTCAAATCCAAAGCGAGCTTGCCGCTCATGAGGCGTTGATGCGCAAGTTTGACAGCGCGGCGCACGGCGATGGTCAGGTAGCCGTTCTTTCTGTCCGGCAGCACGGGACGCTGGCCAGCCGGTTGAAGGCGTGGAAAAGTCAGCTCGACCGCTACGCGCTGATCCAGCAGGCGATGCAGCAGGCACAGGCCGATATCGCCACTCTGATTGCCGAGCACAAGGAACTTGAGGCGCAGGCCAATGCCGGCGCGGCTGCGCCGGGTGGCGATACATCGGGTCATGCATCGAAACTGGCCGGCATCATCGAGCGCAGCGAGCAGCGCCAACTGCTCTCCATCTGCAACGATCGCATTCAAACCCAGCAGCAGCTTGCGGCTGTTTATGGCAGGTGGTTGGCGCAGGTGCTTCTGCAACACCGTATTCTGCTGCATCTGATTCTGCTGTCGCTGTCGCTGATCGCTTTCATCGTGATCTGCATCGTGCTCTGCGATGCGCTGGTGCGGCGGCTGATGGCCAACCCCGCGCTCGACCGCAGGCAGATGCGCACCCTGCGTTCCGTCCTGCAGTTGGGAATCCAGGCCGTCGGCGTCCTGCTCATTCTGCTGGTGGTCTTCGGCCAGCCACAGCAAATGTCCACGATTCTGGGCCTGGTCACCGCCGGGCTGACCATCGCCATGCAGGACTTCATCCTGGCGTTTTTCGGCTGGTTCGTTCTCATGGGCAAGAATGGGATTCGCATCGGCGATTGGGTGGAGATCAACGGTGTGAGCGGCGAAGTGACCGAGATCGGCCTGATGAGCACCACGCTGCTAGAAACCGGGGATCTGGCGGACAGAGGGCATCCGACCGGCCGCCGCATCGCCTTCATCAACAGTTTTGCGATTCGCGGACAGTACTTCAACTTCTCCACCGCCGGGCAGTGGATGTGGGATGAGATCACTTTAAGCATCCCCGCCTCAGCGGACACGCGAAGGGTGGTGGAGCACATGCACAAGGCGGTGGAGGAAGAAACGGCAGAGAATGCACGCGTGGCGGAACAGGAGTGGAAACGCGGTGCCCGCGACGACGGCTTGAGCCGGTTCAGCGCGGCTCCGCTGGTGAATCTGCGTCCCTCCGGCTCCGGCATCGAGATTCACGTGCGCTACGTGACCCGCGCATCCGAGCGGCTCGAAGTGCGCAACCGGCTCTACCAGCGCGCCATCGATTTGCTACATCAGGAGAATGGCCAAGCGGCAGCTAAGGCCCAAGCGGCCGGAGATGCATAACGGCGGGACTTTCAGGATCGGCGGCGGCTCCGTTTGACACCAAATGGGTTTTCCCTTATGGTTTTAACTAGATGCAGAGCCACCGCCATCACGGTCACCACCACCATCACGGGACCCCCATGCCGGCG
>CAZBPD010000096.1:0-7072 GCA_964493705.1 uncultured Occallatibacter sp.
TGGCCCATCTCCTGATCGACCTCGCTGTAGATGTCGGTCTGCACCGCCAGCATGTCGGCTGCGGTGAGCCCGTCGCGGCCTTGCAGGAGCTTGTAGATGCGCTCGGTGCGATAGGGGTCGATCCAGTCATTTGAGAGAGGAAACGGAGCATCGTCGGTGGTGACGCGCGAATTTGCCGTGGCCAGGAATCCTGACAGTGGATCGAAGGCGTTGGGCATCCAGTCAAAGGGGATATAGACCGGACAGATACCGGCGCAGACTGTGTATCCCCAATATGAAAGCGGGTTCTTTACGTCGTGCGGCAGTGGCACATCCGATAAGCCGATGCCACCCCCACGTATCGGTACCCGGCCCACGGCGTGGTAGCCGATGTGGCCCTGATCGTCGCTGTAGACCAGGTTGAGGGTGGGCCAGCACCATGCGCCCAGAGCAGCGGAGAACTCCGTCCAGTTGGAGGCGGTGTCGATCTCGTAGATAGGCATGGCGTTTAGCGTGGGATCGTAAAGGGTCCACTTGAGCGCAATGGGACGGCTTTCCTTGGGAAGGATGGGGTTGAGCAGCGGTCCGTGGGCGGTGGACTGGACGTCAACTACCACGTCTTTGCCGCCGCGCACATGAATCACCTCATGGTCCACAGTGAGCGGCTTCCACTGGGCGTTCAGATCTTGGTAGTTTCCTTTGCCGTCGAGCTTCTCTATGTAGAGGTCCTGCACGTCGGCGTAGAGAGCGGTGATGCCCCAGGCGATGTGCTCGTTGTGGCCGGCCAGGACGCCGGGAACGCCGGGCATGGCGACGCCGGCGACGTGATAGCCGGGCGCCGAGAGGTCCACCATGTGCCACAGGATGGGCACTGTAAGGGCCAGGTGCATGTCGTTGGAGAGGAGCGGCTTGCCGCTGGCGGTGTGGCGTCCGGCGACGACCCAGTTGTTGGAGCCGGGGGCGCATCCTTGGCAGGCGGGTAGGCCGAGCGCGGCGCGCAATGCGGCGAGGTCTTCGGCGGCTGCGGGGGAAGGCTCATTGAGTAAAGAGACAGTGGAATGTTTTTGCGGTAAAACCAGCGCCTGGCTGCGGTCGTCGTCCTCGTCGTCCTCGGCAGGGGGGGAGGGCGGCTGGGGATGAGGCTGGCTGAGGTCGAGTTGAATGCCGGTGGGGGGATGGTCGCGCCAGGAGCCGACCGGGTAGAGATCCTTCTCCAACTTCTCGTTGTTCAGCTTGGCGGAGATGCGGTCGCGGGTGAGCTTGTCGTCGAAGTGGGTGTCGAGCACCTGCACCATGACCAGGCCGACGCTGATGGAGTCGGCGCCGTTCCAGGGGCGGGGACGATAGTGCATCAGGCGGAACTCAGGGGGAAGGGAATTCTGGAGCTGGGCGATATAGAGATTGACGCCGCCGGCATATTCATCGAGCCGGGCGCGGTCGTTCGGGGAGAGGTGGGCGTAGATGCGCTCGGCGGTGCGGCGAACCTGCAGGACACGCTGCGCCTTGTCGTGGGCCAGTTGCGCGGGGCCGGCGACCTCGGCCAATTCGCCGTTGGCGTTGCGGCGCAGCGCATCCATCTGCCAGAGGCGGTCCTGAGCGGTGATGTAGCCCTGTGCGAAAAAGAGATCAGGTTGCGTGGCGGCATCGATGTGAGGCACGCCGTGGGCGTCGCGGCGCACCGTGACTGGTGCGGAGAGCCCGGCCAGGTGAATCTCGCCATCGAGCTGCGGCAAGGCGGCGCGTGTTACGGAACGAAGCCACACAACAAAGCAGCCTGCGGCCAACAGCAGCAAGGCCAGCAGGCCGGCAGAGGTGAAAAGAAAGATGCGCCGCCGGCGTCCGGGGCGGCGTGGAGGAAAGATGGCGGGCAAGGGAGAGGAAGCGTCGGCGTTGATCATCGGTCAGGTTCAGGATAACTCCCGAGCGCTCGCGCCGGGCTGAGAGCCAGTACCGAGACCTTGTGAATCAGAAACAAATTCCATTGAAATGGGTGCCCCCGGTCTCGATTTTGAGACCGGGGAGGGGATATTTCAACGCGGTCATGGTACTTGACCTCTGACCGCATGAAAATATATTTCAGTTCATACTTTCTCCGGTCTCAAAAACGAGACCGGGGGCGCCCTATGTGGTACAAAACTATGCAGTCAAAGACCTAGGTTGTTCAAGCGTCGGTGGGTGGCGGTTGGCGACTGCGCGCGTGATTTCCCGCGTCCGTAGAGCCCCAGCAGCAGCGCCAGCAGCAGAGCGATCACCACCAGCACCAGCAGGCTGCCCTCGGGGCCGTCTGCGCCGCCGCTCCACAGCGGATTGCCGGCGGGGTTGGCGTTGAGCAGGTGTCCAGAGGCCGCCAGACCGCTGTCGGCGGTGCCGTAGAAGTAAGTTTCGGCCCAGTCCCAGGCGGCATGGCAGCCGATCGCCCACCAGGCCGAGCCGGTCAGGCGCACACTCACGCAGAAGACAAAGCCAATCGCCGCGGCGGCAAAGATGCCGATCCAGTTCTCGCCGTTATTGCCGGTGTGGATAAATCCGAAAAGCGTTGAAGTCACCCAGGCTGCCTGCCAGAAGGGCGCAGAGGGCGTCTTCTTCAGTTGCAGCAGAAAACATGGTACAAGTCCCAGCAGGGCAAAGGCGTAGACGCCCCAGTTGCCGTTGCCTTTGGTGAGGGTCGGGGCGCTCATCCAGAGTATGGCGAAGAGGTCCACGCCGTTGGCTTGGGAGCGCAGCAGCAGGTCCAGGCAGAGGCCGGCCACGATGGCCAGCGCCCACCAGAAGTTGACCCCGCGGGTAAGGATCGATTGCAGGGAGCAGCGAAACGCGCCCTCCTCGAAGCAGCCGACAAGCAAAAAAACGAAACCCCAGAGCAAGGCAAAGCCGAGACTCTGCGCGATGGAAAGAGAGGCGGCTCCAAATTGCAGCCAGCCGCCCGCGGCCATCGCCGCCACCAGCGCCGAGAGCGCGGCAAAGCCTATCCCCAGGCCCTGCAGAAAATGGACCAGGCGACGCGGGCCGTCGAGGTTGTAGCTGATCAGATTGCGTTGCTCGAGGCGCGCCACCAGGAGCATCGCGCCCATCAGCGCCAGCAGCGGGACCGCTTCCGCGATAAGCGCCGGGATGGGCGAAAAGTCGGCCTTCGCCAGCCCGGGATCGAAGCCAACGGCGATGGTTCCCAGAATCGTGGAGAAGACGCGGTAGAGCAGCGCCAGCAGGAACAACACCCAACCCGCCCGCAGGCCGCGATCGCCGATCAGAGCCCATTCGATCCAACGGGATTCGGGGAGATCGCGCGGCGGGGCCGACGGCTTGTGGCGGAAGCTGGAATCTTCGGCGAGATGCGGCGCTGAGGGATGCGAAGGCTGCCTTTCTGGGTCCATCAACTTGCTTGTGTCTCCTGAAACAGAAAAACCTGTCTGCCGATTCTACTGGAGAAACGCTGCGACTGGCGCTGGGCGGGGACAACCGCAGGAACCTTTTCCATCCTCTCGGTGCGCTTGATGCCGCCCATTCTGGCCCGAGCCCCGCAGCCCAGGCGGGACTTGCCGTCGGGGCTTTCGTTTTCAAGGCTCGTATACAACAGCCAACTCCGAGCCGTTTATCCGGCACGGACCAGCCGAAGGCGATCGGAGCGCCCACGGCGCCTTGACACAAGGGGCTGCACCCTTGATCCTTAACAGTTCCGGTTCTTCGATTTTTTCGATGCAGGGGGATACAGGCTTGCGGGTGCGCGTCTTCTATCACGACAAATGTTTCGACGGAGCTTGCTCTGCCTCTCTCTTCACGCGTTTCCACCGCGAGTGCATCGCCGCCGGCGCCAGCTACGAGTACCACGGCCTGGTGCATCGCGCCGGAGCCCTCTTCGACGAGAGCGATTTCACCGGCGACGAGAACGCCATCGTCGACTTCAAATACTCGACCTCGCCCAGGATCACCTGGTGGTTCGATCATCACCTCTCCGCCTTTCTGACCCCCGAGGACCACCAGCACTTCCTCGCTTGCCAAAAAGACCCGGTGTGCGGCAGCCGTAAGTTTCTCGATGCGACCTACACTTCCTGCACCAGCTATCTGGCTCACATCGCCTCCACCCGCTTCGGCTTCGACACCGCGCCGGTAGCCGAGCTGATCCATTGGGCCAACATGGTGGACGGCGCGCTCTATGAGAGCCCCCAGGCCGCCGTCGAGATGGCCGCCCCGGCGATGAAGCTGACCCTGATCATCGAGTCCATGCAGGACCCGGCCTTTATCCCCCGCCTGATCCCCCTGCTGACCGAGATGCCGCTGGCCGAGGTGCTGGCCCAGCCCTTCGTCGCCGACCTGCTGCCGCCGCTCCTGGAGCGCCATGAGCAGGCCATCGAACTCATTCGCGAACGCAGCGTAGAGCGCGACGGGACCATCTTCTTCGACATCACCGACCATCCGCTCGAGGGCTACAACAAGTTCATCCCCTACTACCTGCACCCGCGGGCGGTGTATTCGATTGGCCTGTCGAAGTCCAGCTTCCGCAACAAGGTCTCGGTGGGCTCGAATCCCTGGACCAAGGTCGATCACTCCACCATGGTCAACCTGGCCAAGGTCTGCGAGCGCTATGGAGGCGGCGGCCACGCCCGCGTGGGCGCCATCAGTTTCCCCCCCGATCAAGCCGAGCAGGCCCGCCAAGCCGCTGCCGTGATCGTGGAAGAACTGAGAGCCACCAAGCCGCTGGGGTAGCCTTAAAGGTTTTCAATTCGGTTTCCGGCTGGGCATTCCCTGGCCGGAAACAAGCCAACGATCCGTTTTGACCAGTTTATCTGTAGTTCTAAGAGCTATAATTATCTCCTGATGTCCAGCTTCACCAAAGCGCTTCGGGTCTTTGCTTCCAAGCCGTTCATACGCTTTGCGCGGCGATCTGGTATCAGCGATGCCGAACTGTGGCAGGCGGTCAATGAAAACTTCGATGCGGATCTGGGCGGCGGAGTTTACAAATTCAGGCTTGCGCGGCCGGGAGAAGGAAGCAGCGGCGGAGCTCGCGCCATTGTTGCATTGAAGGCCGGACTACGCGTCGTGTTGATCTTTGGCTTCGAGAAGAAGGATAGGCCGAACATCGAAATCCACGAGCTGCGGGCCTTCCGCAAGGCCGCTCGTGTTTACTTCGCTTACAGCGAAGAGGAAATGACGGTACTCGTCCGGGCTAAATCCCTTTCGGAAATTGCCAGACCACGCTCAGTAAAAGGAGAAAGAGATGGCAAAGGCGTATAAAAGCGAAGCCCTCGCCGCAGTGCATGAAAGCATGGCGGATTTGCATCAGGTGGGCGCAATCGACAGTAAGACCATGCGGGAGTTCGACCGGGCCTGCCTGACTCCTCTGCTGAAGCTCACACCTGCTGCCATCCGCCGCATTCGCACCAAAGCAGCGGTGAGCCAGGCGGTCTTTGCAGCGCATTTGAATGTGACCACCGGGGTCGTCAGCAAATGGGAGCGGGGAGAAAAAGAACCGCGCGGCCCCGCCGCAAAACTTCTGACCCTGGCCGCCAAACACGGGATCGAAGCAATTGCCTGAAGAGAATGCGGTGGCCAGCCGCAACGTTTTTTCTTTATCGCCCAGCACGGCATCGCCGGCAAAAAGGGTCTGCGCAATCGATATGAGGCGGCAGGCGCAGAACTGTGCGCCAGCCAGTTTCCGGGATTTTCTCGATACATTTCGCTGTAGTTTCTGCTGTCTGCCGTACTGATCCTCATCGCGTATCAAAAAACGAATCAAATAGAGCTATAATCGATGCAGGTTTAGGAGCACCCATGCGCACAACTGTCACCCTCGACGACGCTTTGCTCAAACAGGCGCAGACCCTGAGCGGATTGCAGGAGAATGGACCGCTTCTCAAGGCCGCTTTGCAGGCGCTGATCCATCGGGAGAGCGCCTTGCGGCTGGCGCGACTGGGCGGATCGCAGCCGGATTTAGAAGACATTCCCCGCCGCCGTCCATCCAGCGAATGATGCGGGAGGACGGAAGATGATCCTGGCCGATACATCGATTTGGGTTGACCACATCCGAACTTCCAATCGCCACCTCATCGGACTGCTTGAAGCCGGACTGGTAAGGATGCATCCCTGGGTGGTAGGCGAATTGGCTTGCGGCAATCTTGCCGACAGGGCGCAAAGGCTCTACCTGCTGCGCTCGCTGCCGCAGGTCCAAGTACCCAGCGACGACGAAGTCCTTTTCTTTATCGAGAAACACAGCATTGCGGGCAAGGGCGTCGGCTATATCGACATGCACCTGCTGGCTGCCGCTGCGCTCGGCAACTTGAAGCTCTGGACCCGCGACCGGCGCTTGAATGAGGTTGCGACCCTGCTAGGGACGAATGCCGAGCCAACGCTCTCAGGCGACCGCGGAGTTTTGCGCTGATTTGGGCACAATGGGCGGTTTATCCTAAAAACGGCAGTCGAAAGCGCTGGAGCACGGCAAAGGGGCGTTTTCACTGATGATTTCACTGCTCCGCATCGGACCAAAATGGTGAAATCATCAATGTTTACAACCCTTTTGATTTGAACCAGCCAGCCATTATGACCATATTTCAACTGCCGTTTTTAGGTTTATAGGAGCGCTTTCGCTGCACCGTCTTGCGCAGCGGAATTCTCGCCGAGGCTTGTGGCTTCTGAGCCTCGGCGATGGGCGTCACGTTGATCGTCACCGCCAGATGCAGGCTGTGGGCAAACTGCAGCAGTTTGGCGATGCTGAAGCGGGTGATTTGTCCGCGCATCAACAGGCTGGCATCGGGCTGGTAAACCTGCAGGATCTTGATCAACTGCTTCTGGGTAAGTTTGCGGGTCTCGATCTCTGTTCGGATTGGATCCCACAGATCGTGCTTCATCTCCATCTCTCGAATCTCGTGGGGAGAAAAGCCCAGATCTTCCAGCACATTTCCCGTCGTGATGTGGCCGGGTTTATTGGCTGAATTTGGGGGCGCAACCATAAGCTCTCCGCAACTCATTTTAGAGCAAAATTGCTATAAAAATACGCGCAATCAGCAGTCGCAGCAATCCAGAAAAACATCCTTTCCATTTCACGTCTAGTCAAGTCCCAAAAGTTCTGTAGAATCCCATTCCTCAGGGTAGTTGGTTCTTG
>CAZBPD010000097.1:0-6811 GCA_964493705.1 uncultured Occallatibacter sp.
CCCGAGGTCTTCTGGGTGGCGATCTGCTGGAAGGCGTTCAGAATGCCGACGACGGTGCCGAAGAGGCCGACGAAGGGGGCGGTTGCGCCGATGGTGGCCAGAACCGAGAGGCCCCTCTTGAGCTTGGCGTGCACGATGGCTTCGGCGCGTTCGAGGGCGCGCTCGGAGCTGGCGATGGCCTGCTCGGTGGGGGCGCCGGCAGAGGCGCGGAACTCCTGCAAGCCAGCCGTGACGACCTCAGCAAGGTGCGACTTCTTGTTGCGGTCGGCGATCTTGATGGCTTCTTCCAGCTTGGCGTCTTTCAGAGCGCCGGCAACCTTGGGAGCAAACTCGCGGGACTGCTTGCGCGCCGCCGAGAAATACAGGTAGCGATCGATCATCACGGCCAAAGACCAGATCGACTCGATAAACAGGAGAACGGCGACCGCACGGGCCAAGTTGCCCATGTGTTCCCACAATCCCATGGGGCTGAAGCTGACCGTCTGCTCTTCACCATCGAAGAAGAATGCCATGTTGGCGGCCGTGTGCGAAGCGAAATGTGCGAGCTGAGCGAGAATCACTGAATCGTTCCTCCTAAGGAGTTTCTTGTGAACTGAAGTACCGGTTGCTGGGAATGCCGCGGGGCACTCGGGTCAAAAACGCGGCTCCTCTGCCGAAGGCGGAGAGGAGCCAGGAAATTCGTCATCCGCCCAGGGTGAAGATTACGTTCACCGTGGTATCTACCTCGACCGGATCACCGTTGAGCAGGTAGGGGCGATACCGCCAGGACTTCACGGCGTCCAAGGCAGATTGCTGCAACATGGCCGGACCGCTGACGACGCGGAGATTGGTGATGGTGCCCGCCTTGGAGATGGTGGCTTGCAGCACCACCGTGCCCTGCACGCGAGCAGCCTTGGCGATGGGAGGATAGAGCGGCTGCGTCTTCTGCAGCAACAAACCGGCCGCCACGCCCTGAGAAATGTTGACGTGGGTGGGTGGGGCAGCCTTGACCTTCACCGCGTTCCCGCTGCCGAATGTGGAGCCAAAGACGCCACCGCCGGCACCCGCGTCACCGAAGCCGCCAGCCACGCCGAAGCCTGCCGAGGGAGGAGCTTCCCGCTCACTGACCACCTTGATATCCTTGGGAATCTTGGTGGGGGCCACGAGCTGGTTGTTCATCATCTCGGACTGCACCTTGACCACATGCACCACCTCGGGCGGAGGCGGCGGAGGCGGCGGCGGTGGGGGCGGCGGCGGGGCGACAAGGGCCATCTGCATGGCGGCCTTGGGCAGCGCCTCGGGATAGATCAGCGGAATCAGAACCAACAGCAACAAGATGGATCCGTTGACGCAGAACGTCACCATCATCCAATACTTGCTCTTGCTCTTGATCCTGCCTCCGGATTCAAATGTGGAGTCTTCAAACATGGCCAGCCTCGAATCGGGTGTTTGGTTACCTCTACTTAGACACCGCGGCAACGAAAAATGTTCCCGCGCGCCGAAACAGTGTCGAAGGAGCGCTTCTCAGCTATAACAGACGCGCCCCAACGATTGCAAAATGCACTGCAGAACCCTTGCGGATTCAACAAAAACAGCTTAAACACGCGCCCGTTTTGCGGCCGGCAAAAGCGATGCTCCGCCGCTCTTGCGAGCCCGCCATTCCTGCCACGCCACCAGCATCGGCGCGGCGATGGCGATGGACGAATAGGTGCCGATCAAAATGCCCACCACCAGGGCGAAAGAGAAGCCGCGCAACACCGGCCCGCCGAAGACGAACAGCGACAAAACCGTCAGGAAGGTCAATCCCGAGGTCAGCACCGTCCGGCTCAGCGTCTGGTTGATGCTGCGGTTGACCACCTCCGGGAGGGTCTCCTTGCGGGTCAGGCGCAGGTTCTCGCGAATGCGGTCGAAGACCACGATGGTGTCGTTCATCGAGTAGCCCACCAGGGTGAGAATGGCGGCAATCACCGTCAGGCTGATCTCCTGGTTGGTGAGGGCGAAGAAACCGATCGTGATCAGGGTATCGTGGAAGACGGCGACCACGGCGGCGACGCCGTAAATCAGTTGGAAGCGGAACCACAAATAGACCAGCATTCCCAAAAGGGAAAGCAGCGTGGCGCCCAGCGCCTGCTTCTCCAACTGCTTGCCCACGGTGGGACCGACCACCTGCACGTTACGCACGTTGCGGGTGCCGATGGTGCTGTCGTAATGGGTCTGGAGGGCATTCATGATCTGCTGGCGGCCGGCGTCGAGCGAACTCTCGTCGTGCTGCTCGGGCAGGCTGATGAGCATCTCGTTGGCGCCGGCGACGCCGTAGCTCTGGATCTTGGCGTCCTTGACGCCCGCCGCTTCCATGGCCTGGCGAATGCGGTTGGCATCGGGCGCCTGGTCGAATTGCACCTGCACCTGTGTGCCGCCCTTGAAGTCCACGCCCAGCAGAACCGGGCTGCCAATGGTGGCCCAATGCTGGCCCATGGAGACGATGCCGGCGATGCTGAAGAGCAGAGAGAAGCTCAGGAAGTACCACTTCTTCCCCAGCCAATCGATATTTACGCTACGAAACAATTCCACTGGAATCTCTTCCCTTCTTCGGGGCCGAAGACCCACCGGGCCCTCGGCAGTGCGTTAAAAAACAGCTTCTAGCTTCTAGCTGCCAGCTTCTAGCTGTTGTTCCCTTGTTCCCTGTTCCCTTGTTCCCTGTTCCCTTGTTCCCTGCACTTAGATCGAGACCATCTCGCCCGGCTCCATCTTGTTCAGGTGGGCATCGAAGATGACCCGCGAGACAAAGACGGCCGTGAAGAGGTTGGCCAGCAAACCGATGGTCAGGGTAGTTGCAAAGCCCTTGACCGGTCCGGTGCCGAAGAGGAACAGGAAGGCAGCGGAGACGATGGTGGTGACGTGGGTATCGACGATGGTGATCCAGGCGTGAGCAAAGCCCTGGTCCACGGCCGCCGGAGCGGCTTTTCCGGCGCGAATCTCTTCGCGAATGCGCTCGAAGATCAGCACGTTGGAGTCCACGCCCATACCTATGGTCAGAATGACTCCGGCGATGCCGGGCAGGGTCAGCGTAGCCGTCGAGTAGCCCAGGAAGCCGAGCAGGATGACCAGGTTCAGGAACAAGGCCAGATCGGCATTGATGCCCGATCCGCGGTAGTAGATGAGCATGAAGGCCATCACCACCAGCACGCCGACGACCGCCGCGGTGACGCCCTGGCGGATGGAGTCTGCGCCCAAGGATGCGCCCACGGTGCGGTCTTCCAGATATTCGAGCGAAGCCGGCAGCGCGCCGGTCCTCAGCATTTTGCTGAGCATCATGACTTCGTCGGGAGAGAAGCTGCCTTCGATCTCGCCGCGGTCGCGGATGGCGCCCTTGATGTTGGCCACTTCCTTGACCCGGCCGCTCATGACCACGGCCATGCTCTTGCCGATGTTGGCGCTGGTGTACTCCCAGAAGCGGTCGCCGGCCTCGTTGGTCAGGGTGAAGGTGACATTGCGCAGGCCGTTCTGATCGGTCGAGGGGTCGGCGGAGCGGAAGTCGCTGCCCGCCACCACCGAGACGCGCTGCAAGATCCAGACGCTGTCGGCCTCGGAGCCTGCGGCCAGGTTGCCCGAGCCGTGAATCAGGACTTCGTCGCCCGGCAGGGTCCCGCCTACGCTGGCCAGCGCCGCCGGCTCGTCCTGGAAGGGACCGCCAACCACGGCGTGCACCTCGAGGCGCGCGGTGGACTGGATGATGCTCTTGACGCGGTCGAGATCGTCGATGCCCGGCAGTTCGACCAGAATCTGGTTCTCGCCCAGGCCGTACTCCTGAATCACCGGCTCGCTGACGCCCAGCGTATCCACGCGGTCGCGGATGGTCTCGATGGCCTGGGAAACGGTCTTCTTCTCCAGAGCCTGACGGACGGGCATCTTCATGGTGATGGTAAAGCCGCTCTCCGTGCCGCCGGTGACGTCGTACTCGTTGGACAGTTTGGTATCCAGCAGGGAACGAACGGCATTGGCGTTGGCCGCGGAGACGCCGTCGATCTTGATGGCATCGGGATGGCTCTTGGCGTCGGGCTTGTAGACCTGGGTGTAGCCCAGATTGGCCGTCTTCAGGTCCTGCTGAATGCGCTGTGCGGCATTATCCGTCTCGGCGTTGACAGCTTCCGCCACCACCACCTGAAGAATCAGGTGAGCGCCGCCGCGCAGATCCAAACCAAGATGGATGCGCTTGGTTAGAGCCTCTGTCAAGGCCTTGCCGGAGAAGCCCGAAGGCACCCCCAGGATGCCGTAGACACAGACCAGAAGGACTGCAAAAATCAGGGCAATTTTACCGTTGAGATTCTTCTTCATCGTCCCGTTTCTCTAGTGCAGTAGTCAGTGGTCAGTGGCCAGTGGTCAGAACCGATCACTGCTTACTGTTCACCTTCGACTGTCCACCGTTTATCGTTCACTGCCTACTGCAACTCACCACTGTTCACTGACCACTGATCACTGACCACTGTCCGTCGTCACCGCGGCGATGGCGTTCTTGGCCACTTCCAGCTTGATGCCGTCGGGAGCCACGCGGATTACGATGCTGTCGTCCTTGAGAGAGAGAATGACGCCGCGAATGCCGCCGGCGGTGGTGATGCGGTCGCCGGTCTTGATGCTCCCAAGCATCTCCTGCCACTGCTTCTGGCGCTTCTGCTGGGGGCGGATCATCACCAGGTAAAGTACCGGGATCAGCACCACGATGGGCAAGAAACCGAGAAAACCGCCTCCCGCACCCGCGGGACCTGCAAAGATCATTGCCAAACTCGTTGCCACACTCATCCTTTGCTCGCCCTGGCGCCGCTCTGCCGCCACCGCTCAGGGCACGGACGATTCCGGCCCACGGCCAGTCGTCCCCTTCAAATTTGTCCCCGGAAACTCTACCGGCTAGGTCTGAACCCAATTCGGCCCTGAACCCGATTCGGCCACGATCCCGGCCTGGCAAGGAACGCCGCAGCGATCCACCCAGCCTGGAATTCCGCGATGCGCGCCGTTTGCCTCTTGCCCGCATCCAAATCGGAAGCGCCATTTCCTGTTTGACACGGCCTTCTGGGCGCTCCCTGGCGGAAAAATGCACGGTCTTACCCGGCCCGCTCCGTGGAAGGCCAAAAGAATGCCTTCCAAGATAAGATACGCGCGCCCCGCCCGGTGTCAAGAAGCACCGGCACAAGGCCCATGCCGCGGCTGGCCGGAATCGCGCGCCGCGCCCCTCCACTGCTCGCGCTTGCGGCGGTTTTGCCCCTCTTATAAAGCCCTTACAGCTTCCCTGCGCCATTCTTAGCGGCAGGAGGGTCTGCTGAAGGGGAGCACTTTTCCGAAGCGGCGACAGGCTTCGCGCCGCCCGCGTACCGGGAAGTGGGAAAGAGGCTGACCATGGTCCTGGTAAAGATCGACGCCGGGCTGCTGCTGCTGATCCCCGCCACACTGGCAACCGCATTCATGCTCTGGGCGCTGTGGAATTTCTGGAAGGCCGCGAAGCGGCCGTGAGTACCTTGCCCAAAGGCTGTCGTCCTGAAAAGACGACTCGCGGTTTGAGTCGTGCAGAGAATGGGCAGGCAGCATTGCCTCCCGTAGGGAGGCTCGGAAAATAGCCCAGGACAAGCGCAGCACAGTCCTGGGAAAGCAGCCAAAAGACCTCGCGCCCCGGAAGTGGCGCGGTGAACCCTAGCATGATCAACCCCGTTCATCAGGAAGGAAGTGAAGGATCTGCGAGGGCTTTTGTGCAAGATGCCGATCCGGAGAGGAGTCCCTATCCGTTATTTCGGCGTCTCCTGTTCGTCCTCCGTCTCCTCGACCAGTACCGCCGAGCCGGGAACCAGATCGTAGCCGACGGCGTCTTTGCCAGCGGGGTGGAAGGTGACCCGCAGCGGCTCCCGCTGCCACTCCGGCAGAGCGCAGGCCGGCTGGGGATGGTTCTCGGAATCGAATGCCTCCAACTTTTTGGAAAGCACCGCCTTGCGCGCCGCCACCTGAGCCACCACCGCAAAAAGGCTCTTGCCGCTGGCCGTCACTCCGCAGTACGCGCCGTAGTCGCGGAACCAGGCCACCTGGCTGACGCCGGGATCGTAATCGGGCAGTTTCAGAGCCGTCACCCGCCCCGTCACCCGGTCCACCAACAGCCAGGGGCCGCGCTGCCAGACCCAACGGATTGCTCCAGAACTCGCCGATGCCGAGGCTGGGGGCTTCTTTGCGTCTTGTTCTGAGGATTTGTCGGAGGGCAGCGCATCGTTGAGCCGGAGGACGCGGCGAACCACGAAGCTGCGGTCGGTGACGTCGTGGGCCTCGCCGGTGGTCCATTCTTTCAAAGCACCATCGACCAGCAGAGCGCGAATCTTCAACTCCGTCTCGCCGGGCTGCGCGCCCGCTGGATCGCCCGCCTTGGAGTAGGCGACCTTGCGCGCCGCACCCAGCACCACCACGTGCGCCTTGCGGGGTGTGACCGCGAACGAGGGAAGCGCGACGCAAAGAGCCACCAGCATCGCGAATGAAAATCGGAGACGAGGACTCATCACGATTGCTCCCCCATGAGAAACAACCTGCACGGCCCGCAAACCACCAACCCGTGAAGAGTACGAACTTCCGCGAAAAGATTCAAGGATAAAAAGCGGTTTCACCGTTCGCGAAAGGTTTAAACGCGGAGGGAGACGCGGGGTTTAACCCATGCACGAAGCCCAACACATCCTCTTGAGGTTTATTGATCCCGGCATTCATAATTCCCCAGCGCCGTCCCTCCGGGACTCCGCAGGGGAGGTGTGGAATCCTTTTCCCCACGCTGAAGCGCTATCAATTACCCACATTTCCCGCCCCCATGATGACG
>CAZBPD010000098.1:0-6255 GCA_964493705.1 uncultured Occallatibacter sp.
CACAAAATACGATCGGGAATCAAGTTGAACACTATTTACGGATAAGCTCTTAGTCTCGTGTTTTAATCCGCCTGCAGAACCAGGCATTTCAGGTATTCCGTTTCAGGCAGATTCAGCACCACCGGGTGGTCGAAAGCCGCGCCGCGACGCTCCAGCAGGCGAACGCGGCGTCCGGCGTCGATCGCCGCCGCGGCCACGGTAGACTCCAGATCCGCCCAGCTCACATGGTGGGAGCAGGAGCAGGTAACCAGCAGTCCGCCCGGTGTGAGCATGCGCAGAGCGCGCAGGTTCAGCTCCTTGTAGCCGCGCAGTGCGCCCTCTACCGCACGCTGCGTTTTGGCGAAGGCGGGGGGATCAAGGACGATGGTGTCGAATTTTTCCTCCGCCGCCGACCAGCCGCGCAGAATCTCGAAGGCGTCGGCCTCGACCCAGTCCACTTTGGCCTGCAACTGGGCGCGATTGGCTTCTTCGTTCCTTTCGGCCACCTCCAGCGAGGCGCGGGAGGAGTCGATTCCGGTGACTTCGCGGCAGACCTGAGCCAGGTGCAGGGCGAATCCGCCCTGATAGGTGCAGACATCGAGAGCGCGGCCGGTGGCTCCCAGGCGCACGGCCCAGTCGCGGGCGGCGGCGTAGTTCAGGCGCTGGTCGAGAAATGCGCCCGTCTTCTGCCCGGAGTTGGCATCGAAGTGAAAGCGCAAACCGTTGATCTGGAATACGGTTGCACCCGCCGGCACAGCCGCATCGGCGCGCCATAACGGATCGAGACTGGGCGCGGAGAGGCCTTCCAACTCGCGAATGCGGGGATCGGGGCGTTCGACAATTGCGGCCGGGGAGAGTTCCTCACAGAGCACGCGAACACAGACCGCGCGCACCGCCGCCGAGTCCAGGCCGCGGACCAGAATCTGCACAATGATCAGATCGGCATATTTGTCGACGATCAGGCCGGGAATCTCGTCGGCCTCGCTGAAGCAGAGGCGGAGCGAGTCGGTGGCGCGACGGTCGCCTGCTTCGAGCAGCGGCTGGCGGCGGGCAATGGCCGCACGCAGGCGCAGGGCCAGCAACTGCATCCATTGGCTTTCGTTAATCTCTTCGCGCGCGATCATGCGCAGGGCGATCTGCGAGGCGGGACTATACAAAGCCGTGCCCAGAAGCAATCCGCGATTGTCGGCAACCGGCAGCAGAGCGGGCGCTTCGTCCTTCTTGGGCAGTCCCAGGGTCTCAATGTCGGTGGCGTAGACCCACAGGTGGCCGGCGCGCAGGCGTTCGGAGGCGCGACGGCTGATGCGGGCGCCAAACTGGGTGGGTTCCGGCTGGGGGGCGGGAATGGCAGCTTTGCGCGGCGCGGCAGCCGGGGCCGCGGGGTTGACTTTCGCGGGCTTGCGCGGCGCGGGGCGGGAGTTCCCGGCAGCCTGGACAGGCGCGTTTTTAAGCGGACGGTTATACGAAGCCGCAGGCTGAGCGGCCGGCGGGGCCTTAAGAACGGTGGCAGGTCCGGAACGGGAATGCGGTGTACGCGGTTTGTTCATAGACCCCCTTGGTCTGGTCTATCTTACCAAGAATCGGACATCGGCTCTCGATCCTTCTTACGGATGGCTCGTAGCTTGTCCGCAGTGGGGCAAGGCGGACAAGGCAACCACGGGAACGCTTTGCATGGAAAGGCTCTACCGCCATCAGGAATAGTCGAAAGGAGCTTGAGGTGTCCGATTCAATCCTGGGTCGTTGCCGCCCAACACGGCGTTCGAGATAGGAACGGGTTTTACGCCAGGATGGATGCTATGGCCGGGCCTGTTGAATATGTTTACTCCGGCACCCACTTGAGCTTCACATCGCCGGTGCGGGAGATTATTGACGTAACAAGCGTTAAGGCCATCGGTAAAATAACATTTCGCATAAATCTTCACATGCTTCTCCCACCCCTCATCGCCCCTGCTTGCCGGTTGTTACATCCTATTCTGCTGCAGAAGAATACTTTCGCCCACATGAGACAATCGGGAAGTTTTTGAACCGGGCTTCACCAGGCTGATGTATCGACGAAACCGATCATGACAAGCATAGACGCGACGATAGCAAGAACGTCTTTGGCGCAGATGCCTGTTCTCATGCGCTACCTTCTACCCGCTTGGCGCGCCGTTTTGGATTCTACTTTGCTTGTTACAGCGGTATTTAGGGGTGGAGAATACGCTGCGGGATTCAAGTCGAACCCGCCAACCAAAACTTATCTCCACCCCTGGTGCGCCGCCTACTCCTTGGCGACAGGAAGGTCCTCGCAACTCCCGCCGGGGGGATCGGTATTGTCCATCGCCTGCGGGTAGTGCACCGAGCACATCGTTACGTGTCCCGTGACGTTATGAACGATGAAGACGCGCTGTGCCCCGCCGTCATGGAGGGTAATGTCGCCCTTATTGGTCGGCTCCATTTTGCCGATCGCCGTGCATCCGCTGGGAAAATTAGCTCCGGCATAACTCATAAATCCGGATTCAGCCTTCCACTTGTATTCATCGTGGCAAAACCAGATGCTACCTGTGGCATGGCCTACGAGGACAATTCCCACCGGATAGTAGGCTTGCTGTTGTCCCCTGACCGTTGATACCGTTCCAGCGGTGAAACCACCGCCTGCTGACACCGGCCCACTCCGCGAACCGGCGCACGACGAGAACAGGAAAGCTGCCGCTACGACGAACATCATGGCAGACAATTTCCAAGCTGTTACGAGTCTTTGCATGATGGCCGAAAGTATAGCCGCAACCGCTCCCGCGGCACAAGAGGGTAGTTACATTGGATCCTTTGCTATTCACGCAAAGTTCACGTCTTATTCGAAATGTAACATCCAGGCGGTCTTGCGATCTTATGCCTGCCGGTACAAATGGCTGTGCAGATCCTTCGCTTGCCCGGGAAGACGCCCTCCGGTGCAAGGAGAGCCTATTCCCCTGCCTGCGGCTAACTTGCCGGGCCAGGCGTACTTCTCGGTTCAGCGCTTTGCAGCGAAGGCCCTCCGCCGTACTATGAATGCAGAGGCCTCCATGTTTGAGTTTCATCCCATCGGTACTGTAAAGAGCCCTTTTCAGGACCCCGATTCCATCCCCAAAGGTCTGGGCGCACAGCACCCGGAAGAAGGCATTCTCGATATCCTGCCCGCACTCGAGGCGGGACTCACCGACATCGAGGGCTACTCGCACCTGATCGTGCTCTGGGCCATCGACCGCGTGCAAGGCTTCGATCTGATGGTAACGCCGCCCAGCGACGACCGTCCCCACGGTCTCTTCACAACCCGCTCGCCGCGCCGCCCCAACCCCATCGGTCTGACCGTGGTGGAACTGCTGCGCCGGGAGGGCTGCTCCCTCTTTGTTCGCGGCATCGACATGCTCGACGGCACACCGATTCTGGACGTCAAGCCTTATCTTTCCAACGTCCCCGCCGACAAACTGCGCCGCGGCTGGCTGGCTGAAGCCGAAGAGAGAAAGCGCCGCGCCGTGCAGTGGTAACCAATCGCTCCCGATAGAGCCAAAAATTGGCGCGAGTGCGGCTTTTCGACTAACTATCTTGGATGGAACATCTGCAAAAAAATCCAGGGCAGCACGATGGCGTCATTGAGCAAATGGGCCACGATACACGGCATCAAACTGCGCCGCGAGAGCAGATAGACAATGGCGTAGAGCGCACCCAGCAGCGCGGTATGGGCCATGATGTCGAGTCCGGCGCTCCAACCCTGGCTGAGGCCGTAGAGGCCGTGCGCCAGCCCAAAGAGCATGCCCGAGCCCGCGATCTGGACCACCCAACCGTATCCGGCGCGGGAGAGCCGATCCATCACGAAGGCGCGAAAGAAGACCTCTTCGCAGAGCCCGGCGCTCAGGCCGACCACCAGCGCCGTATAGAGATGAAAGAAGCTGGGATCGAAAAAGATCTGCTGCCAAGGCAAATGTGCGGCGCCATTGTGCAGCCCGTTCACCGCGGGGACGACGTAGAAGGCGGTCAGGGCCAGTGCGGCAATCCAGCCCATCCAGGGCGAGGTCTTGCAGAGGCGGAGCCGGAGCAGCGAATCGTCTTTACGGCGTAAAACCCACCCGAGCACCCCGAGCGCCAGCAACTCGCCCAGCGCCGAACCGGTGACAAACAGCAGGGTCAACAACTGCGGAGTGCGGGCGTGGGTAGCCCAAAAATGGGTCAGGCGCAGGGCGATGGCCACCAGATTCAGGCCTACGACCACTCCGGCCAGCAAGCCGGCGGTAGCGCCCAAAGCTGAAAACCACACTGTGCAGAGGCCGGGGTGACAGCCCTTCAAGGGCACTGGAGCGTACGCGTTGGCCATCTTCCCTTCCTGCCGGAGGGATCCGGCCAGCCAGGTAAGCGGCAGGGAACCCCATCATCACTGAGAGGAATACGCAACCGCTGGCCGGATGGTTCCGGATGGCTGGGGAAGGAAGAAAAACTCTATTCCGCGTGCACCAGCTTCTTGGGCTGGAAGAGGCGCATATAAAGATAGACGACCAGTTGCAGGGTGATGGCGCCGGAGCAGTCAAGCAGCACATCGATGGGCGTGCCGGTGCGGTTGGGAAGAAAGGCCTGGTGCCACTCGTCGCAGCTTGCAATGGCGGCGGTGCCCAGCAGCGCCAGCAGTGCGTCTTGAAAGAAGCGGGAGTGGGGCAGCGTCATCCACCAGGCGCGCAGCCAGGCCAGCCCGATAAAGCCGTAGCCGAGAAAGTGCCCGGTCTTGCGGATGTGGTGGTGGATGATCTCCCAACTGGCATCGCGAACCGGGCCAAAGATCGCGGTGTACAAGCGGCGCAGCGGCCCGGAGGTGTAATCGGCACCGAACCACTCGGTGGACTCCACCAGGATGACGCAGACGCCCAGGGCGACCGGCCACCAGACGCGCATCCAGTACCCGAGACCGCGCGGTCTACTCGACATGGTAATTGGGCGCCTCCCGGGTGATGATGACGTCGTGGACGTGGCTTTCGCGCAGGCCGGCGCCGGAGATGCGCACGAACTGCGCTTTCTCCTGCAATTCCTCGATAGTGGCGCAGCCCAGGTAGCCCATGCCGGAGCGCAGGCCGCCCACCAGTTGAAAGACCATCGCCTCCAGCGGTCCACGATAGGGAACGCGGCCCTCGATGCCCTCGGGAACAAACTTGGCCAGCCGGTTTTGGCCGGCGCGCTCGCGCTGCACCACGCCCTCGCCGCCGCTCTGCGCCGCTTCCAGATCGGAACTCGATTGGAAGTAGCGCTCGCCCGATCCCTGGCTCATGGCGGAGAGCGAGCCCATGCCGCGATAGGTCTTGAAGCTGCGCCCCTGGTAAAGAATCGTCTCGCCGGGGCTCTCGTCCACGCCGGCAAAGAGCGATCCGATCATCACCGAACTGGCTCCCGCCGCGATGGCCTTGGTGATCTCTCCGGAATACTTGATGCCGCCGTCGGCGATCACCGGAATGCCGTGTTGATGAGCGGCCCGGAAGGCCTCGGCGATGGCCGTGACCTGCGGCATGCCCGCGCCGGTGACCATGCGCGTGGTGCAGATGGAGCCGGGGCCGATGCCTACTTTGATGGCGTCGGCACCGGCGTCGATCAGCGCCATCGCGCCTTCGTAGGTGGCCACGTTGCCGGCCAGCAAACCAACGTGGGGGAAGGCCTTCTTCACCTCGCGCACCGCTTCCAGCACGCGCGAGGAGTGGCCGTGCGCGGAGTCGATGGCCAGCACGTCGGCGCGAGCGCGAACCAGCTCGGCGGCGCGTTCCAAAAAGTCGCCGGTGGCCCCAATCGCCCCGCCCACCCGCAGCCGCCCCTGATCGTCCTTGCTGGCGTTGGGATACTTCAACTTCTTCTGGATGTCCTTGACCGTGATCAGGCCCATGAGGTTGTACTGATTGTCCACCACCAGCAGCTTTTCCACGCGGTGCTTGTGCAGGATCAGTTCGGCTTCTTCGAGCGTGGTGCCGACGGGGACCGTAATGAGGTTTTCCTTGGTCATCACGTCGCCGATGGGAATGTCGGTGCGGGTCTCGAAGCGCAGGTCGCGGTTGGTCAGAATGCCCACCAGCTTCTTGCCGCGAGTGACCGGAACGCCGCTGATCTTGTAACGGCGCATCACGTCCAGGGCGTCGCCGATGAGCTGGTCGGGTCCGATGGTCACCGGATCGACGATCATGCCGCTCTCCGAGCGCTTTACCTTGTCGATCTCCCCAGCCTGCTCGACGATGCTCAGGTTGCGGTGCACAATGCCGATGCCGCCGGCCTGGGCCATGGCGATGGCCATGCGCG
>CAZBPD010000099.1:0-6168 GCA_964493705.1 uncultured Occallatibacter sp.
CAAGGGCGTGCGCTACTCCGACGAGAAGCTGAAGAAGAAGGCCGGCAAGACAGGCTCGAAGTAGGGATTAGGGATTAGGGGTTAGGGATTAGGGGTTAGGGATTAGGGGTTAGGACGGTTTTGATGTTCGGGTTTTCTAACCCCTAACCCCTTTCCCCTGACCCCTCCAATTCACCGAACGATGCGGCCAGGCCGCAACGCCGATAGGAACGAGAGAACATGATTACGCAGACCAATCGCAATGCCATTCGCCAGCGCATCCACGCGCGCATTCGCGCCAAGGTGGCCGGCACCGCCGAGCGCCCGCGCCTCAGCGTTTACCGCTCGCTCAACCACATCTACGCGCAGTTGATCGACGACGCGCAGGGTGTAACCGTGGCTTCGGCTTCGAGCATGGCGCTCAAGCTCAAGACCGGCGGCAACATAGCCACGGCCAAGGAAGTCGGCAAGGCCATCGCCGAGCAGGGCGTCAGCAAGGGCGTCAAGAAGGTGGTCTTCGACCGCGGCGGCTTCCTCTATCACGGGCGCATCAAGGCTCTGGCCGATGCCGCGCGCGAGGCGGGTCTGGATTTTTAAGGCAGCTACTAGCTGCTAGCTTCTAGCTGCCAGCTAATCGTGCTATGCCGACGAGCTGTGTATCAGAAAGAACTGCTAGAGGCTAGGGGCTAGAAGCTAGCAGCTCAAAAGAGACGAGAGAGCAATGACGATCTTGAAGAAGAAACTCGATGCCAACCAGTACAACCTGAAGGATCAGGTGGTGGCCATCAATCGCGTGACCAAAGTGGTCAAGGGCGGCAAGAACATGTCGTTTGCCGCGCTGGTGGTGGTAGGCGACGCCGCTTCGGGCGTCGTGGGCCACGGTTCGGGCAAGGCCAAGGAAGTTCCCCAGGCGATTCGCAAGGGGATCGAAGCGGCCAAGAAGAACCTGATCCGCGTCAACCTGACCGATACCTCCATTCCGCATCTGGTCCTGGGCCACTACGGCGCCGGACAGGTGCTGCTCAAGCCGGCTCCCGAAGGTACGGGCGTGATCGCCGGCGGCGCCGTGCGCGCCGTGATGACCTCGGTCGGTGTGCAGAACGTGCTCACCAAGTGCCTGGGCACCGCCAACCCGCATAACGTCATCAAGGCCACCTTTGACGCCCTGATGCAGTTGCGCGACCGCGCCGAAGTTGCCGCCATGCGCGGCAAGTCGGTGGAGGAGCTGTAATCATGGCCGATACCAAGATGATCCAGATCGAATACTACCGCTCCAAGAACTCCACCCCCGCCAAGCACAAGCTGGTGGTCAAGGGCCTTGGCTTTACCCGCCTCAACCAGATCGTCGAGCGCGTGGACAACGAATCCATTCGCGGCATGGTGAAGACCATTCCGCATCTGGTTCGCATTCTTGAGAATTAGCCGCTAGCTTCTAGCCTCTAGCTTCTAGCTCGTCCTGCTCCTCTGGGGCGGAGCCTGATAGAAGTTCAGATGCGAGGCGAATAGCTAGATGGTATCAACGAGGCTCCTGCAAAGCTCTTGAAGATCAGCGTACGCGCCGGCCTGCAAGAGCTAGGAGCTGGAAGCTGGCAGCTAGAAGCTGCTTTTACGCGAGTCGGGGAAGGCCTGAACGGCCAGTTCCCGGCGCTACAGCGAGGATTATCATGGCATTGAATCTTTCCAATTTACGCGCTCCCCGCAAGGCAAATACCGGGAGCAAGCGTGTCGGCCGCGGTATGGGTTCCGGCATGGGCAAGACCTCGACCCGTGGCCACAAGGGCCAGGGCTCCCGTTCGGGCTTCAGCCTGATGCGCGGTTTTGAAGGCGGCCAGATGCCGCTGCACCGCCGCCTGCCCAAGCGCGGATTCACCAACATCTTCCGCACCGAGTACACCGTCGTCAATCTGGACCGCCTGGCGCTGGCCATCGAGTTCCTCTCCATGACCGAGATCGGTCAGGACGACTATCGCAAGCTCGGCCTGGCCTCCAGCAAGAAGGCTCTCATCAAGATCCTCGGCTCCGGCGAACTTACTCAGGCGCTCACCATTCATGCGCACAAGTTCAGCAAGTCGGCCGTTGAGAAGATCGAAAAGGCCGGCGGCAAGGCTGTGGTTCTGGGCGGCCCGGTGGCGCCTGCCGCAGCGTAGTTCGTTTTCGATCGGGGCCTCCATCTGGAGGCCCTGATTTCAGGCACAGCAAACCGGTTTCTGATCCCTGATCCCTGATCTCTGATCCCTGGATACGCGACAGAACCGGCCCTGCGCGGGTAAGATGGCAGTGCAATGATTCAAGCGGCGGCAAACGCCCTGAAGCGGATATTCAAACATGCTTGAGAAGTTCCTCAATATCTTCCGGATTCCCGACCTGCGCAGGCGCGTGCTCTTCACCCTGGCCATTCTTGCCGTCTACCGCCTGGGCGCGCACATTCCCACGCCCGGCGTGAACGGCAAATTGCTCGAGCAGCTCTTCAGTTCGCAGGGCGGTTCTGCCCTGGGCCTGATGGATCTCTTCGGCGGCGGCAACCTGCGCCGCATGACCATCTTTGCCCTCGGCATCATGCCGTACATCACCGCCTCCATCATCTTCCAATTGCTCACCGTGGTCTACGAACCGCTGGCGCGCATTCAGAAGGAAGGCGAACTCGGCCGTCGCAAGATCACTCAGTGGACCCGTTACATGACGGTCATTCTGGGCGCTCTGCAATCGCTGGGCATCGCCCTGATGCTGACCAAGAGCGGCATGGTGTTGAATCCCGGCATCAGCTTTGTTCTGATGACGGTGTTGACGCTCACCACCGGCACCGCCTTCATCATGTGGCTGGGCGAGCAGATCACCGACCGCGGCATCGGCAACGGCATGAGCTTGCTGATCTTTGCCGGCATCGTCGCCGGCCTGCCCCGCGCCGTGGGCGAATTGCTGACGAAGATTCAGACCAACGCCTGGGGCAACTTCACCGCCATCGCCGTTTTGGCGCTGCTGGCGGCGATGATCGCCGTGGTGGCCTTTATCGTCTTCGTCGAGCGCTCCGAGCGCCGCATTCCCATTCAGAGCGCCCGCCGCATTGTTGGCCGCCGCATGATGGGTGGGCAATCCAGCCACTTGCCGCTGAAGGTCAACTCCGGCGGCGTGATGCCGGTGATCTTCGCATCTTCCATTCTCTCCGTGCCGTTGATGATCGGGCAGATGGAGTTTGTGCAGAACAACCGCTTTCTCATGCCCATTGTCCAGGCTCTCCAGCCCGGCTACCCGTGGTATGTGATTCTCAACATTCTGGGCATCATCTTCTTTGCCTACTTCTACATCTCCATCGTGATGAAGCCGGACGACATTGCCGACAACTTCCGCAAGTCGGGCTCCTTCATTCCCGGCATCCGGCCCGGCAAGCGCACCTCCGATTTCATCAACGACATTTTGACTCGTATCACCTTGGTAGGCGCCATTTATCTGATCATCATTACCCTGGTGCCCACTTTCATGATCTCCGGCATCCGCTTCGACAAGCTTTGGCTGATCGGTCGGGTCTTCGAGACTCTGCCGAACTGGATGACGCATGGCATGAACGTCAACTTCTACTTTGGCGGCACCTCGCTGCTTATCGTTGTGGGTGTGGCCATGGATACTGTCAACCAGATCGAATCGCAGCTGATCATGCGCCATTATGACGGCTTTTCCCCGCGCTCCGGTCGCATCCGCGGAAGGAAAACCTGGTAATGTCATCATCTGTAGAGGTACTTACTCAAGGCCGGGAAGAGAGTCGAAAGACTCTCCCCGGCCCGATTCTTTTGTTGGGCGCACCCGGCGTGGGCAAGGGGACTCAAGCCAAGGAGCTGGTGAAGGTCTGGGAGATTCCCCAGATCTCGACCGGCGACCTGCTGCGCGGCAATGTCTCCCAGGGAACCGAACTGGGCAAGATCGCCAAGGAGATCATGGGCCGCGGCGAGCTGGTTCCCGATTCTCTGGTCAACGAGATGGTGGCCGTCCGTTTGCAGCAGCCGGACACCCTTCGCGGATACATTCTCGATGGATTCCCCCGCACCCTGCCCCAGGCCGCATGGCTCGATGGGCGGTTGGCGGCGCAGGGTCCTTCGCTCCCCGTGGTTGCCGTCAGTATCCATGTGGACTATAATCAGTTATTGCGGCGCATCACCGGCCGCAGAAGCTGTCCAGCCTGCGGGGCCATCTATAACATCCATGGAAAGCCGCCTGTAAAGGCCGGATTCTGCGATGTGGATGGTGCGGCTCTGGTGCAGCGCGCCGACGATACGGAGAAGGTCTTCGAAGAGCGCATGCGCGCCTATTCGGCTTTGACTGCGCCGGTCGTCGAGCACTATCACGAACTGGGCCGTTTTGCCGAAGTGGATGGAGACCGGCCGATCCTGGAGATCGCGTCGGGCATTGTGACCGCCGTCGAAGGGTTGCGGAAGTAGCGCAATTCGACGGCTAAAGTGTGGAACGAGGGGTTAGGGATAAGGGGTTAGGGGTTAGGACCGGCTGCAAGCTGCTTTCTAACCCCTAACACCTCATCCCTCATCCCTGTCTTTGAAAGCTGGTTGCGTGGCGGTAGTCCTCAAGTCGTCGAAAGAAATCGAGAAGATGCGTGTAGCGGGCATCGTGGTCCGCGAGACGCTGGAACTGGTGCGCGGGATGGTCAAGCCGGGCGTCACCACTCTCGATCTGGAAAAGGCGGCCGAGGCGCACATCCTCTCTCGCGGCGCCAAGCCGGCGTTCAAGGGCTATCACGGGTTTCCCTGTGTGCTCTGCACCTCGGTGAACGGCGAAGTGGTGCACGGCATCCCGAACGCCAAGCGTGTCTTGCGCGAGGGGGAGATCGTCTCGGTAGATTGCGGGGCGATCATCGACGGCTACTTCGGCGACGCGGCCATTACCGTGCCGGTGGGGGAGAAGATCCACCCCGATACGGCCCGGCTGCTGCGGGTGACCGAAGCATCGCTCCATGCCGCCATCGATGTGGTGCGGCCGGGAGCAACGCTGGGCGACGTGGGCTGGGCGGTGCAGCAAGTGGTCGAGGCCGAGGGCTTTTCTGTGGTGCGCGATTTTGTCGGCCATGGAATCGGCAGGCAGATGCACGAAGATCCGCAGGTGCCGAATTTCGGCCAGGCGGGGCGGGGCATGAAGCTGCGCGAGGGTATGGTGATTGCCATCGAACCCATGGTGAATGCCGGCGCGCCGGATGTGCAGGTGCTGCACGACGGCTGGACGGCGGTTACCGTGGACGGCAGCATGAGCGCTCATTTTGAGCATACGGTGGCGGTGACCGCGACCGGAGCAAGGATTCTCACCGAGTAGCACACTCGGGCAACCAGGCCGGGCCGCGGGAGCGGACGGCAGAAGCGGGAAACAGTTTGTCGAAGGAAGACGCGATTGAGGTCATGGCAGTGGTCTCCGAGACCCTGCCCAATGCCATGTTCAGGGTCAAGCTCGAGAACAATCACGAGGTTTTGGCCCATGTCTCGGGAAGGATGCGCAAGAACTTCATCCGCATCCTGCCGGGGGACCGCGTGGCCGTGGAGCTGAGTCCCTACGACCTGAATCGCGGGCGCATTGTTTACCGCTACAAATAGGCTTTTTTGCCCACAGCTTTTAGCTTCTAGCTTTTGGCTACTAGCTTTTCGATGGTGGGTTGAAAAGGAGCCGGGTTCTAACGCGGCTCCAAATAAGGGAAGAAAAGCTGGCAGCTAGCAGCTAGAAGCTAGAAGCTGAATTTTGCTTCTCCACTCCATCCACACTCCCTCAGGGGAGGGCGGAGAAGGGCAACAAGAGAATGAAAGTCCGTGCATCGGTCAAGAAGATTTGCGTCAAGTGCAAGGTCATCACGCGCCGCGGTGTGGTTCGGGTGATCTGCGAGAACGCAAAGCACAAGCAGCGCCAGGGTTAGTTTGCCTGGCATGGACGGGAAACTCCACGGAAGGGGAAAGGGGAGAGGGGTTAGGGGTTAGTTAAGGCACATGGCTGCCGTCGTTTTTCTAACCCCTCATCCCTCATCCCTAACCCCTCGGCCGGGGCTAGTTAGCTTGATTCAAGGCTTGCGATGAACCCCTGGAGATCCACCGTTTCACCCCGTGCGAGCCGGTTAAGGCCGGAGGCACACAACCAGTAGCCGCAAAGGAATTTCCATGGCACGTATTGCTGGCGTCGATCTGCCCCGCAACAAGCAGGCAAGGATCGCGC
>CAZBPD010000100.1:0-6070 GCA_964493705.1 uncultured Occallatibacter sp.
GATCCGTCAACAAACAGGCTCAGGACTCCACAAGTTGTGGGTAATTGAAAGCGCTAAAGCGCGGGGCTAACCAACACTGCGCCTCCGGCGCGTTGGTGCGAACGTTACTCATACCATCTTCACGAAAGGCCCTACCTACGAGACCCGGCTTGCCCATCTGGGTCTACCGCTTGGCCTGGGTTTCGGCGGGTTTGGCGTAGGTCAGTTTGGGCTGAACGCCGAGGGTTGCGGAGGCGGAGATTGCGCTGGTTTTCGGGCCGCGGCGGAGTTCGTTCTGCTTCACGGTAATGGAACCATTGGCGATCTCGGCATCGGCGCTCCAGCGGTCGAAGCGGGCCAGATCGGCGGGGACCGACGGGCCAGCAACCGCGCCGCGCTGCCAGTCGAAGTGCACGGTGCCGTTGGCCGAGGCGGCCAGCTCTTTTTGCGTGAATCCGGTCAGTTCCACCTTGCCGCTGGCGTCGAGCGCGCTGCCCGACCAGTGCTGGTCGAGGAGCTGGCCTACCGCCGCCGGGCTGAGCTTTGCGAAGTTCCCGGTGAAGCTGTAGACCGGCTTCTCCTGCGCGCTCTTAGGGGTTTGCAGCGCGCCGCTGCCGTGGACGCTGCCGCCCAGCAGCGTGGCGTCGAAGCTGGTGACCTCCGCGCCGGTCTCGGCCATGCGGATCTCGGCCGAGGCCGCGTGCAGGGTGAGCGGTCCCAGAAGTAAAGAATCGGCCTTCACGGTTCCTTCAAGGTGCGGCCAAACGGGCGCCGCGGCAGGACGCAAACGGGCGAGCAGCGTGGAGATCAGCGTCACCTTCTCTTGCGCGCCGAGGATGGCCGCTTCGAGGGCGCTGGCGTCGAGCTGGGCGAACTGCATCTGGAAGCGCGGCACACAGGCCGGTTGGGCGCAATGGACGGGCAGCGTCAGGCTGGCCGTTCCCTTCACCGGGCCGTAGGTGAAGGCTACCGGGTCCCAGCGCATCTGACCCTCTTCGAGGTGCAGCGTGGCCTGGCCGATCAGCACATGATTGGCCAGATAGTCGGACTTCCAGTTGGCGTTGTGCAGGGTGACGGTTCCGGTGATGCGGTCGGTGGTGGGCGGACCGCTGACGATTGGCGGCGCACTAGCGGACGGAGCCGCCGCAGCACCAGAGAGGGCGGAATCGCCGCTGAAGGGGATCTTTTCCGCCGGCATCCAGGGGCCTTCGGCGATGAAGTCCACGGCCAAGGGATCGCCCATCACGGCGTCGAGCAGCGCGGCATTCTGCACGGCGGCCATCTGCGCCAGTTCCCTGGCGCGGGCCACCCCAGCCTGCCCATGCACGGCGATGCGGTAGCCGCTGAGAGCGAAGCGCGCAGTAAACATCAGCGGCGCGGTTCCGCCGGCGGGAATGGAGACGGTGGAGATCAGCGCCTGGCCGTCTTCTTCGGCAGCCGGTTCCAACACGAGTTTGGGAACCAGGACCGGCGTGGTCAAACTGCCGCCGCTCAATTGGAACCCATCGACGGTCAAGCTGCCGGTCAGGGGGCCGGTGGGAGCGGGATGCGGCTTGGCCGCGTGGCCGTGCAGCGCGGAGGCCTGGGCGCTGGGCTTCGCCGAGGGCTTTTCCAGCGGCGGGTTGAGCGGCAGCGGGGCATAGGTCATTTTTCCGCTCACCGATCCCCTGGCCTCGATGCCGGGAGCGAAGTCGCTGCGCACGGTTCTGAGAGCGTCGAGTCCCGCCGCGACTGGAATGCGGTCCAATTCAGCGACAAGATGGGGGGCGGAATCCGCCAATTCGCCGGAATGGTCGCCGGCCTGATCGCCGGGGAGATCGCCGCTGAGGCGGAGGTGGCCATCGCCCAGGGGCGAATCGCAACTGAGAGCCTCCACGGAGCGGCTGGTGAAGTGGTAATTGAAGGCGCAGCGGGCGTCGAAGTCCAGCGGCGCGACGGGAGCGAACTCGGCGCGGTGAACGCCGGCGGCGCGCAGGCGGGTGGTAACGTGAGCGGCTTCGGCGGTGCCGTCCACGTGCAGCTCGCCGGTGAGGTCGCCGCGCCAGCCGGGATCGGAACCGACAATCAGGCGGGAAAGCTGTCCCAATTGCGCCTCGCGCCATTCCAGGTCGAGATGAACCGGCATCTGCCGCAAGTGCGGCGCGCTGCGCAGGCTGGCTTCGAGGCGCACCGTGCCGGTATCGCCCTGCTGCAGGCTGAGGTCGGTGCGGGCGGGCTGACCGCGCAGGCGAATGCGCCAGTCGCCGGGATGCTCCTGCCAGAACGAGAGGTCGGTGTTGACCAGCGAGAAGGGCAGCTTCTCGACGCCACTTTTGATGTTGATGCGGGAGTTGGTGGCTTCGAGATAAGGCAGGGGGCGCTTGGCGCGCGTGTCACTCACGCCGGCGGCGGCGCCGCGGAAGAGCGAGTCCAGATTCCAGCGGCCGGCGTCGGTGCGCACCAGATTCAGACTGGCCTCGTCGACGCTGATCTGGCCAATCTCCAGACGCCCCCGCCACAAAGAGAGCAGACGAATGGAGGCGGTGACCGTGTTGGCGTGCAAGATTGGCTCGGCGCCGAAGGCGGGGTCCTCTGCCACGGCCAGATCGGTCAGCACAAAACCGGGCCGGGGCAGCAGCCGCACTTCGACCGAGGAAAGACGCACCGGACGGCCCAGCGAAGCGGAGATCAGGCGGGTAATCCCGCTCTTGTAGCGGCTTACGCTCACCATGGGAGGCACAATCAGCACGGCCAGCAGGAGCAGCAGCAGCGCCAGCGCCCACCCCATCCGCACCCGCTTACGTTTCCGGCCTTGCGCGTCTTCGATCATAGTCGTCGTCCAGGGGTCAGGGATCAGGGATCAGGATGCAGGGCAATTGCATGAACGTTACCCTGATGAAAAATCTGCCGTTTTGCACCGCCCCTACGGGGCTGACTGTTTATTTCTGGCCACTTTCCCCACGCTGAAGCGCGGGGCTAACCACCCTTGCGCCTCCGGCGCGGTGAGAATCGGAAATAGTCTCGTCAAAAACCGGAAACACTCTGATCAACCGTTCCGATTCATGCGATTACCCTGAGTCAAGATGCTGAGCATAGCGTTCCGAAGTCATTTATCAGCACCTTGAACTGATCCCTGACGACTGATCCCTGACCCCTGTCTTCACTTCACCCGGTGCAGCGTGCGCGCCCAGCGCGTGTCGGAAAAGAAGTGCAGCGCCACGTGGCCCATCCAGGCCACGGTGTTGCCGATGCCGCCGCCTTCAAGCTGGCCCTCGGGCGTCTTGAACGACCAGTAGTTGAGCAGCGGGCGGCCAACGATGTTCTCGCGCGGCACAAAGCCCCAGTAGCGGGAGTCGAGGCTGCTGTGGCGATGGTCGCCCATCATGAAGTACTTGCCGGCGGGAACAACCAGGTCGCCGTCGACGATGTGGCTGGGAGCTTCCACCGCCCAGGCCTCGGTGGCGTTGGCATTGGTGGCCGGCGGAACCGAGGGGAACTCATCCAGAAACTCTGTTTCGCTGGGGGAGTTGGCGGGCGAATCCTGCCCTTCAACGGGTGTCGGCTGGGCTACGCCGTTGATGCTGACGATGCCGTTGTGCAGATGAATGCGATCGCCGGGCAGGCCGATAAGCCGCTTGACCAGAAACAGGTACTGGGGATTGCCGTCGTTATCCAGATCGGGAACCGGCTTGATAAAGACCACAATGTCGTTGTGTTTGGGTTCGCGATAGTGGACAAACGGCATCCATTTGCAGGCCGGGGCCAGGGTGATGCGGTCCACCACCAGATGATCGCCGATGAGCAGGGTATTCTCCATCGAACCGGAGGGAATGACGAAGTTCTGCGCCAGAAAGGTGAGGATGAAGAGCCCCACCACCAGCACCGAGCAGATGCTGGCCAGCGCCTCGAAGGGCGTCTCTTCTACCCTCTCTTCAACCGCGGCCGGGGCCGGAGTGGGCGGAAGTGCGGTGGGCGTGGTCTCGGCGGGGGTATTTTTCTTTGTCATTCTCAACTCTTTGGATGAATACGGCGGGGGGCTCGGGCCGGTTCCCCGGAAATAAGCGCGCGATCAATGCACGATCTGGAAGATGCGCTTCCAGCGGGCAAAGCCCGTCAGCCGGGCCGCAAGCTGCCTGTCGTGTCCGAGTCTATCACTTGAGGCTTGTTGTGAGGCTTGTTGCGGGACCCGCAGCACATCGGTGGCCGAGGGCCGGCTGAGCGAGAAGTAAATCACCAGCGGGCGGGCCACAATCTGATCGCGGCGCACAAAGCCCCAGAAGCGGGAGTCCTTGCTGTGGTTGCGGTTATCGCCGAGGACAAAATACTCGTCCGGAGGCACAATCAGTTGGCCATCGCGGACCAGGCTCTGCATCTGCTTCCACCACTCGGGATCGATCTCGGGATCGGTGTAGAACTGGGCGGGAAAGTTGTCGCGGGCGCTGTTGGGCGCGGCGGGCTCGAAGGCTGCATAGGGTTCGGCGAGGGTGCGGCCGTCGATGGTCACCCGCCCGTCCTCGATGCGCAGACGATCGCCGGGAAGCCCTACCACGCGTTTGACCAGGTACTCCGGCTGGGGGTGATGGAAGACGACGATGTCGCCGCGCTCGACGGGGCGATAAGGCAGCAGCCAGGCGGTGCGCTGGCCGGCCGGCGCGTAGACCTGTTTGTTGAAGAGCAGAAAATCGCCCACCAGCAGGGTGTGCTCCATGCTTTCGGAGGGGATGAGGAAGGGCTGCAAGACAAAGGTGTGGAGAAAGAGCGCCCCCACCACCAGACGCAGCAGCGAGGCGCAAGCCTCGGGTAGACCGGGCAGATAAAGATGCTGGCGGTGCGGAGGGTCCGCAATCGCTGGGACAGGGCTACTCATGATTCCTCCGGCTCCTCCCCATCCGCATCCTCCGCTTCGCCCTTTTCGCGGGCCAACAAACGGGCCAGCGCGCGTCGGGCCGCATCCTGTTCGGCGGTTTTCTTGGTGGTGCCCATGCCGCGGGCCAGCGGCTTGCCGGGCTCGCCCTCGCCCGGCTTGAGGCGCACTTCGACGAGAAAGCGCTTGCGATGGTCGGGGCCGCTCTCGCTGCGCACCTTGTAGAACGGGGTTCCCACCTTGCTGGCCTGCAAGTGCTCTTGCAGGGCCGATTTGAAATTGCCCAGCGCCGCCCCGTTGCGCAGATCGCGGGCCAGTTGGTCGGCGGCCTCGCCCATCACCCATCGGCGCGCGAAGGACCGCACCGGCTCCAGGCCGCCATCGAGAAAGAGGGCGGCGATGACCGCCTCCATGGCGTTGGAGAGCACGGTGCTCTTGCGGCGCAGCCCGCTGCGCTCCTCACCGCGGCTCAGGCGCAGATGAGCGCCCAGCCCGATGGAGGCAGCCACCTCCGCCATATGCTGGCGGCTGACCAATTGCGAGCGAACCCTGGTCAGTTCACCCTCTTGCCACTCGGGATGAAGCAGAAAAAGGGCCTCGCCCACCACCAGCCCGAGCACCGCATCGCCGAGAAACTCCAGGCGCTCGTTATCCACGACGGCGTGATAGTCCCCATCCTCGACGGCCAGTTCGTTGGCCAGCGAGCGATGCGTGAGCGCGCGCACCAGCAACTCCGGGCTGGCAAAACCATGCCCCAACGCCGCTTCCAACTCAGCCGGATAACCTTCCACGCGACTCGCTCCGTCCTTCATCCCACAGGGCAATCGCATGAACGTAAATCCGATGACGAATTCGCCGTTTTGCGCCGCCCCTGCGGGGCTGATGGTTTATTGCCGACCACTTTCCCCACGCTGAAGCGCGGGGCTAACAACCATTGCGCCTACGGCGCGGTAAAAATCGAAGCCAGTCTCCTCCATCCGGATTCATGCGACTGCCCTGCCTTCGCGCAAGAAGTTCGGGGCGCATCCGCTGGCGGCGGCCCACAGCTTCCCCACTTCTCTATTAAACGCCCGGCAAGCGCCGCGCGGGGCATCCTGGCCAGCAAAACCCACGGCAATTGCAGGATTGTTACCCTGGTGAAAGAATCGCCGTTTTGCACCGACCCAACGGGGCTGACGGATGATTTCTGGCCTCTTTCCCCACGCTGAAGCGCTATCAATTACCCACATTTCCCGCCCCCATGATGAC
>CAZBPD010000101.1:0-5725 GCA_964493705.1 uncultured Occallatibacter sp.
CACTCCACCACCCAATACCAGCGCGACCATCACCATCACCGGGACCTCTGGCTCGCTGTCGCACTCGGCGCAACTGGTGGTGACCGTCAACTGAGTTTGGCAATTTTGCCCAACCTCTCAAAGCCAATTAAACCAGTTCGAGGGGTTGGGCATAATTTGCCTTGTAGCAGACGAGCTGAGCGGGGTGCCGGGTCCGGAGGGGGGCAGCGTATCGAATCACTTCCTGTGGGGAGCTACTGACGAGAATTGACTCTTCTCGGCAGCGCTTTTGTGACGCCTGGGGACGCGGTCGTTGGCAATAATACGGGCCGCAGATTGTGCACTAATTCCCCGCGGCCTTAACGTTGCGGAGGCCAGGCTTGCGGAACACCGCGCCAGTCCTCGATCTGAGCGCCTGATGTTCACCGATCTGCCTGGGCGCGATCCTACGCGGCAATGCCTCTACCTATACCGCGATGTGCCTAAGTACCTTCCCGTAGACGAGTCGCGAGTTCCTCTGGAAGTCCGGCTCGCCGAATTCTCCTCTGCGCAGTGAGCACTTTGTATGGCACCCGGTGCCAGGTAAGCAGAGACTTCACATCGTCGTAAACTGCGAATGCCGCACGCCAGTCGCGGTCCCGAGGTTGTCCGATTGATCCCGGATTCAGGAGATAACGATGACCACTATGCAACGGCAATTCAAACTGATCCGCGCCGGCGCCGGACTGAAAACTTGGTTTCAGAGGCGTTAGTTCCTGTCTTTTGAGGGACCAGCCTACCTGCCTGTGCGTATGGCCGCAGAAAATGATTTGTGCGCGACTCATTCTAAAAGCTTCCAAAGCGTCGTCCCCGATTAAAATGTATTTGTCTTCGCCCCACGTCGATCCGTGGACACATGCAACTTTGCGGCCAAGCGGTCTTACAGGGCCACCGGGCAACTGGGACAACCATTCCGCGTTTTCGTCGCTCAGAACCTTCTGCGCCCAACCCGCGGCAAATGACGCTAGCCCGCTAAGATTCCGGTAATCGCTGAAATGCATGCTTCCGCTGCATGCCCTGTCGTGATTACCCCGTATCACAATTCCGCTGAGTTTTCTGGCCCGATCAACCACCTCATTGGGATTCGCGCCGTACCCCACAATGTCGCCAAGGTTCCAGACCACGTCGTACGACGGCGCGGTGGCAAGAACCGCTTCGAGAGCCGGTAGATTGGCATGGATGTCGGAGATGACAAGAGCTCGCATTTCAATTCCCTTCTTATGTATTTGCCCAGGTTCTGGGTTTTCAGATCTGTACTGAATTCCACGCTGCAACCGAGTTCACCTGAATACGCAAGCAACCGGCGAGCGATCGCAGATTTGCTGACCCAGGCGCATCGCGAAACTCCCGCTTAAATGAATTGCAGTTTACTCGAAGGCCGGGGCCATCATTTTTTGCTCGGTTTTGGGGAGGTGCAGCCGATTGGCCTCCTCCCGTTAGGTTGCAACAGCCGCCCTTGCCTCTTTGAGAAGCAGCGCTACTCGCGGAGCCGACGAACCATAACCCCGGTGAACATCCATCATCGAGGTCGACAACAGCCGCCTTCAGTTCCAGTTTCGCTGAAGAGAAAGGCAACACCTCTCATCTCTTTTCTCACCATTTCGCCCTCTCGGGTACGGATTGATCGTTCGAGCCGAAGGCGGTACGCAGAAATGGTTTGACTGCGGCCAAACTGAGTTGTGTGCGGGTCAGCGGATCCGTAACACTTACCAATAAGTCCGTCTCGTGCATCATTCTCACCTCAATCGCCGGAAACTTTTCCTACGTGAACCATCGTATCGTTCGTCGGTTGCAGAACGAAGGAGAAAAACGTCGTGCGCTACGATTCCGTTCAGAAAGTCAGCGGATCGTTTGAACTGCCGTAATCGCTTTCTGAACGGATCGAAGCGCCAGTGAAGGCTCAATAAAGCTTATGCAGCAAAGACATCGCGACGCGCAGGATAATGGGTGGTCTCCGTCATTTGCGCGTCTTTGGCGTTGGCCAAAGATGCCATCAGCCACTCTGGAGCCTTCTCGATACAAGCACCTGGGTTACAGAATGCAAGCCGAATGCCGCCGCCAATCACGGACGGCGGCATTAGGATTGGCGTACCAGCGTGGACCCGCAATCCCTGAAACTCCACGCCAAGCCGGCGGAGGCGCTTCTCGGGATAATGGAAGAGGATATAGCGCGTCTGACCGGCGCGGAACTGCAGCGTGTTGCGCCAGTCCCACTCGTCGCCACAGAGAAAGCGCAAAGATGGACGACCGATTCCGGCATCTACCTCAAGCGCAATCACGCGAGATTCAGGCCCGGTTGCAAGTCCCCAATTGCAGCCAGGGAACTCGGCAGCCCAATGACGCAGCTGAATGAGATCACTGGTAGGATAGCCGACACCTGCCCGCTTGATCGAAGCAAAACGGCTTTGGGCGAGTACCGGAAACACATGCCAGCCACGATCCGACGCAGCTTGCTCGATCTCTAACGGAAGGTCGGAAGAGGGCAGACGGTCGTTGGGCTCAGAGATGGAAGGCGAAGGAGTCGAAGAGACACGGAGAGCGATGGATGCGAGAAACTGTTCTGCAGACTTCATATGTTTTCTCCTTGAAAATGGTTCAGCCGCAACTCTGCCTGTTGAGGCGGAGCTGCGGCTGGGTTGTGTTCATCGGTTATTGTGTTGAAGAGTATGCGGGCGTATGACTGCTTCGAGCGCCAATGAAAAGGCGCACGGCATAGTGTATTTAGCTTGCGAAACGTGAACTGCTAACAAGTACAGCCATCACTCTGTGATAAATATCGGTTCTAGTTAAAAGGAATCGATCGTACCGGTTAGTTCGGATCTGCCGTGAACTGCGTTGATAACATAATCACACGTAGAACAGCCATCGCTGCTCAGGATGAGATCGCAATTGTCGTCGAACCTGCACACTGGGACGATGCTATTGTCGTCAACGTACAGGGGCACAGTCAGTTCCATGATTTCCTCCTTTCAGATTTTTGTTTAAACTTCAGTGCTTCCGGTCTCCCACAGGAAAGAATCTCAACGATGCCAAATCCGAATCTGCCTCGCGCTTGCGCATCGGCAAAGGAGCGGCTAGCGGTATGATGCTTCTTGGATCGACATTGAAAACTGCCAGCATCGAATCCGCTCAGGGTATTTATGAAACTCCGCCGCTGCGTGTCGTGCGCCTCTTGTTTGAATTGTGGCCCACGAAGCGCCTCTATCTGCCGGTGGAGCTTCGATCCAACGTGCTGCGCGGAGCCTTCGGCACCGTCTTTCAGCGCACCGTCTGCCAGCCCGATTGTCCTGGCGCCAGTCTCTGTCCACGCCGCGAGACCTGTGCCTACGCCATGCTCTTCGAACCCAAGTGGCGCGTTGCCTCTCAGGACTTTGGAGCGGCCGATGCCCCGCGCGCTTTTCTCTTCCGTTCCACGCGCGATCTCGATCCCAACTTTGGCCCCAACCGCCCCTTACGCTTCGAACTGCGCCTCTTCGGCCAGGCGGTCGATGTTTTTCCATTTTTTATCAACACGTTTCAAACCCTGGCGCGATGCGGTCTCGATGGCGTCCCCTTTCGACTCGCCTCGGTGCAGACGCTCGACTGGCAGGGAGAATCCAGAGCCGCCTTGGTGACCGCGGGCAAGGTCACCGGCGCGCGGCCATTTCTTCTGCGCCTGGACGAGATTGAGTCCCCACTGTTGCCCCAGGGGCCGCTCCGCATCGACTTTCTCACCCCCACCTGGCTGCGCTACGAAAAGCAGGACCAACCGGTGCCCACCCTGCCGGCTTTGGTCTGCCGGCTGCGCGACCGCCTCTCCTTTCTTTCCCTCCTCTACGAAGAGCAGGAATGGATCGCCGATTATGCCGCCATCGCCGCCCTTGCCGCCCAAGCCCGCATTCTCGGCCACTCCGGCCAATGGTTGGAAATCGACCGCGACTCCTCCCGCACCGGCCAGACTACGCCGCTCGATGGTTTTCTGGGATGGGTCGTTTATGACAACGTCCACCCCGCATTGTGGCGGCTTTTGGCCATGGGCCAAGAGGTTCACGCCGGCCGCCACGCCGTATGGGGCAACGGAGCCTATCGCCTGGTGGGCAAGCGATAGCAGGTAGAGCTCGGTTTCCTGCGCGATCCATTGCCGGGCAGCGCCGTCGGCCTGTCTTCTGGGAGTCCAGGGTCACCTCTTGAACCATCCAAGAGCTGCAGGTAAAACAGCTTGCAAAACGCCGGATGGCGGCCGCCTTCCTCGTTTCCGGCGCGGCAGCAGCGCCCTCTAATCAAGATGTTGCAAATGCGGTTGAATTCATGAAGCACTGGAGGTTGAGTTTCTTTATTCTGGAAGGGCAGGGGGCGTGGGTCTGAGCGCTGCAAGTTTCTGCTGCTTGCAGCCGCCACGCTCGGGTTCCTTTCAAACAGCGGCAACCTGTTGAGAACACAGGAGTTTTGACAAGACGAGGGGTTATCGAATCGGTAAATGAGGTCTGCTTTTTATGCGTAATCGGATGAAACGAAAGGACATGACGGTTATTTTGCGAGAGCATTCCGCCTCGTTTTCGGTGCACGTGCCGAAGACTTTTGCACAGTATGCCGAAAATACCCTGGAACTGCCTGATAAGAATGGGCTAAAATGAGGTGCTATTGGAAACACCCCGCCGCTTGAAGGCGATTGAGACTCCTCCGTGTTGATCGTCCCAATCTGCCTGTGCTGTATTGGAAACACCCCGCCGCTTGAAGGCGATTGAGACAACCCACTTCAGTTTCTCTGATGACTGTTACTGTTATTGGAAACACCCCGCCGCTTGAAGACGATTGAGACGGAATGTCCATGGCTGATTGTCGGGAATGCAGCTCACTGTTGGAAACACCCCGCCGCTTGAAGACGATTGAGACGGAATGTCCATGGCTGATTGTCGGGAATGCAGCTCACTGTCGGAAACACCCCGCCCCTTGAAGGCGATTGAGACAAGACCTTGCTCCGGTTGATGGAGAGAGAAGTAATGTTGGAAACACCCCGCCGCTTGAAGGCGATTGAGACATGTAGTCTATGCGGTTGCTTACAGGTTCTGTGAGCACTTCGTTGGAAACACCCCGCCGCTTGAAGGCGATTGAGACGTTACCGAAGCACCGCTGACACCGAGGGTGCCAGTGATAGGTTGGAAACACCCCGCCGCTTGAAGGCGATTGAGACTAGAGGAAGTTGAGGGCTGCTCCGCTGGCTCCGCCTTCAAAGGGTTGGAAACACCCCGCCGCTTGAAGGCGATTGAGACCCAAAAAAGTAGCTCTTGTTCTGGAACTTGTTCAGCGTGGTAGGAATTCCCCCGCCGCATGAAGGCGATTGAGACAGGCATGTGCTTCCAGAGTTTCGTAAACCAAGCTGCGATCTTGTAGGATTTCCCCCGCCGCTTAAAGGCGATTGAGACGCGTTGTAGTCGAAGGAGCCTTCCTTTGATGTATGGCCTTGGTAGGAATTCCCCCGCCGCTTGAAGGCGATTGGAAAACTCGTAGCGCCCACGTGATGTTGGGTTTGGCTCGGTTTCCCGGCACCAACGCCTGCCTGAATCGATGGTTGTCAAATGCGGGAAGATCTGAGCCATTGGGGATAAATCTCCATTCCAGCTAGATCTGTCGAGGTTCTTGATGGTCGGTGAATCAAAACTAAGTAAAATGGTCAAGTCTTTTCCAATCCAAAGATGAGCCTGAAGGAAGCGAAGGGTAGGCGAAGCCG
>CAZBPD010000102.1:0-5026 GCA_964493705.1 uncultured Occallatibacter sp.
TGGCCTTCGGCATCGGCACCAGCGAGGTCGAGCACGTGCTGGCCACGCAGACGCTGCCGCAGTCCAAGCCCAAGACCTTCCGCATCTCGGTCGAGGGCGCGTTGCCCACGGGCGTCACGGCCAAGGACATTATTCTTGCCATCATCGGCAAGATCGGGACCGACGGGGCCACGGGCAGCGTGATCGAGTACGCCGGTTCGGCGATTCGCGCGCTCTCCATGGAAGGCCGCATGACGGTCTGCAACATGAGCATCGAAGCGGGTGCACGCGCCGGCATGATCGCTCCCGACGAAAAGACCTTTGCTTATTTGAAGGGTCGCAAGCACGCACCGCAAGGCGCGGCGTGGGATGTTGCAGTGGCCGAGTGGAGCAAGCTGGTGACCGACGAAGGCGCCACCTTCGATCGCGAACTGGTGATCGACGCCGCCACGCTGGAGCCCTATGTAAGCTGGGGAACCAGCCCAGGGATGGTCGCTCCGATCTCGGCGAGTGTGCCCGATCCGGCAGCGGCTACCAATGAGATCGAACGCAAGGGCTTCGAGCGGGCGCTCGAATATATGGGATTGAGCGCGGGAACACCGCTGGCTGAAGTCGCAGTTGACCGCGTATTTATTGGCTCCTGCACCAACGGGCGCATTGAAGACATGCGTGCCGCGGCCCGCATTGCCAAGGGCTATACGGTTGCCACAACGGTCAACGCCATGGTCGTTCCCGGCTCGCAGGCGGTAAAGGCCGAGGCCGAGCGCGAGGGGTTGGACAAGATCTTCCGCGCGGCCGGCTTTGAATGGCGCGAACCGGGCTGCTCGATGTGTCTGGCCATGAATCCCGATGTGCTAGAGCCCGGCCAACGCTGCGCCGCTACCAGCAATCGCAACTTCGAGGGCAGGCAGGGACGCGGCGGACGCACCCACCTTGTCTCGCCGGAGATGGCCGCCGCAGCCGCCATTGCCGGGCACTTTGTCGACATTCGTAATTGGCCCATCAAAGAGGAGGCAAAGGCCTAATGGAAAAATTCCTGACGCTCACTTCGTTGGCCGCGCCGCTCGACCGCAGCAATGTCGACACCGACCAGATCATTCCCAAGCAGTTCTTGAAGCGCATCGAGCGCACCGGCTACGGCGACTTCCTCTTCTTCGATTGGCGGCAGAGCGCCGAGGGCGCCCTTATCTCTGATTTTGTGCTCAACGACGAACGCTACCAGGGCGCGCAGATTCTCATCGCCGGCAAGAACTTCGCCTGCGGATCGAGCCGCGAACACGCCGCCTGGGCGCTGAGCGATTACGGCTTTCGCGTGGTCATTGCACCCACCTTCGCCGACATCTTTTTTTCGAACGCGGGCAAGAATGGGATTGTTCTGGTCCGCTTATCGGAAGACAAGGTCGATGTGCTGATGCAGCGCGCGCAGTCGCTCTCGCACTACAAGCTGACGGTTTCACTGGAAGGCCAGATGGTGACCGATAGCCTGGGCTTTCAAGGGTCTTTCGAGATCGATCCCTTCCGCAAATTCTGCTTGCTCGAAGGGCTGGACGACATCGGCCTGACTTTGCGCCACGCGGCGGCGCTGGATGCGTTCGAGAAGAAGCACGGCGCGGCGGGATGGTTGAAGCCGAAAAGCAGCTTCTAGCTGCTAGCTTCTAGCCTCTAGACCGATAAGCCGCGGCGAGCAGTATCGATCGAACCGGGTATTTGTTTTAACGCGGTAAGGTTTTAAGGAAAGAGCAACAAACGATCATCACTCGAAGCCGAAAAAGCTAGCAGCTAGAAGCTAGTAGCTGGCAGCTCAAAGGAGTCCATCATGGGCAGCAACTCGCAATCATCGCTTGACCATCTGAGTACACCTACCCGCCTGACCGGGGCGGAGATCGTATGGGCCACGTTGGTGGGCGAGGGCGTAACCGACGTCTTCGGCTATCCGGGCGGAGCCATTCTGCCGGTCTACGACGCGCTGCGCAAGTTTCCCATCCACCATACGCTGGTGCGTCACGAGCAGGGCGCGGCGCATATGGCCGACGGCTATGCACGGGCCTCGGGCAAGGTGGGCGTGGCTATCGCCACCAGCGGTCCGGGCGCGACTAACCTGGTCACGGGCATCGCCACCGCCATGCTCGACTCGATTCCCATCGTCTGCATCACCGGCAATGTGTCGAGCAAGATTCTGGGCACCGACGCCTTTCAGGAAGTGGACATCACCGGCATCACCCTGCCGGTGACCAAGCATAACTTCCTTATCAACAAGGCCGAAGACATTGCCGCGGCGATTCGCTACGCCTTTCAGATCGCCAAGAACGGCCGTCCCGGGCCGGTGCTGGTCGATATTACGAAAGACGCGCAGCAGGGAACGGCGATCTTCGACTTTGCGGCGGCCAAGCCGCGCTCGCATCGCGCGCATCCCATGCTCAAGGCTGACGCCACCGATCTTGCCGCAGCCGCGGAGATGATTCAGAGCGCCAAGCGCCCGGTGATTCTGGCCGGCCACGGCATCATCGAGTCTGGCGCCATGGAGCAGGTGCGCACACTAGCCGAGCGCGCACAGATTCCCGTGGCGCTGACGCTGCTGGGATTGGGAGGCTTTCCCGCTTCGCACGCGCTCAACCTGGGCATGATGGGCATGCATGGGGAGTCGTGGGTTAACCACGCCATTCAAGAGGCGGATCTGCTGATCGCCTGCGGGATGCGCTTCGACGACCGCGTCACCGGCACGCTGGCCACCTATGCGCAAAAGGCCAAAAAGATCCACATCGAGATCGATCCCGCCGAGGTCAACAAGAACGTCAAGGTGGATGTGGCGTTGATCGGCGATCTGCGCACGGTGCTGGAAGACCTGCTGCCGCAGATTCCCAGCGGCGAGAACAGCGCGTGGCTGAAGTCCATCGAGGCCAGCAAGGGCGCTTGCGCGGTGCGCGACATCAAAAACCTGCCCGACGACGGCCACTTCTATGCAGCGCATGTGATCCACGACATCTGGCGCATCACCGGCGGCAACGCCATCATCGTCACCGACGTGGGTCAGCATCAGATGTGGGAGGCGCAGTACTACCACCACGAGCAGCCGCGCACGCTGATTACCTCGGGCGGCCTGGGGACGATGGGCTTCGCCTTGCCCGCGGCCATCGGCGCCAAGTTCGCTTGCCCGGAGAAGGAAGTCTGGGTCATCGCCGGCGACGGCGGCATCCAGATGACCTCGCCGGAACTTTCGACCATTGCCCAGGAGGGGATCAAGATCAATATCGCCATCATCAACAATGGCTACCTGGGCATGGTGCGGCAGTGGCAGGAGTTCTTCTACGAGCGCAACTACGAGGCCACGCCGCTGGTCAGCCCGGACTTTGTGAAACTGGCCGGGGCGCACGGCATCGCCGGCCGCGCCGTGCATAACCGCGTCGAGCTGGCTGAGGCGGTGGCCGAGGCGCGCAGTTGCGAGGGCGCATTCCTGCTCAACTTCCATGTAGAGAAGGAAGATTCGGTTTACCCCATGATTCCCGTCGGCAGCGCGCTGCACGAGATGATTCGCCGGCCGGAGAAGAGCGCGCTGGTGGAGTCGGCGGACGACAAGTAAGAAAAACCAGCTTCCAGCTTTTAGCTGCTAGCTTTCAGCTCGTTGTTGCACTTGTCATTGGCTTGGCGAGATTTCGAGTTGGAGGGCAAAGGCTAAAAGCTAGAGGCTAGAAGCTAGAGGCTTGTTATGCTGCATACGTTTGTTGCTTACGTTGAAGATCTGCCGGGCGTGCTGACGCGCGTGGCCTCGCTGTTTCGCCGCTTGAACATCAACATCAACTCGCTGACAGTGGGCCGCAGCGAGCGCGCCGGCCTGTCGCGGTTGACGATGGTCTGCGAGGCATCGGCCGAGGCCGGCCACCGCATCCGCGCCAGCTTGTATAAACTGGAGAACGTGGTCGAGGTGGACGACATCGCCCAGGCGCCTTCGGTCACGCGCGAACTGGCGCTGATCAAAGTATCCGCCACGCCCAAGACGCGTTCCCAGATCTTCGAACTGGTCGAGGTCTTCCGCGCCCGCATCGTCGATCTGGCGCCGGAGTCGCTGATGATCGAGATGACCGGCGTGGAGAGCAAGATCGAAGGGCTCATCCAGGTGCTCAACGAGGGCGAGAACCGGATTCTGGAGATCTGCCGCAGCGGTAAAATGACCATGCGCCGCGGCGAGCACACCAGCCGTGTGATTCAGGCCCTGAGTGTGGTTGCAACCGAGCCCGAGATCGAAGAACTGGCGGATGTTTTGCCCGACGGCGTGGCCGTCGAGCCGGAATGAGACCGCCTTGTCATCCTGAGCGAAGCGAAGGATCTGCGGTTGCGCCTCGTATTGGGATCGCGCTTTGAACACAAGATTGCGGGCCGGCAGATTTCGGCTCAGACAGCACCATCAACCCAGAACGCAAAGGAAGAACCGAGAACATCATGGCCAAGACATATTACGATCACGACGCCGACCTTTCCCTGATCCAGTCCAAGAAGGTCGCCATTATCGGCTACGGCTCGCAAGGGCACGCACACGCTCTCAACCTCAAGGACTCCGGCGTGCAGGTCAAGGTAGGGCTGGCGGCCGGCTCCAAGTCCATCGTCAAGGCGCAGAAGGCCGGGCTGGAAGTGGGCACGGTCGGCGAAGTCACGCAGTGGGCCGACGTGGTCATGGTGCTGGTCCCCGACCAGACCGCGGCCAAGCTCTATGCCGATGAGATCGGACCCAACCTGAGCGCCGGCAAACTGCTCATGTTTGCGCACGGCTTCAACATCCACTACAAGACCATCGTTCCCGATGCGGGCATCGATGTGGGCATGGCTGCTCCCAAAGCGCCCGGCCACCGCGTGCGCGAGGTCTTCACCGAAGGCGGCGGCGTCCCCGGATTGATCGCCGTCAGCCAGGACGCCACCGGCAACGCCCACGCGCTCAGCCTGAGCTACCTCAAGGGCATCGGCTGCACCCGTGCAGGCGTGCTCGAAACAACATTCAAGGAAGAGACCGAGACCGACCTCTTCGGCGAGCAGGCCGTGCTCTGCGGCGGCGTCAGCG
>CAZBPD010000103.1:0-5002 GCA_964493705.1 uncultured Occallatibacter sp.
AGGCCGCATGGATGGACCGCCAGCCCGCGGTCATCGTCAACATTCAGCGCCAGCCGGGCGCCAACATCATCGCCGTGGTCGACCGCATTCACAAGCTGCTGCCGCAGTTGCAGACCAGCCTGCCGGCCTCGGTGCAGGTCAAGGTGCTGACCGACCGCACCGTCACCATTCGCGCCTCGGTCAAGGATGTCGAATACGAGTTGATGCTCACCATCGCCCTGGTGGTCATGGTGATCTTTCTCTTTCTGCGCAATCTGGCCGCCACCATCATTCCCTCGGTCGCCGTGCCGCTCTCCATCGTGGGCACTTTCGGCGTGATGTACCTGCTGGGCTATTCGCTGAACAATCTGACGCTGATGGCGCTGACCATTTCGACGGGCTTTGTGGTGGACGACGCCATCGTCATGATCGAGAACATCTCGCGCTTCATTGAAGAGGGCATGAGCCCGATGAAGGCCGCGCTCAAGGGCAGCGAACAGATCGGCTTCACCATCATGTCGCTGACCGTCTCGCTGATCGCGGTGCTGATCCCGCTGCTCTTCATGAGCGATGTGGTGGGCCGTCTCTTCCGCGAGTTCGCCGTGACGCTGGCGGTTACGATTCTGGTCTCGGCAGTGGTCTCGCTGACACTGACCCCGATGATGTGCTCGCGCATTCTCAAGGACAAGAAGACGGCCAGCCAGTCGGCCTTTTATCACTGGTCCGAAGGCATCTTCAACCGCGTGATCGCCGCGTATGGCCGCGGCCTGCGGGTGATTCTGCGTTATCGCTTCGCTACCCTGATGGTCACCATCTCAACCTTCATTGCGACGGTGCTGCTGTTCGTCATCATCCCCAAGGGCTTCTTCCCGGTGCAGGATACGGGCGTGGTGCTGGGCATCAGCGAAGCGCCGCAGACGGTCAGCTTCACCAGCATGGCCGAGCGCCAACAAAAACTCGTCGACATTCTGCTGCAAGACCCGGCCGTGGACAATATCTCATCCTTCATCGGCGTGGACGGCAACAATACCACGCTCAACTCCGGCCGCATTCAGATCAACCTGAAGCCGCTGGACCAGCGCAAGCTCTCCGCCACCGACGTGATTCGCCGTCTGCAACCCAAGCTGGCCGCGGTAGACGGCATTCAGCTCTTCTTGCAGCCGCTGCAAGATCTGACCGTGGAAGACCGCGTCAGCCGCACGCAGTTCCAATATTCGCTGGAAGACCCCGATCAGAAGGAGCTGGCCACCTACACCCGCAAGCTGGTCGAGGAACTGGCCAAGGACAAGGACCTGACTGACGTGGCCAGCGACTTGCAAGATCAGGGACTGGGCGCGCAACTGGTGATCGACCGCGACACCGCGGCCCGATTGGGCATCGCCATGGCCGACGTGGACAACACTCTGTACGACGCCTTCGGACAGCGCCAGGTCTCGACCATCTTCACCCAGTTGAATCAGTACCACGTGGTGATGGAAGTGGCCAAAAACTTCCAGACCGATCCCAGCACGCTCAGCAACCTCTTTGTGAAGTCTGCCTCCGGCGCGCAGGTGCCGTTGAGCATGGTGGCGCATTGGGAGCAGACGCGTACGCTGCTGGCCATCGGCCACCAGGGCCAGTTTCCTTCCACCGTGGTCAGCTTCAATCTGGCGCCCGGCAAGGCGCTGGGCGACGCTGTCGATGCCGTCAATCGCGTCGAAAAGAATATCGGCATACCGGCCAGCATCAACGCCAGCTTCCAAGGTACGGCCGCTGCCTTCCAGACTTCGCTGAGCAACGAACCATTGTTGATTCTGGCCGCGCTGATTACTGTCTACATCGTGCTGGGCGTGCTCTACGAGAGCTACATCCATCCCATCACCATCATCTCTTCGCTGCCTTCGGCGGGCGTGGGCGCGCTGCTGGCGCTGATGATTACCCACACCGAGTTCAGCGTGATTGCGCTGATCGGCATCATTCTGCTGATCGGCATTGTGCAGAAGAACGCCATCATGATGATCGACTTCGCGCTGCAAGCAGAACGAGAGGAAGGCAAGACCGCCGAAGAGGCGATCTTCAGCGCCTGCCTGCTGCGCTTCCGTCCCATCCTGATGACCACCATGGCCGCATTGCTGGGTGGATTGCCTCTGTGGCTGGGCGGCGGCGTGGGAGCGGAGTTGCGCAAGCCGCTGGGCATCGCCATCGTCGGCGGCCTGCTGCTCTCGCAATTGCTCACGCTCTTTACCGTCCCCGTGACCTACCTCTACTTCGACAAACTGGCCAAGTGGATGCGCCGTCATGAGCTGAAGCAGGGCTTTGCGGAAGACGCGTTGAGCGCGGACTAGCGACAAGGGAACGAGGGACCAAGGGAACGAGGGAACAGGGAACAGCCTGTGTGCATGGCTTCCTCAGCGGTAGACCGTTTCAGAGAACGGGAAACATTTTTTTGAAGAGCTTCTAGCATCTAGAAGCTGAGGGTTTGAGGCTCATCGATGCATCTGTCCGCACTCTTTATCCGGCGACCTGTAGCCACCTCGCTGCTCAGCGCGGCCTTGCTGCTGGCCGGCTCGGTGGCCTACTCGCTGCTGCCCGTGGCCTCATTGCCCAACGTCGATATGCCGGTGATCGGCGTCAGCGCGGGGATGCCCGGCGCCAGCCCCGAGACGATGGCTTCGGCCGTCGCTACGCCGCTGGAACGCCAATTCGGCCGCATCGCCGGCGTCAACCAGATGACCTCTTCGAGTTCGCTGGGCGCGGCCTCCGTCACGCTGCAATTTGACATCAGCCGCAACATCGACGCCGCCGCGCGCGATGTGCAGGCCTCGATCAACGCGGCGCGCAGCCAGTTGCCCGCCTACCTGCCGCAAAACCCCAGTTACCGCAAGGCGAATCCGGCTGAAGCGCCGATTTTGATTCTCACGTTGACTTCGGATGTTTTGGGCAAGCCGCAGATTTACGACTTGGCCAACTCCATTCTGGCGCAAAAGATCGCGCAGATTCAGGGCGTGGGCCAGTGCTTCGTCGGCGGCGGATCGAGTCCCTCGGTGCGCGTCGAGTTGAATCCGATGCAACTGGGCAGCAACGGCATCGGGCTGGACGCGGTGCGCACGGCTCTGGCCGGGGCCAACGCCAATCGCCCCAAGGGCAGCTTTCAAGACGCCGATCATCGCTGGCTAATCAACGACAACGACCAGATCTTCAAGGCCCAGGACTACGCGCCCATCATCGCCGGCTACAACAAGCAGAGCGGCGCGCCGGTGCGCATCGGCGACCTGGGCACGGTCACCGACAGCGTCGCCGACATTCGCAACGCCGGCGTCAGCGGCATTAATACCGCTAGCGGTCCCGGCCAGTTGAAGGATGCGGTGCTGATTATCGTCTTCAAGATTCCCGGCGCCAACGTCATCTCCACAGTGGACAGTGTGCTGGCCGAACTGCCGCGCCTGCAGGCCGCCATTCCGCCCACCATCAAGATCGATGTAGCCGTGGACCGGACGACGACCATTCGATCCAGCGTCCGCGATGTCGAAATCTCCCTCCTGGTCAGTGTCTTTTTAGTGGTGCTGGTGGTCTTTCTTTTTCTGCGCGAGGTGTGGGCCACCATCATTCCGTCGATCGCCGTGCCGCTCTCGCTGCTGGGCACCTTCGGCGTGATGTGGCTGCTGGGCTACACCATCGACAATCTCTCGCTGATGGCGCTCACTGTGGCCACCGGCTTCGTGGTGGACGACGCCATTGTGGTGATCGAAAACATCACGCGCTACCTCGAAATGGGAGCCAGTCCCTACGAGGCGGCGATGAAGGGATCCAAGGAAATCGGCTTCACCGTGCTGTCGATGAGCCTGTCGCTGATTGCCGTTTTTATTCCCATTCTTTTGATGGGCGGCATTGTGGGCAAGCTCTTCCGCGAGTTTGCCGTTACGCTCAGCGTGGCTGTCTCGGTCTCGCTGCTGGTCTCTCTGACCACTACGCCCATGCTCTGCGCCCACTTCCTCAAGTCGCGCGACGAAAGCCGCCACGGCCGCATCTACGCGATGAGCGAGCGCGCCTTTCAGTGGCTGCTGAACGAGTATGCCATCGGCCTGCGCTGGGTCCTGCGCCACCGGATTTTGATCATATTCGTGGTGTTCGGCACCATCGGATTGAACGTCTACCTCTTCACCATCGTGCCTTTCGGATTATTTCCGCAGCAGGATACCGGGCGCATGGGCGGCCGTACCCGCGCCTCACAGGACATCAGCTTCGACGCCATGAAGGTGAAGCAGGAGACGCTTGCGCAGATGGTCCTCGACGATCCGGCGATTCAGTCGGTGACGGCTTTTGTCGGCGGCGGCGGACCGGGTGGCGGCAGCACGAATGTCGGCAATATGTTCATCGCGCTCAAACCTCTTAACCAGCGCCCAGGGCGGGTCAGCGCCGATCAAGTGGTCAACCGTCTGCGCGGCAAGCTGAGCAGTGTGCCCGGCGCCCAGCTCACGCTGCAAGTGCAGCAGGAGTTTTCTACCGGCGCCCGCGGCTCCGATGCGCAGTACCAGTACACGCTCTCCGACGAGAACCTGAACGAATTGAACACCTGGGCGCCGCTACTGCTGACCCGCATGAGAACCATGCCCGAGCTGCGCGACACCATCAGCGATCAACAGAACCAGGGTCTTGCCGCCAATCTGGTCATCGACCGCGACGCCGCCTCGCGCCTGGGCATCACGACCCTGGCCATCGATCAGGTGCTCTACGACGCCTTCGGCCAACGCGAAGTCTCCACCATGTACACCGCGCTCAATCAGTACTACGTGGTGATGGAGGTCGACCCGAAATATCAGTTCAGCCCCGATTCGCTGAATGGGATTTTTGTGAAGTCTGCGAGCGGCTCAATGGTTCCGCTCTCCACCATCGCCAAATTCGAGCAGCAGCGGACCCCGCTGCAAGTGAACCATCAGGGCCAGTATCCGGCTGTCACACTGAGCTTCAATCTAGCGCCAAATCGCGCCCTGGGCGACGCCGTCACCGCGCTCGAAAAAGCCCAGCGCGAGATGGGAATGCCCTC
>CAZBPD010000104.1:0-4924 GCA_964493705.1 uncultured Occallatibacter sp.
GGTTCCATCAAGATTGATGCTGGTCCACGGCCCCATGCCTGCGCCCGTGGCGTCCCCTACCCACGTACCTAGAACGCTAAAGCCAATTGTCCCTGTGGGCGTCTTGCCCGAGCTCGATTGCACCCTTGCCGTGAAGGTCACCGGCTGCCCATTCTGTTGCGGATTGATGCTCGATGTAACGGTAGTGGTGCTGGCGGGCAGCGTTGTCATCTCGGCGGCGTTGAACTCGGCGACGAACGATCCCCACTCCCATGTCGGAAAGCCGTTCGGGCCCTGAAACGCGCCCAGCGTGGTGGGAAAGTCGTTCGATGAAACCTCGCCGGCAAGATAAACATTGCCCGCCGCATCCATGCTCATGGCGCGCACGCAGTCGCAGCCCTCGCCGCTCTGGTCGCCGGTGCCGCTGAAGAATGTGGAATAAAGCAAGGCCGTGGCCGTGGGGTTGAACTTGGTCAGAAAGCCGCCGCCATTGGCTGAGTTGACCCAAGATAGATTGGTTGTCTCCAAAGCGCCCGTGGTGACAGGAAAATCGATGGATTGCGAGGTTCCGCCCACCACTGCGTTGCCGGCGCTGTCGACCGCGATGGCTGCGCCGTAATCCTCGGCGATGCCGCCCAGATCGTTATAACTTCCGCCCAGAAAAGTCGAGTACACCAGACCGCTGCCGCTGGGGTTCAGTTTGCTGGCGAAGACGTTGATACAAGAGAAGCCATCGAAAAGATGCAGCGCCGGCTGAAAGACGCCGGGGGTGACGGGAAAGTCCGTCGACCAGGTGTAGCCGGTCAGATAGGCATCTCCCGCGGCATCGATGGCCATGGCGCTGATGTTGTCGCCCCAACTGCCGCCCAGATAGGTCGAATACAGCAGCGCGTTGCCGCTGGGGTTGATCTTGCTGACAAACCCCGTCCCAAATTGCGGAGCATGGTTGAGCAATTGAAAGGCCCCGGCGGTGGTGGGGAAATCCATCGACTGCGTCACGCCGGCCACATAGGCGTCATCTTGCGCATCGAGTGCAATGGCCGCGGGATTCTCGCTTCCGCTTCCGCCCAGATAAGTGGAATAGATGAGTGCGCTCCCCTGCGCGTTCAACTTGGTGACAAATCCCGTGGCGCTCCCTGCCGTGGATTCAATGTGGTGAACCTTCAATGCGCCGGCAGTAATGGGAAAGTCGATGTCCTGGGTTGAGCCAGTCACAGAAGCATTGCCGGAACCATCCACCGCGATCCCCGTAACCTGACTGTTTACGCTCCCGCTCAGAAAGGTGGAGTAGAGCAGCGCCGTGCCCGTGCTGTTGAGAACGGTGACAAAGCCGGCCCCATTACTGGCCTTGTTGATGGTTTGATAGGCGCCGGCGGTTACCGGGAAATCGTTGGAATAGGTAACTCCCGCCACATAGGCATGGCCCGCGGCATCGATGGCAATGGCGTTGGCATCGTCCTCGTGAGAGCCGCTCAGATAGGTGCAGTAGAGCAGCGCCGTGCCGGTGCTGTTGAACTTGGCGACAAACGAGCTGTTCTCGCTGGGCAGCGTCTTGGATACTGGCGTTGTCTCATAACTGCCCGCTGTGATGGGAAAGCCCGGCCAGGCCCACCCCGACACATAGGCCTCTCCGGCGGCGTCGACGGCAATCGCCCGCGCCATCGAGCCCGCATCGATCGCCGAAGAATAATTGAGAATCGGATCGATAACCAGCGGCCTCGAGTGATCGTAAGGCCCCAGCGCAAAGTGCACCGAGTGGTCGGCGGCGATGCGAAAGGCGCCCGCAATCGCCCGATCCCCGTCTGCGCCCGCCGGCTGGTAGACCACCGGCTTGTGCAGGCTGATGCTGCTGCCGGCCGTCGTCACCACGAGGTTTCCCTCGGCATCGATCTTCACGCCGCGCGCGCCGTCGAAGCGCAGTTCGATGCGCCGCGGGTCGGCTCCAGCGGCCACTTCGAAATCGAACTCCAGCCGCTGCCCGCTGCCGTAATACACCAGATCGACACCGGGATAGACGCCCGCATACCGCACCCGCGCGAAGGTCGGAATCCCAACATGCCAACGCGCCGGATCGCTGCCGGTAAAGTAGTTCACCGTTCCCGGCAATTGCTTCTCGCCGCCGAGCAGCGGAGCGGCGGCCGCGCCCAGCAGCCGCAGGCGCAGAAGATCGGCTCTTGTTCTCAACTGACCATGCAGCCCCTGCTGCTGCGATGCCTCATCGCTGCGTGCATCGACCGTGTGCGCGGGGTGGCTCCCTGGCGAGCGATGCGCGAGCAGCAGATCCGCTTCGCTCTTCTTGAAGAGAATCGCCGCGCCCATCCCGCGAGAGAGATAGCGCACCTGCGCATCCGCCTGGCCCGTGTTCTGCTCGAAGCTCAACGGCAGCGCGCTGATGTTCCTGGCAACGGTGCTCCGGTCGATCCCGGAGGCAGGCGGCGCGCCCAGAGCGTATGCCGCCGCAGCGAACACCGGCAAGAGTGAAAGAAGAACCATCGGTAGCGTTCTATAAGAAATCCGGGCAAAACGAGAAAAGATACTCACTGCTCCCCCTTGTATCTATCGATCCGGGCGGTAGCCTCGGTTTTCATGCCGCAAATTCTACCACGATGAAGGTGCACGATGAGGGTGCCCCACCCTTCGCATTTTTCTAGCGAAGGGTGGGAGGGCAGGAATCTCAACCGCCCTTTTCCTCGTAACGGAGATGCTCTGGTAGCTGATTCCCTCGCTGGAAGGCGGTCCATTGCGATTCGATCTCGACTACGCCAACTTCCCCTGTCGCGTAATGCCGGAAGCTCGACCATGGCCATTGTTCCGGTTTCTGGACCAATCCCCGCTTGACCGGGTTGCGGTGCATATAACGCAGCTTCTCGACGCGCTTCTCTTCGCTCCAGACATTGAAATCGTAGTATCGGTGCTGCCAGAACTGTGCCTCTCCACATTGCTTCAGTCTGCGCGAGGTCTGCTGTTTCAATACCTGGAGCGCAACCGAAAGCGTCGACCGGCACGGCTCACCCACAAGCAGATGAACATGCTCCGGCATCAAAACATAACCGGCAACCACCAAGCCGTAGCGCACACGCATCGCCTCAAGCTCCCGCTCGAAGACGCCGCAGGCCGTCGCTGTGCCCAACAACGGCTTACGACGATAACAACTGAACGTGACAAAGTGAAGATAGCCGCATTGCTGGTAACGGACAAGCCCCTTCGTCATAACAGTTGGATTCTAACCCCGATTCATACGGTCAGGGATCGTGGACTCCCACCCTTCGCTAGAAAAAAGCGAAGGATGGGGCACCCTCACTTTATTGGCTGGTCAAGGGTGAACCCGCCCACCGCCCGCCCCGGAAGGCGGCAGGCTGTTAAATCATTTCGCACTACAGGGCGTCTTGTCCCAAGAGATTATTGCAGCGATGTATTTCTGTCTATCTGGTTTGTCCTGCTTCCCGAACATCGCCAAGGTCACATTCTCATATGGAATACGTGTAGTGAGGATACCGCTATCGATCTCGGTAATCTCTGTATCCCCTGGAACCTTCCAACCCGGTTGACCTCGTTCTTCCTTTGGAACGAGGTCATCAAATAGAGACAGAATCTGCTCTTTCGACATCGCTGCGTCCATGTCGACATTGTTGTTGGAATAATGTCGCTTTTCGATACTAATCTCGCAGAGATCATGACTGGCCGTGTAGGCGGGAGTGGCGATAATCCCCGGCCTGATTTCATAGGCTTCGACAGCGTGATATTTCCGGATTCTGTCGCTGGACGGACCAGCGACAAAGGCAAGCAAACAAACCGAAGCGATCAGTTTCATCATCATGCACCCTCCTCATTACCAAGCCACGAGTATCATCCTTTAGAGTTGATCGTTATGGAGCCTGAGGCTGCTTGGGGGGCTGCTGTGGAGTTGGCGTAGGAGTAGCTGTCTGTGTCTCTGGAGATTGCAGGGTCAACGTAAACTCTCCACTTGCGTTCGACAAGGTGCGCTTCTCTGTGACCTGACACCCGGTACTTCCGATCATCAGCGTTTGCGTCGTCTCCTTCGAAAAAACACTGGACGAAAGAGTCTTTTCAGCCGCATTCGTTCCAAGTAAGGAAGGAGCAGAGGTTGTAACACTGATGGTAGATTGATCTTTTATCACGCCTTGATCATTCGTCTTTTCGTCGTTTGGTATAGTCGTGCTCTGATCAGGGCGTCCGTCTCGCGTGTTCTTGTTCGAAACATCCTCATGAATTTGAGTCTCTGCCACAGGCTTTCCGTCATTCTTGATTGTGTATTGAACCTCACCTTCAACCGTTGCAGTAGAGGTTCTTCCGTCTCTTGAGCTTGTTACCTCTGGCTCTTTCGTTTTCTCCACCGTCACCGTTATTTTGCTGCAGTCGTCCTCATGGCCATCTGCGTCGATTCCCGTGTTCGGATTGTTGCCCACGTAGGCGTAGAGATTCAGGCTCTGTGGATTACCATATTTTGCATACGGTACAGCCGTTGGTTTGCCCGCCCAGTCAGGAGTCATGAATCTTCCAAGATTGGAGTTCAGATACCTTACCCCGAAGTAATCGAGTCCTGATTCGGAGTCGCGTTCTTTGCCGGTAAAGTGGTGTTCGGTGGCGTCGGGGCCGGTGCAGTTGAGGCCGTCGCCGAAGGGGTAGCTGGTGCAAATTTCGTCCTGGCCTCCGCCGGGGCTGACTTGCATGCGGTTGGTGCCCAGCCAGTCGGTGAGGTGGAAGTGGTATCCCGCGGCAGCAGGTCCGGCGGGGCCTTCGTAGGTGGCGACCATTCTGCCGCCTGCGTAGGCGTTGCTATGCACCCACGCGCCCGAGACGTTCAGCTCCGTCACCTGTTCGCCGCCCAGGCCGAGGATGTAGCTGGCGGTGATCGCGCCATCGGAGTACTTGGCCACGCGCCGGCCCTCGGCGTCGTAGACGTATGTGGGCTGGCCGTTGAGGG
>CAZBPD010000105.1:0-3519 GCA_964493705.1 uncultured Occallatibacter sp.
CGGTGGGCGCCTGCGTGGGCATGAAGGGCATGCGCGTGCAGTCCATCATTCGCGAACTGCGCGGCGAGAAGATCGACATCATCGAGTACAGCGACGAGATCACCACCTTCGCCGAAAAGGCCTTGCAGCCGGCCAAGGTCAGCCGCGTCACCATCAGCGACCTGACCGAGAAGCAGTTGGAAGTGATCGTCGACGACACCCAGCTCTCTCTGGCCATCGGCAAGAAGGGGCAGAACGTGCGCCTGGCGGCCAAGCTGCTGGGCTGGAAGATCGACATCAAGAGCGAAGAGGAGAAGCGGCAGGAAGTCGAGCAGCAGATGCAGGCTTTCTCGGGCGGACCCTCGACGCCCATCGAGCAGGTGACGGAGCTGGGCGACGGCATCATCCAGAAATTGGTTGCCGCCGGCATCACCACCGTGGAAACTCTGGCCGACATGACGCCCGAGCAACTCGAAGAGATCCCCGGCATCGGCGAAAAGACCCTAGAGCGCATCAGCGTGGCCGTTCGCCACTACTTCGGCCACTTTGAAGAGAGTGCCGAAGAGGGCGCAGAGGCGGAGGGTGAAGCCGCCGAAGCGGATCTCGACGGCGCGGAAGAAGTGCTGGTTGACCCCGCGGTTGTAGCCGATGCGGAAGCCGAGGCGGAAAATGCCGCGGTCGTATTGGAAGAAGGGGAAAGTGTTCTGGCGGCCGGGAACGATGCGGAGCCGGTCTCAGCGATGGAAGCGGCGGTGGAGAATCTCCCCGACGCCGAAGAATCTCCGGATGCGGAAATTGTCGCTTCGGAACCCGCAATGGAAGACAAGCAGGCGGCACCAGAGGCTGGCGCATAAGATGCGCCGCGTTCTCTGGGGTCAATGGGGCAATCAGGTCATTTTGCAGAGCAGCCAATGCCAAGAGGTAGCCATGAGCGACTAACCGGCAGTGGGTAGCAGATTTCGAAAAGAGGCGGATGAGTAAGGTTCGTATCAACGATCTCGCGCGCGAGATGGAAGTCAAGAGCAAACGGATTCTTGAGGTTCTGGCGGAACTGAATCTGGATAGCGGCAAGACGCATTCCAGTTCGCTGGAAGGATTCGAAGCCGAGAAGGTGCGCGAGTATTTGGAGCGCGGCTCCCGGCCCAGCGGCGGAAGCACGACCGCTTCCCGCGCCCCGCAGGGCATCGTGCCCAAAATCGATCTTTCCCATATCTCCAAGCCCGGCGACGTGCTTCGGGCGATCCAGGCCAAGAAGGACGAGGAGAACCGCCAGCACCAGTTTCCTGGCCGTCCGCCGGTTGCCACGGCCCCGCCGGCGGCGACGCCCGCGCGCCCCACTCCGCCCATGGTGGCGGTGGTGGCTCCCCATGCCGCGCCCGCCCCGGCACAGAGCCGGCCGGAACCGCGCATGATCGTTCCCCAGCCCCGTCAGGCCCCGCCGATTGTTGCTCCCCCCGCGGCCGCCCGTCCTCCCGCCGCTCCGGTGGTAGTCAGGCCGCCGCTGGCGAGCGGACAGGTTGCGCGCCCGATCGTTGCCGTTGCGCCCCCCGCAGGGACGGTGGTGGTCAAGCCGCCCGTGGTGGTGGTTGCTCCGCCTGCAGCGCCTCCGGCTCCGCCTGTCGTGGTTGCTCCCGCAGTCGCTGTTCCGCCTCCGCCTGTTCCCGTGCAGACGGAAGCGGTCGCCCCCGCACCTGCCGCTCCCGTTGCTGTTGCTGCGCCTGAGGTCCCAGCGCCGGTCGCTCCCGCGCCCGTTGCGCCTCCCGTTGCAGCCCCGGTTGCCGTGGAACCGGCCCCTGCGGCTCCTGTTCCTGCCGACGTAGCTGCCCCCATCGTGGAAGCACCGGCGCCCACTCCGGAACCCGTTGCCGCGGCTCCCGAGCCCACCGTTCAGGACGCGCCGGAAACCGCTGCGGTTGCCGAAGCCCCCGCCACGGACGAAGCCGCCGTTGTTGCGCCCGCGGCCAAGCCCGCTCATCGCGTCGGCCACACGCACACGCTTTCTCCCACGGCCGCCCTGCCGGCGCGCCGCGTGGTCATGCCGCAAACCGGACCGCGCCCCGTCTATAAAGCGCCGGTGGTGATCGCTCCTCCGCCAGTCGCCCCCACGGGCAACCAGGCAGCGGGCGGCATTCAGCGCGGCAGACCCATCTTCGATCGCCGCCCCGGCGGCCCGGTCGGCGCACCCGGCAGCGGATTTACTCCCGGTGGATTCACACCGCGGCCCGGCGGCCCTCCCGGACAATTTCCCGGCGGACCCCGTCCCAAGCATCCCACTCGCACCACGCCCGGCGGCGGTTACGCCGGTCCTGGCGGCCCCAGCGGCCCCGGTGCGCGGCCCGGCTTTGGCGCTCGCCCTGGATTCAGCGGCCCTGGTGGACCGCCGCGTCCCGGCTTTGGCGCACGTCCCGGCGCCGGTGGCGCACCGCCTACGGGCGAGGCTCCCCGTCCGCAGCGCGCTCCCTCCAAGGGACGCGGCGGCCGTCAGCAGTATCCCAAGACGAAGGAAGGCCCCATGAAGGGCTTTGTGCCGCCGCCTCGCTATGGTGGCGCACAATACATGAGCAACGAGCCGCTGCCCATCACCCGTGAGATCACGGTGACCGAGGGCATCAGCGTCAAGGATCTGGCCGAGAAGCTCGATATTCGCGCCAAGGATCTGATCGCCACCCTGCTCATGCGCGGCGTCTTTGTCACCGTCAACCAGTCCCTCGACGCCGAGATGGTCAAGGATGTGGCGGCCAAGTTCGGCGCTGCCGCCAACGTCATCAGCTACGAAGAGGAGATCGCCAATCAGTCCATCGAGGAGGTTCTCGAGTCGGACAACATCGACGAGCTGGAAGTGCCGCGTTCGCCCGTGGTTACCGTCATGGGCCACGTCGATCACGGCAAGACCTCGCTGCTCGACGCCATCCGCGAGACAGACGTAGCGGGAGGCGAAGCCGGCGGCATCACCCAGCACATCGGCGCCTACAAGGTGAAGTTCACCAAGGAAGGCTCTCCGGCCTCGGGCCGCGAGATCGTCTTCCTGGATACGCCGGGTCACGAAGCCTTTACCCGCATGAGAGCCCGTGGCGCCAAGGTGACCGATATTGTGGTCATCGTGGTGGCCGCCGACGACGGTGTCATGCCGCAGACCCTGGAAGCCATCGATCACGCCCGCGCCGCCAACGTGCCCATCATCGTGGCCGTCAACAAGATCGACAAGCCCGCTGCCGATCCTGACCGGGTCAAGAAGCAATTGGCCGATCGCGGCCTCATCCCCGAAGAGTGGGGCGGCGGCGAAGCCAGCACGGTCTTCGTCGAGGTTTCCGCCAAAAAGCGCATCAACCTGGACGGATTGCTGGAAATGATCTGCCTGGTTTCGGATATCAAGGCTCCCAAGGCCACTCCGGGACGCAAAGCACTGGGCAGCGTCATCGAGGCCAAGCTGGATCGTGGCCGCGGCGCAGTGGCTACCGTGCTGGTGCAAGACGGAACTCTGCGCATCAACGACAGCTACATCGTCGGCAACACCTTCGGCAAGGTCCGCGCCATGTTCGA
>CAZBPD010000106.1:0-3287 GCA_964493705.1 uncultured Occallatibacter sp.
GGTCGCGGGAGTGATAGATGAGCAGCCCCGGCGCGTAGTCGAAGCTGGAGTGGGTCAAATAGAAGTCGCTGCCCACGCGGATGGGGCTGGCGTCGGGATGGTCGCCGCCCAGGATGGGGTTGTGATAGACGGCGGGTTCCTCGGCTAGTGTAAGGCGCGCGTGCACGGTAAGAGCGAGAAATGCGGAGGCGGAGGCGGTGTTTTGAACAAAGCGGCGGCGGGTAAACATGGCGCGCCCAGTGTATCTTGCAGGGACGAGAAGAGCAAAACGAGGCAGCGCAGTGAGCGTCGCCTCCAGAATAGGCGGCCACGGCATTTAGACTGAGTTGATTCGATCGAACGCTATGAGGACACACCGCCTGGGCCGCATCCGCCGCTTTCGCTTCAACCTGCCGCAGCGCATCGCCGCCGTGCTGCTGGCGCTCTTTTTGACGCAGGGGTTGTGGCTGGCCACTCGCCAGCCGATGAGCGAGAGCGAAAGCAACTTCGCGCGCTGCGGGCGCGAGGTCTGGGAGCGGCCGGCGACGCTGGCGGGCAGCTTTTCCACTTGCGGCGACCTCTCCGATGGAATTCTGGCCTACCGCATAGCGGGCCTGCCGCTGACCCTGCGGCTGCTGGTTGAGGAAGCTATCGACCACCTGCGCCAACCGGAGAACCGCGTGCTGCTCGACGGCGGTCCCGGCAGTGTTGCCGGGATGAGCCTTTGGGAGTTGCGCCATCGGCTGACCGGCCTGCTCTTGCTGATGCGGCTGCCGTTTCTTGCTGTGGGCTGCCTGCTGGGCGCGGCGCTGTGGTGGGTCGCGCGCCGGCTTTACGGCAACCTGGGCGGCTACACGGCGCTGGCGCTCTACTGTTTTTCGCCCGCCCTGCTGCGCGCCGCCGTTCAACCCAACGCCGAGATCCTGGCCTCGCTGGCCGTCTATGGCGGCGTCTATACCTGCGTTGGCGTGGCCCACGCCATGCAAGGACCCAAGCAGAAATGGCGGCCGCGGATCGTGCTGCTGGCCATGCTGTTGGCGGTGGCGGCAACAGCCCATCTGGCCGCGCTGACCGCCGCCGTGCTGCTGGGGCTGGCCTTCATGCTGTGGCTGGCCGAGGGGCGGCGGACTCAGATTCTGCCGGTTGTGCTGATCGCCGTGACCGGAGCCATGGCTGCGGTGCTGCTCTGCTACGGATTCCGCGTGGACGCGTTTTTGGCGCTCTTTCGCACCGGAGCGCTGCAAATGAGCCTGTCGCCGGGGCCACTCACGCACTTTATCGGCGCTCTTCCCAACGCCGGCCTGACGCTGGCCGCAGTGGCTGCGCTGGCGCTGTATGCAGTGACCAGGCGCTCGCGCTTCTTCGGCAACACAGCGCCGCTGCTCTGCGCCCTGATCTTGCTCCCGCTGCAATTGCAAGGCGTTCACGGCGCTCCCTGGCTGTGGGCGCTGCCCTTTCTGCTGACCTTCGTGGGCGGGGTCTTTGCCGACGCCTTCGAAGGACCGCGCGGAAGGCTGATGCAGGCCGCCGCCGGAGCCATCGTGCTGCTGCAAGCCGTCTTTTGCGTGCTGAATCTGACCGGGCTGATCTAACTCCATTCTTTCCCTGGCGCAGCCCCCATTCCGCGTTATGATTGCCAGTCCCGGGACTTCCTTTTCGGTGCGCTTCATTGCGGAGAAACGGAAGAAGGAGAAAATGCGCTTGAAGGCATTAGGCATTCAGGAGCATACTTTGAAAAAGCAGTGGACAGTTGCATTTCACGCGGATTTTCTGGCAGAGTTCCATGGGTTTTCTGCCTCTGTCCGCGCACATGCCTACTCGTTGATCGAGATGTTAACGGTGTTTGGGCCGCAGTTGGGTAGACCGCATGTCGATACGCTCAAGGGAGCGAAGATCTCGAAATTGAAAGAGCTTCGCTTTCGTGCCGACGACGGTGTTTGGCGAATTGCTTTTGCTTTCGATCTGAAACGGCATGCGATTTTGCTGGTCGGCGGGGACAAGTCAGGGGTTTCGAAAGAGAAGTTTTATCGGCAACTGATCGAAATTGCCGAGCGGCGCTTCGATGAGCATCAAAAGACGATTGCGGCAGAGAAGGAGAAATAATGGCTATTCCATACGAAGAAGTGCTTGCGCGGGAATCCCAAGAAATGCAGACGTGGGTCGAGCAGCGTGCGGCGGAGTTGATCGCCGAAGAAATGAGTCTGCGCGAGCTACGCCGGCTGCGCAAACTCACCCAGGCGCGGCTGGCGAAGAAACTAAAAATCGGCCAGGAAGGCGTTTCGCGCATCGAGAAGCGCACGGATCTGTATCTTTCGACCCTGCGCGGATACGTTGAAGCCATGGGCGGAAAGCTGACGCTCATGGTGGAGTTTCCTGACCGGCAACCGGTTATTCTTGTCGGCTTGGGCGAAGATGCGAACCAGAAAAGCAGCGAAAAGAAGGCAAAAAAGAAGTCCAAAACCAAGCCGCAGACCAAGGCCGGTGCGCGCCGCGCGGCATGATCTGCAGAAGGCTTCGTATTGGCCCGAAAGAAATCCGATAAAGCGCGCAAAAATAAGGACTTATTTAAAGCTGTCCGGCTTGCTGAATGATGCCCGGAAGGGGTAAAATGGAAGTGCAGCCCGCGGAGCCCGGCCCCGCTTCTACCGGAAATCTATCTGATCGATTTTGGCGCCTTCCGGCGGGCAGACAAACCATATGGCAGACGATCTGAACCCTGAGCTCCCTCTCGAAAGCGGCACTCCGCCTCCCAGCGGAACCAACCTCATTTCCATCAACATCGAAGAGGAGATGCGGCGCTCCTATCTGGCCTACTCCATGTCGGTGATTGTGGGCCGCGCCCTGCCCGATGCGCGTGACGGCCTCAAGCCCGTGCACCGGCGCATTCTCTATACCCTCAGCGAGATGGGCCTGGAGCACAACAAGCGCTACACCAAGTGCGCCAAGGTGGTTGGCCAGGCCATGGGTGTCTATCATCCCCACGGCGACTCGGCCATCTACGACACCATGGTGCGCATGGCGCAGCCCTTCTCGCTGCGCTACCCTCTGATCGACGGCCAGGGCAACTTCGGCTCCGTCGATGGCGACCCGCCCGCCGCCATGCGCTACACCGAGTGCCGCATGATGCGCATTGCTGGCGAGTTGCTGGCCGACATCGACATGGAGACGGTGGACTTCACGCCCAACTATGACGAGACCACGCTCGAGCCGACGGTGCTGCCCACGCGCATTCCCAATCTCATCGTCAACGGCTCCAGCGGCATCGCCGTGGGCATGGCCACCAACATTCCCCCGCACAACCTGACCGA
>CAZBPD010000107.1:0-2790 GCA_964493705.1 uncultured Occallatibacter sp.
GCGCGCCGCGGGTCATGAGCAACTGCTTGCCGATCTCGACAATCTCGATCAGCTTGGTGGGGTTGGAGTCCAGATCCACCATGTTGCCGGCTTCCTTGGCGGCCTGCGTGCCGGAGTTCATAGCCACGCCCACATCGGCCTGGGCCAGTGCCGGAGCGTCGTTGGTGCCGTCGCCGGTCATGGCCACCAGTTTGCCCTTGGCCTGCTCGCGCTTGATCAGGTCCATCTTGTCTTTGGGCTTGGCCTCGGCGAGAAAGTCGTCCACACCCGCCTCGCGGGCAATCACGGCAGCGGTCAGCGGATTGTCGCCGGTAATCATGATGGTGCGGATGCCCATGGCGCGCAGGCGGGCAAGACGTTCCTTGAGACCGCCCTTGACGATGTCCTTGAGATAGATCACGCCCAGCGCGGTGGCGTTCTCGGCCACCACCAGCGGTGTGCCGCCCAGGCGGGCGACTTCTTCGACGTTATCGCGCACCTTCTTGGGCAGTTGCGATCCCTGCTCTTCGAGGAAGCGGGTGATGGCGTCCACCGAGCCCTTGCGGATGCGCGAGCCGGGCAGGTTGACGCCGCTCATGCGGGTCAGCGCGGTGAAGGGAACGAACTCGGCATGAATGCCGCTGAGGTCGCGTCCGCGCAGGTTGTACTGCTCCTTGGCCAGCACCACGATGGAGCGCCCCTCCGGGGTTTCATCCGAAAGAGACGATAATTGGGCCGCATCCGCCAGCCGCTCCGGGCTCACGTCCGGCGCAGGAATGAACTCGGCGGCCTGACGATTGCCCAAGGTGATGGTGCCGGTCTTGTCCAGCAGCAGGGTGTTCACATCGCCGGCGGCTTCCACGGCGCGGCCGCTCATGGCCAGCACGTTGTATTGAACCAGTCGATCCATACCGGCGATGCCGATGGCCGAGAGCAGGCCGCCGATGGTGGTCGGAATCAGGCAGACCAGCAGCGAAACCAGCACGAAGACCGTTTGCGGCGCTTTCGAGTAGATGGCGAAGGGTTGCAGAGTGACCACTGCCAGCAGAAAGATGATGGTCAGTCCACTGAGCAGAATGCTGAGGGCTATCTCGTTGGGAGTCTTCTGCCGGCTGGCGCCTTCCACCAGCGCAATCATGCGGTCCAGAAAGGTCTCGCCGGGATTGGAGGTGATCTTCACCTTGATCCAGTCCGATAAAACCTTCGTTCCGCCGGTGACGGCCGACCTGTCGCCGCCGGCCTCGCGGATCACGGGAGCCGACTCGCCGGTGATGGCCGACTCGTCTACCGAGGCCACGCCCTCGATCACCTCGCCGTCGCCGGCGATGTAGTGGTTGGCCTCGACGTAGATTACGTCTCCGGCGCGAAGCAGGCCGCTGGGAATCTCATCGAAGCCGCCGGTGTCGTTGTACTTCTTGGCGATGGTTTCGCCCTTGGCCTTGCGCAGGGTATCGGCCTGGGCCTTGCCGCGGCCCTCGGCCATGGCTTCGGCAAAGTTGGCGAAGAGCACCGTGAACCACAGCCAGGCGGTAATCTGCAGGTTGAAACCGAAGCCCAAGCGGTGATGCATGGTGTTGTCGATCAGCAGCGCCGTGGTGAGAATGCTGCCCACCTCGACGACAAACATGACGGGATTTTTGACCATCGTGCGCGGGTCCAGCTTCTTCACCGAATCGATCAGCGCCTGGCCGAGAATCTCCGTGTTCCAGAGACTTTTCTTGTGTGTATGAGACATAACGGTTCCTCGCGTCCTGATGCAGTTAGAAGAGCTGGCCGGCCTTGAGCACCAGGTGCTCGAGAATGGGTCCCAGGCTAAGCGCCGGGAAGAAGGTCAACGCGCCCAAAATCACGATGACGCCGACCAGCAGCACAGCGAAAAGAGCGGTGTTCACCGGGAAGGTGCCCGGCGAGGGCGGCACACTCTTCTTTTGCGCCAGATTGCCCGCCAGAGCCAGCACCGGGATCATCATCAGGATTCGGCCACAGAGCATATCCCAGCCCAGCATGACGTTGTACCACCAGGTATTGGCATTAAGTCCGGCAAAAGCCGAGCCGTTGTTGCCAGCCCCAGAGGTAAAGGCGTAAAGGATCTCGGTGAGGCCGTGCGGCCCCTGATTGTTCAGGCTGCTCAGGCCGACGGTCGGAGAGAGCAGGAAAATCGCCGTCAGCGTAAGAATGATGAGCGGAAAGATGAGCGCATAGAGCATACACATCTTCACGTCATAGGCTTCGATCTTCTTGCCCAGGTATTCGGGTGTACGGCCCACCATGAGCCCGGCGATGAAGACCGCCAGCACCACCATGATGAGGATGCCATAGAGTCCGGACCCGACACCGCCGAAGACCACTTCGCCCAGCATGATGTTGGTCAGCACCACCATGCCTCCCAAGGGGGTGAAGCTGTCGTGCATACCGTTGACGGCTCCGCAACTGGCGTCGGTCGTGACAGTGGCAAAGAGAGAACTGGAGGCAATGCCGAAGCGGACTTCCTTGCCCTCCATGTTGCCGCCCGGTGCGGCGAGGGAGTGGGTCTGGGCGGCTCCGTGCAGCAGCGGGTGAGGCTGCGACTCGGCCCAGTAGACGGTTGTAAAGCCAGCGGCGAAAAGCACAAACATCGTCGCCAATACCGCCCATCCATGACCCGGCGAGCCCGTCATCCGGCCGAGCATGTAAGTCATGCCGGCGGGGATGATGAAGATGGAGAGCATCTGCAGAAGGTTCGAGAACGGCGTGGGATTCTCGAAGGGATGGGCGCTGTTGGCGTTGAAGAAGCCGCCGCCGTTGGTGCCCAGCATTTTGATGGCTTCCTGC
>CAZBPD010000108.1:0-2756 GCA_964493705.1 uncultured Occallatibacter sp.
GCTCCATCATGGGTTCCGGCGGCATGGTGGTGATGGATGAAGACAACTGCATGGTCGATGTGGCGCGCTACTTCATCGAATTCACCCACTCCGAATCCTGTGGTAAGTGCGTGCCCTGCCGCGTGGGTCTGGACAAGGCGCTGCGCATCCTCAACGCCATCACCGCCGGCAGCGGCACCGCCGAGCAGCTCAAGCTGCTGGAAGAGTTGGGGAGGATGATGCGCGAGTGCTCGCTCTGCGGCCTTGGGCAGACCGCGCCCAATCCGGTGCTTACTACCCTGCGCCACTTCCGCATGGAGTATGAAGACCACATCGTAGCCCACCGCTGCCGCGCCGGCGTCTGCCAGGAACTGGCCTTGTCGCCCTGCGAGAACAGTTGTCCGCTGCGCATGAACATTCCCCGCTTCCTCGAGCTTTACCAGGAGGGCCGCCTGGAAGACGCCTTCGAGTCCGTCGTCCTGGACAATCCCCTGCCCGCTTCCACGGGCCGGGTCTGTCAGCATCCCTGCGACAATCGCTGCCGCCGCCAGTCCTTCGACGAGACTGTGAACATGCGCGAGGTGCATCGCGCCATTGCCGACGCCATCTATCTCTCCGATCGCTTCCAGCCCCTGGTCGAGCGCATTGTAGCGCACAAGCTGCCGTCGACGGGGCGCAAGGTTGCCGTGGCCGGCGCTGGGCCTACCGGCCTGACCGCGGCCTACTATCTAGCTCTGCTTGGACATGAGGTCACGGTCCTTGAAGAGCGCGATGAGGCGGGCGGCATGTTGCGCTACGCCATTCCCGAGTACCGTCTGCCCAAAGCCGTGCTGCGCCGGGAACTCGATCTCATCGAAGCCGTGGGAGTGAAGATGCTCTTTCGCACCAGGGTGGGTTTCGATCTGCCCTTGAACGATCTGGCGGCCAGCTTCGATGCGGTCTTTCTTTCCGTGGGAACCTGGAAGGAATCCTGGCTCTATTTGCCCGGTACGGAGTTGAAAAACGTCTTTCCCGCGTTGCCTTTTCTCGAGTCGGTGGCGCGTGGCGAGCAGTTGAATATGGGCGCTCGCGTTGCGGTGATTGGCGGCGGTAACGCGGCGATCGACTCCGCGCGTACCGCCTTGCGCATGGGCGCCGAGGTCACCGTTCTCTATCGCCGCGAACGTGAAGACATGCCGGCCATCGAAGAAGAGATTGAAGCCGCTGAAGAAGAGGGTGTGCGCTTCGTCTATCTGGCCGCGCCGCACCGCATCCTGGGCGACGATGAGGGCCGCGTGCAGGCCATCGAGATCGTCAAGACGCGCCTGGGCGAATACGACAAATCGGGGCGCAGAAGGCCCATCCCCACCGACGAGGTGCAGCGCTACGAATGCGACAGCGTGATCCTGGCGGTGGGCGAGACCTTCGACCGCGACTTCTGCCGCGCCTCCGGATTGGAACTTAAGGAGGAGGGCACCATCCGCGTCGATCGCTACTCGCTTGAGACCAGCCGGCCCAACTTCTATGCCGGGGGCGACGTCATCACCGGCGCTTCAAATATGTCCAACGCCATGAGCGGCGGCAAGCTGGCGGCGCGCAAGATCGACGAGCGCCTGATGGGCGAACAGCGCTGGCAGCAGCTCTTTCCCCACTTCGAATACAGCTCCCTCGTCCCAGGGGAACCCAGCCTCAGCCGCCGTCACAAAGCCCACGCCCAGCCTGCCGAGGTGCGGGTTCAATCGCAGATGGAAGTGGTAGCCGGCCTCGATCCCCAAGAGGCGCTGGAAGAGGCCCGCCGCTGCCTGCGCTGCGACCTGAGAGCCGCCGTCCATTAGCCGCTGAGACCATGCGCCGTTAAGAAAGGAGCGCCGGTGTGCCCAAGACTATATCCGTCCGCATCGATGGCGAATTGCTGAGCGTGCCCGAAGGCCAGACGATTCTGGAGGCGGCTCGCGCCCACGGCAAAGAGATTCCCACGCTCTGCTATCTGAAGGGATTGAGCGCGGCTGGAGCCTGCCGCGTCTGCATGGTGGAGCTGGCCGGCACCGAACGCCTGCTGCCCGCCTGCACCACGCCCTTGCAAGAGGGGATGTCGATCAATACCAGCTCGCCGAAGCTCACCCTCTATCGCAAGATGGCCGTCGAGCTGCTGCTGGTCGAGCGCAACCATGTCTGCGCGGTGTGCGTCTCGGAGGGCCACTGCGAATTGCAGTCACTGGTCGGCAAACTGGGCATCGACCATGTGCGCTACGCCTACAACTATCCGCGCCTGCCCGTCGACATGAGTCACGAGCGCTTCGTGCTCGATCACAATCGCTGCATCCTCTGCACCCGCTGTGTGCGCGTCTGCGCCGAGGTCGAGGGCGCGCAGGTCTGGGAGGTGGCCTCGCGCGGCATTCACTCCCGCCTGGTCAGCGACCTGCGCGACGATTGGGGCCACGCCAAGAATTGCACCGGCTGCGGCAAGTGCGTTCAGGCCTGCCCCACGGGAGCGCTGGTGGAAAAGGGTTTCGCCGCCCATGAGATGGTCAAGCAAAGCGAGGCCGTCACCCGCCTGGTTCTGCAACGAACCAAACATGTGCCCACCGCCCAATAGCGCGCAGACAATCGTTCGCAACGGTCACTCTGCGCAATGCGCACAGAGCCAGCCCAGCGCAAAAAACGAAGGCGCACGGCGTCAACAAAAATGAAACTGGATTGGATTGTGGGATGTCACATGAGGTCCCATTCATTCCCAAGTTCTTTGCAATGAATGGCGGGGACGACGGGGCTCGAACCCGCGACCTCTGCCGTGACAG
>CAZBPD010000109.1:0-2471 GCA_964493705.1 uncultured Occallatibacter sp.
CTCGGTGTAATGAAAGCCCTGGGCGAGGAATTGGCCGTCGTTGATGACGTTGTAATGGGTGAGCATGACACCCTTCGGTAATCCAGTCGTTCCGCTGGTGTACTGGATGTCGGCAATGTCCTGCGGATCGACGTGGTCGGGCAAACGGCCCTCGGCGTCAAGGAAGGCAGGCCACTCCGGGGTGTCGAAGTAGATGACGTGCTGGAGTTCATGGTCGATGCCGTGGCGGGCGCGGGCAAGGATGTCGGCATAGTCGGCGTGGCGGTCCTTGTGCCAGAGGAAGAGGGCCTTCATGCGCGAGCGTTCGAGGGTGTATTGCAGCTCGTGGGAGCGGTAGGCGGGGTTGACGTTGACCAACGCCGCTCCGGCGCGGGCGCAGCCCATATGCATCATCACCCACTCGATGCAGTTGGTGGACCACAGGCCAACCCGGTCGCCGCGACGGATGCCCAGCGCCCACAAACCGCGCGCTACGCGGTCGGCGGCGGCGCTCAATTCCGCCCAGGTTAGACGCTTGGACTGGTGGAGCGAGGCCACGGCAAGGCGGTCGGGGTAAAGGCTTGCGGTGCGAGCCAGCAACTCGCCGATGGTCAAATCGAGGAGGGGACGGCTAGGTCCGCGCGTATAGCTCAAGGTGCAAAGATTCTCTTCAACAGGCATAATTTGTCAGAAACAACGAAGGGCAGTGTACACCCTGCGAAGCGGCGGAGCCAGTGTATTCGTCACTGCGGCGGCGCGACCGGCGGTGCGGGCGACGCCTGGACGACGGTACACTAGAGAGGAAAATCTCAACCGATGCGGCGGCGATACCTATGACGGAAACAACTTCCAACCCTACCGTTGCACCCGCAACAGGAGCCTGCCGGTCTGCGGGCAAAGTCAGTGTGGCGCTGCAAGCCTCCACGCCCGCGGAGTTGATGGAGCGCGCCGAAGCGGCTCTGGCCGACGCACTCTTTCTGGAGTTTCGCCTGGATGCGCTGGACGCGCCGATGGAGGCTCTACAGCCGCTGCGGGATTTCCTCAGCGCGCACCCCGCGGTCACCGCCATCGCCACCTGCCGACGCCGGGCCAACGGCGGGTCTTTTACCGGATCGCTGGAAGAGGAAATCCAGATTCTAGGACAGGCCGCCGAGGCCGGCTGCCGCATCGTCGATCTTGAAGTCGAGTCGGCAGAGGCGGCCACTCCGGCCCAGTTCGACGCCCTGCGCCAGCGCTTGCAAGCCGCCGGCGCGGAGCTGCTCATCAGCTTTCACGACTTCGTGCAAACCCACAATCTGGGCTTCGCCGCCCAGCGCATCGCCGCCTTTCAGCCGGATTTCGTCAAGGTGGTCTCGACCGCACAAACGCTGGCAGACAATCTGGCCGTGCTGCGGCTGATCGAAGAAAGATCGCAATCTGCACGCTTCGTCGGCATCGCAATGGGCGAGGAGGGCATCGTCAGCCGGGTGCTGGGGCCGCGCGCCGGAGCGGCGTTTACCTTTGCCTCTTCGGCGAATGGAGCGGGAACGGCTCCCGGCCAGGTCTCTGCACAAACCCTGCGCGAGCTCTATCGCGCCGAGCAGTTGAATGCGCAGACGCGCATCTTCGGCGTCGCCGGCAACCCCATCTGCCACTCCCTCTCACCGCTGATGCAGAACGCGGCCTTTCACATCGAGGGCATCAACGCGGTGCTGCTGCCGTTGAAGGTCACCGCGCTCGCCGACCTGCTGACCCTACTGCGCGAACTGCCACTGGCCGGCGCGGCGGTCACCATGCCGCTCAAGGTGGAGATTTTGCCGTTCCTCAGCAGCATGGACCCGTTAACCGAGCGCATCGGCGCCTGCAATACCCTGCGCGTGGGCGGGGATGGGTCCATTGAAGGATTCAATACCGATGTTGCCGGGGTGGTGCGCCCGCTGGAGAAGCGGATGGCGCTCAAGGACGCGAAGATTGCCGTTCTTGGCGCGGGCGGAGCGGCGCGGGCCGCGGTCTTCGGCCTGGTCGATCAGGGCGCGGAGGTCTTCATCGTCAACCGCACCCACGCTACGGCCGTCGCTCTGGCCGCGGAGGCGGGCGCGCAGGCGCTGGAGCAAAAGGACTTCGCCGGCCTGCACTTCGACGCGCTCGTCAACTCCACGCCCTGCGGCATGAAGGACGGGAAGCAAGCTCTGCCCATCGCCGCCGACGAGTTGAACGCCAACCTGGTCTTCGACCTGGTCTACAACCCGCTGGAGACGCCGCTGCTCAAGCTGGCCAGGGAGCGGGGCCTTGCGACCATTGGCGGCATGGAGATGTTCGTGCAGCAGGGCGCGCGCCAGTTCGAACTCTGGACCGGCAAGCCCGCTCCGGAAGCAGAGATGCTGCGCGTCGTGGAGCTGGAATTGCGCAAGCGGGGATAGGTCCGTCTGGGTCACGCGCACGGGTCGCCCAAGACGTGAGATTGAGTCCTTAAAGTTCTGTAGAAGCGTCTGAGTGGCGAAGCGAGCCACCAG
>CAZBPD010000110.1:0-2387 GCA_964493705.1 uncultured Occallatibacter sp.
GGTGCGCTCCATGCTGGTCGGCAACGTCGCGGCTGATCTTGCGGTCGTGTTTGATGGCCGTCCAGATGCTGATATGGACGGCGGCGAGCATGGCTCGTTCAGTAATCATCGAATGGCCTCCTGTTGCACACCGAAGCGAACAAACTCCGGCGTGTGGGTGATGGCGGTGTCCCGCGCCGCCGCATCGCGCATCGCCATGACGCGCATTTCGGTCGGCATACGGTCCAGATACTTCAGCCCTCTGGCCACGGAGTTATCTGTCATGGCCCGGCCCAGCGCCGTGGCAATTGCGATCTGCGCCGAGGTCTCCGCCGGAAGCGGCGCCGTCTCCGGGTTGAGCAGGATCTCGTCGATCGACGGCAACTGCCGGAAGAGCCGCAAGAATGCGATCAACTCCGCCGCCGCCGTAGGCCCAACAGTTCCGTCGAGCAACTGCGCCTCGAACTCGCTTGCGCCAGCTAGGAAGGTGGTCTTCTGCCGGTTGGCAATGCCGCGCAGAACATTGGAGGCCATCTCCCAGGAGCGGGGAGTGGGCCAGGCGTTGGCATCCGAGGTTGCATCGGTGGTGTGCAACAGGTCTGGCTTGAAGCGCAGAAATGCAATGATCTCCGGCCGAACGCCCGCGCCCACGGCCCATTTGCACCAGTCGTTGAGGTCGGCTTCAAGTTCGAGATGGACGAATCGATTCCGCAACGGACGCGGCATCGAGAAATGGACTCCCCGCTCGGAGGCCGGATTGCCAGCGGCAATGACCACCCAGCCATCTGGCAGAACATACTCTCCCAGCTTGCGGTCGAGCACCAGTTGGTAGCAGCCGGCCTGCGTCATCTGCGGCGCCGACGTCAGTTCATCGAGAAACAGAATGCCTTTCCCGGCGGTGGGAAGAAACTTGGGTGGCACCCATTCGGTCTGGTCCTCTTTGATGCGGGGTAGCCCTCGCAGATCGACCGGATCGAGTTGCACGGCGCGAACGTCAAGGAAGTCAAAGTCAAGATCGTCCGCAACCTGGGCGACGATTTGCGATTTTCCGACGCCGCACGCGCCCCAGATATGCAGAGGCACACGTTCGCCGATCAGCGCATGAAGCGCCTCATAAAGCTTGGATGGTTTCATTTGGGATTTTCTCAGGCGGAATACTGGTTCGGGTGTGAAGAATGGCCGGTCAGCCATCCAGTCGGGAATGCGTTGGATTGCCGTGCTGGCTGCTTTGGAGCGAAACAGCGACGACGATATAAGCTGATTCCTGAATGAACTCATCAAGGGATCAGCAAATCGAGGTGCTTCAGGCCGCGCTCAAGGCGGCCCGCGAGAACGAGAGCCGGTGGATGGAAATCTCCGCCGACTTCTCCACTGACCCTGAACGGATGGAGCAGTGGTCCAGCACCGCGAAACTCAGGCGGCTCGAAGTCGAGCGGATCGAGGCGCTTTTGGCCAGTGCGGCTGGCCCTGTTGGCTTGGCGCAACCGGTGCGCAGTGAGACGATTGAAGCGAAAAACAGAATGGGAGAGACGGCATGAACGAAGCGGAAATGAAAGCGGAGTTGGAGCGCCTGCGGGCAGAAAACACAAAGCTCAAGAGCAAGGATTCAGCAGGGTTGAGTCTCAAGGTCAGCGAGAAAGGCGCCGTATCCCTCTACGGAATGGGACGTTTCCCCGTCACCCTCTACAAGGAACAGTGGCTCCGCATTCTTGCCAGCGCTCCTGTGATCGAGGCATTCATCCAGGAAAACGACAGCAAACTCAAGACCAAGGAGTAGCGATTTCCACAACCTCCTTCTGAGCCGCTCCGCGAGCGGTAAGGCGATTTGGCATTCCAGTACTTCTCCAGGCCATGTGGGAGTTTGCATGGACTTGCCTACGCGACGCCACAAACGAAGTAACAGGAATTCACTTCATTCCGCGAGCAGTGGCCGGCGCTTGATGCGACCGGTCGCATTCTATCTCCATTTCGATCATCTCTTGATGTGTGTTGCCGATGAGCGCGGCGTGCTGTTAAATAACAGCGGGCCTGACTCCTAAACCGTGACAAGCTCGTATTCGTCTCTGCCCATCTTCATCTCTTTCATATATGAGAGTTGCCGAAGGCCTTGACGAGATTCAATGCGTTCCTTGAGGTCATGAAGTTCTGCTTCAGGAAGCTTATACACCATGTCGATGGAAGCCTGGTCTACCGCCAGGATGTCGGTGGAACCTAGAATGCCGAGGTCGTGCGCCTTCGACGGCACTGCGCTGACGCCTGCGCAGTCGCAGTCCACGGACATATTGCGCAGCACATTGATGTAGACGATTCTGTTGCCGAAATGATCGATCGTGGCTTTTGCCGACTCCACCATATTTTCCATGAAGGGCGCGCCTGTTAGCCACTTCGAAATGTCTTCATTATCCGGG
>CAZBPD010000111.1:0-2217 GCA_964493705.1 uncultured Occallatibacter sp.
TGGGCGACGCCGTCACCGCGCTCGAAAAAGCCCAGCGCGAGATGGGAATGCCCTCCTCCGTTCACCCCACCTTCCAGGGCACCGCGCAGGCCTTCCAGGATTCGAAGAACAATATGCCCTGGCTGATTCTGGCCGCGCTGACCGCCGTCTACATCGTCCTCGGCATTCTCTACGAGAGCCTTATCCATCCGCTGACGATTCTCTCCACCATCCCTCCTGCTGGCGTGGGAGCAATTCTGGCGCTGATGCTGGTGGGAACCGAGCTGAGCATCATCGCCCTGATAGGCATCATCCTGCTCATCGGCATCGTCAAGAAGAACGCCATCATGATGATCGACTTCGCTCTGCAAGCCGAGCGCGAGCAGGGATTGGCGCCGGTCGAGGCAATTTATCAGGCGTGTTTGCTGCGCTTCCGCCCCATCATGATGACCACCATGGCCGCGCTCTTCGGCGGACTGCCGCTGGCCATCGGCATGGGCGTGGGCTCGGAACTGCGCAAGCCGCTGGGCATCACCATCGTGGGTGGCCTGATCGTCTCGCAGTTGCTGACCCTCTTCACCACTCCCGTGGTCTACCTGGCCTTTGACTGGATTCAATGGAAGGTGATGGGGCTGCACCGCGTGGGGACGGAACTGGAAGAAGCAGCAGATTAGGAAATAGAACGCAACGATTGGCGCTTCAAGCTGCTGGCCCTGACGACGAGCCTGCAGCCAACCTCGCCGGCAGAGCTCTCCGCGAGGCGCCGGGATTTTTCTTCGCCGAAACCCAGAGCTTCAGCGATGATGAGTTATATCTGCGCCTCGCCGTTCGAGCCTCGGGCATGGCCAGGAAAAGAAATGGATTCACCTATCGTCGCTTTTCTATAGCATTCTGCATCTGGCCGAATGGTGCGGATTCAGTCTGGCACATATTCCTTGCCAGTTCCCTGGTAGGATTGGCCTCCTGAAGATGTTTAGATTCTCACAGTCGTAGTGCTTCTGCTGCATCGATGGCGACCGAAATGAGGTGAGATTTGCCGAGCCCAAAAAACGCTGTTTCCGCTGCCGTCCCCGCCCACCTTCGTCCCGAGGGCCTCAAATTTCTGCGCGGGCTGGCGCGCAATAACGACCGTGAGTGGTTCACGCCGCGCAAAGCCACCTTCGAGGCAGAGTTGAAAGAGCCGATGCTGGCTATCATTCGCCGCGTCAATGAGGCTATGGAGGGCTTTGCGCCCGCCTATGTGCGCCCGGCGGAGAAGTGCCTCTTCCGCATCTATCGCGACACCCGCTTCAGCGCCGACAAGAAGCCTTACAAGACCCACGTGGCTGCCTGGTGGATGCCCGAGGGCTTGGAAAAGACCAGCGGAGCCGGCTTCTACTTCCACATCGACGCCAAAGAGGTGGTGATCGCCGCCGGCGCCTGGATGCCGGCCAAGGATCAGTTGGCCGCCATCCGCCACTGGCTGCTGGAGAACCACGCCTCCTTCCGCGCTCTGATTGAGAAGCCCGCCGTGCGCAAGGTCTTCGCCGATTTCGAAGGCAACGCCCTGACCCGCCCGCCGAAGGGCTTTCCCTGCGAGCATCCGGCGCTGGACCTGATCCGCTGCCGGCAATGGGGATTGAGCACGGCGCTGCCCGCCACGGCGGCTCTCGAAGCGGATTTCACCACCACGCTGGTCCGCTGCTTCAAGCTGGCCGCCCCAGCGGTCGAAGCGCTGAATACGCCCATTCTGGCGGCAATGAAGCCGCGCAAAACGGTACTTTTCGGGCTGAAATGAGGAGATTCTTGAGCGCCGCATCGCGGTACTCGGCGCGTTGGTGAGCGGCTCGGAATCGGTCATAATCGTGGAAAAATGGGCAAAAACAGGTGTTTCAAGGTAAAAACCCTGAAAAAACCAAAGATTTTTGTGGAAATCGCTGATTTGCCATTGACTTTGCCCACCCTAAAGTCGCATTGTAGGCAACGACGGGGTCTCAGAACCCGCATGAACACAGGGGTTTCGTGCCAGCGCTGCGTGGATTGCACGGACTTTTGCGGATCGCGGCAGTGGAACCCGAGGCAACACCGGCGGCCCCGAGGGCGCGCCCCAAAGAAGGAGAAACACATGGCAACTGGATTGACCAAGACCGCCCTGACTCGGCTCATGGCCGAGAAGATGGAAATGACCAACAAGCAAGCTGCTGCTTTCCTGGACCTGCTGGCCGAGACCGCCATCAAGGAAACCAAGAAGAACGGCGT
>CAZBPD010000112.1:0-2215 GCA_964493705.1 uncultured Occallatibacter sp.
GGAACTTCTCGTCGTTGCGCTCCGGGAAGTCGGGCTTGTAGTGCGCGCCGCGCGATTCGTCGCGCAGCAGAGCGCCCTGCGCCACCACCCGCGAGAGTTCCAGCATGTTCTTCAACTGGCGAGCGAAGGCAAAGCTGGTGTTCGCCCACTGGCTGCGGTCGCTGAGGTTGACGTTCTTGAAGCGCTCCAGCAGCTCGACGATCTTCTCGTCGGCTTCTTTCAGACCCTTGTTGTAGCGAATGACCGTCACATGCTCGGTCATCGTCTGGCCCAGTTCGCGCCACAGCTTGAAGGGATTCTCGGTTCCCTGGTTGCTCAGCAACGCGCCGTTGATCTCCGCCTGGCGCTTGATCTCCGCCGCGTGGCCGCCATCGCCCTCTGCCGCGGGCAGGCTCTTCGCGTAATTGAGAGCAATCGGTCCGGAGATAAAGCCCGCATAGATGCAACTGAGCAGCGAGTTGGCGCCCAGGCGATTGGCGCCGTGGTACTGGTACTCACACTCGCCAGCGGCAAAGACGCCGGGGATGTTGGTCATCTGGTTGAAGTCCACCCACAGGCCGCCCATGGTGTAGTGCATGCCGGGGAAGATCTTCATGGGGTGATCGCGGGGATCTACGCCGACGAACTTCTCGTAGATTTCGAGAATGCCTTCGAGCTTGCGGTTCAGCGTGGCCCGGTCGATGTGGGTCAGATCGAGGTATACCATCGGCTGGCCGTCGATGCCCAGGCCGTGCTCGTAGACCACCTTGTGAATGGCGCGGGTGGCCACGTCGCGCGGCACGAGATTGCCATACTTGGGATACCACTCTTCGAGGAAGTACCAGCGGTCGGCCTCGGGAATCTGCTTGGCGTCGCGCTTGTCGCCGGATTTGCGCGGCACCCAGACGCGTCCGCCCTCGCCGCGCGCCGACTCCGACATCAGACGCAGCTTGTCTTCGCCGGGGATGCAGGTTGGGTGTACCTGAATGAACTCGCCGTTGGCGTAGTGCGCGCCCTGCTGAAAGATCGCCGACTGCGCCGATCCCGTGCAGACCACCGAGTTGGTGCTCTTGCCAAAAATCGCTCCGATGCCGCCCGTGGCCAGAATAATGGCGTCTGCCGCAAAGGAGCGCAGCTCCATCGAGCGCAGGTCGAGCGCGGTAATGCCCCTGGCCACGCCCTTCGAGTCGAGCACGGCGCTGAGGAACTCCCAGCCCTCGTACTTTTTCACCTTGCCCGCGGCCTCGAAACGCCGCACCTGCTCGTCCAGCGCGTAGAGCAACTGCTGGCCGGTGGTGGCGCCGGCAAAGGCGGTGCGGTTGTAGAGCGTGCCGCCGAAGCGGCGGAAGTCGAGCAGCCCCTCGGGAGTGCGATTGAAGGTGACGCCCATGCGGTCCAGCAGGTCGATGATCGCCGGAGCGGCCTCGCACATGGCCTTGACCGGGCTCTGGTTGGCCAGAAAGTCGCCGCCGTAGATGGTGTCGTCGAAGTGCTTGTAGGTGGTGTCGCCCTCGCCCTTCAGGTTCTTGGCGGCGTTGATGCCGCCCTGGGCGCAGACCGAGTGAGAACGCTTGACCGGGACGATGGAGAAGAGATCGACGGTTCCGCCTGCCTCGGCGATCTTGATGACCGCCGCCAGGCCCGCCAAGCCTCCGCCCACCACGATAATTCTGGGTGCTGCCATGGAGAGTCCTTTCAGAAGCTGCTAGCTGCTAGCCTCTAGCATCTAGCCCGGCATTCAGCCCAAAGCGCTGCCGGAACGCGAGAAGAGGAAAAATCACTGCGTGAAGCCTTAGCTAACAGCTAGAAGCTAATAGCTAGAAGCTAATAGCTAGAAGCTGCTTTTTCCCACAAATGCCCAGATACCCATCAGTCCCAGTACCGTGAGACCAACGCCCAGCGCCGCGCAGACATAGCCGAAGCGCTTGCGGGCTTGTACGCCGGGGGTGATACCCCACTTGGCGGCAAAGAGCCAGACGCCGTAGGCGAAGTGCCAGCAGATGGCGATCATGGCCACGATGTAGAAGGCCAGCATCCAGGGATTGGCCAACTCCATCTGCACCTTGGCGTAGGCCTCCATGGGGTGCTCGGGGAGGCTAACGCCCAGAAAGCGCTGGCGAATCACATGCTGCCCGATGTAGAAGAAGGCGATGATGCCGGTGTAGCGCTGCGCCGTGTACAGCCAGTTCCCGGCCCAGGGATAGTAGACGATGTTCGACTTGCCGCGCAGCCAGAT
>CAZBPD010000113.1:0-1782 GCA_964493705.1 uncultured Occallatibacter sp.
CCCTGCTCTGAAAACAGAGGGGAAAAACGTTGCCGCCCCCATGGTTTAGCTCTTCTCCACCCTCTGGGGGGAGAAGGGTTGGGATGAGGGCGGGCGCGCGTCGGCGCGACGCATGACTCATGCGGCCTCCGCGAGTTCGGTCGGTAGTTTATTGGCTTGTTCTCCGGATGGCTCCAGGGTGACTTTGAAGCCGAGCTTTTCGAGGCGACGAACGCAGCGGTTCGTTGCGCGTTGAGCATCGCGCTTGTCTTGGTAGTGTTCGCCGAGATCCTTGTAGAAGGCCCCCGTGGACAGCATGTGGTAGGCGCAGACCAGCAGTTTGTGGCCGATGGCCAAGGCAGCGCGACCGCCGCCACGGCGTATCTTCAGTTTGGTGTACTTGCTCTTGAAGAAGCTGTTGCGTTTCCGGGAGGCGCCGATGGCCGCATTGCAGAGCGCGGTCTTGAGGTGGACGTTCCCTTTGCGGGCACCAGCAGGCTTGTTCTTTCCGGCGCTTTGATTGTTGCCAGGACAAACTCCGGCCCACGCCGACAGGTGACCGGCGCTTGGAAAGACCGACATGTCAACGCCGATCTCGGCGATGATGATAGCCGCGACGACCCAGTCGATGCCGGGGATGGTTACCAAAAGGTCCACTTGAACGGCGTAGGGCTCCAGGCGCTCGGCGATCTGCTTGTCGAGCGTCGCGATGTCGGTTTCTGCTGCCTCAACTCGGACCAACTGGATGGCCAGCATCTCGCGATGGTGGTCGTCCAAGCGGCCAGCCAGGGCGTCGCCCAGGTGTGCAATCTTCTTGCGGAGGTGTCCGCGGGCCAGTTTGGCCATTTCCGTGGCCGTCTGTTGCCCCTCAATAAGCGCGCGAAGGATCGCACGCCCGGACACCCCGAAGACGTCGCTTATCACCTCGGCCAGCTTGATATCGGTTGCCTCCAACAACTTGATCAGCCGACGTCGTTCCGAACCTTGGACCTCGGTCAGGGTGCGGCGATAACGGGTAAGGTCACGCAAGTCGCGGATGGGCTTGGGCGGCACGAAGCTCTTAGGCATCAACCCGAAGCGAACCAACTGAGCCAGCCATTCTGCATCCTTTACATCGGTCTTGCGGCCGGGGACCTGCTTGACGTGCTGCGCATTGGCGACAATCAGTTCGAAGCCCCTCGCTTGTTCAAGCACTGCATAGACCGGCATCCAATAGACGCCGGTGCTCTCCATTCCGACATGGGTCACGCCAAAACTCTTTAGCCAGGCAACAAGCTTCGCCAAACCAGCCGCCGTGGCGGCAAATTGACCTCGCTCTTTGCTTGCCCGACCATTCGGTTGGGTCAGAAGCACGCAGGCGACGATAATCGACCTGTGCACATCCAATCCAGAACTGCGATGCGCCACAACATCCATGCCTTGCCCTCCATTGCGAAAGACAAGTGACCGCAAGCGCCACTCAGGTAGGAAAAGATCCTGCTCTACGTGCTCGCCCAGAGCTGCCCCAAGAGGCAATTCTCGGCCGCGACAATCGATGATACCTTAATCGGGCGCGGGCCAGTCTCTCCACGGGTTCCTACACTCCACAGGGACGAACAGCCTCAGGACGATCACTTGCCTTGGGTTGATCGCACAAATCGCTGGCCTGCGCAGCAATCCCGAGGTTCCACCGCACCCTCACCCTCCCGCTACGCGGGTCCCTCCCTCTCCCACTGCCGTGGGCGAGGGGCACACCCTCGTCATCGCCGCCGTTTTCATCGCCGGTGGCGCATCGGCGCAGCAGATGCGGGGCGTCTCTCCCGC
>CAZBPD010000114.1:0-1744 GCA_964493705.1 uncultured Occallatibacter sp.
CATGCCCTTCATGCCCACGCAGGCGCCCACCGGGTCCACGTCCTTGTCGCGGGACTGAACGGCAATCTTGGTGCGCTCGCCCGCCTCGCGGGCAATGGCGCGGATGGTCACGGTGTTGTCGTAGATCTCGGGAACCTCGGATTGAAAGAGGTTCTGCACCAGTTCCGGCGCTGCGCGGGAGACGATGACTTGCGGCCCCTTGGCCGCACGGTCTACCTTGAGCAGCACCACGCGGACGCGCTCGCCCACGGTGAACTGCTCCAGCCGCGACTGCTCCCGCTTGGGGCAGCGCGCCTCGGCCTTGCCCAGGTCGAAGACCACTTCCTGACCCTCGACGCGCTTGACCGTAGCGTTGAGAACTTCCTTTTCGCGATGCGCGTACTCGTTGAAGACGGTGTCGCGCTCGGCCTCGCGGACCTTCTGGAAGATCACCTGCTTGGCCAACTGGGCGGCGATGCGGCCCAGCGGAGTGGTGTCGCAGTAGCTGCGCAGTTCGCTGCCCACCACCACGTCGGGGACCAGTTGCGCGGCCTCGCTGAGCGTGATCTGGTTGATCGGGTCCTCGATCGGCTCGTCGTCGGCCACCACTGTCTTATAGGAATAAACCGCGATCTCGCCGGTCTCCTTGTTCAACTCGCCACGCATGTTCTCCTGCGTCTTGTAGAACTTGCGCGTGGCCAGGGCGTAGGCCTCTTCCACGGCGCCCACCACGATCTCGGTGGTGATGCCCTTCTCGTGACTCAGGAGCTCGATACTTTGATACAAAACGCTGGACATACTGTGCGTGCTCTCTCAGTTGCAGTGCGTTCGGCGACAGGCCCAAGGGCCGCGCCGGTTGAAGGGATTCGGTGAAAGAGTTCGGGCTCCAGCCCGGCCCCTCTCGTCCTTGCGGGGAAAATCGGATCTCGTCTCCGAGACCGGGGGAAAACTTAGATCTCCGGCACCAGTTGCGCCTTCTCGATGTTGCCGAGGGCAATCTCCACCGTGTTGACGCCGGTCTTGCGGCTCTTGCTGTTCTGCTTGACGGCGGAGAGGTCGAGGGTAATCGACGCCCCTTCCGTTCCCGTCGGGCTGAAAGCGGTCAGCCGTCCCTGCCAATGGCGGTTGTTGCGGATCGCCTCGAAGGTCTGCACCTTCACCAGGCAGCCGCCGAAGCGCTCGAAATCCGCCGCCTTGACCAACTTGCGATCCAACCCCGGCGAACTCGCCTCGAGCGTATATTCGCCGCCCGCCACCAAATCTTCCACATCCAGCAGCACGCCAAAGTCGCGGCTGAAGGCGGCGCAATCCTCATGCGTAATGCACGAGAGCTGCTCCACATTGAGCGAACCCTCGGCCAGCCGTGCCGGCAACTCTTCCTTCGGCGCTGCTTCCAGCGCCACCCTGAAGGCCGCCCGTCCCGCGGCGTTCTTCTCCAGTGCGATGCGCAGAGTGCGTTCCTTGGCCGGGCCGACGAACTCCAGGTCCACAACTTCCAGTCCGTGCGAGGCGGCAACCCGTTCCGCCGCCGATCGAATTTGCTCCAGTTTGCCCATTTCTCCCGCGCCGCGCGCGCGGCTCTTCCGTCCAATCTGTGCCAACGGGCGCGTGCGCCCGAACCCTCTTTTTTGGCGGAAACCTACTCATAAGAGAGGCTTTACCCTGCTAGCCACAACCCCCAAAAAGGCTGCCGTCCGCAGGACCTTTGAGCCAAATAAAAAGTGGGCTCTAAGCCCACTCATCTCTCCGCCAGCCGGTGCGGTCA
>CAZBPD010000115.1:0-1704 GCA_964493705.1 uncultured Occallatibacter sp.
GGCGCTCTACGACCCCACCAACCCCGCCGCCGCCAAGCAGTATTGGGCCAACGCCAACACCGCGCTCTTCCAAAAGGGCGTAGACGCCTGGTGGCTCGACACCGACGAGCCGGAGACCGAAGGCCGTGAAGCCAACATCCTGACCTCGAACCAGCTCCATATCGGCTCCGGCGCGCGCTACGCCAATGCCTTCCCGCTCTTCCACACCAGTGTGGTGGCCAACGGGCAGCGCGCGGCCGATGCGCTGCTCCCGGAGTCTGCCCAGAAGCGCGTCTTCATCCTCAGCCGTTCGGCCTATGCGGGTGCGCAGCGTAACGGCGTCACCGCCTGGTCGGGCGATGTGCTTAGCGACTGGGTTACCTTCCAGCGCCAGATTCCCGCCGGCCTCAACTACGCCATCAGTGGAATGCCCTACTGGACCACCGACATCGGCGGGTTCATCTCGGGCGGCAACCTGGCCGACCCCAATTTCAGAGAGTTGTTTGTCCGCTGGTTCCAGTTCGGCGCATTTTCGCCCATCTTCCGCGTTCACGGCACACGGAATCCCGACGAAAACGAGCTTTGGTCCTACGGCCCGGAGGCGCAAAAGATCCTGGTCGACTACGACACCCTGCGCTATCGCCTGCTGCCTTACATCTACTCCCAGGCCTGGCAGGTCACCAGCAACCGCGCGACCCTGATGCGCCCGCTGGTGATGGATTGGCGCACCGATGTCGAGGCGCAGAATACCGGCGACGAGTATATGTTTGGTCCGGCGATTCTGGTCAGCCCGGTGACGCAGCATGGCGCTGTCAGCCGCTCCGTCTATCTGCCCCAGGCCCTCTGGTACGACTTCTGGACCGGCCAGAAGCAGCAGGGAAGCAAGCGTATCGAGACCGATGCGCCGCTGGCCAAGCTGCCCCTCTTCGTGCGCGCCGGCTCCATCGTTCCCATGGGCCCGGCCATGGAGTGGTCCACGGAAAAGCCCGCCGATCCCATCGAGTTGCGTATCTATCCCGGCGCAAACGGCGATTTCACTCTCTATGAGGATGAAAACGACAACTTCAACTACGAGAAGGGCGCGCACGCGACTATCGCCCTGCGCTGGGACGACGCCGCCAAAACGCTGACGCTGGGCGCGCGCCAGGGCAGCTTCGCCGGAATGCTGGCCGAGCATACCTTCCACGTGGTTCTGGTGAGCAGTAATCACGGCGTGGGCATCGGAGAAACCGCCCAGCCCGACGCCACCATCGTATACAAGGGAGAAAAGCTGGTAGCGCGGCCCTAGATGCCGGCCCGATCTGTGTTCATCTAATAGGAAACGTGCGTGGACCGGGAGGTCCACGCCACTGCCGGCCAGGAGGCCAGCGCTACAGTTTCCTGTTCTCTGGGCCGGTAACGGCGAGGGGAACTGAAAAGAATCGCCCCAGGCCTCGATTGAGGCGTTTGGTTTGGGGCGGTTCCTTTCAGGATCATCTTGTCTTGGCAGCAAGTTGAGCTTGGTTGGGGCGAGGTTTTGGGGTATACTGAGGATTCGGCAAGCTGGCGGGTACGTGTGTCTTTTGCATCCTGCTGGCGCCTGGTGGGTACGAGCCTGGATTGAGCGCGACCGGTTGGCGTGTGCAGGCGGCTTTTCCCAGCAGCACGAAACACCAACGTTTGGAGCAAAATCATGGCACAGGTATGCGACATCTGCGGGAAAGGCCCGCAATTCGGCAACAACAT